>AP026969.1:640228-1280457 GCA_027923965.1 Comamonadaceae bacterium OS-1
ACCAGTCGCCCAGGGCGGCGCGGTCGTGGTGGCGGCGGTGGAACCAGCCGTCGTCCAGCACAAAACGCTCCACGCCGACCTTGGCGGCGGCATCGGCCAGGGCCATCACGTCGCCGGGCACCAGGTCGAAGTAAAACGCCTCCCAAGTGTTGAGGTGCACCGGGCGTGGGCGCATTTCGCCGCCGGGCCAGGCCATGCGTGCGCGCAGGGCCGCATGGAAGTTGGCGGCCAGGCCGTTGAGGCCCCCGGTGGAGCAGGTGGCGATGATCTCGGGCGTGTGCAGGCTGGTGCCGGTGGCCAGGCGGCCTTCGCCGGGGGCCAGCCACTCGCCCATTTGCCACTGGTACTGGCCGTCGTGCAGCCATTCGATGGTTTGCTGGTGGTTGCCCGACCAGGCCAGGTGCGCGCCAAACACCAGGCCGGTGTGCTCGGTGCTGCCGGGGGTGGTGACCACCGCGCCGGGAAAGCAGTCGTGCGAGGTGCGGCCACGGCGGTTTTCGCGCCGCCACTGGTTGCGGCCCAGGGTGTCGGTTTGCAACAAAAATTCGTGGTTGTGCTGGCCCGCGTACGAGCGCACGGTGGCCGCATCGCCGGGCAGGGGCAGGGTGCCCGCGGCCAGCCATTGCACGTCGATGTCTGCATCGCCCAGGTTGGTCAGCGTGGTTTGCAGCGTAAGCACATCGGTATCTGCGTCCAATGCGATCGACACGTCAAAGCGCAGTTGCGCCACCGCGTCGGTGAGGTGCAGCACCACGGCGCTGCCGGGCGTGGTCCATTCCACCTCGCACTGGGTGATGGCCTGGGCGAAATCCAGACCGGCGCGGTGCGCCAGCAGCGCGCTCTGGCCGAACCAGCCCACGCCAAAGGTGGGCAGCACGGTGAGCGGCTGGTCGAAGTCGAGCATGAAGGACGGCAGCGGGCGGGTGCCGCGCAGCGCCTGGCCTGGCGTGCTGCCATCGGGCAGGCGCGGGCCCCAGTAGCGCCACAGGGGGGCCTCGTTGGGTGGGCATTCGAGGACCAGGGAGCTGTGGCGGCTGTGCAGGAGGATGAATTCAGCAGTCATTTTTTTCGGTTAGGCAGCGTGGGGGATGAGCATGTCGGCGATGGGGATGCGGCGCTCCAGCGCGTGGCCCTTGTCGTCAAACACATGCATGGCGGCTGCGGGCAGCGATACCGCCACGCGCTGGCCGGGGTCGGCGTGGAACTGGCCGGGGGCTTTGACCACCAGGGGCTGGTTGGCCACGCCACTGTCCAGAAACAAATAGGTGGACTCGCCCAGGCGCTCTTGCCAGTGCACCTGGCGCGTGATGCTTTGGGTGGCGGTGCCCAGCAGGGTGTGCTCGGGGCGGATGCCGATGGTGACGGGTTGGCCGGGTTGCAGCGCGCTGCCGTCCACCATGGCTTCCACCACCTCGCCGCCGGTCAGTTGTACCTTGGCAATGTCGCTGCGGCCCTCGACCAGGCGGCCTTCCAGGAAGTTCATCTTGGGCGAGCCGATGAAGCCCGCCACAAACAGGTTGCGGGGCCGGTGGTACAGCTCCAGCGGGCTGCCGCACTGGGCCACGCTGCCCTCGGTGAGCACGGCGGGCCCGGCGTTGAGCAGCAGAATGCGGTCGGCCAGGGTCATGGCTTCCACCTGGTCGTGGGTCACGTAGATGGTGCTGGCCTTGCCGAAGTCGCGGTGGATCTTGGCAATCTCGAAACGGGTTTGCACCCGCAGCGAGGCATCCAGGTTGGACAGCGGCTCGTCGAACAAAAACACCCCCGGCTCGCGCACGATGGCGCGGCCAATCGCCACCCGCTGGCGCTGCCCGCCGGACAAGGCCTTGGGCTTGCGGTCCAGCAGGTGCTCCAGTTGCAGCACCTTGGCGGCCTCCATCACCTTGCGGCGGATTTCGGTCTTGTCCACCTTGTTCAGCGTCATGCCGAAGGCCAGGTTGTCGTACACAGTGATGTGGGGAAACAGCGCATAGCTCTGGAACACCATGGCCACGCCGCGTTTGGCGGGCTGGGTGTCGTTCATGCGCTGGCCGTCGATCAGCAGGTCGCCGCTGGTGATGTCCTCCAGCCCGGCCACCATGCGCAACAGCGTGGACTTGCCGCAGCCCGACGGCCCGACAAAGACGCAAAACTCGCCTTGCTGGATGTGCAGGTTCACGTCGCGGATCACCGCCACGTCGTTGCCATAGGTTTTGTTGACGGAACGCAGTTCGATGCTGGCCATGGTGGTGCCTCTTTGTTTAAGCTTGCAGGTAGTCGGGCAGGAAGGCGCGGTGCGCCACCAGCAGTTCATCCACCATGGCGCGGATCTGCGACAGGTCGAGCACGGCGGCGGTGTGCGGGTCGAGCATGGCGGCGTGGTAGACGTGTTCGCGCTGTTGCTCTGTGATGGCGGCCACCACCAGCTCCTGCACGTTGACGTTGGTGCGCATCAGCGCCGCCAGCTGGATGGGCAGCTTGCCCACGCGGGTGGGCTGCACGCCGTTGGCATCCACCAGGCAGGGCACTTCCACCGCGCAGCCCTGGGGCAGGTTGTCGATCAGGTGGTGGTTCAGCACATTGCCATACACCACGCGCGGCGTGCCGCTGACCATGGAGTGGATGATCTGGCCACCGTATTCCACCGAGCGGTTCACCGCGTTCAGGCCCTCCAGCAGGCGGGCGGCTTCGGTGATGTTGCGCGGCATCACATGGATGTTGGCGGCCTCCAGCTCGGCGGTCAGGGCCTGCACGTCTTGCGTGCCGGGGGCTTGCAGCTCGCGCTCGATGTAGGGCCAGGCGTGTTCAAAAATCTGGCAGCGGCCGGGGTATTCGTCCAGCGGAATGTTGTACTTGGTCAGCAGGTCTTCGCGGCCCTTTTTGATGAACCATGGCACGTATTCGGCAAAGTGCTCGCTGGACTCGGTGGGGAAGTGGCCCAGCTGGTTCAGCATCTCATACCGCACGCGGTTCCAGTCGGGGGCTTTTCCTTCGGCATAAATCTGGCGCAGGCGCGGGTACAGATCGACCCCCTTGTGCTCAAACTTTGTGTAGAACGACATGTGGTTGATGCCCGCGCAGGTGTAGTCGATTTCCTCTGCCGGAATACCCAGGTCGTGCGCCAGCTCGTGCGCGGTGTGCTGCACGCTGTGGCACAGGCCCACGGTGGGGATGCGCTTGCTGGCCTGGTTCAGCGCCCAGGTGATCATGGCCATGGGGTTGACGTAGTTGAGGTGGATGGCACCGGGGGCGCACACGTCTTCCATGTCCTTGAGCATGGCCAACTGCACGGGGATGGTGCGCAGGCCGCGCATGATGCCGCCAATGCCTAGGGTGTCGCCAATGGTTTGCTCCAGGCCGAATTTCTTGGGGATTTCGAAGTCGGTCACGGTGGCGGGCTTGTAGCCGCCGACCTGGATGGTGCTGATGACGAACTGGGCGCCATCGAGTGCCCGGCGGCGGTCGGTGCTGGCCGTGATCAGGGGCTGCACGCCCAGGGCGGCGGCCCGGCGCTGTGCCACCATTTCGGCCAGTCGCAGGCGGTGTTCGTCGATGTCGTGCAAGGCCACTTCGCAATCGGCCAGCTCGGGGTAGGAAAAAATATCGCCCAGCAGGTTGCGGGTGAAAACAATGCTGCCAGCCCCGATGAGGGTGATCTTGATGCGGCGTGTCATGGCGTATCTCTAGTGGGTGGTGTGTGGAAAGAGGCTGCACCGCGCTCGGGGCGCAGTGCAGCCAGGGGCGTTGCTATTTCTTCAGCGCGTTGATCTTGGAGTTGGCGGCTTTGAGGGCGGAGGTGGCATCGGACTTGCCCACCAGCACGGCTTCCAGCGCGGCGGTCATCATTTCGGTGATCTCGGAGCCGCCGTCGGCGATGGGGGCCAGGAAGGTCTTGGACTTGGCCATGGTCAGGAACGCGCTGGAGTCCACGCCCTTGGTTTTTTGTACCTCGATGGCTTTTTCGGCCATGCCCTTGATGGCAGGGAACACCACGCCGTACCCGGCCACCACGTTCTGGCAGTCGGTTGACCCCATGTACTTGACCCATTTCCAGGCTTCGGCCTGCACTTTGGAGCCGGTCCAGATGGAGTCGGCCAGGCCGTTGAACATGGTGGCGCGCGAGCCGATGGGGCCGGTGGGCAGCGGAATCCAGGCGTGCTCGAACTTGGCGTTGTCTTTGAAGTAGGTGATCATCCACGAGCCCTGGGGCACCATGGCGACTTTCTTGGCCACAAACATGGCATCAGACCCCAGTGACTTGGTGTTCTCGAAGCTGGACGACAGTCCCTTGCCCGGCAGACCGGCCAGGTAGTCCAGCGTCTCGGCCAGCTTGGGGCTGTCGTAGTAGAACTTTGTGTCCCAGGGCTTGTCCTGGAACTTGAAGCCGTTGGACACCGCAAAGTGGCTCCATTCGGTCTGGCCCATCATGCCGCCCGCACCAGGGTTCTGGTAGCCAAAAACCGCCACCTTTTTCTTGTCGAAATTGGGGGCGGTGGCGTTGTTGCCACCGGCATCCACGCTCAGCTTGCGCACCACCTGCTCGAAGCTGCCGCCGTCCTTGGGGTTCCAGGTCATGGCTTGCAGGTCGGCCAGCGAGACACCGGCTTTTTTGGCCATCTCCATGTTCACCACCATGCCAATGGTGTCCCAGTCTTTGGGCAGGCCGTACTGCTTGCCTTCGCGGCCCCATGCGTCATACAGGCCGCTGCTGTAGATGCCGGTGTCGAGCTTGTCGCGTTGAACCAGCGGGGCCAGGTCCACCAGTTGCTGGTTCTTGGCGAATTCAGGGTACTTGGCCAGGTGGTCGGTGAACACGTCGGGGGCGGTACCCGAGACAAAGCCGGTGGAGATGGTGGTCCAGTAGTCGCCCCAGCCGGACTGGGTGATCTTGATGGTGATGCCCGCGTTCTTCTTTTCGAAGTCGGCGGCGCACTGCTTGTAGGCGGGCATCTGGTTGGAATCCCAGAGCATGTATTTGACTTCGACGGCGTGGGCGCTGCCGATGCAGGCCAGGGCGGCCGTGGCAATGCTGGTGAGGGTGCCGAGTTTGAGGGTCATGCTTGTCTCCGTTATGGTTGGTTGTGGTTGAGGGGAAAACTTACTTGCCGCCGCTGAATTGGACGGATTCGACTACACGGCGGCCAAGGACCACCAATAGCAAAATAGTGGGCATCACGGTGATGGCGGTGGCGGCCATCAGGCCGGTCCAGTCGGGTTGGCCTTGGGCGGTTTGCGACTTGAAGCTTTGCAGGGCCACCGGCAGCACCTGCTGCGCTTCGTCTTTGGCCACCAGAAAGGGCCAGAAGAATTCGTTCCACATATTGATGCCGGTCAGCATGGCAATGGTGGCCAGCGGGGTGATGCTCAGCGGCAGCACCACGTGGGTGAAGATGTAGGTGTACGAGGCCCCGTCCAGCAGTGCAGCCTCTTCCAGATCGCGGGGGATCGACAGGAAAAACTGCCGCAGAAAGAACACCGAAAACCCCTGCATCAGGCAAAACGGTGCCACCATGCCCACCATGGTGTTGAGAAGGCCCAGGTCTTTGATGAGGATGAAGTTGGGGATAAAGGTGACCACGCCTGGCACCATCATCGAGCCCACAAACAGCGCAAACAGCACATTGCGGCCCGGAAAGCGCAGCCGGGCAAAGGCGTAGGCCGCCATGGCCGCAAAGCTCACTTGTGTGACCACGATGATGGCGGTGAACAGCAGCGAATTGCCCAGTGCCCGCAGAAAGTTGATTTCGGCTCCCGAGCCGCCCAGGGCGCGGCTTTCATCGGCGGTCATGAAGCCCAGCACGCGTTTGAAGTTGGCCAGCGTGGGTTCGGAGGGCAGGATCTGCGCCGACTCGGTGTACAGGTTGGCCGACTGCATCAGCGCGGTTTTCACCACCATCCACAGCGGGGCCAGGGTGATCACCAGCATGGTGGCCAGCGCCACCCAGGCGGCAATGCGCCCCGGGGTGAAAATGCGGATGCGGTGGGGTGTGGCATCGGCCACGGCGGGGGAGACGATGGTGTTCATGGGGTTACCTTTTCAAGCCAGGTCGTTCTCAGAGGCCTTCATGACCCGCATCTGGAACACGGTGTAAATCATCATCACCACGCACAGCGTCATCGACATGGCCGATGCGTAGCCCATCTTGTAGAAGCTGAAGGCGTTTTGCACGATGTAGTGCACGATCACGCGGGTGGAGTCCAGCGGGCCGCCGTTGGTGGTCACGGCGATGGTGTCGAAGATCTGGAACGAGCCCGTCACGCTGGTTACCAGCACAAACACCATCACCGGGCGCAGCAACGGAAGGGTGATGCGCCAGAACATCTGCCACTCGCTGGCGCCCTCCAGCGCTGCGGCTTCGTACAGGTTGCGGGGTATGTTTTGCAGCCCAGCCAGAAACAGCATGGCCACCAGCCCCATGTGCCGCCAGATGTTGACTGCCGCCACCGTCAGCAGCGCCTGGTCTACGCCGCCAAAGAAGGGCTGGCGCTCAAAACCAACGCCTTCGATCAGGCTGTTGACCAGGCCCAGCAGCGGGTCCAGCATCCACAGCCACATCATGGCCACCAGCACGTTGGACAGCAGGTAGGGGAGCAGCACGATGGATTTGACGAACAGCGACTTGGTCAGCCGGTCCATGGACACGGCCAGAAACAGGCCCAGCACCACCTGCAGTGGAATGTTCAACACCACGTAGTAGGCGGACAACTTCATGCCCTGCCAGAACTTGCCGTCTTCCAGCATGGTGGCGTAGTTGTCCAGGCCGACGAACTTCGGCGCGCGCAGCAGGTTCCAGTCGGTGAAGCTGATCTCGATGGCGCGCAGCGTGGGCAGCGCATAAAACACCACAAAGCCGATAAAGGCGGGCAGTACCAGGGCCCAGGCGGTAATGGTTTCGCTGCGCCGGGTGGGGCTGAGTGCGTGGGGTGCAGATGGAGCGGGGGTCATCACGGAGTCTCCTTTTTTGTGTCTAACGCGTGTTAGTGAGTGAATAATAAATTTACTTACGCGCTTTAGCACTAGGGGAAAGTACGGATTTCGTAAAAAATGGCGGCTTGAAGTGTTGGAATTCGTAAGCGCGCTGGGCATCGGCTACGATCGGCCTTCGCCATGAAGTCTTCCCTCACATCCCCCCCCACCAGCAGCGCGGTTGCGCGCCGCGCCGGTGTATCGCGCACCACCGTCTCGTTTGTGCTGAACAACGTGCGCGACCAGGGCATCAGCGAGGCCACGCGCGAAAAGGTGCTGGCTGCCGCCCGCGATATCGGCTACCAGCCCAATGCCGCCGCACGCTCGCTGGCCGGCGGCTCCACCAGCACCGTGGCCCTGGTGATCCCCAAGGCCTCGCACCTGTATGTGGACGTGTTTTTGGCGCACCTGGTGGCCAGCATCAACGAGGAGTGCCACCGTTTTGGCTTGAAGATGCTGATCGAGTCCAGCGACGACGAGGGCCGCGAGCCCGGGGCCTTTGTCGACCTGGTGCGCAGCCGCCGCATCGACGGGCTGATCGTTGTCAACCCCAGCCTGGCTGGTCGCCAATACCTGTCCAGCATCGCCGACGCGGGCATTCCGCTGGTGGTGTTTGGCACCGGCATGCCCGATGTGGGCCGCTACCACACCACCGGCAACGACACCTCGCTGGCCGCCAAGCTGGCCGTCAACCACCTGATCGCCCTGGGCCACACGCAGATTGCCTTTGTCAACTTTGCCCAGCCCGAGTACCTGGCCGTCAACGAGCGCGAACGCGGCTGGCGCGAAGCCATGGCCGACCACGGTCTGCCCATCGACCCCGCCTGGTGCGCCTACGCCGACATCAGCGCCGCCAGTGGCTACCGCGCCACGCAGGAGCTATTGGCCCGCAAAGTACCGTTTACCGCCCTGTTTGCGGGCAACGACACCATTGCCTTCGGGGCCATCAAGGCGCTGAAAGAGGCGGGTTTACGGGTGCCCGAAGACATCGCCCTGGTGGGCTACGACGACATCCCGATGGCCGAATTTGCCACGCCGCCGCTGACCACGGTGCGCTCCGACACCATCTCCCTGGGCCGCGAAGCCATGGCCATGCTGCGTGCCCTGCTGCGCGGCGAAGACGTGCAAAACAGCCCGCAGCCGGTGGTGGCCACCCACCTGGTGGTGCGTGAATCCTGCGGTGCACAGCTTTTGAAGGCTAAAAAATGAGGCATGAAATTGGCCTCTCGTGCTGATGGGGCGAGCGTAAGCAGCTACGGATTGCGTAGCGAATAATGGCGTGGATGCTGGGCCAGTTTTAACGGCTACTGCGACGACGACAGCAGCAGCTTGATACCCAGCAGCCCCAGCACCGCCCCGGTTACCCGGTCGATCGCCGTCTTGGCTCGCAAATAGGTTTGCCGGGGCCGCGCCGACGACAGCGCCAGGGCCACCAGCAGATACCAACTGGCCTCCAGCACAAACACGCTGGGCGGCAGGGCCAGGCTCAGCGCCAGCGAGGGGGTGTGCGGCAAGAGTGCGGCGAAGATCACGCCGTACACCACGGCGGCCTTGGGGTTGCTGACCATGGTGCCCGCGCCCACCAGAAAATGCCGTAGCACCCCGGTCTTGGTGAGTGGCCCTGCGTCGGCCAGCACCAGCGGAGTCTTGGCCCCTTGCCAGATCTTGAAGCCCAGGTACAGCAGGTACACGCCGCCCACCAGCTTCAGCCCCCAGTAGGCCCACGGCACCTGCTGCAGCAGCGCGTGCAGCCCCAGCAAGGCCACCACGCTGAGCACGCAGGCCCCGGCGGCCATGCCCAGAGCGGATGCCACCCCGGCCTGGCGCGAGCTGCCAATGGCGGTGCGCGCCACCAGCACAAAGCTGGGGCCGGGGCTGATCACACCAACGAACAGAACCGCCAGGATACTGGCCAGGGTGGTGAAGGTTTCCATAGCAAAATGACCTGGATGAAATAGACCGCCTGTGCTTGTTCCATCAGCGTGACAAGCTACCAATTAAATAGCAAATTACCCATATCGGTGCCAGCCGTCAAAGTCCGCCTTGCCCAGCGGCACGCCTTGCTGGCGCAGCAGGGCGTAGGCGCTGGTGAGGTGGAAAAAGAAGTTGGGCAGGGCGTACTGCGATAGAAAGGCCTCGCCCGGCAGGGTGACCGTGGCCTGCCCCGCCTGGTCGGTGCACAGGCGCTGGGCGCTACCGGCCATCTGCGCCGGGGTCAGTGCGGCCAGAAAGGCCTGGGCGCGGGCGATGCGGGCGTGCAGGTCGGCAAACGTGGCGCTGCCCTGGCCAAACGGTGGCACTTCCAGCCCGGCCAGGGGGGCGCAGGCGCGCAGGCTGAACTGGGTGGCGATGTCGATCTGCAGCCCCAGCGGCAGCATGTCGGGCACCAGCCGGGCCTGCAAGTCGCAGCCCTGGGCCGCGCCCGCATCCACCATCCTGGCAAGTTGTCCGAGGTAGCGCTGGAAGACCGGGACACTGGCGGCGTACATGGCTCAGCCCTGCAACAAGGTCTGCACGTAGCGTGTCACCCCCGTGTGCACGTCGGCAAACACGTGGTCGCAGCCCGTGCTGCGCAGCGCCGACAGGTCGGCCTGGGTGTAGCACTGGTATTTGCCGCGCAGCGCGTCGGGGAAGGGCACGTATTCAAGCAGGCCGGTGCGGGCGGCATCGGCCAGTGTTACGGGCTGGCTATGCAGGGCATTCACGACGGCGTGGGCAATGTCGTTGAACGGCTGGGCCTTACCGGTGCCCAGGTTGAAGATGCCGGACTTCTCCGGGTGGTCGAAGAACCACAGGTTCACCGCCACCACGTCGTCGATGAAGACGAAGTCGCGCATCTGCCCGCCCTGCGGGTAGCCGCCGTATTCGCCAAACAGCTTGACCTTGCCGTCCGCCTTGAACTGGTTGAATTGGTGAAACGCCACGCTGGCCATGCGGCCCTTGTGCTGCTCGCGCGGGCCGTAGACGTTGAAGTAGCGGAAACCCACCACCTGGTGCGGGTTGCGGTCAAAGCCGCTGCCGCACAGCAGGCGCATGCGCTGGTCGAACAGCAGCTTGGAGTAGCCGTAAACGTTGAGCGGGCGCTCGAACTCGGGCGTTTCAACGAACGATGCCGAGCCGCCGTAGGTGGCCGCCGACGATGCATACAGCAGGCGCGTGCCCTGGGCGTGGCAGGCATCGAACAGCTTGCAGGACAGCGTGTAGTTGTTGTCCATCATGTATTTGCCGTTCATTTCCATGGTGTCGCTGCACGCGCCCTCGTGGAATACGGCCTCGACCTTGCCGTAGGCACCTTGGGCAAAGCGGTCGTAGAAGCTGTCGGCATCCACGTAGTCGGCGATCTGCAGATCGGCCAGGTTGCGGTATTTGTCGCCCTGGGTCAGGTCATCCACCGCAATGATGTCGGTGATGCCGCGTGCGTTCAGGCCTTTGACGAGGTTGCTGCCGATGAAGCCGGCGGCTCCGGTGACGACGATGCGGGTCATAGCGAATCCTTCACAAACAGTTCTTCATAGCTGACGGTGGCGGTGCCGAATTTGCCCACCACCACGCTACCCGCCCGGTTGGCCAGCGGCATGGCTTCGCGCAGGCTCAGGCCCGCGGCTACGAGGGCGGCCATGGTGGCGATCACCGTGTCGCCCGCGCCGGTCACGTCGAACACCTCCAGGGCCTGGGCGCTGGCGTGCAGTTCACCGGCATCGTCGTACAGCGTCATGCCTTCTTCGCTGCGGGTGACCAGCAGGGCTTCGAGCTTCAATTCCTTGCGCAGGTTCTGTGCCTTGGTGCGCAGTTGCTCTTCGCTGCTCCAGCTGCCCACCACCTGCTGCAGCTCGGCGCGGTTGGGGGTGATGACGCTGGCCTGGCTATAGCGCGAATAGTCGCTGCCCTTGGGGTCGATCAGGATCTTTTTGCCGCTGGCCAGGGCCAGGGCAATCATGTCGCCCACATGGGCCAGCCCGCCCTTGCCGTAGTCGGAGAACAGCACCGCCTGGTGCGCGGGCAGCAGGGTGGCGAAGGTGGCGGACTGGGAGGCCAGGATTTCGCTCTTGGGCGTGTTCTCGAAGTCTAGGCGCAGCAGCTGCTGTTGGCGGCCAATCACGCGCAGCTTGACCGTGGTCTGCAGCTCAGCGTCGCGGCCAAAGTAGGGGCGGATGCCGGTCTGGGCGACCAGTTTTTCCAGCTTGTGGCTGGCATCGTCATCGCCCACCACGGTCAGCAGGGAGGCCTGCGCGCCCAGCGACACGATGTTGTAGGCCACGTTGGCCGATGCGCCCATGCGCTCTTCTTCGCGCGTCACGCGCACCACCGGCACCGGCGCTTCGGGGCTGATGCGGTCCACCGCGCCGTACCAGTAGCGGTCCAGCATGGCATCGCCGACCACCAGCACCTGGGCCTGGGCCATCTGTTCTCGGGAGAGAGTAGCTAGTTTTGTCATAGTTCTTCTACGCGTCTTGCGGGGTAACTGTCCCAGGCCTGGCAGCCGGGGCATTGCCAAAAATGCTGCTTCGCCTCGAACCCGCAGGCGGCGCAGCGGTAGCGCTTCAGGGGATTCGCGGCGTGGTCCAGGGCGCGCTGGATCTGGGGGTGGAATTCTTCGTGCTCCAGCTTTTCCCCGGCAATCCAGCGGGCGGCGGCCACCAGGGACTGTTCGCGCTCCAGGTGCTGGATGTAGCGCATGCGCACCTCGGCCATGGGGGTGCCGCTGCGCAGTTGCAGGGTCAGGATGGCTTCCAGCACGTCCAGCGAGGCGCTGTGGGTGTAGCTGGTTTCCAGCAGTTCCAATGCGCTGTCGGTGAGCCCGGCGGCGGTGGCAATGGTGGCCATCCGGTCTGCTACCAAAGGGATAGCTGCTGGTGCTGATTCAGCAAGCGCTGAGAGTGTTTTGAAGGCTTCATCCAGTTGGCCTGCCTCGTGCTGCAGGATGGCCAGGTCGATGCGCGGGCGGGCGGCCTGGGGCGCGATGGCGATGGCTTGTTCCAGCAGGCCCTGGGCGGCTTCGGGCTGGGCGGCGGCCTGTTCGCACAGGTAGTGCGACTGGCGGCCGCTGAAGCTGCCCTGGCCTGCAGATTCCAGCTTGTGGGCGATTTCGGACGCATCGGGCCAGTCGCGCGAGCGTTCAAAGATCGACAGCAGGGCCAGGCGGCTCTGGGCCTCGTAGGCCGTGCCTTCGAGCTTGCGCAGGGCCTCTTCGGCCCGGTCGAGCAAACCGGCTTTCAGAAAGTCTTGCGCCAGCGCGTGTTGGGAGCGCTCACGGTCGGTGGTGCTGAGGTCGCCGCGCGACAGCAGGTGCTCGTGCACGCGCACGGCGCGCTCGGTTTCGCCCCGACGGCGGAACAGGTTGCCCAGGGCAAAGTGCAGCTCCGAGGTGTCGGGGTCTTTTTGCACCGCCTCGATGAAGGCGTCGATGGCCTTGTCCTGCTGCTCGTTGAGCAGGTAGTTCAGTCCCTTGAAATAGGCCTTGGGGGCCAGGCGGTTGTCCAGGCGCAGCTGCCGAAAGTCCCACCGCGATGCCAGCCAGCCGAGTACAAAAGCAATCGGCAGGCCCAGCAAAATCCAACTGAGGTCAAAGTCCATGGGGTGGGGCGAGGGGTTCCGTGCGGGGGGTGTCGGGGGTGGTGGGAGGGGGGAGCTGCTGCGCTTTTTTGGCAACCACACGGTGCTTCCACCAGCGCGGCACCATGCCCAGGATGCCCAGGGCCAACCCGGCGGCGAAGGCCGTCAGGATCAGCAGCACCATGGGCGCGCGCCATTGCGTGCCAAAAAAGAAGTGCACCACCGCGTCTTGCTGGTTGTTCAGCGCAAAGGCAAACAGGGTAAAAAAAATGGCTGCCTTAAGTAACCACTTAAGCAGCCGGACCAGATTCTTCATGGGTGTCCTCCATCGTCTGGGCATTCTAGCGACGCAAAAACCTTACTCGCGGGATTCACGCAGCTCGCGGGCCTCGATCTCGGCGGTGTGCAGGTCCACGGCTTCGCGCAGGGCTTTGCCAGGCTTGAAGTGGGGCACGCGCTTTTCGGGGATGGCCACGCTTTCGCCGCTGCGCGGGTTGCGGCCCATGCGCGGTGGGCGGCGGTTGATGGAGAAGCTGCCAAAACCGCGAATCTCCACCCGGTGCCCACGCACCAATGCGTCCCCGACGGCATCCAGGATGGTTTTCACCGCGTGCTCGGCATCGCGGTGGGTCAGCTGGCTGAATCGGGCGGCCAGTTCTTCAACAAGGTCGGATCGGGTCATGGAGGGGTGTGGTTTCAAAAGGATTTGCGCAATGCACCCCGGGGGAACTGGATGGGGAGTGGATTGCGCAAAGCCTGTTGGCTTAGAAACAAAGCCGACCCGCTCGCCCCTGCGAGTCGGATCGGCCTGGCACTAGACTAACTTGCATGGACTCGGATGCAGAGCACCCGGGCCATGAAAGTTGTTTCAAGTTACAACAGCAAATTAATTGTTGTTGTCCAGCTTGGCGCGCAGCAGGGCGCCCAGGCTGGTGGTGCCAGCGTTTTCGCGGGCCGAAGCCTGGCTCAGTGCAGCCATGGCTTCGCCTTGGTCGGCAGCGTCCTTGGCCTTGATCGACAGCTGGATGTTGCGGGTCTTGCGATCCACATTGACCACCACAGCGGTGACTTCGTCGCCTTCTTTCAGCACGTTGCGAGCGTCTTCAACGCGGTCACGGCTGATTTCGGAAGCGCGCAGGTAGCCGATGATGTCTTCACCCAGGTCGATTTCAGCGCCACGGGCATCCACGGTCTTGACCTTGCCGGTCACGATCTGGCCCTTGTCGTTGATGGTGGTGAAGGTGGTGAACGGATCGCTGTCGAGCTGTTTGATGCCCAAAGAGATGCGTTCGCGGTCCACGTCCACGGCCAACACGATGGCTTCGACTTCTTGGCCCTTCTTGTAGTTACGCACGGCGGCTTCGCCGGTTTCGTTCCACGAGAGGTCAGACAAATGCACCAGGCCGTCGATACCGGCAGCCAGGCCCACGAACACGCCGAAGTCGGTGATCGACTTGATCGGGCCCTTGACGCGGTCGCCACGCTTGGTGTCTTGCGCGAATTCTTGCCATGGGTTGGCCTTGCACTGCTTCATGCCCAGGCTGATGCGGCGCTTGTCTTCGTCGATTTCCAGAACCATGACTTCGACTTCGTCGCCCAGCGAAACCAGCTTGGCGGGAGCGATGTTCTTGTTGGTCCAGTCCATTTCGGACACGTGCACCAGGCCTTCGATGCCGGGTTCGAGTTCCACAAATGCACCGTAGTCGGCGATGTTGGTGATCTTGCCGAACAGGCGGGTCGACTGGGGGTAGCGGCGGTTCACGCCCATCCATGGGTCGTCGCCCATTTGCTTGAGGCCCAAGGACACACGGTTCTTTTCGGTGTCGAACTTGAGGATCTTGGCGGTGATTTCCTGACCAGCCGTAACCACTTCCGATGGGTGGCGAACGCGGCGCCATGCCATGTCGGTGATGTGCAGCAGGCCGTCAATGCCGCCCAGGTCCACGAACGCACCGTATTCGGTGATGTTCTTGACCACGCCATGCACCACGGAACCTTCTTTCAGGGTTTCCATCAGCTTAGCGCGTTCTTCGCCCATCGACGCTTCGACCACAGCGCGGCGCGACAACACGACGTTGTTGCGCTTGCGGTCCAGCTTGATGACCTTGAATTCCATGGTCTTGTTCTCGTAGGGAGACAAGTCCTTGATGGGGCGGGTGTCGATCAGCGAACCGGGCAGGAATGCGCGGATGCCGTTGACCAGAACGGTCAGGCCGCCCTTGACCTTGCCGGAGGTGGTGCCGGTGACGAACTCGCCGGATTCCAGGGATTTCTCCAGGGACATCCAGGAAGCCAGACGCTTGGCGGTGTCACGGCTGACGATGGTGTCGCCGTAGCCGTTTTCGATCGCGACGATGGCGACCGAAATGAATTCGCCAACTTGGACTTCAACTTCGCCCTTGTCGGTTTTGAACTCTTCCAGCGGCACGTAGGCTTCGGATTTGAGGCCAGCGTTCACGACCACAAAGCTGTGTTCGATACGGATGACTTCGGCGGTGACGACTTCACCAATGCGCGTTTCCGTGCGGGTTAGCGATTCGGCAAAGAGGTCTGCAAATGATTCTGACATGGTTTTCCTAGTCCACAGCACAGGGTTGACGGGTGCGGAATTGCACCTGCGTTAGGTTCTGGTGTGGCGGTTTGGCGGTCGGGGGACCACCGGGGTTACAGGGTTAAAAACCACTCGGCTGAGGCAGCAGAATGGGCTCTTGGGGTGCCGTTTAGTTCAAAGGTTTAATTGGAACCAAACGGCTGCTTGCTTTGCCACCACTCCAACACCTGGTCTACCGATGTTTCGATCGACATGTCAGAGTTGTCCAGCAGCAATGCATCTTGTGCGGGCTTGAGTGGCGCAGCCACACGGGAGGAGTCCCGTGCGTCGCGCGCTTCCAAGTCAGCGCGAAGGTCTTCAAGTGTAGTCGAAATTCCCTTTGAAATCAACTGCTTATACCGCCGCTCTGCGCGCTTTGCGGCGGTGGCGGTCAGGTACACCTTCAAAGGCGCATCGGGGAAGATCACGGTGCCCATGTCGCGCCCGTCTGCCACCAGCCCCGGCAGGCGCCGAAAGCTGTGCTGCAGGTCCACCAAAGCCAGGCGCACCAGGGGCAGGGCGGAGACTTTGGAGGCGTTCATGCCGGCTTCTTCGGTGCGGATGGCCTCCGACACATCGGAGTCGCCCAGCCAGACCTTGCCATCCACAAAGCGCACCGGCAGGGTTTGGGCCAGGGTGGCGATGGCGGCTTCGTCGGCGGCAGAGATCGTCAGGCCTGCGCGCAAGGCGGCCAGAGCGGTGATGCGGTACATCGCCCCCGAGTCTAGAAAGTGGTAGCCCAGGCGCGTGGCCAGAGCGGCAGCGACCGTACCCTTGCCCGAAGCGGTGGGGCCGTCGATGCACAGCACGGGGATGTGGGCGGTGGCCGTCTGTGACAGTGCCAGCAGGGCCTCGAAGTAATCGGGGAAGGTCTTGGCGACGCACTTGGGGTCTTCGATGCGCACCGGAATCTTGGCCGGATTGAAGGCCGCCAGCGAGAAGCACATCGCCACCCGGTGGTCGTCGTAGGTGTGGATGCTGGCGGCTTGCCAGGCGGTGGGAGGTATAGGTGGGGTAATGCGGATGAAGTCCGCGCCTTCCTCCACCGTGGCGCCCAGCTTGCGCAGCTCGGTGGCCATGGCCGCGATGCGGTCGGTTTCCTTCACGCGCCAGCTGGCGATGTTGCGCAGCGTGGTGGTGCCATCGGCGTACAGCGCCATCACCGCCAGGGTCATGGCGGCATCGGGGATGTGGTTGCAGTCCAGGTCGATGGCCTTCAGCGGCCAGCTGCCCCGGCTAATTTCGAGCCAGTTCGGGCCGCTGACGACTTGCGCGCCCATGTGCTCGGCAGCTTCGATGAAACGGATGTCGCCCTGGATGGAGGCCGCACCCACGCCTTCGATTCGGACCTTGGAGCCAAAAGTGCCGTCACCGCCAGTCGCTATTGCACCTAGCGCTATGAAATAACTAGCAGATGAGGCATCGGCCTCGACGTGGATGTCGCCCGGCGACTGGTAGCGGCTACCGGCGGGAATGGTGAAACGGGCCCAGCCCTCGCGCCGCACGGTAATGCCAAAGCGCGCTAGCAGGTTCAGCGTGATTTCGATGTAAGGCTTGGAGATCAGCTCGCCCACCACGTCGATGGTGACATCTTGTTGGGCCACCAGCGGCAGGGCCATCAGCAAAGCCGTCAAAAACTGGCTGGACACATCGCCACGCACGCGGATCGGCGCGTTCAGCTTCAACTGGGGTTGGCCGATGCGCAGGGGTGGGTAGCCGTCTTGCCCGGTGTAGGTGATCTGGCAGCCGAGCTGGCGCAGGGCATCGACCAGGTCGCCAATCGGGCGCTCGTGCATGCGCGGCACGCCGTGCAGGCTGAAGTCGCCGCCCAGCACGGCCAGGGCTGCGGTGAGCGGGCGGATGGCGGTGCCCGCGTTGCCCATGAACAGGTCGGCTTGCGAGGCCTTCAATTGCCCGGCCAACCCGTCGATTTCTACCGTGTTGGCCGTGTGGCGGATGCCGCAGCCCAGCGTGGCCAGCGCGGCCAGCATGACTTTGGTGTCGTCCGAGTCCAGCAGGTCATGCACGCGGGTGGTGCCGCCACTCAGGGCGGCCAGCAAGAGCACGCGGTTGGAGATGCTTTTGGAGCCCGGCAGCACCACGGTGCCGCTGGCGCTGTCGAGAGGAGGGAGGTCGAGGAAAGGGGTAGCAAACATCAGTTTTTGGGTTTCAAGGAGGCCATGCTCCAGTCGGCGCGGCTGTCGCTGGCGTGCTCCAGCATCTGCACCAGGCCATCCACATTGTTGCTGGTGAGCATGCTTTCCATGGTCTGCAGCGTCTTCTGGAAGATTTGCGACTGCGCCAGCACTTCCTCTTTGTTGGCCAGCAGTACATCGCGCCACATGTGCGGGTCGGACGCGGCAATACGGGTGAAGTCGCGAAAGCCCGGTCCGGCCAGGGCCAGATATTCCTGCCCCTTCGGCTGGCTGACCAGGCCGTGCATCATGGCAAAGGCGATCAGGTGGGGCAGGTGGCTGACGGCGGCAAAGGCTGCGTCGTGCGATTCGGGGGACATGTGCAGCACATTGCAGCCCAGGGCCGCCCACACCGCCTGGGCCTGGGCCAACTGCGCGGGCAGGGTGCGTTCGATGGGGGTCAGGATGACGTTTTTGCCGCTGTACAGGTTCGGGTCGGCAAACTCCACGCCGGACACCTCTTTGCCGGTGATCGGGTGGGCGGGAACAAAGGAGCCCACCTGCTCACGCAGCACCCGGCGGGCGGCATCCACCACATCGCGCTTGGTGGATCCCACGTCCATCACCAGGGTGGTGGGGGTGATCAGGTGCTTGATGGCCTTGAAGGTGTTTTCGGTGGCGGCCACAGGCACGGCCAGCAGCACGATGTCAGCCCCCGACACGGCCAGCAGGGCCGAAGGGGCTTCGATGTCGATCACACCCATTTGGCGGGCCTTGCTGGTGGTGGAGGGCGACTTGCTGTAGCCCACCACACGTTTCACCAGTCCGGCGTTTTTCAGCGCCAGTGCAAACGAGCCACCCATGAGACCGCAGCCGATGAGTCCGAGTTGTTCAAACATGGGCGTTGCTTTCAGGAGCCGACCGGGTAGGTGCCCAGTACCTTGAAGAAGGCGCACAGTGCGCGCAGCTCTTGCAGCGCCTTGGCCACGTGCGGCTGCGAGGGGTGGCCGTCCAGGTCGATGTAGAAGTAGTAGTCCCACTGGCCGGTGCGGGCCGGGCGGGATTCAAAGCGCGTCATGGACACGCCGTTGGTTTTCAGGGGCACCAGCAAGTCGTGCATGGCACCCGGCTTGTTGGGCACGGATACCACCAGGCTGGTGCAGTCCTTGCCCGACGCGGGGGGCGTGGCCAGGGTTTGCGGCAGGCAGATGACGGCGAAGCGGGTGCGGTTGTAGGCATCGTCCTGCACCGCGTGGGCCACGATGTGCAGGCCAAACTGCGAGGCCGCACGTTCGCTGGCCAGGGCGGCCCAGGCCGGGTTGGTGGCGGCCAGGCGCGCGCCTTCGGCATTGCTGGAGACGGCGCGCCGCTCGGCGTGGGGCAGGTGCTGGGTCAGCCAGGCCTGGCACTGGGCCAGCGCCTGGGGGTGGGCCATGACCACGTCGATGTGGTCGCGCGAATTGGTCTGGCGCAGCAGGTTGTGCCGCACCAGCAGGCTCACTTCGCCCACCACGTGCACGGGCGAGTGCAAAAACAGATCCAGCGAGCGGGCCACCACGCCTTCGGTGGAGTTCTCGATGGCTACCACGCCGTACTGCACCGTGCCTGCGGCGGTGGTGTGGAAGACTTCGTCGAAATTGGCGCAGTACAGCAGCTCGGCAGCGCTGCCGAAGAATTCGATGGCGGCTTGCTCGGTGAAGGTGCCTTCCGGGCCGAGCACGGCCACGCGCTGGGGAGCTTCCAGGGCCAGGCAGGCCGACATGATTTCACGCCACACGGCGGCCACATGCTGGTTCTTCAGCGGACCGGGGTTGGCCTGCTGGATCTTTTCGATGACCTGGGCGACGCGGTCGGGCCGGAAAAAGGGCGAACCCTCACGGCGCTTGATGTCGCCCACCTGCTCGGCCACGTGGGCGCGGCGGTTCAGCAGGGCGAGCAGGTCCTGGTCGATCTGGTCGATCTTGACCCGCAGGTCGGCGAGCGTGGTGGCGGGGTTCAGCGGTGTCGTGGCTGTCATGGTTCAGGCCTGGCTCTTTTCAAATGCGTGCATGTAGTCCACCAGCGCCTGCACGCCCGCCAGGGGCATGGCGTTGTAAATGCTGGCCCGCATGCCGCCGACCGACTTGTGGCCCTTGAGCTGAAGCAAGCCGCGTGCCTTGGCACCTTCCAGAAAGGCATCGTTGCGGCTCTCGTCGCGCAGGAAGAAGGGCACGTTCATGCGCGAGCGGCAGTCTGCCTCCACCTTGTTGAAGTAGAGCTGTGATTGGTCGATGGCCTGGTACAGCAGCGCGGCCTTGGCGGCGTTGCGGTGTTCCATGGCGGCAATGCCGTGCAATTCACCCTGGGCACCCTCGGTCTGGTGCTTGAGCCACTGGAAGGTCAGCCCGGCGATGTAGATGGCGTAGGTGGGTGGCGTGTTGTACATCGACTGGTTGTCGGCCACCGTCTCGTAGTTGAAGGCGCTGGGGCAGATGTCCAGGGCGTGGCCCAGCAGGTCTTCGCGCACCACCACCACCGTGAGGCCCGCGGGGCCGAGGTTCTTTTGCGCGCCGCCAAAGGCCAGGCCCACCTTGCTCCAGTCCATGCTGCGCGAGGCGACGTGGGACGAGAAATCGACCACCAGCGGGGCTTGGGAGCCCAGGGCCCGCAGGTCGGGCAGGGTCTGGAACTCCACGCCGTCTATGGTTTCATTGCCGCAGATGTGCACGTAGCTGGCATCGGCGCTCAGCTCCCAGGTGGCGGGGTCGGGAATGCGGGTGTAGCCGGTGGCCTCGGTGCTGGCGGCGGTGTGCACGGCGGCGTATTTGCGCGCCTCTTTTTGCGACTTGTTGCTCCAGCTGCCGGTGACCACGCAATCGACCTTGCCGCCACGCGACAGATTCAACGGCACGATGGCGTTTTCGCCCAGGCCGCCGCCTTGCATGAACAAAATCTTGAACTCGGGCGGCACGGCCATCAGGGCGCGGAAGTCGGCCTTGGTTTGCGCGTAGATCGACAAAAACTCTTTGCCCCGGTGGCTCATTTCCATCACACCCATGCCGCTGCCGTGCCAGTCCAGCATTTCGGCCGCGGCCTGGGTCAGCACGGATTCAGGGATGGCGGCCGGGCCTGCGGAAAAGTTATACGGGCGTGTCATGCAATGTCTTCAGGTTTTTAGGCAGCTCACGCTTATTCCATCAGCGTGAGTAGCTCCTAAATTTATAGTATTGGCGTGGTTACGCTGCGGGGGTGTCGGGGGCCGTGTCGTCGCTGCCTGCGTCGTCGCCTGCTTCACCTGCCTCACCCGCTTCGGCTTCGGCGGCGGCTGCGATGGCATCGTTTTCCACGATCCGCTGCAAACCGCTGAGCTTGGAGCCTTCGTCCAGGCCAATCAGGGTCACGCCCTGGGTGGCGCGGCCGAGTTCGCGGATTTCGCTGACGCGGGTGCGCACCAGCACGCCCTTGTCGGTGATCAGCATGATTTCGTCGTCGGCATGCACCAGGGTGGCGGCCACCACGCGGCCATTGCGCTCGGTTTGCTGGATGGCGATCATGCCCTTGGTACCCCGGCCATGGCGGGTGTATTCGGTGATGCTGGTGCGTTTGCCAAAACCGTTCAGGGTGGCGGTGAGCACGCTTTGCAGCTCGTCTTCGGCGACCAGCATGGCGATCACGCCCTGGCCTTCGTCGAGCATCATGCCGCGCACGCCGCGGGCGTTGCGGCCCATGGGGCGAACATCGTTTTCGTCAAAGCGCACGGCCTTGCCGCCGTCGCTGAACAGCATCACGTCGTGCTTGCCGTCGGTGAGGGCCGCGCCGATCAGGAAGTCGCCCGGGTCCAGATCCACGGCGATGATGCCGGCCTTGCGCGGGTTGCTGAAGTCGGTGAGCGGGGTCTTCTTGACCGTGCCCATGCTGGTGGCCATGAAGACGTACTGGTCGGCGGGGAAGCTGCGCTTCTCGCCGGTCAAGGCCAGCACCACATTGATTTTTTCGCCCTCTTGCAGCGGGAACATGTTGACGATGGGGCGGCCGCGCGAGCCACGCGAACCCTGTGGCACTTCCCAGACCTTGAGCCAGTACAGGCGGCCGCGGTTGGAAAAGCACAGGATGTAGTCGTGCGTGTTGGCAATGAAGAGCTGGTCCACCCAGTCGTCTTCTTTGGTGGCCGTGGCCTGCTTGCCGCGTCCGCCACGCTTTTGCGCACGGTATTCGCTCAAGGGCTGGCTTTTGATGTAGCCGCTGTGCGAGAGCGTGACCACCATGTCGGTGGGGGTGATCAGGTCTTCGGTGCTAAGGTCAAACGAGCTGTATTCCACCAGGCTGCGGCGTGCGCCCAGCTTGGTTTGGCCGAATTCCAGCTTGATGGCGGTGAGTTCTTCGCCAATGATGGCCGAAACGCGCTCGGGCTTGGCCAGGATGTCCAGGAAGTCTTCGATCTCGGACATCACCTCTTTGTATTCGGCAACGATCTTGTCCTGCTCCAGACCGGTCAGGCGTTGCAGGCGCATCTGCAAGATTTCTTGGGCTTGGACTTCGGACAGGCGGTACAGGCCGTCGCTGCCCATGCCCAGCTCTTTGTCCAGGCCGTCGGGGCGGTAGTCGTCCACATTCACCATGCCGCCGTCGGCACGGGTGCGGGTGAGCATTTCGCGCACCAGCTTGCTGTCCCAGGGGCGGGCCATCAGCTCGACCTTGGCCACCGGCGGCGTGGGGGCGTTGCGGATGATGGCGATGAAGTCATCGATGTTCGCCAGCGCGACCGCCAGGCCTTCCAGCACATGGCCGCGCTCGCGGGCCTTGCGCAGATTGAAGATGGTGCGGCGGGTGACGACCTCGCGGCGGTGCTCCAGGAAGACCTCGATCAGGTCTTTCAGGTTGCACAGCTTGGGCTGGCCGTTGACCAGCGCCACCATGTTCATGCCGAAGGTGTCTTGCAGCTGGGTCTGCTTATATAAGTTGTTGAGAACCACCTCGGGCACTTCGCCGCGCTTGAGTTCAATCACCAAGCGCATGCCGGACTTGTCGGACTCGTCCTGGATGTGGCTGATGCCTTCGATCTTCTTCTCGTGTACCAGCTCGGCCATGCGCTCTTGCAGGGTCTTCTTGTTGCACTGGTAGGGCAGCTCGTCAACGATGATGGCCTGGCGCTGGCCTTTGTCGATGTCTTCAAAGTGCACTTTGGCGCGCATCACCACGCGGCCACGGCCGGTGCGGTAGCCGTCTTTCACGCCGTTGATGCCGTAGATGATGCCGGCCGTGGGGAAGTCGGGCGCGGGAATGATCTCCATCAGCTCGTCCACCGTGGCCTGCGGGTTGCGCAGCAGGTGCAGGCAGCCATCCACCACTTCGTTCAGATTGTGCGGCGGGATGTTGGTGGCCATGCCCACGGCAATGCCGGAGGAGCCGTTGACCAGCAGATTGGGGAAGCGCGCGGGCATGACCAGCGGCTCTTGTTCGCTGCCGTCGTAGTTGGGGCCGAAATCGACCGTTTCCTTGTCCAGATCGGCTAGCAGCTCGTGGGCGATCTTGGACATGCGGATTTCGGTGTAACGCATGGCTGCGGCGTTGTCGCCATCGACCGAACCGAAGTTGCCCTGGCCATCGACCAGCATGTGGCGCAGAGAAAAATCCTGCGCCATGCGAACGATGGTTTCATAGACCGCGCTGTCGCCGTGGGGGTGGTACTTACCAATCACGTCGCCCACAATACGGGCCGACTTCTTGTAGGCGCGGTTCCAGTCGTTGTTGAGCTCGTGCATGGCGAACAGCACGCGCCGGTGCACTGGCTTGAGGCCGTCACGCGCATCCGGCAGGGCGCGACCCACAATCACGCTCATCGCGTAATCTAGATAGCTCCGGCGCATTTCCTCTTCAAGACTGATAGGCAAGGTTTCTTTGGCGAACTGGGTCATAGAGAGGCAAACGTCATACAGCGGAGGTCAACTATTTTAGGGCCAAGTGACTGTCGCCACACAGCAACACATGTTCCTTAATGCCAGCGTATACCGTCGTGCATGCCTGCTGTCCTACTCGTTTCCCCTTAGCCCTGTGGCACAATTCAATGAACGTCTACAGTGATGGTCACTGTAAACGTCCCGTTTCGCAGCGCTGCTGCGGCTTTTTCCCCAAGAGGAGAACCATGAAGAAATTGAATAAAGTGGCAATGTTGTTTGCCTCCGCAGCGCTTGTAACCGCCGCGGGCGCTCAAACCGTTGACAACTGGAAGAACGGCACCAACGAGTTGGTCTGGAAGAACGGCACCAACGAACTGTGCTGGCGTGACAACTTCTGGACCCCTGCAACTGCAGCTCCAGGTTGCGATGGCGCTATTGTTCCTCCTGCACCTGCTGCTCCCGCACCAGCGGCAGCTCCCGCTGCGCCTGCTCCCGCAGCCGCAGCACCTGCTCCCGCAGTTGTGGCCCCTGTGATGGTTGCCGAAAAGGTGACCTACGCAGCAGATGCATTCTTTGACTTCAACAAGTCTGTGCTGAAGCCAGAAGGCAAAGCTAAGCTGGACGATCTGGTCAGCAAAGTCAAGGGCATCAACCTGGAAGTCATCATTGCCGTGGGTCACACCGACTCCGTGGGCAGCGATGCTTACAACCAGAAGCTGTCGGTTCGCCGTTCTGAAGCCGTGAAGGCTTACTTGGTGTCTAGCGGCATCGAAAAGAACCGCGTGTACACCGAAGGCAAGGGCGAGAAGCAACCTGTTGCTGACAACAAGACCGCCGAAGGCCGTGCCAAGAACCGCCGCGTAGAAATCGAAGTGGTTGGTACGCGCAACAAGTAATTCTTGCACCGGATGCCAGACCCGTCTGGCTCCAAAAAAAGCCCCGTGTGCCTTAGCCCACGGGGCTTTTTTATGTGGGGTTTCATGCCATCGCGGAGCGGGCGGTTGGCACAATCTGCGAAAATCTGCGCATGAATCCAAGCCTGAATGCCGATCCTGCCGAATTGGCCAAATTCTCTGAACTCGCGCACCGGTGGTGGGATCTGGACAGCGAGTTTCGCCCGCTGCACCAGATCAACCCCCTGCGTTTGAACTGGATCGACGGCATTGCGCCGTTGCGGGGCCAGCGGGTGCTGGATATTGGGTGTGGCGGCGGTATTCTGGCCGACTCCATGGCCCGCCGGGGGGGCGAAGTGTTGGGCATCGACTTGTCCAGCAAGGCCCTCAAAGTCGCCCAACTCCATGCCCTTGAAGCCCAGACACCGCATCTGCAGTACCGCGAAGTCAGCGCGGAAGAGATTGCGGCAGAGCAACCCGGCAGCTTTGACGTGGTGACCTGCATGGAAATGCTGGAGCACGTCCCCGACCCCGCATCGGTGGTCCAGGCCTGTTCCGCGCTGGTCAAGCCGGGTGGCTGGGTGTTTTTTTCGACCATCCACCGCAGCACCAAAGCCTTTCTGATGGCCATCGTAGGTGCGGAATACCTCCTCAACATGTTGCCCCGTGGTACGCATGAATACGCCAAGATGATCCGTCCCAGTGAATTGGCGGGGCACTGCCGCGTTGCGGGGCTCACGCTGCAGCACACCCGTGGCCTGGAGTTCAACCCCCTGACCCAGCGGTACTGGCTCAGCGACGACACCAGCGTGAACTACATGTTTGCGACGCAAAAGCTGTGACCGTGCGCATGCATCCCGCATTCCACGGTATCCGCGCTGTATTGTTCGATCTGGATGGCACCTTGGTAGATAGTGCTCCGGATCTTGCCGGTGCGGCCGACAAAATGCGTACTGATCGCTCCTTGCCCCCGTTTGCGCCCAGCCTCTACCGCCCCATGGTGGGTGCGGGCGCCAGGGGCATGCTGGGCGTGGCATTTGGCATGCAGCCCGACCACCCTGATTTCGCCGCCATGAAGGAAGAGTTCTTTGTGAACTACGAGCGCCGCCTGACGCAAGAGACCTATGCGTTTGATGGGGTGCCAGAATTGCTGGCCGAACTGGTCGTACGCCAGATACCTTGGGGCGTGGTGACGAACAAGTCCGAGCGATTTGCCTTGCCACTCACCCAGGCCATGCCGTTGTTTGCAACAGCGGGCGCTATTGTCGGAGGCGATACCACTCCCCATGCCAAACCCCATCCAGAGCCTTTGCTCGAAGCGGCCAGGCGCTTAGGCTTGGCACCTGAGCATTGCATGTATGTCGGTGACGACGAGCGAGATGTCGTCGCGGGCTTGGCCGCAGGCATGGCAACGGTCGCCGCGGGCTATGGCTACTTGGGGAGCGATGCAGACATCGCCCAATGGGGTGCCCATGCCACCATCCAGTCGCCAATGGAGCTGCTGCACTGGTTGCCATAAGCCGGTTAAAATACAAACTTGGGGCTGCACTGGTTTCGACGTGGGTTCGGACGCGCAGCAGGGCATGTCGAGGTTCTGTCACCTCGTAAAACAGCAGAAAAAACCTAACTGCAAACGACGAACGTTTCGCACTCGCCGCTTAATTGCGCGTGAGCCTCGCAACAGCAAGCCAATAGGCTGGGCAAGGGTGGTGGAGCCGCAAGGTTGCACCGTCCAGGCTGCGGGGTAACTTCATTTGGCTGGGCGCTCACTGGGTAACTTAGTGGGCTCCGAGAAAATAGGTTACTGGCGTTTTGCATAGCGTGCCACTGCGCGATGCAAAAGGCGAGACTTAAACCAGACGGCTACACATGTAGAACTGTTCGAAGAAGGCTTGCGGACGGGGGTTCAAATCCCCCCAGCTCCACCAGACCGCATGACAAAGGCCGCTAACTAGCGATAGTTAGCGGCCTTTTTCATTGGTGAATCAATGACTTACAGTGCAGTGGCGTACAGGGGCTGGCATTGACAGGTAGTCCAAAGCGGGGGAACAATAGGGGGAATAGGCGGGGATAAGCTGGCTTTTGGGGGTAAATGTTCCCCCGTTTCCCAATGAAAACCCTCTGTTCCCCCACTTCCTGACTGGAGTTGTTCCCCATGCTGACCGATGCCGAATGCAAAAACGCTACCTGTCCACCAGATAAGGCGCGGGCGCGACTGGCCTGTTCCGGCGGGCTGTATCTTGAAATAAGCCCGGCAGGATCAAAACGCTGGTTTTACAAGTACCGTAAGGATGGCAAAGAAGGCCGCATGGCGCTGGGCAGTTATCCCGACGTTGGGCCAAAGAAGGCACGCGAGGCAAGGGATGCGGCAAAGTCGCAAAAGTCAGACGGGCTTGACCCGGTGCAGGTGCGCAAGGTCGAAAAGCTGAAAGCCGCACGCACCGACGGCGACACATTCAAGGCCGTGGCCCTAGAGTGGTACGGCAAGCAAGCCCCCCAATGGAGCGAAAGCCACGCAGAAAGATCATTACGGCAATTGGAGCGCGACCTGTTCCCGTGGATCGGTGACCGGCCCATGATCGACATTCACCCCATGGAGCTACTGTCAGCACTGCAAAAAGTGGAGGAACGCGGAGCGATTGAAACGGCTGACCGGGTATTGATGCTGGCGCGGCAGGTTTGGGACTATTGGCTACCCACCGCCCACGTTCAGCAACGCAACATCACAGAGGGGCTGAAAGGCCGGTTGACACCCTACCGTGGCAAGAACTTTGCCGCAATCCTGGACCCGGTGCGCATGGGCGGATTGATGCGGGCTATCAAAGGTTACAAGGGCGGGCCGGTAGTGCGCACCGCATTGCAGCTAACCCCTTACCTCTACCAACGACCCGGCAACCTGCGCATGATGGAATGGGCCGAGCTTGATTTAGAGGCGGCACTGTGGACGATCCCAAGCATGAAAATGAAACGCACCAAGCTGGAAAAGGAACAAGGTGAAGCCCACACTGTGCCGTTGCCCACGCAGGCCGTGGCCTTGCTGCGCGGCATCCAGCCACTGACCGGGCACGGGGTTTACGTGTTCCCCGGTGAGCGTAGTCATGACAGGCCGGTATCTGATAACTCGGTACGCAGTGCCTTATATGCGTTGGGTTTCGGCAAAGAACAAAGCTGGCACGGGTTCAGGGCAAGCGCACGCACGATGCTGGTGGATGAATTGGATATTGACTGGCAGGTAATCGAAGCCAACCTGGCCCACGCTAAGAAGGACGCGAACGGCACCAGTTACAACCGAACCAAGTACATCAAACAGCGGTTCGCCATGATCCAGCAATGGGCTGACTACCTGGACAAGCTGACTACCGGGGCCGACGTGATCCAGTTCAAGGCGGCGTGAAAAACAGGCAACTGGCTGCACGACGCACGAAGCGCTGAGATTTTCAAGATTTGAGTCAGATTTTTCAGGAGATAACTTGAGCACAAAGAGTGTAGATTGGGCATGGGCCAACTCCCTGCCGTCCTTGTCAATTCATGATGCGGTGGGCCTATCACTTGGATATGAGATTGACGCAGCCCCGGCATCCGGGCAAACCGCGCATGCGTTGGACGGTATCCGTCAGCAGGGAGAACGTACCTTTGTCGCGTACGAATGGGCACGCAACGGAAACCTGGATATAAAAAGGCGGACCGTACGCATAGGTGCCGACTTTAATATCGACGACTCGTACGAAGATGCTCTATTTTGGGAAATCGATACGGCGGTATTTCGGAAATTCTGTGACGACATGCAATGGGCCGTCCCCGCAGAGTTCCTCCCACAGGGCTACTCCGCAGAGGTTTCGGAGAAGCCTTTGGCATCAAAGGAGCGAAACATCTTGCTGGCAATCATTGGCGTGCTTTGCGTTGGTGCGAAGCTTGACCTCTCCACGCATGCAAAAACTGCCGGTGTGATCAAGGGAATGGCAGCTAGTCAGGGCGTTTCTATTGGAGAAACCACCATCGAGAACCACCTGAAGGCGGCTAAAGCTGCTCACGCATCGTTGATGAAATAAGGCGCTTTTGGGCAGTTGCCTATTTGCTTTGGGCAGCTGCCCCTACAGGTGGCAGCAAAAAACGACATTACACCATCGAAACAACGGCAGACAAAGCCGGATAGGGGTGAACAATGTCAATCTTACGCATGCCAGCCGTGAAGGCAGAAACGGGCCACCGCAGCCACGCCAGCATTTACAACGCAATCCGGGCCGGGCTGTTTCCGAAGCCCGTGCCTATCGGCCAACGTTCTGTTGGCTGGCCCGACGTAGAAGTGGCCGCGATTAATGCGGCGCGGATCGCGGGAAAATCTGAAACTGAAATCCGGACCTTGGTGGTGCAACTGCATGCCCGTCGCGTGTTGGGCGGTGCAGCATGAAATCACATCCAAATTGGGGCCGCCTTGGTAGTTTCGCCTGCGCGGGTTGCGAACAGGAGGTAACCGCCATGGGCGGAGTCGTGCAGCCCGCAGGGTTGGTAGGTGGCGGGCTGGCTGTTTGCAAAATTTGCGCGCTACGCATGGAGCAGCAGCCCCAATACCGGGCAGAAGTGACACGGAGGGCGGCAGAGCTCACACGGCGCGCGCTGGTTCAACGTATCGCGGATGCCTTGGGTTTGCCGCCGGTCACGCTAAGCGCAGCCTGGGCACAGGCCAAAGGCAAAGCAGGGTTTGAGCAGCATATGGACACGGCGCTGGGCCTGCGACCTGGGCAGTTCGATGCCGCGCTGGAGTTTGCAGTTCGGAGCGGCACAGCATGACCGACCCTACCGTAATCGCGACTGTCAAATGGGTCGAGCCACCCCGCCGAGCACTGGATGGTTTCTGGCGATTGGTGGTGCCACGGTGCCCGTTTTGCGGAGGCAAGCACTTCCACGGGGGCGGCGCTGGCTCTGTACTCCACATCGGCCATCGGGTTGCCGACTGCGGAAAAGGGGCAAGTGGGTATTACCTGACGTTGGCAACGACCCCACAGCCCCACGGATAACCCCGCCGACTGCCCCGCTGTTTGGTGGGGCAGCTTCCATCTCTGAATTTTGCAATATTCGATATTACGAAGGGGCATCTGTGCCTGAAAAAAATACTACCCCCCACGCCGAAGCGCACCGTTTGCTTGCACTGGGCTTCAAGCTATGCACCTTACACCCTATGTCAAAGCGCCCTGTGGGTGATGATTGGCAGTTGAGCCATGTCGCAGTCATAGACCCTACGGCAGGGGGCTACGGTGTTCTGTTAGCCGTCAATGGCCTATGCAGTATTGACCCCGATAACGTGGAGCCTGCACGAGAGGGTCTACAGCGGTGCGGCTTTGTGTTGGAAGATGCGATGGCTGCTGGTGTGCGCACATCTTCAACCCGTCCCGGTAGCGGGGGTCGGTCTACGTTCCATATCCCCGCCGAGATTGCAGCCCGTCTGCGTTGGGTGACGTTCAAGACCAAAACTCAAGGGACACTTTTGGAACTGCGGGCGCATTCCTCTAACCTGCAAGATTGCCTGCCGGGGACCGTTTACCGCACCGCCACGGGTGAAGGACCGTACGAGCAGCACAATGCAAACGGGTTTACCTTGGACAAGGCCCCAGAGCTACCGCCCGCGTTTCTGATCTGGTGGTTAAGGCTGTCTGAAGACGTGGAGTTTCTGCACCAGCAGCAACGATTATTTTGTGGCCCGGATGTTCAATTGGCCGTTTCATCGAAGGGCGGCAAGTTGGCGTATCCATCGCCCTACCGCGCCGAGTTCAATGATTTACACGACGTTGCGGATATCCTGGAGAAGCACAATTACACACGCCACGATAGCGGGCGCTGGGCACCGCCCACCGCAACGGGTGCGCCGTGTGTGCGTGCTATCCCCGGGCGCGATGGCCTGTGGCAATCGGACCATGCCAGCGACCCGCTACATGGCACGTTCGATGCCTGGACGGCCAGTGTCGTGCTCGATTACCTTGGTTACCAGGAACTTGCGGAGGGTGACTGTGAGCGCCAGTTCAGCGCAGCCCGGCTGGAGGGATTTACGGATGTGAGCGACGAGGACGTGACCGCGGAACAACGGGATGAGCTTGCCCGCGCGCGGCGCGAGCACCAGCGCACCGAAAACCAGCGGGTTGGAGATGGGGCCTACCGTATTCCCGTGCCGGACCAGCTGACACTTGACGGGGCTCTGGGGCGGTTTGTGTTTTTACAGGATGGCTCCCGTGTTGCAGACATATTCAACCCCGGCTGTGACTCTGCATTTGTGGACTGGGCGAACGCCTACGCGGCAAGCACCATGCCGGTGAAACGCCCACCGAAAGAGCTTCGCGATGGCCAGAAGAAAGAACAGCCCGACGAAGACGTGCCAATCAGCAGGTTATGGAAAGCGTCGCCCCACCGGAAGAGCGCCTTTTCCCGGACATTCAAGGCTGGCGGGGGCCTGTTACTACTCGACCCGGAAGGCCGTCCGGCACTCAATTCTTGGCGACCGTTTGACCGCACCACGAGGGCAACAGACCCCGCGGGGGCTGCGTTGTTCCTTGAGCACATCACGTTTCTATTTCCAGAGGCCGGGGGTCGTGGTCGCTTTCTTGATTGGCTGGCCCACATCGAACAACGCCCGGGTGAATTACCCGCCACGGCATGGCTGCACATTGCGCGCAATTTTGGGATGGGCCGCAACTGGCTGGCATCTGTGCTGGCACGCGTTTGGGCTGGCAGCGTGGCTGCCAATTTAGATTTGGTGGGGCTGTTACGGTCGGGGTTTAACGGAGTGTTGGCCCGCAAAGTTTTGGCCGTGGTCGATGAAATTCGGGAGGGCGGGCGCGATAGCCAGTGGGAGCACGCCGAGCGGTTGAAATCTCTTGTCACTGAAGAAACGAGGCATATCAATCCGAAATTTGGACGGCAGTACGTCGAGTTCAATGCATGCAGGTTTTTGATGTTTTCAAACCATCTCAGCGCCATCCCCATGGAGCGCGGCGACCGGCGCATTGAAGTGGTATCGGTTGACGCGCCGCCGCGCGATGCTGCGTACTACAGCCGTTTGTACCGCGCGCTGCACGACCCAATGTTTATCGCCTCCGTGGCGGCTTTCCTAGGCGCGCGGGATATTGGTGAGTTCAACCCTGGCGCGCATGCGGCACAGTCCGAGGCCAAGTGCGCCGCTACACGTGCGAGTCAAACGCCGATGGCGGAGGCGTGCGAGATGCTGGTGGCACATTGGCCGGTGGACATCATCACAGCGGCTGACATCTCACGTGTATTAATGGGGGACGGGGTTCCCGACACTGCATTGACCGCGGGGGGCCGTCGAACCCTGGAGCAATTCGGCATCGTGCCCTATCCCAAAGTTGTACGGCTTCAGGGGCAAGACCTGCCCGCGCGCGTTTCCATCTTGCGCAACCGGGAGAGGTGGACAGACGCAACGTCTGCGGAGGTCAAGCTAGAGCATGCCCGACGGCAGAACCCGGACGGGCTCACACCTCGTGACTTTTTATACAGCCTGGCTGCGGGATAAGGGGGAAACCTTGTAACGCTGTAACGCGTGTAACAGCACTTCTAGAGAGACCATAAATTGAAAATTTCAGTTTATATATATATTTGGCACTCTATGGGAATGGCGTTACATGCGTTACAGCGTTACAAACCGCCCCCCGCCGCCTTGCTGATTCCAGCCCGCAAGATGCTTTTCAATGCGCGTTTTAGCCCCGCTGGGCAGAGTGCACGCCACGGCGACTACTTACCAGCCCAGGCGTTGAGCGTGAATTTTTGTCCAATCGACATCGTGCCGACCGTCCTTGAATTCGCATGAGGCGGCCTTGTTGACGTACCCGCCAAATCCGTTTGTTGCGTACACCACTATGGTAAGGACGCGACCATCTTTCGTAGGGCTTTTGTAGTAAGCGCCGTTGGGATCACGAAGCATCGGCCGATACCATTCAAGGCAAATATCCGACTCTTTCTCCAATTGAGACTTGACAGCGCCCAGCGGGGGCGGGGGCACTGGCACGCCCGCTGGTACTTGGGGGCTAGGCGCATCGGCCTGTTGCTGCTGCACGGGCAAGGCGGGTGCCGCCGCTGCATTGGGTGCAGTTTGTGGAAGTTTTAGCTTAGCTCCCGTCATCCCTTTTGATTCGCAAGGGGACTGTTGGTAGTGCGTTTCACCGTTCACCGCGCACTTGAACACTTGTCCGAAGGCGCTCTGCGCGAGACAGCAAAGTGCCACTACTAGTATTTGAGTCTGTATCTGCATCCACGTCCTTGATGGTCAACAGAGCATATGCCAGTTTCAGGCGACTTCGCAGCGTGCAGATGCTCCAACAACTGCGTTCATCGTGCTTTTTGTGGATGTAAGCCCGCCGCCCGTGAAGGGGGCCCCTGCGTTTGGCTTTTGTACGCACGGGAACAGAGAGGCTCCCTGTGAACCTGTCCCCAATTATTTTGACTTGATTAAGTCAGCCCCCGCGGAAACGAAACAGGTCTTACCCGCGGGGTGGAAGTAGCTATTTGCGGGCGTTTGTATCTATCCGAATTTAGATGCCCGAAATTGTGCCGCAGTGGCTCTACCTGCTTTTGTCAGGACACTGCCCAGCATGCCTACATATCAGCCCCTCATCGATACACCGCTGCTGCCTATTGCCGTGGCTGCGCAGACAGCCGGACTTTCGGAACGTGCGTTCGTGAAGGGGATTACGGATGCGCAAATTCCGGTGCCGATTATTCGTGTCGGCGTTCGCCGCTACGTGCGGAAGTCGGACCTCATGGCATGGATTCACCCACCGTCGGCAAACGCTGATCTTTTCTCAACCTACCCAGGAAACCCCAATGGCCGCAAAACCCAGTGAACTGAAAGCCTTTCTCGCCACCCTTCAAGCCGAACTTGCAGGGCTGCAAGCCCAGCGGGCCAGCATCGACTTGGACACACTTCAGTCTCAGCACGACACGGCGAAAGCCGCCCTCGCCGGGTATGAGTCGGTGCATGTTTGGCACAACCAAGACCTGAAGGCACAAGACCTTTCCAAAGCTGCCGGTACTGCTGCGAACGCTTTGAGCAACGCGCAATCCCGAGTGCGCGACTTGGAGCGAGCCATGCAGCCCCTGCACGCAATGGTGAATGCCCCCGCGCGCGTGGTGCAGGCCCGCGCAGATTCCGCAGCCCAAGTTGAGCTTGTCACCGCCGCTAGCGAGGCCGTGACAGCCGCGCAGAGCACCGTAAACAACGTGCTGAGCCTACTTGCCGATGCTAGTGCCACTTACGCTCTTGAACGCGACTCCGCAGCGCGGGGCGTACTGGCAGCGGCAAAGGCCGGACGACAGGGCACCGCTGCCCTGGCCGACCGCGGCGAGGTTGAATCGCTCGAAATCGCGTTGTCTATGGCGCAGACCGAACTTGCAGAGGCTCAGTCTGTGCACACCGCCGCCTTGCAAGCACAGGTAGAGGCTATCCAAGGTCTCAAAGGGGCAGAGGTGGCCGCAGCCCGCTTGACCTATGCGCTAGCCCAGCGCGACTTTGCTTTGAACGTGGTGCAGTTTCGCCAGGCCGTGGGCCGCAGCTACAAGCCCGGGGAGGAACTGATGCAGCTTGTTCATGGGTTGGAGCGACGGGCAGACGATGCCCAAACAGATGGCCAATCTGAGGGGTGACCGCAGCACGTAGTGCTAAACGAAACTGAATCTACGGACCCGGCCACGTGCCGGGTTTTCTATTGGCGGCGACTCAGGCAGGACTAGATATTTTTGACTTAATTTGCCAAATAAATGCGAAATTATCGTCATTTAGATTATGGCATTTGCCATAAATCTTTAGCGATTAATTTTGCAATTGAAATAATGCAAAAAGCTCGAGTAAAAAATTATTTTTTACTCGAACTTTAAATTGCTTGGATGTTGAGTTATTCTCCGAACTCGATTAATTCAAGTTGATCGAATCCGCGAAACCCCGGCGCGTTTCTCCGGGGAAAGGCGGCCATGCATGTGGTTCCAAGCACGCGCATGGCCTGACCAACAATCACTGATTGAGAGCGATCTATGGCTACCCAAAATGTACACCCGTCCTTGTCTCTAATTGACACCCGTCTTGCCGCATATACGGTCAATCACGCGGAAAACGTCCGAGACTTGGCCGAAACCATCGATATTGCAAAGTCCGGCTACGGCTGGATGCTGGATGACGAAGAGGACAGCCGATGCGCGGTATTCCGCGAGGCAATCGGGCTCTATGCAGCAAAACACAATATTGGACTAGGTGACCTATCGGCCGCGTTGATCGAGTGGCAAGCTACCGGAGGCACCAATGTCTGAAACAACAACCACCGTCACGGCCCCCCGCTTCTTCTTCGTGAAAGACGCCCCAGCGCGAACCGGCTACTCACAGAAGGCTGTTCGCAAGAAAATTGAAACCGGCGTCTGGCTGGAAGGCCACGAGTACCGCCGCGCGCCGGACAACCGGATCGTGATTGACATGGAAGGATTTGAAAAATGGGTGAAAGGTGAACGCCGGTTAGTTCGCTCGTCCTAAGAGTAAACGACCTACAAGAACTGCACCCATATCCCTGCTGGAGCAGGGCGGTACGATGCCCCCATGTGCAACCGCTACACCCCACCAACAGAGCTGGACATCGAACGCTTGTGGCACATCGGTGCCCGTAACCAGCCGCGATGGTGGGAGCCCGTGCTTGCGCCGTTGCGGAAGGGACCGTACATCAAGCCCGGCGGAGCGCTTGAGGTAGGGCAGTGGGGGATGATCCCCCCGCGGTCAAAGACACACATCCCGACAACGGCCGATGGGCGGCGTATGTCAACGAACAATGCGCGCGCAGAGCGCGTAGCCAGTGCATGGACCTTTGCGGGCCCGTGGAAGGCTGGCCAACGCTGTCTGATACCCGCGCAGAGCTACGTAGAGCCGTACTGGGGCTATCGCAACAAAAACATCTGGTGGAAGTTCGAACGGGCCGATGGCCTGCCTTGGGCACTGGCAGGGATTTGGAGCGAGTGGACCGACCCGGCCACCGGTGAAGTGGTGCCCAGCTACAGCATGCTGACCCAGAACTGCGATGTTCACCCGCTCTTGAAATTGATGCACAAGCCGGAGCTGGACCCGAAGTCGAAGCTACCGCTGGCAGAGCAGGACAAGCGGACCGTGGTGCCCATCGAGCAAGGCGACTGGGATGCCTGGCTACATGGGACCGTTGAGCATGCGAGGGCGCTGATTCAGGTTCCAGCGCTGGCGTTGTTCGCACATGGGCCGGAAGACCTAGAAAACCGCGTTGGTCTGGACCTTGAGACTGGGATGGGCATGTCCCTAGCTGGTGTACGAGAGCTGTTTTAGGGCGTAAAAAAACCCGCCGAAGCGGGCTGCGCGCAACCGCAGAGTTCTATAACTTCCAGCCGAAAATACCAGAGAGAACTGTGTTCAGTTTGGATTTTTGGTCGGCATTCCATTCAGAGAACATGCCGTCACAAGGCGCAGTTGGCGATATTTCACCATTCGCAATTTTTCCTTGAATGTCTCTCAGGGCTGGATCGTTCGCCGCCGCTTCGGCCAGCTTGAACGGTGGCGTTGTCACCTGAGTGTTCACAGCGATATTCATAACATTTCCTCTCGCAGCCATAGCCCGACTTACATCATCAATGTGCACATCCTTGGTCGGACTGAACAAGTTGTGCGTTCCGTTCAAAAAATCTACAAATTTGACATCACCACCCGAAGACACATCTTTGCTTTTCGCGGTCTCAACAGCCTTGCAAGGATCTTTGTGTTCAGACCAACATGAATATGCATGCCAAGACCCCGATCCTGCGAAATATCCTCCGTCTCGAATAATGTCTTGCCTTTCAGAAAAAAGCACTTGATTTGTTGTTGCATCTGCGATGCAGACACACATCAAATCGCAATCTGGCTGACCAGATGCATCTACAGGTGAGGATCGAATCCAAGTCTTCCAAGCTTGAACTTTCTGACCATTGCCCGCAAACATGAACACTGCATTCTTATAGCGTTCGATCTTCTCAAATCTTGAGTCATCAATGTAGATCAAGAAATTACCATACTCGCAAGACCATCGGGAGTCTGTAGTCATAACACCCGAGTTGCTGTCGTATACGTTTGTAGTCATGAGTTCGAGAACTGAGATGCAGTTCCATGTTGTTATTGCCGTTACGATAACTTACAAACGAAATCAAGAAAAGCCTAACATTATAGCTTTTCTAGGGGGATCGCCAAATTTCATCATCAAGCGACCCAAGCAAAAAGTATGCTGAGTGAAAAATATTCAAAAAATTCAACAACTTAGTGATCCCAATGCGAGTCCTTCAGACGATTGTGTAAAAAATCCCGTCTCATTCAAATTGATGAATTTCCTGAACTGGGAATGACAAGCGTGCCTGAACTGCCAGGGCTCCACCGGCTCAGCATCCTGCCAACGCCCCACCCCTGCTGTAAGCTCCGCATCAAACACAGCCGGGTCTGTCAGGGTGTCATCGTCGGCAATGCCAACGACTAGGCAGGATTGGGGAGGCATGGATGCCCGTACCGCCAGGGGCAGCAGGGCGGCTATAAGTAGGCCCCCCGCTTTCAGCTATCGACAGACGTAACGACCATCGGCAGTAGTGCCGCACTGCTGGGGTTTGAAGGGGTCAACTGTCCCGGCCTTACCGGTGTATGGGTTTACGTTGCCTTGAGTGCTGTAGTTGTCAGCCTTGGTGCCATTGGGGTTAGTCGCATAGCTCGGGGCCACATATGTGCCATTTTTGGTGACGTAGCCACTGATGGCATGGCCTCCTGCAAAGGCTGTTGTGCAAACGCAGACGGCACCAATAGCTACCAAAATTGAAGTGATTTTCATGGCTTAATGGCAGTGATGATTACCGGTTTTATGATCTGTGTGGCAGCCGTTGGAGTCTGTACCTCCTGAATGGGCAAGGGCAAAGCCCGACAGTACCAGTAGCGTTATCGCCAGGATTTGTTTCATTTTTCTCACTTTGTTTCCCCACGGTCTGCGTGGGTTCAGTCGTCACAGTTTTACATGTGAAACTGCAGGCGATTGCGCACCTCTCATCAATATTGAGTACGAACGCCGATCAGGGGTCGGTTCAACAAAACCCCAACAGTTGCTGCTAAATTTTTGGACTTGTGATCTCTCGCTTAACTTTTGACTTATGCAGGAAAAAATCGGGGTAGCGAAAGCAAAACGGGGGAACAACAGGGGGAACGAAATGCACTTTGAAAAATGGAAACCTAGCATCCATGCGGGCTTCAAGGCTTCTTTCAATTGACCCCAGCCCACCATAAAACGTTAAGGCCGTTTGCTGACATCCAGCAAACGGCCTTTTTCATTAGAAAATGCTTTTATTTTCTCTTGAAAATTGCGTTTCCCAATGCTTTGGGTAGGTAAGAAAAACTTAACGGATCCAATTGAAAGTGCTCCTTTAAAAGAGCAAGAGGTAATTTCTTTCGGTGCATGATGCGATGGAGCAAGTCTTGCGCGAAAGAGGTGCGCAACGTATTCAAGTTATTTTGAATATGCGCGCGCTGTGGTTCAGTAATGGGAAATAATTTGCAAGTCAGCTTTTTATATTTAATTTCATTGTGAACCCGGAGCAGGTGCTTCTCACTCCCCCAGCCTGTTCCTGCATAGACGTTTACGCCGGAACCATAATGCGCTTCACATTGACTGGAAAAAGCTACTTTGGCACCACTGTGTGCAATATCCATCCAGAATAAGTAATCCTCACCGGCATTAGTGAATTCAACTTTAAAGCGATTTTTGGGAAATCGTAAAAAATCATATAAAACGGTGGAAGTCCCAATGACATTGCCCCGAATGATTTGGTCCAACAAGTCGCCTTGGTAGGCATGCAAACCCCGCTGGGTGCCGGGTAGCTGTGGGTGGTCGCTTGGTTGAATGCGTCCAGCCCGTGCGAATGCCCCGACGGTTGAGTTAAGTTGGTAGTGGTCGGTAAAATAAAACTCGTATCCCGCCTCCAAAGCATGAACGGCGCGTGACAAATGGTCGTTGGACCATTCGTCGTCGGAGTCAAGAAATGCGATATAGCGCGTTGCTGTAGGCACGCGGTTGAGACCTGTATTACGTGCAGCCCCGGGCCCCCCATTGGGTTGCAAAACGATTTGCACCTGAAAGTCTACCGAACCAATGCTTTTTAGTTCAGATTCGGCAGACACCGGGGATGCGTCATCAATGATCAACACGTGTACCGGCATCGACACCGATTGTTGCGCCGCAATACTCTTTAGCGCTTTGGCAAGTATTCCTGTTTTATTTTGATAATAAGGAATGATGACCGAAATCATGAATGAGATTCCAATACTGAAGTTGGAACAGGTGTGATTCCAGATTCACCTGTGGCGGTATTTCCAGGAGATTCTTCTGCTTTTTTATGGCGACGCGCAGCCAGTTTTTTAAGCCAAGCCCAACGATAGCACGTCAGATGGTACAGGGTGCGCTTGCTCTCGGTCCAGCGGGTATGCCATTCCATCATTCGGCCATAGTACTCGAGTCGCTTTATGGTGCCTTGACCAAAAATCTGTTCAACTTCATCTTGGCTGAGCAGGAACGCCGGAGAATAGTTTTTAATGGTTTCATCGTACGTTGTTTTTAAAACGACGAGAGTTCCTGCCCGTTGCACGCATAAGTTAAGCGCCACTGTTTTTTCATTGAAGAAGTATTCATACACTACCGCTTCTCCCCGTTTTGCCGCGTTTTGCAGTAGCTGTATATAAAACATTCCCTGGGGATTTTCAGGATGTATGGCTGTGCCTTCGGATGCTTTCCATCCAGAGCTTTCCAACACACCATAGCGTGCAATTGCCCCCGCCATATCTTCAGGTGCAGTGAGCACACGCATGTGGATAAGGATGCCCTCCGTTGCGAGCTTATTGCGCTGCTTGCGCATATTTTGGCGCAAATTCTTACCGCGCGCCGCCCAGTAATCTTCGAATGTCCCTAGGATATCTATCCAGCCTGTGTCGATGTAATCCAAATGTTTGGTATCCAGCTGGTCGGCCTCCCGAGGGGCAAGCAGCGGATCTATTTGGGTCATGGAGAAGCCCAGACAAAGCCCAAGAGGGCCCCGCAAGAGACTGCGGGCAATGTGTGCGGTCGTGAGGTGCTTTGCGGCAACCCAGACGCCCAGAGGAAGTTGGGATGGCTGGAAGGTTCGCCATTGAAGTGAGCCGCTGGGTACCGCCAACAGCATGACAACCACAGTGCCAGCTTCCCGCCCAATGAGCAACCTCTCTGTGCCAGTTCCGAATATTTGGTACGCGGAGCAAACGGCAGTTGCCGTCATGAATGGCAGGTCGGCACGGACTGCATTAAGTCGATCCCATTCGGTTAACAGATCTGGCGTTGAAGGAAGAGCGCTGGCTGGCAAATTTTGCCACTGGAGTGTTTGGGACGGCATGGCGTATTTTCTTAAGGCGTTATGTGCTTACGGGGAGGCGGTTCGCCTGCTGCGTCTGTAGTAAACGGAGCACCGCTTGTGCTGTATGGTTTATATCGGCAGTATTGAGGTCTTGATGGCATAAAAGCTGTAACACATGGTGGCTCCATAGTGGGCCAATATCGCCAGGTAGCGACGGTGTTTTGGGCCAAATGCGATCCCACCTAAATACTGGCAACTTCATGGCTCTCAGGGCTTGGTATATGGAGTCTGGATCATCTACCCACAATGGATATACATAAGGTGCTGCCGACGCTACAGAATCTGCAAAAATGGGAAATAACGGTCTGGCTCCCGGTGCATTAGCGAAAAATGCAGCATAGCTCGCAAAATTTATCTGACGCTGCAGAATGATACGGCCGCGGGGTAGAACGGTTTTGAGGGCAATTGCGGTCCACAGCGGCGTTTGTTCTATGCGGGCCATGTCACAGTCGCGCATCATTTCTGCAGCTTCTGGATTCTTGACGATGTCGGACACCTCAGATTGCTGGCCGCGAATATTTTTTAGTTTGAAAAATGATGCTAAAAATGGCCGGATGCCTGCAAAGCGCTTATACCGTGATGCAAGTTCAATTACATCAACACAACCTTTGATCTGTGATTTTAAGGAGGGGCTTTCCAAATTCAAAGGTTTGATTGGTCTGTGTGCCGATGCCAGTAAACCTGCTTCGGGTAGTGGAAAAAACTTTGACAGGCTCGCTGTCGAAAAATCGCCCCACTCACCCACAGCGCGCTCCCCTGCCTGGCCAAAATAGCAGTGGGCGCAATCTTCAATCAGGGCAATCCCCCGATCGTCACACCACTGGCGTACTGGTTTTAGCGATTTGGCCAATCCAAAATAATGGGGTACCAACATGGCCTTGCATTCTTTAGCGGTAGATTCCGCGATCGCATCAAGGTTTGGCAAACCGCTGGAAAGTACCCCAAAATAAGCAACATTCAAATTGGCTAGTAAAACAGGTGCCACCATGGTGGGGCAGTGGTAGGTGGGCACTAGTACCAAACTGAATGCAGGTAAATCAAGTTGCAGCAACGCCTGGTGAATGGCTGCCCGTCCACTGGTTGTAAGTGCCTTGTACTTTAGATTTTCGACACTGTGCACATTGGGGACATCCATGCGCCCAAAACTTTCCCAATCGAGTACCGGGCCGCGCGGCAATGGTCGGTGGTAACCATTGAATTCCTCTGAATTGCTTTGCAAAAAATGCTCTCGTGAGATTTGGTTAGTTGGTTGGTGCAGGTGCAGAGGCACCGGCATCTGTGGGTTCAACTGCTGGCTCAGTCCATTTGCCAACACCTTTGAGTTTTTCTTTTAATATCGTTTGGGGAAAACCTAATGCGTATGCTTTGTGGGCCTGAATTTCGGCTTTGGTATATTCTTTAAGGTCAAAATAATTCAAACCCAAGTTAAAGTGGGTAAATGGATTTTCTTTGCCTTCTGCACCTTCCGCAGCGATATCCAGTTGTTGTATAGCCTCAGGTGTCCTGCCACCTTTTGCAAGATACATGGAGAAAATAATACGTGGGATGGCGTCATCTGGGCGAAATCTTAATGCTCGGTCAAAATAGCACGATATCGAATACCGCATATGCGGCGGTTTTTCTGTTTTTGTTTTTTCACCATATCGCATGGCTGCCATTAGTGCGCGATGGTGGTTGGGGAAAGCGCGCAATGTGTAATCTATATCTGCTCCGATATAGCCGGTATCTGCTTGTATGAGCATTTCAACTCTTGAAGTAAAGTGGAAATCCTCCACTGTACTCAGAATAGGTCCTTTGCTTGTTCTGTAGTCGTAAGGGCCATAGCCTGATTTTAGGGGGCCACATTCAGCCTCGCCCGATTGGGCTAGTGCTATTTGAGAAAAAAATATAAAAATAATGGGAATTAATTTAAACATTTTAATGACTGGTTAATAAGGGTGGCCTGCCTGTATCCATTGCAGGGTCAGTCTTTCAACCTGCATTTGTGCAGCAGGATCGGAAAAAGTGTGGTCTGCATGGGGCAAGTCGTGCCTTTCAAGGTGCAGATGGCGAAAAACTTCGCGCCAATATTCATCCCTAGAAGCGTACTCCAGAAATTCTTTGGCGGTGTAGTCATTGTCACTGAGCAATAGAAGAATACGTCCGCCAAACTCCATCCATGCTGTCGCCATGCGTTGCTGAAATGGCCGATTTTCTGCGGTGGTAGGCGCGACTTTAGCCCTCGAAAGTCGAACATTTTGGGCCAGACCTTGGAGTGCGGCCATTGCCACTTTGCCGCTGAGAAGTTTGACCCAGAACGCCCTCTGCATCAAGCGCTGGGTGTAATAGTGTTTGACCTGGGTGCGCGCCAGGCTGGCCTCGGAACGGACCCAGGGATTCAACAGGCACAGGCCTGCCACGCGGGGGTCTTTGGTCTCGTGCACATACAGCAGTGCCGCGGATGCGGCATCGCACAGCCCCCACAAGACGATTTTCTCTACCTGCGGTACGCGGCTTTGCAGGCTGTCCATGGCGGCGCGGATGCCGGGGCTGGCGATCAGGAAGTCGCCGGACGGCCCGTCGCTATCGCCCATGCCCTGGTAATCAAAGCGCAAGACCGCATGGCCCGCGGCAGCCAGTGCGCGTGCCAGCAAGACAAACTGGCGGTGGCTGCCCACCCGGTACTGGGGGCCGCCCACCACGATGACGACACCTGTGTTCGAGGGGGTAGCGGGCAAGCTGAGCACCCCTACCAGGGTGTCTTGTCCGCAGGGGAATAACAGTGCGTGTTCGGTCATGCGGGTACGCCCACCAAGGCCGGGGGGGCAAGTGCCGCCAGGGTGGCGGTCAGCAAGGCTGGGGCCTCCTCGATTTCGCTGGTCTGCCAAAACGCCGGTCCCATGACGACCTGGCTGCGCACGGCAAAGCCTGCGGCCTGCCAGGCTTGTAGCGGCTTGGCGGTGGCGGGCGACAGGCTGGCATCGGCCTGGGTGGACAGGTCCAGCCATTCGAGCCGACCTGCGGCAGCGGGCGCAGCCAAGGTCGCCTGCTCCAAACCCGAAGCCAGCGTTGCGGATAGCCGGTACCCGGCGATGTCCACCGGCGTGCCGGCCGCCAACTGCGCACGCAGCCCGTCCATCACGGCTTTGGCATTGCCGCTGGCCAGGTCGCCCGCGGCTTTCAGGCGCAAAAATTGTTGCAGCAGCGGTTTGCCCGCAGGGGTGGGAGCCCAAAACAAGAAGTTGCAGGGTTCATCCAGTTGCGCCGCGGCCTGGGCTGCCAGCAGGCAACCGGCGCGCAGCCCCCACAGCCACAGGGGGGCATCGCCCTGGCGGCGCAGCCACTGGCAGGCCAGTACGACATCGTCCACCCAGGCCTGCCAGGAGGCATCGCCGAAGTCGCCAGAGCTGTCGCCACAGCCCAGCAAATCCAGTTGCAACACGGCGTAGCCGTGGGCGGCCAGGGCTTTGGCTTGCAAGGCGGCCATGCGGCGCGACTTGTTCATTTCTTCGGCGAAAGGGTGCACGTAGGCCACCAGCCCGCGCGCCGTGCCACCCTGGGCGGGGTGGAAGATGGCGAAGCGCTGGCCAGATCCGACGGGCAAGAAGAAAGCGTCCATCGGATGCCTAGCCCCTTAGCTCGCGAGTTTGGCGTCTACGAAATCGACCAGTGCGCCCACGGTCGCAAAGGTCGAGCCGTCCATGTCGTCGTCGTCCACCGTCAGGCCAAAATGCTCTTCCAGGCGGGTGATGAGAGACACCACGGCCATCGAGTCCAGCTCGGGAATGGCACCCAGCAAATGGGTTTCGCGGGTAAAAGCGGCGCTGCGGCCATTCAGGCTCAGCACTTCGTTCAGAACCGCCTTGACCTCTTGTGTCACATCCATGAGAACCCCTGTTGTGTTGTAAGCAATTGCACCTCCAAGAGGGCCGCGTCCTCTTGGCAGGAGGGGCGGCCTGTGGCCCGGCAAATAGAGGCACGGGTGGCGGTGGCTGAGAAGAAGGCCGCATTTTAGGGTGGGTACCAGTGGCTTTGGCCTGGAGGCCCCTGTGCGATACTTTTAACGGTTGTTTTTGGCGCTTTTCCCTCTTTTTTCTTGCGTGACCCCTATGCGTGAATCCACACTTTTGCATGAACTCATTGCCTGTGCCGCCCAGCGTGCCCCGCAAAACCGTGCGCTGACCTACGGCGCGGTGTCCATGGCTTACAGCGAGCTGGACACGGCGGTGGCGCAGTGCGCGGCCGGTTTGATGGCTCTTGGGCTGGGCCGGGGCGAACGTGTGGCGATCTACCTGGAAAAGCGCTTTGAAACCGTGATCACCAGCTTTGGCGCGCCTGCCGCCGGTGCCGTGTTTGTGCCCTTGAACCCCTTGCTCAAGCCCGAGCAGGTGGCTTTTATCCTGCAGGACTGCAATGTGCGCGTGCTGGTGACCTCGCCCGAGCGCCTGGCGCTGCTGGCGGGCGTGCTGGGCCAGTGCCCGGACCTGCGCCAGGTCGTGTTGACGGATGTGGCACCCCAGGCGATTCCTACGCTGCCCCAATCCCTGTGGGGTGACCTGCTCGCGGCCCCGCCCCGTGTCGGGCACCGGGTCATCGACACCGATATGGCCGCCATCCTGTACACCTCGGGCAGCACCGGCAAGCCCAAGGGCGTGGTGCTGTCGCACCGCAATATGGTGGCTGGTGCAAAAAGTGTAGCTAGCTATCTAGAGAACACCAGCGACGACACCCTTTTGGCCGCATTGCCTTTGTCGTTCGACGCGGGCTTCAGCCAGCTCACCACCGCCTTCCACGTGGGTGCCCGCGTGGTACTGCTCAACTACCTGATGCCGCGTGACGTGCTCAAGGCCATGGAGCGCGAAGGCGTGACCGGCCTGACTGCCGTGCCGCCGCTGTACATCCAGCTCACCCAGTCCGCCTGGCCCGCCGCCATTGCCGAGAAGCTGCGCTACTTTGCCAATACCGGTGGCCGCATGCCGCGTGAGACCCTGGACCTGCTGCGCCAGCGTGCGCCGCACAGCCAGCCCTTCCTGATGTACGGCCTGACCGAAGCCTTCCGCTCCACCTATTTGCCACCCTCCGAGGTAGACCGCCGCCCCGACTCCATCGGCAAGGCAATTCCCAACGCGGAAATCCTGGTGCTGCGCGAAGACGGCAGCCCCTGCGCGCCCGAAGAGCCGGGTGAGCTGGTGCACCGCGGCGCACTGGTTGGCCTGGGCTACTGGAACGACGCGGAGAAAACCGCCGAACGCTACAAGCTGCTGGCCGCCGACGTGCCGGGCCGCCAGCCGGGCCTGCAGCTGCCCGAATACGCCGTGTTCTCCGGCGACACCGTGCGCATGGATGCCGAAGGCTTCTTGTACTTCATTGGCCGCCGCGACGAGATGATCAAGTCCTCCGGCTACCGCGTCAGCCCCACCGAGGTGGAAGAAGTGCTGTACGCCACCCGGCTGGTCGGTGAATGCGTGGCCTTTGGGGTGGAGCACCCGGCCTGGGGCCAGGCTATCCAGGTGATTGCCACTGCGCCGGTGGATGCCGTGGACGGCACGCTGGATACCGCCGCCTTGCTGGCCGAGTGCCGCACCCGCATGCCTGCCTACATGCTGCCCGCCAACGTGGAAGTGGTGGCCGGGCCGCTGCCGCGCAATCCCAACGGCAAGATCGACCGCAAATGGCTGTCCACCGACTGGGCCGAGCGCCACCTTAGCTAAAGAATGACCCCCATGACCGACCGCCCCATCCCTGTCCACGCCCCCTTGAGCCAGTTCCCCGTGCAGGACGGTGAACTGGTCGTCGGCGGCATTCCGCTGACCCAGCTCGCCGCGCGCGTGGGCCAAACGCCTTTTTACGCCTACGACCGCGCCCAGCTGCGCCAGCGTGTGGCCGAGCTGCGCGCCGCCTTGCCCGCCAGCGTCAAACTGCACTACGCCATGAAGGCCAACCCTATGCCCGCGGTGGTCGCTCTGATGGCCGGGCTGGTGGACGGCATCGACGTGGCTTCTGCGGGTGAACTGAAAGTGGCGCTGGATGCCGGAGCCGACCCGCAAGAGATCAGCTTTGCCGGGCCGGGCAAGCGCGATACCGAGCTGCGCCAGGCCGTGGCCTCGGGCGTGCTGGTCAATTTGGAGTCGATGCGCGAAGTCGGCGTGCTGGCAGGTATTTCCAACGCGTTGGGCCTGGCCGCCCGCGTGGCGGTGCGCGTCAATCCCGATTTCGAGCTCAAGGGCTCGGGCATGAAGATGGGCGGCGGCCCCAAGCAGTTTGGCGTGGATGTGGAGCAAATGCCCGAACTCATGGCCGCCATCGGCAGCGCGGGCCTGGCATTCGAAGGATTCCACCTGTTCGCCGGGTCGCAAAACCTGCGCCCCGAGTCCATCTGCGAAGCCCAGCAAAAATCCTATGCCCTGGCCGTGCGCCTGGCCGAGGCCACACCGCTGCCGGTGAAGTTCCTGAACCTGGGCGGCGGCTTTGGCATTCCGTACTTTCCGGGCGAGCAGCGCATCGACCTGCAGCCCATCGGCGACAACCTGGCCGCCCTGGCCGAGCGCGCCAAGACCGAGCTACCCCAGGCCTCCTTCGTCATCGAACTCGGCCGCTACCTGGTGGGCGAGGCGGGCGTGTACGTGGCCCGGGTGATAGACCGCAAAATTTCCCGCGGCCAGGTGTTTCTGGTGACCGACGGCGGCCTGCACCACCATTTGTCGGCTTCGGGCAACTTCGGCCAGGTGATCCGCAAAAATTACCCCGTGGCCATCGGCAACCGCATGGGCGCGGCGGATGTGGAGCCCGCCTCGGTGGTCGGCCCGCTGTGCACCCCGCTGGACCTGCTGGGCGACCGCATGCTGCTGCCCACGGCGCAAGAGGGTGACCTGGTGGTGGTGTTCCAGTCGGGTGCCTACGGTGCCAGCGCCAGCCCGCAAAATTTCCTGGGCCACCCCGCCTGCGTGGAAGTGCTGGTTTAGGTGGACCCCCGCCGGGTTCTCTCGGCACTGCTGGCGCTGGCCTGTGGCCTGGCTGGCGGCATCCTGGCCCTGGCGCACCCGGTGTCGCCCCTGCTGGCCTTGTCGGGTTTCTATCTGGCGGCGATGGTGGCTCTGTGGCTGCCCGGCCTCTGGCTGTTCGCCGTACCCGCCTGCCTGCCGTTCTTGAACTTTGCCCCCTGGACCGGCTGGCTGGTCTTTGAAGAATTCGACCTGCTGCTGCTGGCCGTGCTGGCGGCGGGCTACTTCCGGCAGGCCCGGCGGCCCAGCGAGACCGCGTTCCGCTGGACCCAGCCGCTGTCTTTTCCCACCACCATCGTCGCCTTGTTCGCCGCCGCCAGCCTGGTGTCGCTGGCCCGGGGCCTGCTGGACGCGGGCGGTCTTACCTGGGGCTGGTTCCAGGGCTATGGCGATGCCATGAACAGCCTGCGGGCCACCAAAAGCCTGCTCTGGGCCACGCTGTGCATGCCCTTGCTGGCCGATGCACTGCGGCAATCGGTAGTGCAAAGCTGCAAGCGCCTGGCGGCGGGCATGCTGGTGGGCCTGGTGGTGGTGATTGGGGCCGTGCTGTGGGAACGGGCGGCTTTTCCGGGCTGGTTCAACTTCACCAGCAAATACCGCACGACGGCACTGTTCTGGGAAATGCACGTGGGCGGCGCGGCCATCGATGCCTACCTGGCCCTGGCCACGCCGTTCGTTGCCTGGGCCTTGCGCAGCGCCCGGCGGCCTTGGCAATGGGCGTGGGGCGCGCTGCTGGCTGTGCTGGTGACCTATGCCGGGCTCACCACCTTCTCGCGGGGTGTCTATCTGTCGATGCTGGCCCCGCTGGTGCTGCTGGGCCTGTTGCTGTGGGTACAGAAGGCGGGCCTGGACCTGCGGGCGCTGGCGCTCAGCCTGTGGCAGCGCCGCCGCCCTCGGGGCTGGCGTGCCAAGGCTGCCTGGGCGCTGGGGGTGGTGCTGGTGGCCGAGGTGGTGGGCGTGCTCAACGGCGGCAGCTTCATGGCCAGCCGCCTGACCACCACCGAGCGCGATTTCGGCAGCCGCATGGCGCACTGGCAGCGCGGCCTGGACCTGCTGCAGGACCCGGTGGACTGGACCACCGGCATCGGCCTGGGCCGCCTGCCATCGCACTACGCCCGCAGCTACCCCGAGGGCGAGTGGTCCGGCCACGTGGCCTGGCGCAGTGGCAAAAATGGGCTGGGCGGGCAGGGCGCAGAGCCCCCGGTGATGCGCGTGTCCGGCCCCGAGACGGACGACTACCTGGAAGGCCTGTATGCCGCCACCCAGCGCGTGCGCCCCGTGCCTGGAGCGCGCTACCGGGCCAACGTGCAGGTGCGGGTGGATGCGCCCACCGGCGTGTACCTGCAGCTGTGCGAACGCCACCTGCTGTACCCCGCCCGCTGCCAGAACGCCTACCTGACGCTCAAGCCCGTGGCCGACCCGGCCGCCAACCCCTGGCAGCAGATCACCGTGCCCTTGCAGGGGCCGCGCTTCAAGGACACGCCGTGGTACGCGCCGCGCCTGGGCATGTTTTCGGTGATGGTGCTGGGTGCGAGCGCGCATGCCGACTTTCGCTCCATCCGTCTGCAAAGCACCGACCTCCAGGAGCTGCTGTCCAACGGCGACTTTGCGCAGAATCTGGCGCACTGGTTCCCGGCGGCACGCTTTTACTTTCTGCCCTGGCATATCGACAACTTGTTTCTCGAAGTGCTGGTCGAACGCGGCTTGCTGGGCCTGCTACTGGGGGCTGCGCTGGTGGGCACCGCCCTGTGGCAACTGGTGCTGGGCTCTGCCCGCCGCCAGCCGCTGGCACCCTACCTGGCGGCGTCGCTGTGCGGGGTGCTGCTGGTGGGCCTGGTCAGCAGCGTGATGGACGTGCCGCGGGTGGCTTTTCTGCTGTTTTTGCTGGCCTACTTTGCGCTGCAGTTGGCGCGAGCCTGCAGGCGATCCGAGCCCTGAAAACCCTGTTTGCTATTTATTTAATAGCTTCTTGTGCTGATGGGGTAAGCGTAAGAAGCTTATTTCTTTTAGATTTACCCCGGGCCGCGCAAGGTGGAATTGCCCATAGACAGGCGGTGTGGGCGCCTGTAGGAAAATAGCCCCCATTTTCACCAACCTTCCTAGCTACCAAACATGAGTGCTTTCAACGAAGAAACCGTGCTGAGCGTGCACCACTGGACCGACCGCCTGTTCTCCTTCACCACGACACGCGACCCGTCGCTGCGCTTTAGCAACGGCCACTTCACCATGATCGGCCTGCGCAAGGAAGACGGCAAACCGTTGCTGCGCGCCTACAGCATTGCCAGCGCCAACTACGAAGAACACCTCGAATTCCTCAGCATCAAGGTGCCCGAGGGCCCGCTGACCTCCAAGCTGCAGCACATCCAGGTGGGCGACAAGATTATCGTCGGCAAAAAGCCCACCGGCACCCTGGTCACCGACTACCTGTTGCCCGGCAAGCACCTGTACCTGCTGTCCACCGGCACCGGCCTGGCCCCGTTCCTGAGCATCGTGCGCGACCCCGAGACCTACGAGCGCTTCGAGCAGGTCATCGTGGTCCACGGCGTGCGCCAGGTCGAAGAGCTGGCCTACCACGACCTGCTGACCGAGCACCTGCCCGCGCACGAATTTTTGGGCGAAATGGTCACCAGCAAGCTGCGCTACTACCCCACCGTCACCCGTGAGTCCTACCGCAACATGGGCCGCATCACCGAGCTGTTGGCCAACGGTAAGCTGTTTACCGACCTGGACTTGCCCGAGTTCGACCCGGCTATCGACCGCGTCATGCTCTGCGGCAGCCCCGGCATGCTGGTCGACCTGAAGCACATGCTGGAAGAGCGCGGCTTCAAGGAAGGCAACACCTCCACCCCTGGCCACTTTGTGGTGGAACGGGCGTTTGCCGAGAAATAAGGCACACCCCCAGGCTGCAGTGCTTCGCATCTTTCGCCAACCCCCTTGCAGGGGGCGCATCTGGTGGCCTGGCAAAGCCAGTTCCACGGATGCCTTGAGCGGCGTGCGTTCTGGCTGATGCAGCGGTAGCCGTGGCCCGCCACGGAGCAACTTACTTTTTCCGGGGTTTGCGTATTGCGGGTGTAGCCGCGGGCAAATCGCGGTCCCACGGCGCGTCCTCGCACCGTGCCGCCAAAAAGTCCAGCAGGGTGCGCAGCAGCAGCGGCTGGTGCTTGCGCGACAAATAGCTGGCATGGATGCCCAGCACCTCGGGTTCGCAGTCCGGCAACAGGCGCACCAACCGCCCCTCGCGCAAAGCCTCGCTCACCAGGTAGCTGGGCAGCATGGCGATACCCGCACCGCCCAGGGCCGCGTGCATCAGCACCGTGGTTTCATTGCTTTGGAACGGCCCGCTCACCGGCACCCGCACAGTCTCGCCTTGGTAGTGCAGGCGGTACTCGCTCTGGCCCACCCGCGCGTGGGTCAGGCAGGCATGGCCGCGCAAATCTTCCGGCACCGATGGGGGGCCTTGCCGCGCCAGGTACGCAGGCGCAGCGCACAGCACCGAGCGGCAATCCGCCAGGCGGCGTGCCACCAGACCGTCGTCCAGCGTATTGGTGATGCGCACCGCCAGGTCGATGCGCTCCTCCACCAGGTTCACCGCGCGGTCCAGTGCCACCACCTCGATCTGCGTCTGCGGGTACTGCACCAAAAAGTCGGCCAGCACCCGCGACAGCCAGGCCTGCGCAAACGACACGCTGGAAGTGATGCGCAAACGCCCGCCCGGTGCCGCACTGCGCTGGCCCGCCAGGGCCTGCACATCGCTGGTCAGGGCCAGCACCTGGCGGCAATGCTCCAGGGCTTCAGCGCCCGCATCGGTCAGGTTCACGCGGCGCGTGGTGCGGTGCAGCAGGCGCACGCCCAGCCAGGTTTCCAGGCTTTCCAGGTAGCGCGACACCATGGCCCGCGACATGTCCAGCGCGGTGGCGGCCTCGGTCAGGCTGCTGCGATCAGCCACCTCGGTAAAGACCTGCATGGCGGTGAAACGGTCCATCTATTTACCCGAATAATGCAATAAATATTTGCAATTCTAGGTGTTTATCTATTTTTTCGAATCAATAAACTACAACCCGACAGCACTTTCAGCCACACACCTTTTGGAGACACCATGCAACCCACCCTGATCCGTTTCGGCCTTGCCGCCCTGGCCCTGGTATCCGCCACCGCCTTCGCCCAAAACCTGCCCTACGGCGCGCCCATCAGCCTGGACGCTGCCAAAAAAGTCGCCCAGGCTGCCGCCGCTGAAATGCACAAAAAGCAGCTTGAGCTGACCATCGCCGTGGTCGATTCCGGCGGCAACCTGGTCTACCTGGAGCGCGCCAACCAGGCCCCCATCGGCACGGTCGATGCCGCCATCGGCAAAGCCAAAGCCGCCAACGACATCAAAGCCCCCACCAAGGCCATCGAAGAGCAGATACTGAATGGCAACAAACTCAACCTGCTGGCCGTGCCCGGTGCCTTCCCGGTCGAAGGCGGCGTGCTGCTGGTGGCCAATCACCAGATCATCGGCGCGATGGGTGCCAGCGGTGCCATGCCCGCAGACGACGGTGCGGTAGCCAACGCGGGCGCAAAAAGCCTGCAACCCTAAATTAGCGAGGAAACAGCACCATGCCCACCACCCTGACCTATCTGTTTGACCCCCTGTGCGGCTGGTGCTACGGTGCCTCGCCGGTGCTGCAGCAACTCGGCCAGCACCCTGAATTCACCCTGGCGCTGGCCCCCACCGGCCTGTTCGCAGGCGGTGGCCGCACCATGGACGCGGCCTTTGCCGAATTTGCCTGGTCCAACGACACCCGCATCGCCAAACTCACCGGCCAGCCTTTCACCCCGGCCTACCGCACCCAGGTGCTGGGCCGGCACGGCAGCCTGTTCGACTCCAGCACCGCCACCCTGGCCCTCACTGCGGTTTCCCTGACAGCGCCCGCACGCGAGCTGCAAGCCCTGAAGCTGCTGCAGGAAGCCCGCTACGTAGACGGCCTGGACACCACCGCCGTGCCGGTCGTGGCCCGACTGCTGCGCGATGCGGACCTAGCCACCGCCGCAGACCGCCTGGTCGCCGCCGATACCGAACTGCATCAGGCCAACACCCAGCGCCTGCAACGCGCCCAAGGTTTGATGCGCAGCCTGGGTGCCAGCGGCGTGCCCGCCCTGGTGCGCACCGATGCCAGCGGCAGCCGCCTGCTGCCCGGTAACGCCCTGTTCGGCAGTTTCGAACAACTGCTGGACGCGCTGCAGGCGTAAGCTGACGGTGGAGGAATCCCCATGACCGCATTGCACGACCAATGGGCCCAGGTTTTAGCCCACCTGCGCGCCAACCGCTGGACCGAAGCCCACAACCTCGTCCAAACCGACAACTCCCCGTTGTCCAACTGGCTGCACGGCATCGTCCACATCCAGGAAGGCGACCTGGAGGATGCCGAATACTGGTACGACCAGGCCCAGCGCCACTTCCGCAGCCGGGGCACTTTGGTGGAAGAGATGGAGCAGTTTGAGGCGGAATTGCTCTCAAATAAAGAGTAAAAAACAGGAGCTGCTTGCGCCGATGGGGTAAGCGCTAGAGGCTGATTTGGCAACTAAAAATAAGCCAAAAAGTCTGAGAACACCTCAGCCCGCGCCCTAGGCGCGATGCCCGGCGCAGCCGGGCCGATCCCGCTCCCCGGGGTCCCCATCTGTGTGCGCCGAGGAGCACAGCTTTGGGCGGATCAGGGCTGGCGTTGTCTGAGCCGAAGGCGAGTTTAGCCAGACCCCGCCCAAAGCGCGCACCGCAGGTTCCCGCAGCGCAGCGGAGGGCGCAGACAGTTGGGGCGCCTTTCTTTTGGTTCCTTTTCTTTTGCGCAAAAGAAAAGGGACTGCGCCGCCGGGCGCATCACCCGGCCGAGGATGCTGACAGGCACCCAGAAGCCGTCAACGCCAACCCGCCAATAGGGGTCGGAGCACACACGCGACCGGGCGGGAGGGTTGGTATCCACTTTTCGGCGCGCGTGGATGATCCGACCCCTATTGGCTACGCCCCGCGTACAGCCTGCTTCCCTTTTTATCGTCAAAAACAGGAGCTGCTAGTGCTTATCTAATAAGCGCTAGAGGCACTTTTGGCACCCCAAAAAAACCCTCAATCCTCAAAAATCCGCGTCTGCGCCGCTTCCCCCGCCCGCACCCAGCCCCGGTACATGCCCGCGCTGATGTAGGGCAGGGCGATGTGGCCCTGGCGGTCTACCGCGATCACCCCGCCTTCGCCCCCCAGCCGCCCCACCTCGGCCAGCGCGGCCTGGCTGGCGGCCTCCAGGGTGGCCCCGGCGTAGGCCATGCGGGCGTGGATGTCGTGGGCCACGCAGGCGCGGATGAAGTATTCGCCCGAGCCGGTGGCGCTGACCGCGCAGCTCTGGTCGTTGGCGTAAATGCCCGCGCCCACCAGCGGCGAATCGCCAATCCGCCCCGGGTGCTTGTTGGTCATGCCGCCGGTGGACACCGCGCTGGCCAGGTGGCCCGCGCTGTCCAGGGCGACTGCGCCCACCGTGCCGAACTTGCGGGTTTCATCCAAAGGAGCAGCATGGTCCATCTGCATGGATGCACTGGATTCGCTTTGCACCTGGTGCAGTTGCGCCAGCCGGTGGTCGGTGTGGAAGTAGCCGGGCGGCATGGCCTCGAAGCCGTGGTCGCGGGCGAACTGTTCGGCACCGTCGCCGCTGAGCAGCACGAAGTTGGAGTCCATCACCCTGCGCGCCAACTGCACCGGATTGCGCAGCGTGCGCACGCCGGCCACGGCTCCGGCGGCCAACGTGGCCCCGTCCATCACGGCAGCATCCATCTCGTGCTGCGCGGCCGAGGTGTAGACCGATCCGCGCCCGGCGTTGAATAGCGGCTCGTCCTCCAGCACCCGCACCGCGGCCACCACCGCATCCAGCGCGCTGCCGCCCTGGGCCAGCACCGTTTCGCCCGCGGCCAGCGCAGCGCGCAGCCCGGCGTGGTAGGGCGCAGCATCGGTCTGGCCACGGGCGATGGTGCCTGCGCCGCCATGGATGGCAAGGGTGTACGGAACAGTCAAGGCTATCTCCCGGGAAATCAAAACAGCCACTGTACTGGATGCAAAATGGCCGCATGACACTGCCCCGCGTTCGCATCCAGACAGCCGATTTCGACCCCACCACCGAGCTGGCCGCACTGCGCCAGGGCGACCGCCGCGTGGGGGCCGTGGTCAGCTTTCTGGGCACCGTGCGTGACTGGCACCCCGATGCCACGGGCGAGGTGCTGAGCCTGGAGCTGGAGCACTACCCCGGCATGACCGAACGCGCCATCGAGGCCATGGTGGACCAGGCGTTGGCCCGCTTCGACATCTACGCCGCCCAGGTGGTCCACCGTGTGGGCCTGCTGCAGCCGCTGGACCAGATCGTCTGGGTGGCGGTGAGCTCGGCGCACCGGGGCCAGGCGTTCCAGGCCTGCGAATTTTTGATGGACTACCTGAAAACCCAGGCCCCGTTCTGGAAGAAGGAAGTGACCCCGGACGGTGCCCGCTGGGTCGATGCGCGGGTGCAGGACGATGCGGCCCTGCAGCGCTGGGGCATTTCGGCCACCAACGCTTGACACGCCTGACTACGCCAGCGGCGGCAGGTCTGCATCCAGCGCCAGCAGCCGCTGCACCAGGTCGGTGGAGGCCGCCGTCATCGGGGCGCGCAGCCCGGGCTGCATCTGCCCGTGGTGGGCCAGCCAGCCCTTGATGGGGCCGGGGTTGGGCTCGGCAAACTGGCCCGCAATCCACGGCAGCAGCGGCTGCCACAGGGCACGCGCCCGTACCAGGTCGCCGCGCGCAATCGCCTGCATCACCTGCACAAAGCGCGGCGTGTGGCCGTGGGCGCTGGCGGCGATGGCCCCCGCACCGCCTTGGGCCAGGGTGCTGAAGATTTGCGCGTCTTCGCCCGCCAGCACCTGCAGTGCGCCGCTGGCGATCAGTGCCGCCGTCTTGGCCGCATCGCCGCCGCAGTCCTTCACCGCCACGATGCGCGGGTGCCGGGCCAGGGTGAGCAAGGTGTCCAGCGCCAGCGTGGAGCCGGTGCGGTAGGGAATGTCGTAGACGATGAACGGCACTTGGGACGCATCGGCCAGGTCGGTAAACCAGCGCAGCAGCCCGGCCTGCGAAGGGCGGATGTAGCTGGGCGCGGCCACCAGCAAAGCGGCCACCGGCTGGCGGCTGAAGGCCTGCACGCTGGCCAGCATCTTGGGCAGGTGGTAGCCCGACAAGCCCATCACCACCGGCAGGCCCTGGGCGGCCTGCAGCACGGTGTCGAGCACGGCCTGCTGTTCGTCGCCGTCCAGGGCCGCCGCCTCTCCGGTGGAGCCGCAGGCCACAAAGCCCGCTATGCCGGCGGTGCGAAGGCGCGCCACTAGTTGGTCCAGGGCCGGGTGGTCTACCGCAGCGTCGGCACCATCGGTAAAAGGTGTGACCAGGGGAATCCACAGGCCGGAGAAGTCGGGGGAAGGTTCGAGAGAGCGCACGCTAAAGTCCTTTGTGTCAAAACAAGACCGATGGAGAAACCATCAACAAAGGAGCGCGGGACCGGAGGTGGGGGAGAGGGGTTCCATCGCTCATCTGAGGACGGAACCGCAGCTCCGGTCAGATGGGCTGGGGTTTTTTGGATGCCACTGCGGCCACGCTGGCGCACATGCGGGGCATGGCGTGGGAAGCGGTGGAGGGCAGGTGCATCGTGAGATTGTAGAGGGCTAGTTGAGGTACTTGGGCCGGTCTGCTGCCACTGGTGCGTCGCTGGTGGGCACGGTGGGGGCACCCAGTACGTCGCTGGCCTCAAACCAGGCCGATTGCTGCAAGGCCCGCTCCAGCAGCTGCACCAGGCCGTGCACCAGCGGCGGGGCCAGTTCCACCTGGAAGCCTCGGCCGTGGGTTTGGCCCGCCAGCTGTTCGTTGAAGGCGATTTTCAACGGGCCGTTGGCCACCGGGGTGATACGCACCTCGGTCACCAGCAGCGGGGCGCTGCCCAGGGGCAGGGTGGTCGCTTCGGTGGCATCGGGTGCGTCTTGGTAGGGGGTGGAAAAGTCGGCTTCCCGTAGCACGGCTTCGCGCTGGAAGTCGGCCAGCATCTTTTTGCTGGCCTCGTCGCGCAAGTGGCTGGCACCACCGTCTTGCCGCGCAACATGCTCCACCACGGCCTTGTTCAGCGTGGGCCACAGGGCGAGGGTGAGGCGGCGGGTCAGCCACAGCCGCATCTCGGAACCCTCGGTGGAGTTGATGCGCACCAGAATGCGGTCTTGCTCCTGGTTGTAGCGGGCCGACAGCTGGTGGATGTTCATGGGTAGATTTTAGGACTTTGGGTTCATTCGCATTTGCTCCTTTTTTTGTAGCTGCTTGTGCTGATTCCATCAGCACAGGAGGCTGATTCTTTATAAGCCCCGAGTTTGATCTGGCGCAAGCTTTGCCACCGCATAGTCTTGAAAATGCAGAGCTCTGGCCCATCTGTCACTGCATTGGAGATCCACATGCGACAAGACAAACTCACTACCAAATTCCAGGAAGCCCTGGGCGACGCACAAACCCTGGCACTCGGTGCCGACCACGGCTACATCGAACCGGCCCACGTGCTGGCGGCCATGTTGCGCCAGGACGACGGCCCGCAGGCGCTGCTGCAGCGCGCGGGCGTGAACGTACCCAGCCTGCTGGGCGTGGCCGAGGCGGCCCTCAAAAAGCTACCCACGGTGCACGGGCAAGACCAGGTGCAGCCCAGCCGCGATTTCGTCAGCCTGCTGCAGGGCGCTGAAAAAGAAGCCATCAAGCGCGGCGACCAGTTCGTCTCCAGCGAGCTGTTTTTGCTGGCCTTGACCGACAGCAAGGCCGACTTTGGCCAGCAGGTGCGCGCCGCGGGCCTGACCCGCAAATCGCTGGAAGCCGCGATCGACGCGGTGCGCGGCGGCCAGAACGTCGACAACGCCGATGCCGAAGGCCAGCGCGAATCGCTCAAAAAATACTGCCTGGACCTGACCGAGCGCGCCCGCATGGGCAAGCTCGACCCGGTGATTGGCCGCGACGACGAAATCCGCCGCGCCATCCAGGTGCTGCAGCGCCGCACCAAGAACAACCCGGTGCTGATCGGTGAGCCCGGCGTGGGCAAGACCGCCATCGTCGAAGGCCTGGCCCAGCGCATCGTGGCGGGCGAGGTGCCCGAGTCGCTCAAAGGCAAGCGCGTACTCTCGCTGGACATGGCGGCCCTGCTGGCTGGGGCCAAGTTCCGAGGCGAATTCGAAGAGCGCCTGAAGACCGTGCTCAAAGAACTGGCCAAGGACGAAGGCCAGACCATCGTCTTCATCGACGAGCTGCACACCATGGTGGGCGCGGGCAAGGCCGAGGGCGCGATGGACGCGGGCAACATGCTCAAACCGGCATTAGCGCGCGGCGAGCTGCACTGCGTGGGTGCCACCACGCTGGACGAGTACCGCAAGTACATCGAAAAAGACGCAGCCCTGGAGCGCCGCTTCCAGAAGATTCTGGTCGGCGAGCCCACGGTTGAGGCCACCATCGCCATCCTGCGCGGCCTGCAGGAAAAGTACGAAGTGCACCACGGCGTGCAGATCACCGACCCGGCCATCGTGGCCGCGGCCGAGCTCAGCCACCGCTACATCACCGACCGGTTTTTGCCCGACAAGGCCATCGACCTGATCGACGAGGCCGCGGCCAAGATCAAGATCGAGATGGATTCCAAGCCCGAGGTGATGGACAAGCTGGACCGCCGCCTGATCCAGCTGCAGATCGAGCGCGAAGCCGTGCGCCGCGAGAAGGACGAGTCCTCGGTCAAGCGCTTTGGTCTGATCGAGGAAGAGATCGTCCGGCTGCAAAAAGAGATCGCCGACTTTGATGAAATCTGGCAATCCGAAAAAGCCCAGGCCCAGGGCAGCGCGCAGGTGATGGAGGCGATTGAAAAAATGCGCTTCCAGATCGAAGAACTCAAGCGCAAGGGCGATTTCAACAAGGTCGCCGAGCTGCAGTACGGCAAGCTGCCCGAGCTGGAAAAGCAGCTGAAAGAAACCCAGGCCAAGGAATCCGTGAAGGGCACCGCCAGCGCGCCGCGCCTGCTGCGCACCCAGGTGGGCGCAGAAGAAATCGCCGAAGTCGTGGCCCGCGCCACCGGTATTCCGGTGAGCAAACTGATGCAGGGCGAGCGCGACAAACTGCTGCAGATGGAAGTCAAGCTGCACGACCGCGTGGTGGGCCAGGACGAGGCCATCACGGCGGTGGCCAACGCCATCCGCCGCTCGCGCGCAGGCCTGTCCGATCCGAACCGGCCCACCGGCTCCTTTTTGTTCCTGGGCCCCACGGGCGTGGGCAAGACCGAGCTGTGCAAGGCGCTGGCGGGCTTTATGTTCGACTCGGAAGACCACCTCATCCGCATCGACATGAGCGAGTTCATGGAGAAGCATTCGGTGGCCCGGCTGATCGGCGCGCCACCCGGCTACGTGGGCTACGAGGAGGGCGGCTACCTGACCGAGGCCGTGCGCCGCAAGCCTTACAGCGTGCTGCTGCTCGACGAGGTGGAAAAAGCCCACCCGGATGTCTTCAACGTACTGCTGCAGGTGCTGGACGATGGCCGCCTGACCGACGGCCAGGGCCGCACCGTGGACTTCAAGAACACCGTGATCGTGATGACCAGCAACATCGGCTCGCCCATCATCCAGACCATGGTGGGCCAGGACTACGAGGACATCAAGGACGCGGTGCAGGACGAGCTAAAGAACTACTTCCGCCCGGAATTTTTGAACCGCATCGACGAGACCGTGGTGTTCCATGCGCTGGACGCGAAGAACATCGAAGCCATTGCCGCCATCCAGATCAAGGTGCTGGAAGCCCGCCTGGCCAAGATGGACCTGACGCTGGAGGTGTCGCCCGCGGCCATCGCCGAGCTGGCCAAGGTCGGCTTCGACCCGGTGTTTGGCGCACGGCCTTTGAAGCGCGCCATCCAGCAGCGCATCGAGAACCCGCTGTCCAAGCTGCTGCTGGAAGGCAAGTTCCTGCCCAAGGACGTGATCCCGGTGGACGTGGACCCGATCCAGGCACCGGGGCAGTTCAGCTTTGGGCGGGCGGTGGCGTGACGGGCGTGGTACGCTTTATCGCATGCCCTCCCTAGCCACACCGGTTGATGCCGCTACCGCCCACGCCGTCCAGTCGTTTCTGGGGCGTGTGGCGGTGCTGTACCCGGTGGACTACGCCATTTTGTTTGGCAGCCGGGCGCGGCACACCCACCAAGTCGACAGCGATGCCGACGTGGCCGTGGTGCTGCACGGCCTCCACGGCGAACGCACCGAGGCGGCGATTGGCATGGCCGGCATTGCTTTTGATGTACTGCTGGACACCGGCATCCTGGTGCAGGCCTTGCCTTTGTGGCAAGACGACATGGACCACCCCGAGCATTTCAGCAACCCGGCGCTGATCGACAATATCCGCCGAGAAGGTGTGCGTTTGTGAGCGCACCTATGTCGCCCACCCGGTATCTGGAAAAAGCCGAGCGGGCCCTGGGTGGCGCAGAACTGCTGTTGCAGGCGGGTGAAATCGAAGGCGCCTGCAACCGCGCCTACTACGCCATGTATGACGCTGCACATGCGGCGCTGCTGGCGGTGTCTGCGGTGGACTTCAAAACCACCAAAACCCATCGCGGCCTGATCGCGGCTTTTGGGCACCAACTCATTCAAACAAATCTGCTGCCACGCGCGTTGGGCCGCTCTTTGAACGAGGTGGAGCAGGTCCGCTTGTTGGCCGACTACACCGGGGACGATGTGACTACGGCTACAGCCCTCTGGGCGGTGGAGCAGGCGCGCGTGTTCGTCGCAGCGGTATCCGTGATGTTGCAAAACGCGGGTACGTCGCCAACGGTTTAGCGTTTTCCACGCAAAAAAGGGGCTGGGAATCACTTCCCAGCCCCTTTTTTATGCCCGCCGCAGCGGGTTACTTGACCTTCTTGGCCTGGGCGGTAGACCACTTGCCGGCGAAGGCTTGCAGGTCGCTCAGGCGCTTGAGCAGGTCGGCACCGCTGGGGGTGACGCTGTAGCCTTCGGAGCCGTGGGTCAGCAGGTCGGCTTCGCGCAGTTCTTTGAGGCGGGTGTTCAGGGTGTTGGGGGTGACACCGCCCACGCTGTCTTGCAGCAGGCGGAAGGTCTGGGCGTGGCCGTCGCGCAGGGCCCACAGCACGCGGATGGCGTAGCGGGATTCCAGCAGGGCCAGCAGTTGGTGGACAGCGACGTTTTCTTTGGAACTCATGGTGTGTTCTCCTCGGTGCAATGTGTGTTGGGGATCTCAAGGTGCTTGCCTGGCACCTGTTCAGCGGAACAACTATACCGCAAAAATCAAAATTGCTACTAGTTTAATAGCATTGTATGCACGAGGTATCTGCGCTGTAACTGAATTACGTCCGGTATATTTTTTGCAGCAAGCGAATCAAGGTTTTGCGCTCGGTGGTGGTCAGGCCGCTGGTGGCTTCGATTTCCAGCTGTTCCACCGTGCTTTCGGCCTCCGACACCAGGGCTTCACCGGCAGGGGTGAGGTGCAGGCCTACCGCGCGGCCATCTATGGGGTGGGGCTGGCGCTCGATCAGGCCGCGTTTTTCCAGGGCGCTGACCATGCCCACCACATTGGGGGGCAGCAGGCTGAGGGTGGTGGCGAGCTGGCGCGAGGTGATGCCGGGGTTGTGGGTGATCAGCGACAGGATGGAGAAGTCCACCGTACGCAGGTCGTACACCGCCATGCGTTTGAAAAATACATCGAGGATGACCAGGTAGGCCCGGCGGGCGTTGTAGCCCACCAGGCCCTCCAGCATGCTGCTGTCGACGGTGCTGGCGAATTTGGGGGGGCTTGAAACGGTCATGGCGCTATTTTGCCAGTCGTTACAAGTCCCCTGGCCGACACCTATTGACAGCTACTTACAGCTGAAGCTGTCGGCGCTTTCCACGTCACCGCTGCCTTTGTAGCGCGCCACCTTGGGGTAGACGCACAGGGGGCGGGTGCGGGTGGGCGACCAGGTTGCGGGCAGCTCGGTGTTGACAACGTTGGCACCCACGCCGCGGGCATGGGCCAGCACGCTGTCGGGGGCCTGGCCTTTTTCGACCCAGTTGACCAGCGGGGCCAGCATGTCGAACTGGTCGGTGGCCAGGCCGCCGGAGCAGTGGTTCATGCCGGGCACCAGGAACAGGCGGGCGAAGCGGTCGGCGCTGCCGCTGTTGGCGGTTTGCAGGCGGTCCATCCAGTCGGCGGTGTCCACCGGGGAGAACACGCCGTCGGCCACGCCGTGGTAGACCATCAGCTTGGCACCGCGGTTGCGCAGGGTGGCCAGGTTGGTTTCATCGGGCGGCACCATGAACGACCAGGACGACTCGGTGTAGGTGCTGTTGGTGGCAAACATCTTGGGGTAGTCGGTGTCCATGCTGAAGTTCAGCGCGTACTGCAGGCCGGTGGTGGCGTTGAAGGCGGCCACGGTGCTGGGCGGTGTGGTGAAGATGAAGGCCACCGCGCCCGCGTCCCGCGTGGCGGGCGAGCCGAAGTGCCAGCTGGCAAAGTTGGCTCCGGCGATGCCGGGGTCAAACCAGGTGCCCTTGTACAGCGCCTGGCCCTGGCTGTTCTTGGGCCCGGCAAAGATGCTGGCCAGCACGGTTTTCTGGGCCGGGCTCAGGCAGCTGCCGTCGCGGGCGCCGCTGCAGCTGGGCACGTCGGTCTGCAGGTTGAACGCGGCCTGGCAGGCGGCCACGTCTTGCACCTGGCCGTCGGTCACGCCGTCCAGCGCGTCGCACTTGGCGACGATCTTGTCGCTGACCATCTTGAACTCAGCGGGTGTCACGGCGCTGGTCAGCACCGGCTGGCTGCTGCTGTCCAGGCTGGAGATGCTGGCGTACTGCTGGGCTTTCCAGAGCTGGGTGGTGGCGGCCTTGGGCAGGTGAAAGCCGGGGTTGCCCGCCAGGATGCCGTCGTACTGGTCGCCGTAGCGGGCCGCGGCCACCATGGCGTGGCGGCCTCCGTTGGAGCAGCCTGCGAAGTAGGAGCGGTCGGGCGATTTGCCATAGGCGGTTTTGATCAGGCTTTTGGCCATGGGCGTGAGGCTGCCCACGGCCTGGTAGCCGTAGTCCAGCCGGGCCTGCGGGTCCAGGCCGAAGAAAGGCGTGGGTGCGCCGTGGCCGGCATCCGAGCTCAGCACCGCAAAGCCCTGGCTCAGGCCGGGTGCCAGAGGCGCGGCCCCGCTGGTGGCCCCCGCGGCGGTGACCACGCTGCCGTCCAGCCCGCCGTTGGCCTGGTACAGAAAGCGGCCATTCCAGGCCACGGGCAGGCGGATCTCGAAGCCGATGGCGTAGCTGGCGCCGTCCACCGCGCTGGTGCGCTGGTTCATCTTGCCTTTGACCAGGCAGTGCGCCGGGATGGGCGTGCTCACGCCGGTCACCACCAGGCCGCCCGCGGCCACGTCCACCGCCGAGGTGATGGTGGTGTTGGGCAGGGCCAGGCTGCTGGCCAGGGTGGCGCAGGATTGCAGGGTGGCGGGGGTGGCGACCGCGAGCTGGGGCAGCCCATCGTCCGAGCCGCCGCAGCCGACCAACAAGGCGGTGGGCAGCAGGGATACCGCCAGCCAACCAGGGGGGAATCTTCGTGTCATGGTGTTGTCTCCAAGGGCCAGGCGCAGGGGAACCCGCAGCGTGGCCTGGACCATCGCTGTACACGTTGCGGGCAGGGAAAATGGTTTGCTACGGTTTCAGTAGCTGCCCATGCTTATGGAGAAAACACGGGAGGCACTTTTTACTTATATTTTCAAACGCTGCTGAATGGTGCCCAGGCGCATGTCGCACTCGGGCAGCACCCAGGTGCGAAAGGCGTGGGCCGGGGTGGTCCAGCGGGCATCCGTGCTGGCGGCGCGGATACGGCCCCAGGCAGATTCCAGCAGCACCAGGGCCACGGCGCGCAGGTAGTCGTCGGCCACCCAGTAGGGGAGTTCGGGGTCGGTGGGGGCGGCGGCCACCAGGGCGGCGGTGGTTTCCACCAGGGCATCGCGGTGGGGGCTGGCGGGCAGTTCGGCCAGCAGCGCGCAGATGCCCGCGCCGCCGTCGGCCAGCACCTTGCGCACCAGCAGGTCGATGGCCTGGATTTCGTTGGTGCCCTCGTAGATCATGGCCACCCGGCTGTCGCGCACGATCTGCTCGATGCCCCATTCGCTGATGTAGCCGTGGCCGCCAAACACCTGCAGGCAGGCGCTGGCCCCGGCGAATGCCTGGTCGGTCATGGCGGCTTTCAGCACCGGGGTGACCAGGGCGCACCAGCGCTGCGCGGCGGCGCGCTGGGCGGCATCAGTGCTATGTGCGGCCACGTCGAGCTGCAGGGCGGTGTGGTAGGCCAGCACCCGGCCGCCGTCGATCCAGGCGCGCTGGGTGGCGAGGATGCGGCGGATGGCGGGGTGTTCGTTGATCAAGCTCGGCCCGCTAACCGATGTGGGCGCGCGCATCTGGCGGCGCTCTTGCGCATAGGCATGGGCTTTTTGCCAGGCCGCTTCCAGCAGGCCCACGCCCTGCAGGCCCACGTGCAGGCGGGCGGCGTTCATCATCACAAACATGGCGTTCAGGCCCTTGTTCGCCTCGCCGACCTGCCAGCCGGTGGCATCGTCAAAGCGCATCACGCAGGTGGGGCTGCCGTGCAGGCCCATTTTTTCCTCGATGCGCTCGCAGACCACGGCGTTCAGGCTACCGTCGGGCAAGACCTTAGGGACGAGGAAGAGCGACAGGCCCTTGGGCCCAGGCGGGGCATCGGGCAAGCGGGCCAGCACCAGATGGACGATGTTGTCGGTCAGGTCGTGCTCGCCGCCCGAGATGAAAATCTTGCTGCCGTTCACCCGCACGCTGCCGCCCGGCTGGGGCGTGGCCTTGGTACGCACCAGGCCCAGGTCGCTGCCCGCGTGGGCTTCCGTCAAGCACATGGTGGCCAGCCATTCGCCGGTGGCGATTTTTTCCAGGTACGTCGCTTTCAGCGCGTCGCTGCCGTGGTGCTTCAGGCAGGCGTAGGCCCCGTGCAGCAGGCCGGGGGCCATGGTCCAGCCGTGGTTGGCCCCGGCCAGCATTTCAAACAGCACACCCTCCAGCACCGCAGGCAGGCCCTGGCCGCCGTCTTCCACGGCGCACGAGAGCGATGGCCACCCGGCCTGCCAGAAAGCTTGGTAGGCCTCTTTGAAACCCGGTGCCGTGGTCACCACCCCGGCGTTGAAGCTACAGCCCACCTCGTCGCCCACGCGCTGCAGCGGTGCCACCACGCTGGTGACAAACTTGCCTGCCTCCTCCAGCACCTGCAGCGCCAGGTCGGCATCGGTGTCGGCAAACGGCGGCAGCGCCTGCCACTGCGCGGGGGCCTGCAGCACGTCGGTGAGGATGAAAGCGATGTCGCTCAGGTGGGTGGTGTCGGCCATGGGTTTGCTCTGTTATTGATAGCTTGTCACGCTTGTGGAATAAGCACGGGCGGCCTATTTCTTATGAACTTCAATAGGACTTACGCAGCGCCCCTGTATCGCCCTTCGGGCTTACAGTGGGAACTTGCGTAAGTCCGGTTCAAGAATCCGCGCTAAAGCCGATTTGTTTCACCAGCGGCCCCCAACGCTCGAACTCGGCTTTTTGCGACTTGGCCATGTCTTCCTGGGTGGAGCCGCGGGCGATCAGGCCGACCAGGGCCAGGCTGTCCAGCACCACCTTGTCTTTCAGCGCGGCGGTGATGGCCGCGTTGGCCAGGGCCAGGGTGGCGGGCGGGGTTTTGGCCGGGGCGTAGAAGCCAAACCATTCCTCCACCACCAGGTCGGGGAAGCCCTGCTCGGCAAAGGTGGGCACGTCGGGGTAGTAGGGCGAGCGGATCGGGCCCGAGGTGGCCAGCACGCGCAGCTTGCCCGCTTTCACATAGGCCAGGTAGTCGCCGCTGGGGTTCATGGTGGAGGCGATCTGGCCGCCCACCAGGTCGGTGATGCCGGGCACGGTGCCGCGGTAGGGTACGTGCTTGAGCTCCACCTTGGAGCGCAGGCCCAGTAGGGCCCCCAGCAGGTGCGGCATGCTGCCCGCGCCGGGCGAGCCGTAGCTGGCCTGGTCGGGATTGGCCTTGGCCCAGGCCAGAAAGTCTTTCAGCGACTTGACGGTGGGTGGCACGGCCGGGCCGACCGCCAGGCCGTGGTGCATCACCGCGCCGATGGACACCGTGGCGAAGTCCTTCGGGTCGTAGCTGAGCTTGGTGTAGATGTGCGGGTACACCGACATGGCCGACACCGGCGCCAGCGCCAGTACCGAGCCGTCGGCGGGCGCACCCTTGAGCGCCTCCAGGGCGATGCGGCCGCCCGCACCGGGCTTGTTGTCCACCACGGCGGCGGTCTTGCAGTAGGCCGTACCGGCCAGCTTTTCGCCCACGCGGCGGGCCACGCTGTCGCCCGAGCTGCCGGGCGGAAAGCCGTAGTAAATCTTGACCTGGTCCACGCCCTGGGCCAGGGCCCGCAAAGGGGCGAGCGCGGCCAGGGCGGCGGCGCTGGCCGCGGTGTGGAGGAAGTGGCGACGGTGTTGCATGGTGGTCTCCGGTGCGGGTTTTTAGAAGGCGTGGTTGATGCCGAACATGGTGCCGGTCTGGCTGCCGCCTGCCAGCGGGTTGCTGCCGGCTGCACCGCCGCTGACGGACACCGCCACGGCGCTCTGGTTGCTGATGTGACCGAGCTGGCCGTACACCGTGGTGCGCTTGCTCAGCTTGTACAGCGCGCGCACCGCCACCAGGGTGGAGTCGGCGTTGGACACGTCTTTGTAGGCCAGGCGGGCCACGGTGCCGTCTACCGTCCAGGCGGGGCTGAGGGCGTAGGACGCACCCACGTACCACAGGTTGCTCTTGGGGCGGGTGGCGCTGCCGTCGTTGTCGCGGCGGATCAGGCCGGCGGCCACTTTGGCATCGCCGAACTTGGCGTAGCCATTGACGGACAGGCGGGCATCGGTCTTGGCGCTGCTGGTCAGGCCGCCAAATACCGTGTCGGTGGCGCTGGTGAGCGTACGGCCATGTTGCAGGTCGTAGGCCAGGGCGGCACCCCAGCTGGCGGTGTCGTACTTGGCCATCAGCGACCAGGCGCGGCAGGCCTGTACATCGCTGCCGGCTTCGCCGGCGCAGTTGGTGGCCGTGGGGTTGGGGGGCGTTGCGGCTGCCGTGTCGCGGCCCAGGCTGTAGCTGGCTCCCAGGCTCAGGGCATCGAACTTGCCCCGGTAGACGATGGCGTTGTCGTGGCGGGAGTTGGGCACGTAGGCATCCAGCGAACCCACGCCAAACACGCTGGGGCCGACGATGTCGGCATCCATCATCGACCAATACAGCATGCTGTACTGGCGGCCCAGGGTCACCGCGCCCCAGTCGCCGCTCAGGCCCACCAGCGCCTGGCGACCAAACAGGCGACCGCCCTGGCCCATGGCACCGGTGTCGGGCGAGAAGCCCGATTCCAGGGTGAACACGGCGGCCAGGCCACCGCCCAGGTCTTCCTTGCCGCGCATGCCCCAGCGCGATGCAAAGATGCCGGTGTTGGACGGCAAGCGGGTGATGGTGCCTCCGGCGGCGGTGTTGCTCACGGTTTCAATGCCGGTGTCGATGACACCGTACAGCGTGACGTTTTGGGCCTGGACGGCACCGGCGGCGGCGAGGGTGCTGAGCGCGGCCATGGCGGTCAGCGTGAAGCGGTGGGTGGTTTTTGTCATGAATGTCTCCAAGGGCTCTGGTTAGGGAAAAGGGTTTGCGCTGGCGTGGCTCAGGCCTGTGTGCTGCAGGGTCGCAGCACACTTGCTCCTGATTTGGTAGCTGCCCATGCTGATGGAATAAGCGTGGGCAGCGGTTTTTATGTAAATATCAGTGGGATGGCTTGTGGGGCGAGCGCATCAGCGCCAGGGCGGCGATGGCAGCCACCACGATGCCGGGGGCCGATGCGGCCATCACCCCGGCCACGCCCATGCCGGCGGCCAGAATCTGCCCGGCAATCATGGGCCCGCCGATGGCACCCAGGCGGCCCACGGTGATGGAGGCGCCCACGCCGGTGCCCCGGTTCGAGGTGGGGTACAGTGCGGGGGCGGTGGCGTACAGCACCACCTGGCCACCCAGCGAGCAGAACCCGGCCAGCAGCCCGGCCAGCACCACCAGCGCAAAGCTGTCCGACAGGCCCAGCCCGGCCAGCGACAGCAGCATGCCGCCGTAGATGGCCAGGGCGGTGGCGATGCGGCGTGGCGAGTCCATCAGCCGCCCCACTACCAGCGAACCCGCGGCACCGCCGAAGTTGAAGACCAGCTGCACCAGCCCGGCATCGGCGCGGCTGAAGCCCTTGCCTTGCAGCAGCGACGGCAGCCAGTTCAGCAGCATGTACAGCACGGTGAGTACAAAGAAGCTGGCCAGCCACAGCAGCAGGGTGGGTTTCCACATGCCCGAGGTGAACAGGCCCGACAGGCCACCGGCGGTGCGCGAGGGACCTGCGGGGGCTTGCTGGCGTTCGCGGTAGGCCCGCGACTCGGGCAGCAGCATCAGCAGCAGCAGGGCAATCACCATCGGCACCACGCCGCCCACATAGAACAGGCCGCGCCAGTCGCCGCCAAAGTTCACCATGCCCAGCACCGCCGCGATGGCCCCGCCCAGCGGCACACCGGCGTAGGTGATGCTGACGGCGATGCTGCGGTTGTGTGGCTCGGCGGCTTCGGACGACAGCGCGATCAGGATAGGCAGCGCCGCACCCAGGCCCAGGCCGGTCAGAAAGCGCGCCGCCAGCAGGCTGGGGTAGTCCCACACATGGGCGGTGGCCAGCGAGAACAGGCCAAAGATCAGCACCGAGCCGATCAACACTTTCTTGCGGCCGATGCGGTCCGACAGCCAGCCACCAAAGATGGCGCTGGGCAGCAGGCCCAGCAGACCGGCGCTGAACATGCCGCCAATCTGCGGTGGCAGCAGGTGGAACTCTGCGCCGATGCGCGAGGCAGCGATGCCCGCAGACTGCAGGTCCAGCCCTTCGAGCAGGGCCACCACGAAGCACAAGAACAGCGTGGCGAATTTGGTGGATCCCGCCGCGGCGGGCGGGGAATGGGTGGCTGTGGCTTGCATTTTTTTGTCTCCTGGTCTCTTTTTTGGGGCTCAGCGCGGTGCCATGCGCAGCGCGCCATCCAGGCGGATCACTTCGCCGTTCAGGTGGCCGTTGGTCACGATGTGCGCGGCCAGTTCGGCAAATTCAGATGGCTTGCCCAGGCGCGAGGGGAAGGGGATGCTGGCCGCCAGCGAGGCCTGCACCGCCTCGGGCAGCTCTTGCATCAGCGGCGTGGCAAACAGGCCGGGGGCCACGGTGCACACCCGTATGCCGTGCTGCGCCAGGTCGCGTGCCATGGGCAGCGTCATGCCCACCAGCCCGCCCTTGGACGCGCTGTAGGCCTGCTGGCCCACCTGGCCATCGAACGCCGCAACCGACGCGGTGAACATGATCACGCCGCGCTCGCCGCCGTCCAGCGGTTCCAGTTTGGCGCAGGCGGCGGCAAACAAGCGGGTCATGTTGTAGCTGCCGATGAGGTTGACGGCGATGACCTTGGCAAACGCGTCCAGCGGGGCGGCGCTGCCGTCTTTTTGCACCACGCGCTTGGCGCCGCCGATACCGGCCACGTTCATCAAAATGCGCGCCGGGCCCTGGGCCGCAGCGGCTTTTTCGATGGCGGCGCTGACGCTGTCGGCGTTGGTGATGTCGCACTGGCAGGCGATGCCACCGATCTCGGCAGCCACCTTTTCGGCCTGGGCCAGGTTCACGTCGAGCACGGCGACCTTGGCGCCCAGGCGGGCGAGTTCACGGGCGGTGGCTTCGCCCAGGCCGGAGGCGGCTCCGGTGACGAGGGCGGATTGTCCTTGGATGTTCATGCGGTGGCTCCAGTAGAAAGCGGTGCGGGTTTGAGGATGTGGCTGGCGGTGTCGGCATGCAGGGCTTCGACCAGGGCGGCGCGGTGTTGCAGCACCGCGCGCTGGTTGATCGAGCCCTTGTCGGTGATCTCGCCCTTGTCCAGCGAGGGCGGCTCGGCCAGCAGCAAGGCGCGGGCGATGCGGGTGGCGCTGCCGGTGGCGCTGGCGGCCAGGGTGTTGAGCAGGGTCTGGAAGTGGGCTTGCACCGGCGCGCTGTGCAGCACTTCGGCCATGCTGGCGCTGTCGGGCAGGCCGCTCATGCTGCGGCAGGCGGCGGTGGGCAGCAGCAACGCGCCGAGCTCTTTCATGTTGATGCCGGTGAGTACCACGTCTTGCACATAGGGTGCACCGGCGGCAATCACCTTGGCGCGCATGGGGCCCACGCTGACGAAGGTGCCGGTGCTGAGCTTGAAGTCTTCGGCGATGCGGCCGTCGAACTTCAGGCCCTGGTGCAGGTCGTTCGGGTCTATCCATTGCACCGCGTCGCCCGAGCAGAAGAAGCCCTCGTCGTCAAAGCTGTCGCGGGTGGCCTCGGGGTTGCGCCAGTAGCCGGGGGTGATGTTGGGGCCGCGGTAGCGGGCCTCGGTCTTGCCGTCCACGGGCACCAGCTTGAGCTCCAGGCCAGGCGCGGGCACGCCCACGTACCCGGCCTTGACGTGGTGGCTGTTGACCCCCAGGCAGTAGGGCGTGCATTCGGTCATGCCCAGGCCGGTGTTCATCACGATGCGCTCGCCCACTTCGCGCTCGGCGGTAGCAAACAGCGCATCCCAGATCGGCTGCGACAGGGCGGCGGCGGCAAAGAAGAACATCTTGACGCGGCTGAGCAGGTTTTTGCGCAGCAGGTCGTCGGTCTGCATGGCTTCGGCCAGCACCTCGAAGCCGGTGGGCACGTTGAAGTAGACGGTGGGCGCAATTTCGCGCAGGTTGCGGATGGTTTCCGCCATGCCCTTGGGCGTGGGTTTGCCTTCGTCCAGGTACAGGGTGCCGCCGTTGTAGATGACGATGCCAAAGTTGTGGTTGCCGCCAAAGGTGTGGTTCCAGGGCAGCCAGTCCACCAGCACCAGCGGGGTCTCGGCCATCACCGGCATGGCCTGGTTCATCTGCTGCATGTTGGCGCTCCACATGCCGTGCGTCACGATCACCGCCTTGGGCAGCTTGGTCGAGCCCGAGGTGAACATGAACTTGGCAATGTGGTCGCCAGTGATGGCGGCGTGCGCTGCATCCACCGCCGGGGTGGCGGGGGTGTTGAGCAGCGTGCTGAAGGGCATGGTGCTGCGCCCGGGGATGCTGCCGCTGCCCAGCACCACGTGCACGTCGGGCCCCACGGTGGTGGTGATGGCGCGGGCAAAGCGTTCGCCGTTGCTGGCAAACACCAGGCCGGGGGTCAGCGTGGTCAGTACGTGGCGTAGCTTGTCGAAGTCTTGGCTGATGGTGCTGTAGGCGGTGGACACGGTGCACTGCGGTACACCGGCCACCAGGCAGCCCAGCGACAGCAGGGCGTGGTCCAGGTCGTTTTCGCTCAGGATCACCACGGGCCGCTCGGGGCTGAGGTCCAGCCCGTGCAGGGCCTGGGCAATGTTGCGGGCCGATTGCCAGGCCTGTGCATACGTGATGTGCCGCCAGTCGCCCAGGCTGCCGTCGGCGTTTTTCACGCGCTGGGCCATCCAGGTCTGGTCGGGCGTGGTCTGGGCCCAGTGCGCCAGCCGGTCGGTCAGGCGGGTGGGGTAGGGCTGCAGGTCTTGCGCGGCCCGCACATAACGCACGCCTTCGGGCGTGTCACGGGTGGTGACATGGGTGACGCCGAAGCGCAGGGGGCGGTAGGTGGGGGCGGACATGGTGGTCTCGATCGCTGGTGTTTTTAGGCTTTTTGGACTTTGGCTGCCCGTCCGTCCAGGAAGGCGCGCACGCGTTCCTTGGCTTCGGGCGCGCTCTGGGCAATCGCGGCCATCATGGCTTCGGTAAGGAAGCCCTGGTCGGCCGGTTGCTCGGCGATGCGGGGCAGGGCGTGCATCAGCGCGTAGTTGGTCAGCGGTGCGTTTTGGGCGATGCGCTTGGCCAGTTCCAGTGCCTTGGCAAAGGCTTCGCCGTTGGGCACCAGGTACTGCGCCATGCCGATGCGTTCGCCGTCGGCCGCGTTGTAGACGCGGCCCGTCATCATCATGTCGGTCATGCGGGCGGTGCCGATCAGGCGCGGAATGCGCACTGCGCCGCCACCACCCACAAAGATGCCCCGCGAGCCTTCGGGCAGGGCGTAGAAGGTGGACTCATCGGCCACACGGATGTGGCAGGCGCTGGCCAGCTCCAGCCCGCCGCCGACCACCGCGCCATGCAGCGCCGCCACCACCGGCACCGGGCCGAACTGCACGCGCTCCAGCGCGGCGTGCCACATGCGGGAATGGTGCAGGCCCTGGCCTGCGTCGCGGTCTTTCAGTTCGCTCAGGTCCAGGCCGGAACAGAAGTGCGGGCCTTCGCCGTCGAGGACGGCGGCACGCACGCTGGCGGGCAGGCCGTCGAGCAGGTTGCGCAACGCCAGGATCAGGCCGTCGTTCAGCGCGTTGCGCTTGGTGGGGCGGGTCAGGCGGATGACCGCGATTTCTCGGTCGTCGCCGCAGATTTCAAGAGAGATGTCAGGGTTGTGTGTAGTCATGGTGTGCTCTTCGTTGGTTGGATTATGGTTATGAAAAATAACTAAAACAAGATGGATTGGAGGCTCTATCGTAGGTGCTTTCCCTAGCTTTTAGGACCCGAAATATAGTTATGATAAATAATCAAATTTGCCCGTTTGGGCGCAAGGAGAAGCCATGTCCGCATACATCCCCTACGGGGTTTACTGGTCTACCCCGTTTGCCAAATGGCAGGGTTCGCTGGCCAACCTGAATGCTTTGCCGCTGGCCGCCAGCGTAGGCAAGCAAGCCCTGGCCGCACGCGGCTTTGACATGGCGCAGATCGACCTGGCCATCCTGGGCCTGACCAATCCGCAAAAAGGCAGCTTCTACGGCCTGCCGTACGTCACCGGCCTGATGGGCATCGACCGCGTGGCCGGGCCGACCATCCAGCAGGCCTGCGCCACCAGTGTGCGCGCCCTGCAGATGGCGGCGCAGGAAGTGCAGTGCGGCACCGCCAGCAGCGCGCTGCTGGTGATGGCCGACCGCCAGTCCAACGGCCCGGTGGTTTACTACCCCGACTCCAGCGGTACCGGCGGCTATGGCGTGACCGAGCACTGGGTGCCCGACAACATGGGCCATGACCCGTACGCCAAAAACCCCATGCTGCAAACCGGCGAAAACGTGGCCGCGCGTTACGGCATCAGCACTGCCGAGCAACACGACCTCAAGCTGCACCGCTACGGCCAGTACCAGCAGGCGCTGGCTGACGACCGGGCGTTTCAGAAGCGGTATATGGCCGATGTGCCTTTGACCGACTCCAAGTTCCGCAAGCAAACCGGTGTGCTGAGTGCCGACGAAGGCATCTTCCCCACCACCGCCGAAGGGCTGGCGAAATTGAAGCCGGTCAAAGAAGGCGGCACGGTGACCTTCGGCGGCCAAACCCACCCAGCCGACGGCAATGCCGGGGCTATCGTCACCACACGCGACCTGGCCCGCGCCGCATCCTTGAACCCGAACATCGAAGTGGAAATCCTGGGCTTCGGCCAGGCCCGCGTGGAGCCCGGCTACATGCCCATGGCCCCGTCGCCCGCCGCCTTTAACGCCCTCAAAAACGCAGGTCTGTCGATTGCCGACATCCACGCCATCAAAACCCACAACCCCTTCGCGGTGAACGACATCGCCCTGGCCCGCGACACCGGTTTTGCCTGGGAAAAGATGAACAACTATGGCAGCTCCATCATCTGGGGCCACCCGCAAGCCCCCACCGGCCTGCGCGCCATCATCGAGCTGATCGAAGAGCTGGTGCTGCGCGGCGGCGGCGTGGGCCTGTTCACCGGCTGCGCAGCGGGTGACAGCGGCTATGCAACCATTCTTCGTGTCACCGACCGGACCAAGGCGTAAACCATGCAACACTTTTCAGCCAAATTAGACGCGTGGATCGTGGACGGCGTGCGCACGCCGTTGGTGGACTACTGCGGCCCCCTGGGCGGCGTATCGCCCACCGACATGGGTATCAAGGTGGCCCGCGCCGTGTTCGCGCGCAGCGGTGTGCCCGCGGCGGATGTGGACTCGGTCGTCACCGGCTCCATGGCGCAGGCCGACTTCGATGCCTTTGTGCTGCCGCGCCACATCGGCCTGTACGCGGGCGTGCCCATCGCCACGCCTTCCATCCTGGTGCAGCGCATCTGCGGCACCGGCTTTGAGCTGTTCCGCCAGGCCGCCGACCAGATCACCCTGGGCTATGCCAATTTGGCTCTGGTGGTCGGCACCGAGTCCATGACGCGCAACCCCATTGCCGCCTACACCCACCGCAGCGGCTTCCGGCTGGGCGCGCCGGTGGAGTTCAAAGACTTCTTGATCGAAGCCCTGACCGATACCGCAGGCCCGGTCACCATGATCGAAACGGCGGAGAACCTGGCGAAGAAATACGGCATCACCCGCGCCGATGTAGATGCGTATGCCGCGCTGTCGTTCGAGCGCGCCCTGAAGGCCCAGGCCGATGGCTTCCTGGCGGGCGAGATCGTGCCCGTCACCAGTGAAAAGTTTGAACTGCCCGGCTACGCCACCCGCGGCATCCAACTGCCGCGCAAGGTGGCCCAGCTGGACCGCGACACCCATCCGCGCCCCTCACCGCTGGAGGCCTTGGCAGGCCTGCGCACCGTCTACCCCGGCGGCGTGCAAACCGCGGGCAACAGCTCGGCCCTGGTCGATGGTGCGGTGGGCGCGCTGGTCGCCAGCGATGCCTACGTGCGGAAAAACGGCCTCCAGCCGCTGGCCCGTTTGCGCGGTGCCGCCGCCGCCGGAGTGCCGCCCGAACTGATGGGCATCGGCCCCGCGCCCGCCATCCGTGCCCTGCTGGAACGCTGCGGCCTGACGCTGGACGACATTGGCCTGTTCGAGATCAACGAGGCCCAGGGCGCGCAAACCATTGCGGTGGAGCGCGAGCTGGGCCTGGACCGCGACAAGCTGAACGTCAACGGCGGCGCGATTGCGCTGGGCCACCCCCTTGCCGCCACCGGCGTGCGCCTCACCGTCACCCTGGCCCGCGAACTGCGCCGCCGGGGGCTGCGCTACGGCATCTCGTCCGCCTGCGTGGGCGGTGGCCAAGGCATGGCACTGCTGATCGAAAACCCTGAATATTTGAAAGACTGACATGCAAATCATCACTGCCGCACAAGCCGGCGCACTCATCCCAGACAACGCCACCATCTTCCTGGGCGGCCTGGCCGTGACCAGCCTGCCCGAGGAGGTACTCAAGGGCGTGGAGCAGACCTTTTTGGGCACCGGCCACCCGCGCAACCTCACCACCTGGGCCTGCGGAGCCATCGGCAACAGCAAGGACGCAGGCATGGTCCACTTCGCCCACCCCGGCATGATCAAGCGCACCATCGCGGGCCACTTCGGCCAGACCGGTGCCGAGATGATGAAGATGGTGTTTGCGGGCGAGGTCGAGGCCTACAACTTCCCGCAGGGCAGCCTGTCGCACCTCACGCGCCACATCGCCAGCCGCAGCCCCGGCCTGCTGACCAAGGTGGGCCTGGGCACTTTTGTGGACCCGCGCATCGAAGGCGGCAAGCTCAACAGCCAGTCCACCGAAGACCTGGTGAAGCTGGTCGAGTTTGCGGGCGAAGAATGGCTGTTCTACCCCTGCCCCCAAATCGACGTGGCCATCATCCGCGGCACGCTGGCCGATGAAAACGGCAACATCACGCTGGACAAAGAGGGCGTGCTGCTGGAGCAGATCAACATCGCCCACGCGGCCAAGGCCTGCGGCGGCATCGTCATCGCCCAGGTGGAGCGCATCGTGCAAGCGGGCAGCCTGCACCCCAAGGCGGTGAAGATCCCCGGCGTGTCGGTGGACTACGTGGTGGTCAGCCAGCCCGAAAACCACATGCAGACCATCGCCACCCAGTTCAACCCCGCCCTGTGCGGCGACGTGCGCGTGCCCACCAGCTCGCTGGAACCCATGGCGCTGGACGAGCGCAAGGTCATCGCACGCCGCACCGCCATGGAGCTCAAGCCCGGTGCCATCACCAACCTGGGCATCGGCATCCCCGCCGGGGTGCCGTCGGTGGCGGCCGAAGAGGGTGTGTCGGACCAGCTCACCCTGAGCATCGAGAGCGGCATCACCGGCGGCATCCCCGCGCAGCTGGGCGACTTTGGCGTGGCCTACAACGCCGAGGCCATCATCGAGCAGTCGCTGCAATTCGACTTCTACGACGGCGGCGGCCTGGATGCCAGCTTTCTGGGCCTGGCCCAGGCCGACTACTGGGGCAACGTCAACGTGAGCAAGTTCAATGGCCGCCCGGTGGGCTGCGGCGGCTTCGTCAACATCACCCGCTCCACCAAGAAACTGGTGTTCTGCGGCACCTTCACCGCCGGTGGTTTGAAGGTGCAGGTCGCCGACGGCCAGCTCACCATCCTGCAAGAAGGCAAGTCGCGCAAGTTCATCGAAAAGGTCGAGCAAATCACCTTCAACGGCCACGATGCCGCCCTGCGCCAGCAAGAAGTGCTGTTCGTCACCGAGCGCGCCGTGTTCCAGCTCACCACCGACGGCCTGGAGCTGACCGAGATCGCCCCCGGCGTGGACCTGGAGCGTGACGTGCTGGCCCACATGGGCTTCAAGCCCATCATGAAGAACGTCAAGACCATGGACGCGGGGCTGTTCAGCGCGCAGTGGGGCGGGCTGGCGAAGGCGATGGCGAGCAAGGCTGTGCAGGGCTAGGGTAGGCGATCGGCTTCTGGTGATTTGCTTCTAAAATAATAGCTGCTTGTGCCCATTCCATAAACGCAGGCAGCCTATTTCTCATAAATCCCATGCAAACCCTCCCCCTGCGCCTCAGCCCCGGCCAAGACCTGCGCCAAGCCTTGGAGGCCGCCGTGCGCGGCCAGAATTGCCAGGCGGCTTTTGTGCTCTCGGGCATCGGTAGCCTGTCTACGGCCGGTCTGCGCTTTGCCGGGGCGGAGCAACCGCAGCGGCTGGCGGGGGACCTGGAAATCCTCAGCCTGGCGGGCACGGTGGCGGTGGACGGGGAGCGCAGCAGTTCGCACCTGCACATGGCGGTGTCTACCGCGACCGGGGCGGTGCTGGGCGGGCATGTGGCGGCGGGCTGCACCGTGCGGACCACGGCGGAGGTGCTGCTGGCGCTGTTGCCCGAGTGGGCGTTTGTGCGCGCGCTGGATGCGGCAACGGGGTTTGACGAGCTGGTGGTGCGGTGGCGCTCGGGCGGGGCGTGAGTGGTTACCGGAATGTTGTATTTAAAATGCATATTGCATAAATTTTTATCTTTTATCAAAATTTATGTGGCATATTCGGTATTCATATTGAATACAGAGTGAAATGATGGCTTCATCGGGAATCAAGTCGCGGCTGAGCCACGCGCAGTGGTCGCTCAAGCCGCAAGACCTGGCCATGGCTTTCAAGCTGGTCAGTTTGGCGGGGCAGCGCTTGCCCTATGTGGCCTTGGCAGAGGCCTTGCAGTTGTCGCAATTTGAGGCGCATGCCTGCATGGCGCGGCTCAGCGCTGCGCGGCTGTTGGCCGAGGTGAACGAGGTGCCAACCCTGGTGATGGCCGCATTCCGGCCGATGGTGCTGCTGGGGGCTCCGTATTTTTTCCCGGCGGTGCGCGGCGGGCTGGTCATGGGTTTCCCCACAGCGTACGGGGTGGAGCCGATCCAATCCAAGGTGTTGTTTGCCGATGACATGCCACCGGTATGGCCGCACGCGGATGGCCCGGTGCGGGGCATGGCCTTGCTGCCGTTGTACCCCAAGCTTCCGCTGGCTGCGATGAAAGACCCCACGCTTTACACCTTGCTGGCTTTGTTTGACGCACTGCGCATCGGCCAGGCCCGCGAGCGGGAAATGGCGCGGCAACTTTTAGAAGAGCGGCTGGTGTGATGGCAGCAGCTCACAATCCCAATCTGGCGATTTTGGAACTGGTAGCCTATGCGCTGGGCCCGGTATGCGACAGCGTGGTGTTTGTCGGCGGCTGTGCCACGGGCTTGCTGCTGACGCAGGAGCGGCCCGACCGCATACGCATCACCGAAGACGTGGATATCGTGGCCCAGGCGCTGACGACACAGGACTACCACGCTATCGAAAAACGGGTGCGCGCACAGGGGTTCAGCAACGATATGCGGACCGATGCACCGATTTGCCGTTGGGTCTACAAGAGTGTCACTTTAGACCTGATGCCTACGGTGAAGGACATCCTGGGTTTTGCCAACCGCTGGTATCCGCTGGCGCTGCGCACAGCATCGGTCGTGGTCTTACCCAGTGGCATGGAGATCAAGCTTATTACCGCGCCGGTGTTCATTGCCACCAAGCTGGAGGCTTTCAAAGACCGTGGCAAGGATGCCCACGGCAAGCCCGATTTTCTGGGTAGCCACGACATGGAAGACATCGTCACCGTGGTGGACAGACGGCTAGAACTGTTGGACGAATGCCGTGCCATGCCGGTCGAATTGCGCCAGTATCTGGCCGAGGAATTCACGGCGCTGTTTGCCAATACCGAGTTTGAACCCACGCTGGCAGGGCATTTGCCGGGCGACGCATTCAGCCAGCAGCGCGCCAGGCCCTTGGCCAAGAAGTTGCGAGAACTCGCGCAACTGGCCTAGCGTGAACCATGATGTAACCCCCATGACCACCATCCCCTCCCTCACCCAAGCCCTGCGCGACTTTGCCGCCGCACGCGACTGGGCACCGTTCCACTCGCCCAAGAACCTGGCCAGTGCGCTGAGCGTGGAGGCGGCGGAGCTGCTGGAGCACTTCCAGTGGCTGACCGAGGACCAAAGCCGCAAGCTGTCCGCGCCGCAAACAGCCGAGGTGGCCGCCGAAGCGGCCGATGTGCTGCTGTACCTGCTGCAACTGTGTGACCAGCTCGGTATCGACCTGCTGGAGGCCGCGCGGCTGAAGATGCTGGTGAACGGCCAGAAATACCCGCCGCTCTCAAATAAATAGCTGCTCACGCCCGTCCTGCCAGCACGGGCGGCCTGAAAAGCCTATAGGTTCAGACCAATTTGATGTTTAGCCGGGTGATCAGGTTTTTGTAGTAAGTGCTGTCGCGCACCATCACGGCTTTGAAGGCGGCTTCGTCGCCGAACACAAAACCCATGTTCTGTTTGTCCATGATCTCGCGGAAGGCAGGCTCGGCGACGGTTTTGACGGCGGTGTTTTTCAGGATGGCCAGGATTTCGGGCGGGGTGTTCTTGGGGGCACCCAGGCCGCGCCAGGAGGCGATGGACAAATCAATGCCGCGCTCTTTCAGCGTGGGGGCCGACTCGAAGCCCTTGACCCGCTTGTCGGCCATGGTGGCCAGTATTTTCAGCTTGCCGGAGTTCACATGGGCCGTGACTTCGGCGGCACTGACCGACACCGCCTCGATATGCCCGCCCAGCAGGGCCAGCACCGCCGGGCCTGCGCCGGGGTAGGGAATGTGGTTGTAGCTGGTGCCGGTTTTGTCGCCCAGTGCGGCGGCGGCCAGATGCCAGATGGAGGCCGCGCCCGAGTTGCCCACGCGCACTTCGCCCGGGGTCTTCTTGGCAGCGGCCAGAAATTCTTCGATGGTGTTCCATGGCGCATCGGCCTTCACAGTGATGGCGGCCGGGTCGGCGTTCAGCAGCACGATGGGGGCGAAGTCGTCGTGGCTGAACTTGATCACGCCCACGTGGGGCAGGGTGGTCAGCTCCACTGTCAGCATGGCGATCTTGTAGCCGTCGGGCTTGGCGTTGAGCACGTCGGTCAGGCCGATGGAGCCGCTGGCCCCGGGCTTGTTGATCACGGTGAGCGGCTGGCTGATGTGCTTGCGGGCCGAGTCGCTGAAGGCGCGGGCCAGCACGTCGGTGCCGCCGCCTGCGCCGTAGGCCACCACCAGTTCTACCGGGCGGTGGGGGTAGTCGGTGGCCTGGGCCCATGCCTGGCGGGCGCTGCCGCAGGCTCCTAGCGCCAGCAGGCTGACGGCGGTGCGGCGGGACATGGTGTTGTGAATAGCTGTGTCGGTGGGCATGTTGTTTGTCTCCGTAAGGATGTGGAAAAGGGCCGTCTGTGCGGCTTGGGGGCAAAAAAAATCCCAGCCAGGCACGCAGAGCGGCTGGACTGGGATGGTCGGGGGAGGAGTGATAGGCGCTGCGCTAGAACACCGGGTGCCCGGTGATCAGCGACGGCAGCCAGGTGGAGAACGCTGGCACATAGGTCACCAGGTTGATGGCCACCCATATCGCCAGGTAGTAGGGCCACGCGGTTTTGGTTGCCTCACCAATCGAAATATTGCCAATGGCACAGCCGACAAATTGCACCGTCCCTACCGGCGGATGGACCAGGCCCAGCGCGCAGTTCAGCAGCAGCATCATGCCGAACTGCACCGGGCCCACGCCCATCTGGATGGCCAGTGGCAGAAACAGTGGCGTGGTGATCAGGATGTGGGCGGCCATGTCCAGGAAGATGCCCAGGAAAATCTGGATGATGTTGATGTACAGCAGCATCAGCCACGGGGTGGTGGTGGCGTGCAGCAGCGCAGCCTCGATCGCATCCGGAATTTCCAGGTACGCCATTTGCCAGCGCAGCATGTTCGACACGCCGATCAGCAGCAGGATCACGCCGGTGGTTTTTGACGCCTTTTTCAGCGCCATCACCACCTTGGCACGGCTCATGGTGCGGTAGATCAGGCTGGTCAGCAGCAGCGAGTAGGCCACGGCAATCGCCGCTGCCTCGGTGGCCGTGGCCACCCCACCCATCACACAGCCCAGAATCACGCCAATCACCATCAGGCCGGGAATGGCCGCGATGAAGGTGCGCAGCACAGCACCCCAGCCGGGGAACTTCTCCAGCATGGACGAGCCATCGGCCCGCTTGGGAAAGCCATTGCGCACGGCCTGCCAGTAGGCGGCGATCAGCATGCAGACCATGATCCAGAACACCGGCACCAGCCCGGCAAACATCAGGTCGCCGATCGACACACCGCGGATCACATGGCCACCGATCATGCCGCTGGCTGCCTGGGCAGCAAACGCATAGATGATCATGTTGTGCGAGGTGGGCATCAGCGCGCCGGTGAGCGACGCATGGGTGGTGACGTTGACCGCGTAGTCGGCGCTGTAGCCTTCGCGCTTCATGATGGGGATCAGCACGCCGCCCATGGCCGACGTGTCGGCAATGGGGGAGCCCGAGACACCGCCAAACAGCGTGCTGGCCATCACGTTGGCCAGGCCCAGCCCGCCCTTCATGTGGCCGACCATGCTGCGCGCGAAGTCCAGGATCTTGTCGGCAATGCCGCCGTGCAGCATCAGCTCGCCCGAGAAGATGAAGAACGGAATGGCCAGGAACGAAAAAACGTTCATGCCCGACACCATCATCTGCATGGCGGTGGCCAGTGGCAGGCCTTCCACCGCAAAGGTGGCCAGACAGCTCAGGCCAATGGCAAACGCCACTGGCACTCCAAGCACCAGAAAGAGCAAAAAGCTCAGGGAAAGTACGGCGAGTTCCATAATCAGGCGGCCTTGGTTGTGGTCGAGGCCGTGCTCGGTGGTTGCGTGAAGACGGTCAGCAGATGCTTGATGGCAAACAGGACGATCAGGACGCCGGCGATCATCACCGGCATGTAGCGGTAGGCTTCAGAGATGCCCAGCGTGGGAATGGTGTCCTTGTGGGTGGAAATGGCCATCTCCAGGCTGCCCCAGAGCAGAACCAGGGCGAAAGCGATGGTCAGCACATCGACGATGACGCCGCACCAGAACTGCCCTTTTTCCGACAGCATCTTGACCGCCGAGTCCAGGCCGATATGGCCGGCATCGTGCACCCCGGCAGCCGCGCCAAACATGGCCACCGAGATCACCAGCAGCAGCGCGACTTGTTCCACGTAGGCCGGTGCGTCGCTGAAGCCGTAGCGCATGATGACACCGTAGATGACCACGATGCCCAGAGCAGCCAGGCAGATGCTGGCCAGGCGCAACACCCCGTTCGACAGGTGGGCGCAGATTGAATTGAATAATTCCATAGTGCATACCCGCGCCGTTGGGCCGCCGCGCAGCCCTTGCAGGGATGGCGGCAACGCAAACGGCTAGCGGCTTACTTGGTGTTGACGATGCCCTGCACCAGAGCCTTCAGCTCAGGCGTGGTGGCAAACTTGTCCCAGACGGGCTTTTCGGCATCCACAAAGCTCTTTTTGTCGATTTCGGACGATGGGATGATCTTGGCACCGCCCTTGAGCACGGCTGCCTTGGCATCTTTTTCCTTGGCTTCCCACAGGGTGACGTAGTAGGTGACGGACTCTTTGGCTGCCTTGCGCAAAGCGACTTGCTCAGCCGGGGTCAGCGTGTCCCAGACTTTCTTGGAGAACACCAGCACTTCGGGGGTCATGACGTGCATGGTTTCCGAGAAGAAACCGGCCGACTCGTAGTGCTTGGCTTCTTCGTACGAGGGGATGTTGTTTTCAGCGGCATCGACCAGACCGGTCTTCAGGCCCGAGTACACCTCGGCCATGGGCATGGGGGCAGGCGATGCGCCCATGGCGGTGACCATGCTGACGGCCAGGTCCGACTGCTGCACGCGGATTTTCATGCCCTTCATGTCGGCCACCGACTTGATGGGCTTCTTGGCGTACATCGAGCGCGAACCGCTCTCGTACATGGCCAGGCCGATGAAGCCGGACTTGTCGAACGCGGCCAGGATCTTGTCGCCTTCGGCACCGTAGATGGCTTTGCGGAAGTGCTCGATGTCACGGAAGATGAACGGGAACGAAGGCACCATCGACTCGGGCACGATGCCGTTGAACGATGCCAGGCTGACGCGCACCATGTCGATGGCACCGATCTTGACCTGCTCGACGGTGTCTTTCTCGCCACCCAGCGAGCTGTCGCCAAACACCTTGATGTTGTCCTTGCCGTCGGTGGCCTTGCTGAGCTGCTCGCCCATGTACTTCACCGCCATATTGGTCGGGAAATCTTTGGAATGCACGTCGGCCGAACGGAAATTGCGGGCGGCAGCCGTGCCGCTGAGGGCGCACAGGGCGGCAGCGGCGATCAAGCTGATCAGGGGGCGGTGGAAATTCTTCATGTCGATTCCTGTTGAGTGGCTGGGGGGATGAAATTTATCAGTCATCCTACAACTTAAAAAGAAAAAGACACAAAGGGTAAACCCCCGGAGTTGCGCCGAATCAGCGCTACTTGGCGGCGTCCAGGGGCTGGCTTTTGCGCAGCCGTTCGCGGCTGTTCGACAAGTGGGTGCGCATGGCGGCGCGGGCCGAGTCGCTGTCCTGGTCGCGGATGGCGTGGTAGATGCTTTCGTGCTCGCCATGTACCTTGAGCAGGTAGGCCAGCCGTCCTTCGGGCACGTTTTCCAGGGTTTTGACACGGGTGCGCGGGATGATCATGGTGCCCAGGTAGGTCATCAGATCGGCGAAGTGCTGGTTGCCGGTGGCGCGGGCCACTTCCATATGGAACTGAAAGTCGGCAGGTACGCCGTCGGACTCGAGCGGAATCGCGTCCTTGAAGTCTTTCAGCGCCAGCTCCAGCTGGGCCAGATTGGCCGGGGTGCGCCGCTGGGCCGCCAGCCCTGCGGCCTCGGTTTCCAGGCTGATGCGCAGCTCCAGCAGGGCAATCACGTCGGCCACGGTGGCGAAGTCTTCGGGGGCGATCTTGAAGTTGCGGGTGTCGGGCGGCTCGATCACAAAGGTCCCGATGCCGTGCCGCGTTTCCACCAGGCCCGAGGCCTGCAGCTTGGAGATGGCTTCGCGCACCACCGTGCGGCTGACCTCGAAGCGGGCCATGAACTCGGCCTCGGTGGGCAGCTTGTCGCCGGGGTGCAGCTGGCCCTTGCGGATGTCGGCGACCAGCGCGTCCACGATTTCAAACACCAGGCCCCGCGTGCGCCGCGGGCGGGCCAACGCGGCGGAGGAGGGCGGCGAGGGCGGAGGGATGGGCGTGGAGCGGGCGCTGGATGCGGCGAGGCTGGGGTCCAGTTTTGCAAGGGTTTGTGCGGATGCCATTAAAAAAGCCTTGACATGGAATGAAGTGGTTATCAAAATAGCTAGTTGTCAGACAACACATGACTGATGTGTAAGTCGATCCAATGCATAGTAGCAAAGCCCCGGTAAAAGTCCAGCGGATGAATACCCGGGGCGCAACAGGCATCCCATCGGCGCATGTGGGCTGACACAAAACAAGTTAACAGGAACCAATATGGCCATCAAGCTGCACGAGAAAATATTGTTAACCGGCGCTGCCGGTGGTCTGGGCAAGGTTTTGCGCGAGAGTCTCAAGCAAAACTGCACCACCCTGCGATTGTCGGATGTGGTGGACTTCGGCGCGGCTGCCGCGGGCGAAGAAATCATGCTGGCCGATCTGGCCAACGCCTCCCAGGTCGATGCCATGGTGCAGGGCGTGGATGCCATCGTGCACATGGGCGGCAAGTCGCTGGACGGCCCGTTTGAGCCCATCATGATGGCCAACATCCTGGGCACCTACAACCTGTACGAGGCGGCCCGCAAGTTTGGCGTGAAGCGGGTGATTTTTGCCAGCTCCAACCACGTCACCGGCTTTTACCGCCAAGACGAGACCATCACCGCCGACGCGCCCGCCCGCCCCGACGGCAACTACGGTCTGAGCAAGGCCTTTGGTGAAGACCTGGCGCGCTACTACTTTGACCGCTACGGGATTGAGACCGCCTGCGTGCGCATCGGCTCGTCCTTTATTGAGCCACGCGACCGCCGCATGCTGGCCACCTTTTTGAGCTTTGACGACCTGCACCGCCTGATCACCGCCTGCCTGACCACGCCTGCGCTGGGCTACAGCATCATCTTTGGCATGTCCAACAACGCCGTCACCTGGTGGGACAACAGCCGCGCCCGCCATGTGGGCTATGTGCCGCAAGACAGCTCGGACGTGTTCCGCGAGGCGGTGTACGCCCGCACGGCCGCGCCGGACTTCAGCGATCCGGCCGCCCTGCACCAGGGCGGCGCGTTTGTGCGCATGGGCCCCTACGAGGCGTGAGCAGCATGACCGCTGCTGCCACGCCCATCTCCAGCAACCGCGACCGCGTGGGCGAAAGCCCGGTGTGGTCGGTGGCCGAGCAGGCCCTGTACTGGGTCGACATTGAAGCGCGGCAGATCCGCCGCTGGGCTCCCGCGTCGGACACGGTGCAAAGCTGGACCCTGCCCGAGCGCGTGGGCTGCATTGGCCTGACCGCCACCGCCGGGCAACTGGTGGCCGCCATGGAAACCGGCATTTTTGCGGTCACCCTATTGGATGTGCCCGAGGTGATGCTGGAATGCCTGGCACCCGTCACCCACGCCGGCCCCGGCATGCGCTTTAACGATGGCCGCTGCGATGCGCAGGGCCGCTTCTGGGTGGGCAGCATGGTGATGGACATGGGCCTGGCCTCGCCTTTGGGCCGCTTGTACTGCCTGGACCGCAACGGCCTGCGCGCGCTGCCGCTGGACGGCCTGATCACCCCCAACGGCCTGGCTTTCAGCCCCGATGGCAGCACCGCTTACCTGTCGGATTCGCACCCCGGCGTGCAAAAGATCTGGGCGTTTGACCTCGCTGCCGACGGAGCCTTGAGCCACCAGCGCGTGTTCGTTGACATGGTTCCGCTGCCCGGCCGCCCGGATGGCGCGGCGGTGGACGCTGAGGGCTGCTACTGGATTTGTGGCAACGATGCCGGTCTGGTGCACCGCTTCGACCCGCAGGGTCGCCTGCTGCAGTCGCTGGAAGTGCCGGTGGCCAAGCCGTCGATGTGCGCGTTTGGCGGTGCCCACCTGGATATTTTGTATGTGGCTTCGATTGTGCCCGGCACTGTGGATGCCGCTGCGCCCGGCTTGAACGGGGCCGTATTTGCCCTGCAGCCCGGCGTGCGGGGCCTGCCCGAGCCGGTGTTCAGCCAGTTTCCGGCGTGATGCTTACGCACAATTTATAAGAAATCACTGCCTTGTGCTTATTCCATCAGCATGAGCAGCTATCAAAGGAGGAGCAAATGAACATTTCCCGCCGCCAGGTAATTCTGTCTGCCCCCGGTGCCCTGGCACTGGCAAACCCTGTGTTGGCCCAGGCCCAGGCCTGGCCCAGCAAGCCTATCAAGCTGATCGTGCCGTACCCGCCCGGTGGTTCGTCGGACATCATTGCCCGCGCCATCAGCCAGCTGCTGTCCGAGGCGCTCAAGCAGTCGGTCATCGTGGAAAACAAGGCCGGTGCCAATGGCAACCTGGGGGCCGACTTTGTGGCCAAGTCCGCACCCGACGGCTACACCCTGCTGCTGTGCGACGTGGGCGCGCTGGCCATCAGCCCCTCGGTCTACACCAAGCTGGCGTTTGACCCGAGCAAGGATTTGCGCGGCGTAACCATGCTGGCCTACTCGCCGCACATGCTGGTGGTGCACCCCTCGGTGCCGGCCAACAACCTGAAAGAGTTGGTGGCCTTGTCGAAGAAGACCGACCTCAACTTCGCTGTCACCGCCATGGGCAGTGCGCCCCACGTGGCCGGTGTGGCGGTAGAGCGCGCCAGCGGTGCCAAGTGGGTGTACGTGCCCTACAAGGGCGGCGTACAAGCCATCTCCGACACCATCGGCGGCCAGACCCAGGTGCTGATGAACGGCATGCTGGCCACCTTGCCGCACGTGCAAAGCGGCAAGCTCAAGGTGCTGGGCATCTCCAAAAAGACCCGCATGCCGCTGGTGGGCAATGTGCCCACGCTGGCCGAGCAGGGCCTGACCGACTTTGAATCCGGCACCTGGCAAGGCGTGCTGGTGGCCAATGGCACACCGCCCGCCGTCATCGCCCGGCTGAACACCGAGCTGATCAAGATCATCCGCAGCGCCGACATCCGGGCCCGCCTGAGTGGCCAGGGGGCCGAGGTGGTCACCATGCTGCCGGGCGAGCAAGACCAATTTTTCAACCGCGAACGCAGCCGTTGGGCCAAGGTGGTGGCAGACGCCAACATCCAGCTCGACTGAGCCGCCGCATCCCTAGCTTTATTACGAGAGAGAACCACAAAAATGAATCCGCAAGAACTCAAATCCATCATGGGCTCCGGCCTGCTGTCTTTCCCCATCACCGACTTCGATGACAACGGCGACTTCCGCCCCAGCACCTACATCAAGCGCCTGGAATGGCTGGCCCCTTACGGCGCATCGGCGCTGTTTGCCGCCGGCGGCACGGGCGAATATTTCTCGCTGGTGGGTGCCGAGTACAGCCAGGTCGTGAAGACCGCGGTGGAAACCTGCCGTGGCGTGGTGCCCATCATCGCCGGTGCCGGTGGTCCCACCCGCATGGCCATCGCCCATGCGCAGGAAGCCGAGCGTCTGGGTGCCCACGGCGTGCTGCTGCTGCCGCACTACCTGACCGAAGCCGGCCAGGAAGGCCTGATTGAGCACGTGGCCCAGGTCTGCAACAGCGTGAAGTTTGGCGTGATCGTCTACAACCGCGACCGCACCAAGCTCACCCCCAACTCGCTGGCCATCCTGGCCGAGCGCTGCCCCAACCTGATCGGCTTCAAGGACGGCGTGGGCAATATCGAAACCATGTCCTCCATCTTCATGAAGATGGGCGACCGCTTTGCCTACCTGGGCGGCCTGCCCACGGCGGAAGTCTACGCAGCCGCCTACAAGGCGCTGGGCACACCGGTGTACTCGTCGGCCGTGTTCAACTTCATCCCCAAGACCGCCATGGACTTCTACCATGCGGTGGCCGCCGATGACCTGCCCACGCAGCACAAACTGTTGAAGGAGTTCTTCATGCCCTACCTGGCGATCCGCAACCGCGTCGAAGGCTACGGCGTGAGCATCATCAAGGCCGGTGCCACCATCGTCGGCCACGACGGCGGCCCGGTGCGCGCGCCCCTGACCAACCTCAAGCCCGCCGAAATGGAAGAACTCGCCGTGCTGATCCAGAAACTGGGCCCACAATAAACCACCATGACACAAAAACACGACAACTACATCAACGGTGCCTGGGTCGCTGGCAACAGCTACGCGCCCAACATCAACCCGTCGAATCTGGCGGATGTGATCGGCGAGTACACCCAGGGCGACGCAGCCCAGCTGGATGCCGCCGTGCAGGCGGCGCAGGCGGCTTTCCCCGCCTGGTCCACCGGCAACGTGCAGGCCCGTGCCGACGCGCTGGACAAGATCGGCACCGAAATCCTGGCCCGCCGCGAAGAGCTGGGTACGCTGCTGGCCCGCGAAGAAGGCAAGACCAAGCTTGAGGGCATTGGCGAAGCCACCCGTGCGGGCAACATCTTCAAGTTCTTCGCCGGTGAATGCCTGCGTTTGACGGGCGAGATCGTGCCCTCGGTGCGCTCCGGCGTGGCGGTGGAAATCACCCGCGAACCGCTGGGCGTGGTGGGTTTGATCACCCCCTGGAACTTCCCCATCGCCATCCCCGCGTGGAAGATTGCCCCGGCCCTGGCCTACGGCAACTGCGTGGTCTTGAAGCCCGCCGATCTGGTGCCCGGCTGCGCCTGGGCGCTGGCCGAGATCATCAGCCGCAGCGGCATCCCCGCCGGTGTGTTCAACCTGGTGATGGGCCGCGGCTCGGTCATCGGCGACCCGCTGGTCAACCATCCCGGCATCAACGGCATCAGCTTCACCGGCTCGCAAAGCGTGGGTGGCCGCATCGCCCAGCAGTGCGCGGTGAACCTGAAAAAGGTGCAACTGGAAATGGGCGGCAAGAACCCGCAAATCATCCTGGACGATGCCGACCTGGCCCAGGCCGTCGAGCTCAGCGTGCAAAGCGCCTTCTTCAGCACCGGCCAGCGCTGCACCGCATCCAGCCGCCTGATCGTCACCGACGGCATCTACGGCAAGTTCGTGGAAGCCGTGCAGGCCCGCATGGCCACGCTGAAGATTGGCGATGCTTTGCAAGCCGGTATCGACATCGGCCCCGTGTCGTCCCTGTCGCAATTGCAGCAAGACTTGGACTACGTAGCCATCGGCCAGGCCGAAGGCGCACAGCTGGTAGCAGGCGGCACGCGCCTGGAGCGCACGACCGAGGGCTTCTACATGGCCCCGGCTTTGCTGTTGGACACCACGTCCGCCATGCGCATCAACCGCGAAGAAGTCTTTGGCCCCGTGGCCAGCGTCATCCGCGTGAAAGACTACGAGGCCGCCCTGGCCGAGTCGAACAACACGCCGTTTGGCCTGTCCGCAGGCATTGCCACCACCAGCCTGAAATACGCCACGCACTTCAAGCGCCACAGCCAGGCCGGTATGGTCATGGTGAATTTGCCCACCGCCGGTGTGGACTACCACGTGCCGTTTGGTGGCCGTAAGGGCAGCAGCTACGGCTCGCGCGAGCAGGGCCGCTACGCGCAAGAGTTCTTCACCACGGTGAAGACCGCCTACATCGGCGCTTGATCGGAGCCTGAACGCCATGCAGCGCGTTGTGCTGTTCGGAGAATGCATGCTGGAGCTGCAAGGCGTTGCCTTTGGCCCCATGCAGCAAGGCTTTGGCGGCGACACGCTGAACACCGCCGTCTACCTGGCGCGGTGTTCGGCAGGCAAGCTGCAGGTGGGCTACGCCACTGCGCTGGGCGACGACGGCCTGAGCAGCGGCCTGCTGGCGCGCTGGCAGGCCGAGGCGCTAGACACCGCGCTGGTGCAGCGCCTGCCGGGCCGCATGCCGGGCTTGTACCTGATCGAGGTGGACGCCCATGGCGAACGCAGCTTCAGCTACTGGCGCGACAGCAGCGCGGCCAAGGCGTATTTCGATGCGCCTGACACTCCGCTGGAGCAGGCGGCAGACCAGATCGACGCGCTCTACCTCAGCGGCATCAGCCTGGCCATCCTGCCCCCGGCGGGCCGCGAGCGTTTGCTGGCCTTGATGGCCCGCCTGCGCGCGCGCGGGGCCACCGTGGTGTTTGACAACAACTACCGCCCCCGCCTGTGGGCCCGCCGCGCCGAGGCCCATGCCTGGTTCGACCGCGCCTATGCCCTGGCCAGCATCGCCCTGGTCACCGCCGACGACGAGCAGGCCCTGCGCGGCCTGTCCACGCTGGAAGCCGCAGTAGAAGCCGCATCGACCCTGCCGTGTCCTGAGGTCGTCATAAAGCGGGGCCGCGCTGCCACCCTGGTGCGCACCGCCAACGGCGTGCAAGAGATCGCTACCGAGCGCGTCGAAAAGGTCGTGGACACCACCGCCGCGGGCGATTCCTTCGCCGCAGGCTACCTGGCCGTGCGCCTGCAAGGCGGTAGCGTGGAAACCGCCGCCACCCAAGGCAACCGCCTGGCCGCCCGCGTCATCCAGCACCGGGGTGCGCTGATTCCGTTGGAAGCGATGGTGGACCTGGTGCTATAGAAAAAAGAGCTGCTTGTGCTTATCCCATAAGCGCAGGCAGTGGTTTTTCTTTGGATGCCGGATCTACACCATCCGGGCCACGTATTCCCCCAGCGCCAAACAGCTCGTCAGCCCTGGCGATTCAATCCCGAACAAATTCACCAGCCCCGGCACGCCGTGCACTGCCGGGCCTTGAATCAGGAAATCTTTGGCCGCCTCATGCGGGGCCTGGATCTTGGGGCGGATACCTGCGTAGCCGGGCTGCAGCGCGCCGTCCGGCAGGCCGGGCCAGTATGTGCGCACCTCGGCGTAGAAGGCATCGCCTCGGGCCGGGTCCACCACCAGGTCGTCGGGGCTGTCGACCCACTGCACGTCGGGGCCGAACTTGGCCTGGCCGCCCAGGTCCAGCGTGAGGTGCACGCCCAGCCCGGCGGCCTGCGGGGCGGGGTAGATGAGGTGCTGGAACGGTGCGCGCCCCACCAAGGTGAAGTAGTTGCCCTTGGCAAAGTAGGGCGTGGGCACATGGTGCGCGTCCAGCCCGGCGCAGCGGCGGGCCAGGGCGGGGGCCTGCAGCCCGGCGGCGTTGACCACGCTGCGTGCTTGCAGCCGGGTGCCATCCACTGCTTCCAAAATAATAGCTGCTTGTGCTGATTCCATAAGCGCTAGAGGGCTATTGAGTGCCAAAATGCCACCCGCATGCTCCAGGTCGCCCAGCAGCGCCAGCATCAGCGCGTGGCTGTCCACGATGCCGGTGCTGGGCGACAGCAGCGCGCCGGTGCATTCCAGCTGCGGCTCCAGCGTGCGGGCACCAGCGCGGTCCAGCAGAACCAGGTCGCCCACGCCATTGGCAGCGGCGCGGGCGCGGATGTTCTCCAGCTGGGCGAGCTGCGCTGCATCGGTGGCTACGATCAGCTTGCCGCAGCGCTGGTGGCCAATGCCGCGTTCGGCGCAGTAGGCGTACAGCATCTGCTTGCCCTGCACGCACAACTGCGCCTTGAGCGAGCCGGGCGTGTAGTAAATGCCTGCGTGGATGACTTCGCTGTTGCGCGCACTGGTGCCGGTGCCGATGGCATCGGCGGCTTCCAGCACCAGCACTTCGCGGCCCTGCAAGGCCAGCGCCCGGGCCACGGCCAGGCCGACCACGCCGGCTCCAATCACGACAACATCAACCTGGTCCATGTAACGTATCCTTTTGAGCCAAACCGGGAAACAGCTTCAACCACAGCGCCGCCACGATCAGCGTGCCGATGCCGCCCAGCACTACCGAGCCCACCGGCCCCAGCAGCGCGGCGGTGGCACCCGATTCAAATTCGCCCAGCTGGTTGGACGCGCCGATGAACACTGAGTTGACGGCGCTGACCCTGCCACGCATCTCATTCGGTGTTTCCAGCTGCACCAGGCTTTGCCGCACCACCACACTCACCATGTCGGCACCGCCTGATACCCCCAGCGCCGCCAGCGACAGCAGCAGGCTGGTGGACGCGCCAAACACCACCATGCAGATGCCGTACAGCGCTACCGACAGCAGCAGGGTACGGCCCACTTTGCGCTGCAGCGGCCAGCGCGCCAGCACGATGGACACCAGCAGCGCACCCACCGCCGGAGAGGCGCGCAGCAGGCCCAGACCCCAGGGCCCGGTGTGCAAAATGTCTTTGGCAAACATCGGCAGCAGGGCCGTGGCCCCGCCCAGCAGTACGGCAAACAGGTCCAGCGACACAGCACCCAGAATGGTTTTTTTCTCCCAGATGAAGTGCACCCCGGCCAGCACGCTGCGGATGGTCATGGGTTCCCGCGGTGGTGGTACGTGCTCGTAGCGCAGGCCGATCAGCAGCACCACGCTCACGCCAAACAGCAGCACACCGGTGCCATACACCGCGCTGGCCCCGGCCAGAAAGATGGCCCCGCCGAGCGCCGGGCCGCCGATGGTGGCCGCCTGCATGCCTGCCGCGCTCATGGCCATGGCTTGCGGCAGCAGGGCCGGGGGCACCAGCAGCGGTGTGAGGGCCTGCTGTGCAGGCATCTGGAAGGCCCGTGCCGCACCCAGCACCAGCGACACCATCAGCAGCCATTCGCGGCTCACCCACTGTTCGTGCGTCACCCACAACAGGGTCACGGCCACCAGCGCCTGCAGCGCCACACAGGTGGCTACGATGCGCCCGCGGTGCACCCGGTCGGCCACATGCCCGGCCACCAACGACAGCAGCAGGGCCGGTAAAAATTGCAGCAGCCCCACCAGGCCCAGGTCCCAGGCGCTACCGGTCAGGTCGTACATTTGCCAGCCCACGGCCAGCATCAGGATTTGGCTGCCCAGGGTACCGAAGACGCGCGCTGTCCATAGGCGCATGAAGGCGTGGTGCTCAAAAAGAGAGTTCAAGTAGGGGTTTTATATAAAGTTGAAAAAGGGCAGGGAGGGGCAGCCCAAACATCATAAGGGCGCACCCGGTAGCGGCGCTGGCGGGTGCTAGGTACGATGGAGCCGGGGCATCCTTCCCACGGAGACACAGGCATGGCAAAAGCGGCTCCCCATTCAGTCAGCGCGTCGGCGCGAAAGTTCCTGCACCAGGGCATTCGCAAGCTGTTTGCCTCTGCGCCCCGGCCCCTGCGGTTTGCGGTGTACCGCTCGTTCGTCGACTGCGATGCCGCACCCGACGCCAGGCTGGTGCTGAAGATCGCCGAAACCCGGGAGGAACTGGAGGCCTGCTTTGGCCTGCTGCACGATGCCTATGTGAATGCCGGTTTCATGCAGGCCGACCCCAGTGGCATGCGCGTCACGCTCTACCACGCGCTGCCCACCACCACCACCTTGTGCGCCAAGATCGATGGCCAGGTGGTCGGCACCATTTCACTGATCCGCGAAAGCGTGTTTGGCTTTCCGCTGCAGGCGATTTTTGACCTGAACAAGGTGCGCGAAGTGGGTGGCAATATCGCCGAAGTGTCGGCCCTGGCCGTGCACCCGGACTTTCGCAAGACAGGTGGGGCCATTCTGTTCCCGCTGATGAAGTTCATGTTCACCTACTGCGCCACCTATTTCGACACCCGGCACATCGTGATTGCGGTCAACCCCAACCGCATCGAGATGTATGAATCTTTGCTGTTTTTTCAGCGCCTGCGTGCCACCCCGGTAGACAGTTACGACTTTGCCAACGGCGCACCCGCTGTGGGGGCCAGCCTGGACCTGCACGCCGCGCCGGAAATGTTCAAACAAGTCTACGGCCCCAAACGGCAGCGCAAAAATCTGCACAACTATTTCATGGAGCTGGAGCTGCCCAATATCCGGTTACCGCGCCGCCGCTACTTCACCACCAACGACCCGGTGATGACGCCGGCACTGCTGGACTACTTTTTCAACCAGAAGACCCAGGGCTTTGCGCTGCTGGACCCGCGCAAAAAAGCGCTGCTGCACACCATCTACAACCTGCCCGAATACCAAAGCGTGCTGCCCGGTACGCCCGCCGCCAGCACCACGGCGCATCCGCTGCGCGCACACCCGCGCTATTCGCTCAAATGCCCGGCCGAGCTTCGGCTGGAACGCGCAGACGGTACCGAAATCCACACGCTGGATGTCATCGAAATCTCCAACGGCGGCTTCCAGGCGCATTGCGCCAGCGTACTGCCTGCACAGCTGTGGGGGACTGCGTCGGTGCATCTGGGGCAGGGCGAAAAATCCACCGTGCGGGCGATGGTGGTGCGTGCCAAAGACGGTTTTTACGGTTTCAAGCTCGATGCGCCCGATGCCGCCTGGCTGCGCTGCGTACTGGCGCTGGAATCCGGCACCACCCACGCCCACGTGGCTATGCCGGCTGCAGGTTGATTTGCTACGTATTTAGTAGCTTCTCATGCTTATGGGATAAGCACGAGAGGCTGATTTCCTTAAAATATTTTCCGGGCCAAGCTCAGTGCAGGTAATCGCCATCGGGCGCGCCCGGCGACACATTGAAGAAGCTAGTGCCAGTGGTACCCCGGCCAATTTCCTCTTCAGTGGCTTCGCGCACACCGGCCACGCCCAACTTCAGACGCAGCGCCATCCCGGCCAGCGGGTGGTTACCGTCCAGCACCACGTGCTCGGGGTAGATTTCAGAGACGATGAACAGGCCGTGGCGGGGTACCTCGGGGCTGATGCCTTCGGGCAGGGCGTTGCCGTCAAAGCTCATGCCTTCTTCCAGCACGTCAGGGAAAAGGCTGCGCGCTTCCAGAAAAATCAACTGGTCGTTGAAGTCGCCAAAGGCTTCCTCGGGCTCCAGCTGTAGCTCCAGCACATCGCCGACCTGGTGGCCCTGCAATTCTTCTTCCACCTTCTTGAGCAGATCGCCGCCGCCCACCAGAAGTTCTACCGGCTCGTCGAGCACGTCCAATTCCACGCCCAGGGTGTCCTTGAGCGTCCAGGTCAGAGCGACCACACATTGTTGGGTAATTTCCATAGGAGAATTGTCGCAGTTTAGGCACCGGCCTTCATGACACACCCAAGGATATCTGTGGACACCACCCAAATTTTGCCGCTGCTGGGCGGACTCAGCCCGCAGCAATTCATGCGCGACTACTGGCAAAAAAAGCCCTTGCTGATCCGCCAGGCTATTCCCCACTTTCAGGCCCTGCTGGACCGCAGTGCGCTGCTGGCGCTGGCCGAACAAGACGAGGTCGAGTCGCGCCTGGTCATCCAGACCGATGCCGGCTGGAAGATGAAAAACGGCCCCTTGCCGCGCCGCGCCCTGCCACCCTTGAAAACTCCTGGCTGGACCTTGCTGGTGCAGGGTGTGGACACCCACGCCGCCACGGTGCACGCGCTGCTGCAACAGTTCCGCTTCGTGCCCGATGCGCGGCTGGACGACGTGATGGTCAGCTTTGCCACCGACGGCGGCGGAGTCGGTCCGCACTTTGACAGCTACGACGTTTTTCTGTTGCAAGCCCACGGCCAGCGCCGCTGGCGCATCGGGCGGCAAAAAGACCTGACCCTGGTGGATGGCGCACCGCTGAAGATATTGGCGAACTTTGTGCCCGAGCAAGAATTTGTGCTGGAACCGGGCGACATGCTCTACCTGCCGCCGCGTTACGCCCATGACGGCGTGGCGGTGGGCGAGTGCATGACCTATTCGGTGGGTTTCCGGGCCCCGAAGCGCGCCGAATTGGTCCGCGAACTCATGCAGCGCATGGCCGAAGAAGCCGAGGACGCGGTGGGCGAAGCCTTGTACAGCGACCCCGACCAGCCCGCCACCGACACCCCGGGTGCCATTCCGGTGGCGCTGCAGGACTTTGCGCAGACTGCGCTGCAAGAGCTGTTGGACGACCCGGTTGCTTTGCAATGCGCACTGGGCGAGGTGCTCACCGAACCCAAGGCGCAGGTTTGGTTTGAGGCCAGCGAACCGTCCGAGCCGCTGGGTGCCGTCACGCTGGACCCGCGCAGTCGCATGTTTTACGACGCGCACCACATCTTCATCAACGGCGAGAGCTTTCGTGCCGGCGGGCGCGATGCCACCCTGATGCGCCGCCTGGCCGATGCGCGCACACTGGGGGCCAAAGAACTGGCCCGCGCCAGCGCCGATGCACGTTCCTTGGTGCTGTCGTGGTGCGCCAATGGCTGGGTGCATTCCCACTGAAAGGTTTTGCTATGGACGACTTGCCGCTCACCCCCGATGTGCCCCAACGCCCTACTGGTCGCTTTCTGGGTCGGGTGGCGTTCCAGCAGATGGTGCGTGATGCCCTGGCCTGCGCGGCGCACGAAGGATGGCGAGAGATCGTCGTCAGCGACCCGACTTTTGAGGATTGGCCGCTGGGGGAGCGGGAAGTTTGCACATCTTTACAAGCCTGGGCCCAGCCAGGGCGTCAGTTCACCATGCTCGCTGTGTCCTACGACGCCATCGTGCGCCGCCATGCCCGTTTTGTGGCCTGGCGCACCACCTGGTCACACCTGATCGACTGCCGCGCCTGCCGCAGCGCCGATCCGCAAGACCTGCCCAGCGCCCTGTATAGCCCTGTATGGACGATGCGCCGACTGGATCTGGAACACAGCAGCGGCATTTGCGGCGACGACGCCCAGCGGCGCGTTTTGCTGCAGCAGGCGCAGGGCGAGTGGCTGCGCAAAAGCAGTCCAGCCTTCCCATCCACTACGCTGGGGCTGTAGTTTCCATGTTGTATTTACGAGTAAGGGTTTTTGGGCATTGCAGAAGAAGAAGCTTATAATCAAAGGCTGAGTTGAAAGAGCTCGAGTGCTTTCTCTCGGTCGCATCAACCTCATAGTTGTGCTGACGATTTCCGGAAATTGTTTTTACTCTCTATCTCTTTAAGGAATTTTCTAATGAACAAATCGCTTGTACTCGCGGCTCTGATGGCTGCTGTTGTTTTGGCTGCTTGCGGCAAAAAAGAAGAACCAGTTGCTGCACCTGCACCTGCTGTGGAAGCGCCTGCTGCTGCTCCAGTTGTTGCTGCTGAAGCTGCTGCTTCCGCTGCCACCGACGCTGCTGCTGCTGCTACCAGCGCTGCTGCTGCTGCTGGCACCGCTGTCGAAGCTGCCAAAGACGCTGCTTCCGCCGCTGCAAAGTAATTTCTCTTTGCGCTTTGAAAAGCCACCGCGAGGTGGCTTTTTTTATGGGCGATTGGCAGGCACGCAGAGTTAGTCCTTGCATTCCAGACTTTGCCCACCAGCTATGATGATCAAGCTGTGGGCGAATGCCCTGCGACGATGGAGAAACGTGTGACTGATTTTGTAACGATCGTGGTGCGGTTCCTGGTTCGCACGGTGGTACTGGCGATGGGCCTGGTGTTCGCAGCAAGTTTGTTGATGGTTGTGGCGGCGCTGGCCCTGCTGTGGGGCGTGCGGGCTTTGTGGGCCAAGCTTACCGGCCAGCCAATGGCCCCTTGGGTCATGCGGGTGAGCCCCAGCGCGGGCTGGAGCCGGGCTTCCCAGGCCGCCAGCCGATGGCAGACTGCCGCCAAGCAGCCCACAGGCCGTGCCGGTTCCGGTCGTGACCTGGCCGATGTGACCGATGTACAGGCCAAGGAGCTCTGAACCGGGTTCTCCGGTGGAGATGCCTTTTCACTTGGCTCATTGACAGCTTGCCACTGCGGCGTAAACGGGCTACGACATTGCCTTCTCAAATGCCTCGTGTTGTCGGTTCGTTCGCGCCTGTTCCCTTGGCCCGTGGAGGCGTCCAGTAGAGAAATGAAGTCTGTACAGCCCTGATGCGGCGCAGAATCAGCGCCAGGCACACGGGTCGAACTTGGCTGTTACTTCTTTACACAATTCTCCAGTCAAGCAGACACCCAACCAGCGTGGGTGCTTTGCAGGTGGCGTTAAATTCGTCTGTGTGCTTACACATTACTATTGCGGTAAAGCTTTAGAAGCTTCGGTATAACTCTGTCCATCTACGGTCAAGCCTTGGGCTGAAAACTTGGCGGCGCTTTTGCCCTTAACGCCGGGCACCCGTGCCATCAAATCTTCCCAGCTTGTGAACCTGCCCTGCCCACGCTCAAGCAGAATTTTGCGGGACATACCCGGGCCAATGCCTCGGATCCCGTCCAGTGCCGCCACATCGGCTTGGTTGACATCGACAGCGCTCCAGGTCAAACCTGCATACAGGGCCAGAGGGATCAGCATTATCTTGTGCAACATGGTGTGCTTTGTCAGTTTTGAGGCATCGAGGTTCGTTATCGTACGCTGCGAGCCAGTTAAGATCGAGAATGTATTGCAATTGACAAAGGATTGAGTCATGAAGATTTTGGTGACAGGGGCTGCGGGCTTTATTGGCATGACTGCATCGTTAAAGCTATTGGCGCGTGGCGACGAAGTGGTGGGACTGGACAACCTGAACGACTACTACGACGTAAACCTGAAACACAATCGTCTGAAACGTCTGACATCGCATGCAAATTTCAGGTTCGTACAACTGGACGTGGGTGACCGTACCGGTATGGCGGCATTGTTTGCCGCGGAGAAATTCGACCGGGTGATCCATCTTGCCGCGCAGGCAGGGGTGCGCTATTCGCTGCAAAACCCGCACGCTTACGTGGACAGCAATTTGGTTGGTTTTGTCAACGTACTAGAAGGGTGTCGCCATAGCAAGGTCCAGCATCTGGTTTACGCATCCAGCTCTAGCGTGTACGGTGGCAACACCAAGATGCCATTTTCGGAGCATGACAGCGTGGACCATCCGGTGAGTCTGTACGCGGCAACCAAAAAAGCCAACGAGTTGATGGCCCATACCTACAGCCATTTGTACAACTTACCCACCACGGGACTGCGATTTTTTACGGTCTACGGTCCGTGGGGCAGGCCTGACATGGCTTTGTTCTTGTTTACCAAAGCCATCATGGATGGTCGCCCAATTGATGTGTACAACTACGGCAACATGCAGCGAGATTTCACCTACGTGGATGACATCGTGGAAGGCGTGATTCGCGTGTTGGACCGGGTAGCAGCACCTGATGCTGCCTACGACTCGGCAATCGCTGACCCCGCTACCAGCAATGCACCTTATCGCGTTTTCAACATTGGTAACAATAATCCTGTTCCATTGCTTGATTTTGTGGCTTGCATTGAGGACGCTCTGGGTAAAAAAGCCGAGAAACGCTTGCTGCCTCTACAAGACGGCGATGTGCCTGCCACCTACGCAAATACCGATGCGTTACAAGATTGGGTTGGCTTCGTGCCTGGTACAACTATCCAAACGGGTATAGGCAACTTTGTTGCTTGGTACCGTGAATATTACAAAGTTTGAATTGACGACCGACGGGCAAGCCGTCGGTCTAAATAAAGGTGCGGCTTAAGAGCCCTTGTACTCCGGCCTCGCACATATCCAATACCCGCTCAAAGCCTTCGCTGTTCCCGTAATACGGATCAGGGACTTCATCGGCCAGTGTTTCCTGGCTTGCGGCAAGAAACATTTTTAACTTGTGTTGTGACTCGGGTGGGCATAGACGCTGCAATTCGCCGTAGTTGGTACGGTCCATTGCCAGAATCAAATCAAAGCGTTTGAAGTCTTTATCTTCTACAGGTCGAGAACGCGTTTTTCCCACTGTGTAACCCCGGCGCTCCAACGCGGCAGCAGCACGCGAATCTATCCGCATCCTGCTTTTGCTCGCATGGGTGCCTGCAGACTCAAAACAGACCTGTTGGGAAATCCCGCCGCGTTGTGCTAATTGGGTAGCTACTATCTGCGCCATGGGAGATCTGCAGACATTGGCTGCACAGACAATCAAAATATAGTACACAATTTATCACGTAATCTTTTGCAACTAACAATCAAAAATCCTATTGATTTAGTTGGCTGAATTCTCATGCTTAATAAGTATGGGCATCAGTAATCTGCGCATCAACAGACCTACCCCTCCCCAAAGTGTAATAAACCACACAGGTACCCCGCCGATTGGCGCACCTGGGTAAAACCACTGGCCGCTGTGCACCCCAACGTACTCGATGGCGGCTCCGAAAATAATAAAATAAATTGTGTAAGAAAAGTCTAATGGCTCGTGGTACAGAATGAGCCCTGCGATGAGCAGTATGCCCGTCACGATGGTCAATATTTTAGCATCCGGAATGGCGGCAAAAGCTATGGCGAAAGACAGGGCCAGCAACCATACAGTGGCTCGGTTACCTGTGGGAGCGGGACCGCCCAAAACACGCTTTAAGTGTAATAAATAAAAACCCCACATAAAGACTTCATAGATGGGCATTCCTAATACATCTGGATCAGAGAATGAAAAAATGCCTTGTTTCAGCGAGGCGGCATTCATGGCTGTAAAAAATATACAGACACAGGTATAAAAAATAAAATCCAGTTTGCTGAGCTTTTTAAAAGTCAGCACCCATAAAACTAAAAATGCCGCTAATTTTCCAAAATTAGTCGGCATAAAAGCAATTATTAGCAATGAAGCTGGTATTTGCAAAAGAAGTAGGAGGCGTGGGTTCATGCTACTTATAGTTTTAGAGGATGCCGCTTTCAAAAAAATAAGGCCTCCGAAGAGGCCTTATTTGTATCGATTAACCGCGATTCGAATTCAGTTTTTGGCGGCGGCGTGTTGCGCCAAGGCCCAGCAAACCGAGGCCGATCAAAGCCAGCGAGCTTGGCTCGGGAACAGCAAACCCAGTCGCTGGGTCGGTGATGCGTGCACCCAACAGGCAGTTAGCGGTGCCGACGGGGCAAGAATCCCAGCTGTTCAACGATTCGTAAATGTTACGGAAACGCACATCACGTTGACCGTAGTTCGTCGTGAAGAAATCGGTGTTCATCGCGGTGGTCCAGTCGCCCACAATCGATGTATTCACGTTGGCGTAAGAAGTTGCCAGGCCAGCGAAACCACCATTGCTAGGAATCGTAGAACCGTTAATGAACACAACGTTGCTCAGGTCATTGATACCGGAAGCAAACTCGAGGTGGGCCAACAAGATACCTTGGGTGTAGCCGGTTGCCGTAGATTGGCTGGTACGCACAGTAGCTGCGGTGGTAGCCAGATCGGTCACACCGTAGACTGTGGTGTCGCGGTAGTACAGGTCAAGAAAACCACCCGTGGCTGGGAATGCGTTGCCGCCCGTGCCAGAAGGCAGGCCGCTGGTGCCGTAGAACATACCGGTAATTTGACCGCCATTTTGCAAGTCTGCAAAAACATTAGGGCCAGTCGTTTCGATTGTGTTGGGGCCGGTAACTAACCCACGATTGATGGTCGAGACGGTGAAAACGCCCCAGTTGATTTCGTTGGCGTAACCGGTGTTGCCCGTTACCGCGATTTGCTCACGGCCATCAAACTTGATGTAGTAAGGGCCTGTGGGCAGGGTAACCGGAGCCGCTACTGCGCTGAGTGATGCGACCGAGGCCAGGGCCAAAGCTAAAAATTTGTACTTCATGATTTTCTCCGTTAAGGAACTGCTGTTTCAACCTTACAAGCGTAACGTCTTGCTGTGTCTATATAAGCAGCATCTGTGCCAGTTTTTTCTAAAAATCGTAAGTGGTTGTTTGGTATGGATAAATTGGGATTTACTCTGCCAAAGTCGCTAACCCTTCATGCCCTTGTGTAAAAAAAACTGACAGTCTGGGACCCCAAAGCCGGGTGCCTCCGCGGCCTCATTGGTACCGCCCCGGCGACAAGATGTTCGATGGATCCAGGCTTGCCCGAAGCCGGGCGTGGAACGCTTTTGCATGCACTTGCTCGTGCGACAGCAATTCCATGGCGCTCACACCTACCCGGTACGGAAAATAGCCCAGAGATTTGCCTGTTGTCAGTAAGTCTTTGTAGCAGGCCATGGCGGCCTCGGCGGCCGCGGGATCCGCCCGGTCAAAGATCAGGGGCACCGTACTGTCAAACAGCTTGTCGCTGATGGATGTAAAGGTGATCAATGGTTCCATTCCATACTGCAGTGCCAAGCGCTTGACCATGTTGGCGTAGTTGCGAACATAGGTGGGACTCATTGGTACCAATGGTGCATACCAAATCAGGCCGCAACCATCGCGTGCTGGGTCCCGCCACTGTCCGGTGGGGGGCACTGGATTGCGCCAATAGGCCAACGGCAGGGCTGTTTCATTCGGTCGCCCGCCCACCAATTCCAGCGATTGGGCCAATGTGGCCGTTGTGCTTGCGAGCCGCTGGCCCATGGGCCCTGGAATCCACTTGGCCACACTGGCGATGGTGCGGGCTTGGTTCAGGCTCAAAAAAATGAGGCGGCTGGCAATGCCTTTCAACGCGGTGCGGATTTCCTTTTGGGCCGCTGCCACCATGCGATTGGTACCGTAAAGAGTTCCGAAACCAGTCCATGGAAAGATTTGGTATTGGCGACCAAGCTCTTCAACCACTGGCAATGGGATCAAGCCCGCCGAATCCAATCGATCCGCAGGAAACGGGATCGACATGGCCAAAACCCGGTGCTGGTTCATCAAATTGACGGCACCCACCGTTCCGTGCAGCCGGGTCAATATGGAACGAATGCGGGTTACCGCAGGCTCCAGGTACGCATCATCTTTCAGGCTAAACAAACACACCTTGACGCACTCTGGGCGGCGGGCAAGAGCGATGGTCATGCGGGTGACCACCCCGAAGCCACTTTGGGTGAAAAGCCCCGCCGAATAGGGGCCAATGCCCCATTTGAAAAGCCGGGCCAGTTCTTCGCCGCCGGCCTCCCTCAGAGCGGTCTTGTACAGGGTTCCGTCGGCCAGTACCGCCTCAAGATCGGTCACTGCCCCGAAGTGATCCGTATGGGGGGTGACACCATAGCCGCGCTCCAGGGCATTGGCCAGCAAACTGCACGTTGGCCCCGCGCCTGTAACGGGAACCAGATAAGGATGGTTACCGTTGTCCAGGAAGTCGGCCAACATTCCTTGTGTGACTCCGGGCTCTAGCGTCACCACGCCAAATTCTGCATCGAAATGAAGAATTTTTTGCAGCATCGACAGGTCCAGGATGACGCAATTGTTCTGGGCTGGCAGAGCCGTTCCGTAGCCCCAGTTATGTCCTGTACTGATGGGATAGACCGGGACTTGGTGCCGCTGCGCGATGCGCATCACTTCTGGCAGCAAGGCCGCATCCGTGATGCGCAAGGCCGCCGGAATGGTGCGCTTTATCGCGCTTGCATCCACCCCATACATGCTTTGAGCTGCCTCGGCACGAACAACCTGCTGCGCGCCCAATAGCAGCTGCCAATCGGATAAGGCAGTTTCAATGTCCATGTGTTTGCTCCTGTGTCATGAGGTTCATTTCTACAAGCTCGTTTGTAACAAAATTTGTGCATAAGCAGGGACAAGTTTTGATCCGCTCTACGGTCTGACCTGGTGGATTTCGCCGTCACCGGCTTGGCAATGTGGAGCAGCGCAGGTGAATCTGCCTGCCAATGCGTTATGGCTTCGGCCCGACCAGGGTACAAACCGCTTAACGCTCCCTGCGGTGCCCAAGGTGGCCCGTAACTCTCTCTGGGCGTGGTCGGGTATCGCCTTGGGTGGGGCGGTGGTTTTCTGCAACTTGGCTTTGGTTCGCATGGGCATTGCCGTTGCGTTGGCCGATGTTGGCAGGCCCCTGGAGGTGGGCTGCATCCGTCCAGGATATTGATGAAAATGCGCTCTCGTGCTCAACGAGCCTGCACAAGCAGCTATAAAAAATGTAGTTTCTTAGCCTGAATGCGGCACGCTGCGAGGTGTCCCCCGCAGATCACGCTGCATCAACGGATTCACGGCTGAGGTTGATGCGGGCCCGCACGAACGGCTTGCGTAGGTCCCCAGGCTGCACAAGACCTAGGCCGCGCCCTGGCAACTTCTGCAGGTCTGCCTTGGTCCCAAAGACGGCATCCAAACCCACCGGCATATCGGCGTCGAATTCCACCAAAAAATCGGCATCACTGCTGCGGGCATCAAAGTTGTGCGCCCGCGCCACCGACCCGAACACGTCCAGCCGCTCGACGCGGTAGCCCTGGCAAATGGCCGAGATGCCGGGGCGGCTTCAGACCCGGTCCAGATCGCGGACCAAGCTCACCACCTTGGTGGTGATGATGTCGATGGCCGGCCCGTTGGCACCGTGCGGCAGGATCACGTCGGCACGGCGTTTGGTGGGCTCGATGAACTGCTTGTGCATGGGGCGCACGGTTTCCAGGTACTGGGTGATCACGCTCTCGGCACTGCGCCCGCGCTCGGCCATGTCGCGCTGCAGGCGGCGGATAAAGCGCACATCGGCGGCGGTATCCACAAAAATCTTCAGCGACATCATCTCCGGCCCGATCGATGCCAGTACCTGGCGCGTCACCGTGGATTTGCCGCTGCCACTGCCGCCTGCCACGCCGATCACGAAGGGTTTGTGAGGGGCTTTGTTCACGGGGTCTCTGTATGCAGCAGGCAAAGGCTGCGAGTTTACAAGCCAGGCGCGGGGTTCAAGACTTAAGCCTCAGGCCTGCCACACTCCCAGCCCCGCCGAGCGCAGGTCGATGCCGATCTCGATCTCCTTGTCCACTGCGTCTTGGTAGGTCAGGGGGTTAAAGGCCTCGTACAGATCTGGCAGCAGCCGCAGGCCATACCGCTGCACATAACGATTCGCCTGGATACCCGCCTTGTGTTTGTCAAAGCGCACATCCGGGTCCAGCCCCGTCATGCCCACATACACGCACAGCTTGCCCTCCACATAGCCCGGATTGCCCTTGCGAAAGCGCGGCTCCCGCAGCACGTCTTTGGAGAGCTCGACCACGTAGACGTGGTGGTGTTTGCGGCGGGGCATGGGGGAACGAAATGCTCGCTAGTATGGGGCCGCAACGCGCGCGGAATAGGCGCAAGCAGCTATTCAAAACGTAGCAATTAATGCTCAAACAGCCTGCTGCGCACCATGCCGCGTCAGATCGGGCTGCCCGGCCAGCAAACCTGCGACCGAGATGTCTTCGTCCAGCGCCTCCCAGTGCAGGCCGCCCTTGCTGAGTTCCACCAAGTCCCGTTGCGCGGGGGTGGCTTCCAGTAAACGCGGGAACCAGGCCAGCGGCGCGGCAATGGTGCGGCCATCGGACAGGCTGACCCACACTGTGTCGTCGTCGAAGCGCACGGCTGTAGGCGAAATGTTCATTCCATGACCTTTCAATCAATTCCTTGTGGGCCACCACCACGTCCCGCAATCCCCGCAGCGTGCGCGCATCGAAGCCGTCGCTATCGGCCAGATAGATGCTGGGGGGTCAGCCAGAACTTGGCTTCGCCGTCGGCATTGCGCACATGGATATGCATCGCCTCGCGCGGATTTCCTTCGTTGGAATAGAAGAAAAATCGAAACGACTTGTAGCGGAAGACGACGGGCATGGCCGAAGTTTAACGGTGCAGCGCATTTGTGTGCCAAATTGACGGTTGCCGCTTATAGAACGGGCACAGGCAGCTACATAAATAGAAGCAAACGGCTTCTGCCGCCAGGCGCCCTAAACGCCATCGATTTTCCGAAACGTCAAATTGATCCGGGGCTCTTTGACCCGCAGCTCTTTCCGGACGGCGTGCTCCCACAGGCTTTGGGTTTGGCCGCGCATGCACAGCAAGGAGCCGTGCGACAGGGCGATGTCGTATTGCTGGCTCGGTGCACCGGGTGCTTTGGGGCGCAGGCAAAACCGGCGCTCTGCACCCAGGCTGATGGACGCAATGGTGGGCGCGTGGCCCAGGGTGGCCTCGTCGTCGCTGTGCCAGGACACATGGTCGGCACCGTCGCGGTACAGGTTGAGCAGCACCGCGTTGTAGCGGGCACCCGTGGCCGCCCCGGCCAGGTCGCGCAAGCGCGCCAGCGTGGGTGTCCAGGGGCTTGGCCGGTTCAGGAGGCCCGAGTAGGTGTAGCTGGCGTGTGCATCGCCGTACCAGGCAGTCAAGCGGGGCGTTTGGACGCTGCGGCCGTACATGCGCAGTGCGGGCTGCTGCCACGCCGTTTCGTCCAAAAGCGTCTTGAAGAATGCGCTGGCCAGGTCGTGTGGAAAGTACTGCGCCCAGTAGGTGACATCCAAGCCCTCGTCCACCAGGTGGACGGGGTTGGCTTGCGCGGGGCAAAACAGATCGGGTTGCAAGGTGAGGTGGCGGGTGTGCGGCGGCATGGGTGCTTAATTGGCCGCTAGCGCCCATGGAATCGGCGCAAGCAGCTATCAAAAATGTAGTTTTCTAGCCCGAATGCGACTCGCTGCGGGGAGTCTTGGGCTTGAGGCTGGGCACCTTCACACCAAACGCATCCGCCAGCCTCTGCGCCTGCTGCGCCGATTGGCGCAAGGCTTTTTGCAGCGCTTTGGGGGAGGGGGTTAAACGACTTGGTGGGGCTTTGGGAGCTTTGGCCATGGGATGGGTCCCGTAACAGTCCGTGGGTTGGTCGCTAACGGGGCAACCGTTTGTTCTTCAGCTAGCAGACCACGGGTTGAATATCTGCACCGGCAGGCCCGCAAAGTCCTTGGTATTGCGCGTGACCAGCGTCAGGCTATGCGTGAGCGCGGTGGCGGCCAGCAGGCTGTCGATGGCCGGGAGTGGCCGCCCGGCTGCTGCCACCATGCGGCCCCAGCGGTCGGTCACGGCCACGTCCACGGGCAGGACGCGACCGGTAAAAAACAAGGGCAGATCGGTTTCCAGCCAGTCGGTGAGTGCCTGGCGGCGCAGCGTATCGGCGACACCTTCCACGCCTTTGCGGATCTCGCCCAGCGTCAGCACGCTTAGGTACAGCGTGACCGGGGGCCGCTTGGCGAACCATTCCAGCACGCCCGCGTCTGGGGACTTGCGGCGCAGTTCTGAGAGCACGTTGGTATCGACCAGATAACTCACAACCCGGCTTCCCGGGTAAGGCTGGTGTCGCGCTCCAGCACTATGTCGTCTGCGTCCACCAGCGGCGAGAGGCGCATGAAATCCACCAGCGAACCCTGGGCCTGCGACAAGCGGTCAAACATGCTGCGCGACACCACCACCGCCACCGATTTGCCATGCACCGTGATGTCCTGCGGCTGGCTCTGGGCCGACTTCACCAGCTCGGACATGCGCGCTTTGGCATCTTGCATTTGCCATGTTTGCATGGGGGCTCCTTCGAATCTGACTAGATGGGTCAGAGTTTAGGGCAAGTGGGTAGTGGGTTCCAGTGTGGAGGGATGGTATTGACCAGACGTTTCTGGCCAAATCGGGCTCTTGTACTTATGGAATGGGCGCAGGCAGCTGCGAAAAGAATAGCGGGGTTGAAAAGTGTCAATTCAGGGCTTGACTCCAGCCCTTTGAAAGAATGGCAACCTCAGCAATCGGATTTCTCACCGCTGACCCATCCCAGTCTTGCGTAGGAAGCTTCAACCCTCGGGCCGTCAACTCCTTATTGGCTTGGGTGGATGCGTCCTTTAGGGCTTGCACTACCCGGTCTTGTACGAACTTAGATTCAATGCGTTTGACTGCCCGAGTTCTAGGATATTCAGTCATTTATTTGGGGACTTAAAGTATGAACGCCAGATAGTTCTATGCGAGGTAGATGCGTTATGGCGTGTTATCCAAATGTGGCAATACAAGACTTGACCCCGGCCTAGTTTCTCACTAACCGATTCGACTTCTACCGTAAAACTTGTTGTAGCGAAATAATTGTTTCAATTAAACTGTTTTCAAATTTTTGAAAACTTGGCATTAATTTAAGTGCATCAAAATTCTCAATAAAACTTGCTACTCGACTTCTGGCTCGATGCTCATTAAAATTTTTTAAACGTTGTGGCGGTAAATTGGAAGCTGTTTTTAAAGCAGTGAAAAGTAAATCTTTGGGATTGTTTAACTGTTCAATATTTTTGGGTCGTGGTAAGTTTAGGTTTGCTTTTCCGTTTTTATTGTCAGCGGCGCAACGAATGGCGCTTTCATCGGTTAAAAGCCAGCTTTCAATCATTCGAACGGGAACCGCAGGAACAACTGGTATTGGAATGTCTGATCGCTCATGCGCTGAAAAAATTTCAGAAAGCCGTTCATCTAGTGAGATATTTTCCGCATCTCTGTGACATACAATAATTTGAGGCTCATACGACTGATAGGCTTTTTTTAAGCGCCGATCTAAAGTCCCGTGAGCAGGGATAACTTCGCGAGCGGCAGAAATCCGAAAGGACTGCTCAGGAAATGAAGTATCGGTAATCCACTGAATTAGATCGTGTAGGCATAAATCAGAGGTGCCATCGCAGACTATCGAAATACTAATGACGCTCAAGGTTTACTCCATCATTAGATAATTCAAAATCAAACATTCCTTGTTCTGCAGCAAGTTGCCATAGCCTGCCATCAGCTAATTCATCGTCAGTTGATGCATCTGAACTTCTTAAATAATCCAAAAGTTCTGTTACTGTAACTTTAGGCGTTAGTTCTGATGAGTAATCTGGGTGAACTAATCGCCATGAATTTACGATAGCGCCGTATGCTGTAAATGAAGAGCGATTTTTTCGTATTGGTACTGCTACAAGTAGTTCATCTGGTACAAGATTTCTGATAACTACTGGTGAATGCGTATTTATAATTACTTGTCTTAATGGATTTTCTGTGCTGACAGCTATTTTGGTGTTTACTGCCATTTCTCGGAGTAGTTCTAATATGGCATTTATTCTTGATGGGTGAATTCCATTTTCTGGCTCTTCAAAGCAAATTAGGCCTTTGGATTCCGAGTCGAAAGCCATTGTGGCTAAGGCAAGAAATCGCAAGGTTCCATCTGACAAAGATCGTGCTTGATGAATTACCCCATTTCTTTGCTCTAGTAATAGAGTTTTAATGCGTCTAGTGTTGTCTACATCGACGGATACGGATCTAACTTCTGGAAGTAAGGTCGCGACTCTATTGGAGATTTCTTCATATTTTTTAAGGCGCTCAAGCGTTGACGGAATATGAGCGCCGTCGAAAGTTATATGTGGATCATCAGAAAATTCATCTGGCGATCGTAACCTTGATGGTTCCAGTTGAAGCAATTTCCAACTTTGCATTTCTCTTCTCGCCGCTAGTACCGTTGGGCGTTCGTCAGTATTTGCAGAGCCGAGAACAGTTCGTGGAGAGTTTTTGGCTGGAATTTGAGATGGTCTTCCTGAGTTTCCATCTTGACTAACATTTATTGTGGAAGTTTCTTCATTATGTTCCGTAGTAATAAATGGTGCTCTCCGTTCACCAGTAAAGGCCGATGAGAAAAATTCTTTGGAGCAATTGAAGCCAATTCTTTTTTTTGCACTGCTTTTAGGGAGGTATGTTAAGTGTTCAGAAACTAACTCAATTCGTTCATTAAAATCGATGTCAGTTACATATTTTAGTTCTATCTTATATGTTAAAAATGTAGTACTTGGCTTTGCTTTTCTGCCGAAGTCATCTGTAACTTCGTTTGCAACAATAAAATCTGCTTCAATTGCTATATTTGGAAGCTTGGAGTCTGTTGTTTTTGTAAATAATGAGCGCAAATCTCCTTTTCTACTTCCAGAGCGGTCACGTACTCGATGTGCAGCTTCCACGATTGAGTGATCGGCTAAATCACGCAGAAATAAGATGGCGTCAAATAAATTAGATTTCCCCGCTCCATTTGCACCTGCAATACAGGTAAATGGACCGAATCTAACTTCTGCATCAATTAAGCTTTTGAAGCCCTGAACCCTAAGTCTGGTTAACATAATTTAGATGCCGATAAAAATAATGTGCAATATTGAAGTTGAACTTCTTCCTATTTACTAAGCTCAGCTCATTTCCCCCAACTATCCTTCAACCCCACAGCCAAGTTAAACACCATCTTCCCCGCCCGGTGGTCCACCCGATCCGCCACAAAGTACCCGTGCCGCTCAAACTGGAACTTGTCGTCCGCCTTCGCCGCCGCCAGTGACGGCTCCACGATGGCTTGCACGACTTTCAGGCTGTTGGGGTTCAGGCTCTCAATAAAGTCTTTGCCGCCTGCATCGGGCTGGGCGTCGATGAACAGGCGGTCGTACATGCGGACTTCGGCGGGCAGGCCGTCGGCGACGCTGACCCAGGTGATCACGCCCTTGACCTTGACGCTGTCGGCACCGGGGGTGCCGCTCTTGGTGTCGGGGATGAGTTCGGCGTGCACTTCGGTGACACGGCCGTCGGCATCTTTGACGGCACCGGTGCAGGTGATGACATGGCCGTATTTAAGGCGGACTTTGTTGCCGGGGAACAGGCGGAAGAAGCCCTTGGGCGGGGTTTCTTCATAGTCGCCGCGTTCGATCCACACCTCTTTGCCGATCTGGAAGCTGCGCTTGCCCAGCTCGGGCAGGTGGGGGTGGACGGGGGCGCTGCACGCGTCGAGGTTGCCAGCGCCCATCACGGTATCCCAGTTAGTCAGCACCAACTTGACGGGGTCGAGCACGGCCATGGCGCGGGGGGCGGTGTGGTCCAGCGTTTCGCGCAGGCAGCCTTCCAGGGTGCTGTAGTCGATCCAGCTGTCGCTCTTGGTCACGCCTATGCGTTCGGCAAACAGGTGGATGGCTTCGGGGGTGTAGCCGCGGCGGCGCAGGCCCACGATGGTGGGCATGCGGGGGTCGTCCCAGCCGCTGACCTTGTGGTCGTACACCAGTTGGGCGAGTTTGCGTTTGCTGGTGACCACGTAGGTGAGGTTGAGGCGGGCAAATTCGTACTGGCGGGGGGGCGGGCTGGTCAGCAGGCCGCCTTCGCAGAGGCGGGCCAACAGCCAGTCGTAGAAGGGGCGCTGGTCTTCAAATTCCAGGGTGCAGATGCTGTGGGTGATTTGCTCCAGCGCGTCTTCGATGGGGTGGGCAAAGGTGTACATCGGGTAGATGCACCATTTGTCGCCCGTGCGGTGGTGGGTGGCGCGGCGGATGCGGTAGATGGCGGGGTCGCGCAGGTTGATGTTGGGGCTGGCCATGTCGATCTTGGCGCGCAGCACCATGGAGCCGTCTTCGTGCTGGCCGTCGCGCATTTCGCGCAAGCGCGCCAGGTTTTCGTCGGGGGTGCGGGCGCGGAAGGGGCTGTCGGTGCCGGGCTTGCCGAAGTCGCCGCGGTTGATGCGCATTTGCTCCACGGTTTGCTCGTCCACGTAGGCGTGGCCTGCAGTCACCAGGTATTCGGCGGCACGGTACATGAAGTCGAAGTAGCTGCTGGCTTCATAGGCGGGTGCGTCGGGCGCGCCGTTCCAGTCAAAGCCCAGCCATTTCACGGTGTCGATGATGGCCTTGACGTATTCCTCGTCTTCTTTTTCGGGGTTGGTGTCGTCAAAGCGCAGGTGGCACACGCCGCCATAGTCGCGCGCCAGGCCGAAGTTGAGGCAGATGCTTTTGGCATGGCCTACGTGCAGGTAGCCATTGGGTTCGGGCGGGAAGCGGGTGCGGATCTTGGCCGGGTCGGGCTGGCCGCTGGCCTGGTGGGCGGCATCGCCGGGGCTGCCGACCCATTGGCGGGCGGCGTAGGTGCCTGCGGCCAGATCGGATTCGATGATCTGGCGCAGGAAGTTGCTGGGTTTGGTGGCTTCAACCGGTGCGGTGGCGGGGGCTTTGGAGGGGGGGAGTGCGCTCATGCATTGATTTTAGGTTGCGCAGGTGCCCGTTACGTTTGGCAACGCTTCTGTTTACAGGCTTGTCCACCGGATTGGTTGTACGGCGTTAACAGAAGCAGGGGCGCTGCACTATGCATTAGCTCTCAAATTGAAACAAGGAGATCGGTATGAAGTTCCAACGTGCAATATTTGCTGCTGTTTTGGCCGCCAGCGCCCTGGGCGCAGCCAGCGTGGCGCAAGCGCGCAGCGACGTGTCCTGGTCGATCGGCATTGGCGTGCCGGGCGTGCAGGTGTACGGTGCCCCCCAGCCGGTGTATGTGCAACCCGCTCCGGTGTACTACCAGCCGCCCCCGCAGGTCGTGTACCGCCCCGCGCCGGTGTATGTGCGGCCTGAGCCGGTGTACTACCAGGAGCCCCAGCCCGTGGTGTACCAGCGCCCGCCGGTCTATGTGCAGCCGCAGGTGGTGTACGCGCCACCGCGTTGGGGCCACCACCGCCACCACCGCGACTGGGATGAAGGCCGGGGCAACGACTGGCGCCGTTAAGTTCGGGGTGAAAATGGCAGCTGGCGCTGATGTAGTCTGCGCCAGCTGCTATCAAAAGCAGAGTTTTTACATCTTGCCCGGTAGCCAGGTGGCAATGCCTGGCACCCACCACAGCAGCAGCACCATGCCGCACATCAGCAGGAAGAACGGCAGCGTGACCCGCGCGATGTAGGTGATTTCCTTGCCCGTCATGCCCTGCAGCACAAACAGGTTGAAGCCCACGGGCGGGGTGATTTGTGCCATCTCCACCACCACCACCACAAAAATGCCGAACCACACCATGTCGATGCCGGCGGCCTGCACCGTGGGCAAGATCACGCCCATGGTCAGCACCACCATCGAGATGCCGTCCAGAAAGCAGCCCAGGATGGCGTAGAACACGCTGAGTGCCAGGATCAGGCCAAACGGGCTGAGGTGCAGCGACGACACATACTCGGCCAGATGGCGCGGCAGGCCGATGTAGCCCATGCACAGCGTCAAAAAGGCGGCCCCGGCCAGAATCAGCGCGATCATGCAGTACAGCCGGGTGGCTCCCATCAGCGCTTCCTTGAAGCTGCTGCGGGTGAGCGAACCTTGCAGCGCCGACAACACCATGGAGCCGATCACGCCCACGGCGGCGGCCTCGGTGGCAGTGGCGATACCGGCGTAGATGCTGCCCAGCACGGCGCTGATCAGCCCCACCACCGGAATCAGGTGGCGCGACTCAAAGATGCGCTGGGCGAAGGTGAATTCTTCCGTGCTCGGCGGAATCTGGCCCGGGTTCAGCAGCGACCAGACCACGATGTAGCCGCTGAACAGGCTGGCCAGCAGCACGCCGGGCAGCACGCCCGCCACAAACAGCTGCGAGATCGACACCTCGGCGGTGACACCGTAGACGATCATGATGATGCTGGGCGGTATCAGCAGGCCCAGCGTACCGGCCCCGGCCAGCGAGCCGATGACCAGGTCACGCGGGTAGCCGCGCCGGGTGAGCTCGGGCAGCGTCATCTTGCCGATGGTGGCGCAGGTGGCGGCGCTGGAGCCCGACACGGCGGCAAAAATGGTGCAGCCGATCACGTTGGTGTGCAGCAGCCGCCCGGGCAACCAGTTGACCCACGGTGCCAGGCCCTTGAACATGCTTTCACTCAGGCGCGTGCGAAACAAAATTTCGCCCATCCAGATGAACAGCGGCAGGGCGGTCAGCGTCCAGCTGGAGGACGAGCCCCAGATGGTCACCGCCATGGCGTCGCCCGCCGAGCGGCTGGAGAACAGCTCCATACCGATCCAGGCCACGCCCGCCAGTGTCAGCCCAATCCACACGCCGCTGCCCAGAATCAGGAACAGCGTCCCCATCAACAGGACCGTAATGCCAATATCACCCATGGTGTTTGCCTATTCGTTGTGCAGCATTTCGCTGCTGTGGGGCGCGACCCGCTGGCCGCGCAGTTCCAGCACCAGCTCATCCACAAAGGCGATAAACAGCACCAGCATGCCCAGTGCCATACCGATCTGCGGAATCCACAGCGGTGTCGCATCGTTGCCGGTGGAGATGTCGTGGAAGTCCCAGGACTGGTAGACCAGGCGCAGGCTGTAGTAACAAAACAGGCCCGACAGCAGCACGGCGGCCAGCAAGCACCACAGCTCCAGCCCGCGCCGGGCCCGGCCCTTGAGCGCGTTCAGCAGCAGGGTGACGCGGATGTGCTCGCCCTTTTTCAAGGTGTGGGCCAGCGCCAGAAAACCAGCCCCGGCCATGCAGTAACCGGCGTACATGTCGGTGCCGCGCAGGCCCATGTGCACATAGCGGTCCACGATGCCCAGCACCACCATCAGCAAGGTGCCCACCATCATGGCGGCGGCCAGCCAGGCGGCTGCGTCAAACAGCCCGTCCAGAAAGCGGCGCATGGGTTACTTCTTGCTTTTGTTGTAGGCGGTCAGGATGGTCTCGCCGTCGGCCCCGGCCTTCTTCTGCCAGTCGGCCAGCATGATGCCGCCGAGCTGGCGCATGTCGGCCATCAGCTTGGGGCTGGGCGGCATGATCTTCATGCCCTTGTCGGTGAGGGCTTTTTTGTACCACTCGGTTTTTTCCTGGCTGGTCTTCCAGCCGCGTTCTTCGGCAGCGGCGGCGGCCTGGGTCACGGCGGCCTGGGTAGCGGCATCGAGGGCATCAAAGGCCTTTTTGTTCACGAACACCGCGTTCTTGGGCAGCCAGGCCTGGGTGTCGTAGAAGTATTTGGTGCTCTCGTAGGTCTTGCTGTCAAAGCCGGTAGACACCGAGCTGATGTAGCTCTCGACCACCCCGGTGGCCAGGGCCTGCGACAGCTCGGAGGCCTGGATGGTCACCGGGATGGCCCCCACCAGTTCCGCGATCTTGGCCGTGGCCGGGCTGTAGGCGCGCCACTTGATGCCGCGCAGATCGGCGACCGAGTTGATCTCTTTCTTGGCAAAGATGCCCTGCGGTGGCCAGGGCACGGCGTACAGCAGCTTCATGCCCTGCTTGCCCAATGTGGCATCCAGTACCGGCTTTTGCGCGTCGTACAGGCGCTTGGATTCGGCATACGAGCTGGCCAGAAAGGGCACGCCGTCCAGGCCGTAGATGGGGCTTTCGTTCTCGAAGTTGGCCAGGATGATCTCGCCCGCCTGGGCCTGGCCGCCTTGCACGGCGCGCTTGATTTCGTTGGCCTTGAACAGCGAGCCGTTGGCGTGCACGGTGATCTTCAGCTTGCCTGCGGTGGCCTTGTCCACGTCGTTGGCAAACTGGGTGATGTTCTCGGTGTGGAAGTTGCTAGCAGGGTAGCCCGAGGGCAGGTCCCATTTGGTTTGGGCGGATGCGCCAAAGCTGGTGAGGGCCACAGCGGCAAGCGCCAAAACGGTTTTTACGTGCATAAAGACTCCAAGAGAAAAACAGAATAAAACTAGCGTACATAACGCAAACTGCGTGCCATTCTGGTGGTCTACCCTGCATTCCACAACATCTATCGCACAACTTATAGAAAGCCACACTTTGCTTACCACAGACACAAAACGCTGGCAGTTCTGGATCGACAGGGGCGGCACATTTACCGACGTGGTGGGCCAACGGCCCGACGGCACGCTGGTCACCCACAAGCTGCTCAGCGACAACCCCGGGCAGTACACCGACGCAGCCGTGGCCGGTATCCGCCACCTGCTGGGCCTGGCACCGGGCGCGCCGGTCACGCCTGCACAGGTGGAGTGCGTGAAGATGGGCACCACGGTGGCCACCAACGCGCTGCTGGAGCGCCAGGGCGAGCCCACGCTGCTGGTCACCACACGCGGCTTTCGCGACGCGCTGCGCATCGCCTACCAAAACCGCCCGCGCCTGTTCGACCGCCGCATCCTGCTGCCCGAGCTGCTGTACAGCGCCGTGGTCGAGGCCGAAGAGCGCATGGGCGCGCACGGCGAGGTGGTCCAGCCGCTGATTGAAGCGCTATTGAAAAAAGAGCTACTCACGCACTACCAAAAAGGGCTGCGCAGCGTTGCCATCGTATTCATGCACGGCTACCGGTACGCGGCGCACGAGCAGGCAGCGCAGCGCATCGCGGCCGAGCTGGGTTTTACCCAGATCAGCACCTCGCATGGCACCAGCCCGATGATGAAGTTCGTCAGCCGCGGCGACACCACGGTGGTGGATGCCTACCTGTCGCCCATCCTGCGCCGCTATGTGCAGCAGGTGGCGCAGGAGATGCCAGGGGTGAAGCTGTTCTTCATGCAGTCGTCGGGCGGGCTGACGGACGCGGCGGTGTTCCAGGGCAAGGACGCGATTCTCAGCGGCCCGGCGGGCGGCATCGTCGGCATGGCCCGCACGGCGGCACTGGCCGGGTTCGACCGGGTGATTGGCTTCGACATGGGCGGCACCAGCACCGATGTCAGCCACTACGCCAGGGCCTTCGAGCGCGAGTTTGAAACCCAGGTGGCGGGCGTGCGCATGCGTGCGCCCATGATGGCCATCCACACCGTGGCCGCAGGCGGCGGCTCGCTGCTGAAGTTCGACGGCGAGCGCTTCCGCGTGGGCCCGCAAAGTGCCGGTGCCAACCCCGGCCCGGCCAGCTACCGGCGCGGCGGGGCGCTGGCGGTGACCGATGCCAACGTGCTGCTGGGCAAGGTGCAGCCGCGCTACTTCCCCAAGGTGTTTGGCCCGCAGGCCAATGAGCCGCTGAGCCTGGATGCCGTGCAGGCCCCGTTTGCCGCGCTGGCCGCGCAGACGGGTCGCCTGCCGGAAGAAGTGGCCGAGGGCTTCATCGCGATTGCGGTGCAGCAAATGGCCAATGCCATCAAGAAAATATCGGTGGCCCGGGGCTACGACGTGACCCGCTACACCCTGCAATGCTTTGGCGGTGCGGGCGGCCAGCATGCCTGCCTGGTGGCGGATGCGCTGGGCATGGCCCAGGTGTTTGTGCACCCGCTGGCGGGCGTGCTCAGCGCCTACGGCATGGGCCTGGCCGACCAGAACGTGATCCGCGAGCAGGCGGTAGAGCTGCCGCTGGCCGATGCGCATTTGCCCGCCATTGCCGAAAGTCTGGATGCCCTGGCTAGCGCCGCCCACGCCGAGTTGCAACGCCAGCAGGCGGGTGCAGGCAGCATCACCACCCAGCGCCGTGTGCACGTGCGCTACGCGGGCAGCGACACCGCGCTGGTGGTGGCCTTTGGCAGCGTGGCAGAGATCCAGGCCGGTTTTGAAGCCGCCTACCGGCAGCGCTTTGCGTTCTTGATGCAGGGCAAGCCGCTGGTGGTGGAGGCCGTGTCGGTGGAGGCGGTGGTGGCCGGTGTGGCTCCGGTCGAGCCCGTGCAGCCGCTGCACGCCGCCCGCCCCGTGCCCCGGGCTGACACCGTGCGCATGTACAGCGGTGGCCAGTGGTGGGATGCCGCCCTGGTGGTGCGCGAAGACCTGCGGCCCGGCGACCAGATCCCCGGCCCGGCCATCCTGGCCGAGAAAAACGCCACCACCGTGGTCGAGCCCGGCTGGACCGCAAATGTGACGGCTTTTGACCACCTGGTGCTTATCCGCTCTGCACCACGCGCTATAAAATACGCAGCAGGCACCACGGTAGACCCGGTGTTGCTGGAGGTGTTCAACAACCTGTTCATGAACATCGCCGAGCAGATGGGCCTACAACTGCAAAACACCGCCTATTCGGTCAACATCAAGGAGCGGCTGGACTTCAGCTGTGCGCTGTTCGATGCGGCAGGCAACCTCATTGCCAATGCCCCGCACATGCCGGTGCACTTAGGCAGCATGGGCGAGAGCATCCAGACTGTCATACGTGAGAACGCAGGCCGCATGCAGCCCGGCGACGTGTACGTGCTGAACGACCCCTACCACGGCGGCACCCACCTGCCGGACGTGACCGTCATCACCCCCGTGTATCTGGACGGCCAGGTGACCTTTTACGTGGGCAGCCGGGGCCACCACGCCGACATTGGCGGCACCACGCCGGGCTCCATGCCACCGTTTTCCACCCGCATCGAAGAAGAGGGCGTGCAGATCCACAACTTCAAGCTGGTGGATGCGGGCGTGCTGCGCGAGGCCGAGATGGTGGCGCTATTGCAAAGCGGTGAATTCCCATCGCGTAACCCGGCGCAGAACCTGGCCGACATGCGCGCCCAGATTGCGGCCAACGAGAAGGGCGTGCAAGAGCTGCACAAGATGGTCGCCCAGTACGGCCTGCCGGTGGTGCAGGCCTACATGGGCCATGTGCAGGACAACGCCGAGGAGTCGGTGCGCCGGGTGATTGCGCGCCTGCAAGACGGCCAATTCACCCTGCCGCTGGACAACGGCGCGCAGATCCAGGTGGCCATCCGCGTAGATGCCGCCAACCGCAGCGCCGAGGTGGACTTCACCGGCACCAGCCCGCAGCAGACCAACAACTTCAACGCACCCACGGCGGTGTGCATGGCGGCGGTGCTGTATGTGTTCCGCACCCTGGTGGACGACGATATTCCGCTGAATGCGGGCTGCCTGAAGCCCATCCGCGTGATCATCCCGCCCGGCTCCATGCTCAACCCGAACCCGCCCGCGTCGGTGGTGGCGGGCAACGTGGAAACCTCCACCTGCATCACCAACGCGCTGCTGGGGGCCCTGGGCGTGCTGGCCGGTGGGCAGTGCACCATGAACAACTTCACCTTCGGCAACGCGCAGCACCAGTACTACGAAACCATCAGCGGTGGCTCGGGGGCAGGCGAGGGCTTTGATGGAACCAGCGTGGTGCAAACCCACATGACCAATTCGCGCCTCACCGACCCCGAGGTGTTCGAGTTCCGGTTTCCGGTGCGGCTGGAGAGCTTTGCCATCGTGCCCGGCTCGGGCGGTGCGGGCCGCTGGCAGGGCGGCAGCGGGGGCTTGCGCCGGGTGCGGTTCCTGGAGCCCATGACCGCCAGCATCCTGAGCAATGGCCGGGTCCATGGTGCCTTTGGCATGGCCGGAGGCCAGCCGGGCCAGGTGGGGCGCAACCGGGTGGTGCGTGCCGATGGCCGGGTGGAAGCACTCGGGCACATCGGCCAGGCCGAGATGCAACCCGGCGATGTGTTCGAGATCCTTACGCCGGGTGGCGGGGGCTATGGGAATTAAGCGTCAAGGCCGCCGCTGCATCTCGCGCACCATGGCCGAGAACTGCTCGGCGGTTTCGTGCCGCACCAGCGAGGGCCCGATCACCGGCGGGAACCAGAAGCCCGGCAGCACTTCGGCGTGGTAGGTCAGCCGGGTGCCGCTGCCTTCGGGCTCCAGTTGCATGCGGCTTTCCATGCGCAAGATGTTGCCGCCCACGCCGTGGGCGCGGATCTCGTGTGGGGGGTCCAGGTGGATCTCGCGGACCGACTCAAACGGGGTGGAGAAAAAGCCGTACTTGGCCACGCCTTTTTGGGTGACCTTGACCAGGGTGTCGCTGCGCTCGGTGACCTGGCTGCTGGTGAGGTTGGGCACAAAGTCGGCCATGTGTTCAAAGTCGGTCAGCACCGCCCAGGCCCGGGCGGCATCCACGGGCGCGTGGACCGCCATGTCCACCGTGAAGCTGCCATTGGCGCGCTCGACGTGCACATCGCCGTCGGCTACCGCTGCCGGTGCATCGGCGGCCAGGGCGGATGGCAGGGGGCACAAGGCTGCGGCCAGTGCCAGCACGGCCAGGGGACGTAATCGAAAGGGAAACGGCATTCAAGCCTCCAAAGTGCTGCCCATGCTTATCCAATAAGCGTGAGCAGCTATCAATTCAGTAGTATTTGAAAACCACTGTGGGCCCAGGATCACATCTTGGGCGTCATCTGCCCACGGATTTCGCCACCCTTGTTGGCGGCGGTGTGCACATTGGCGTACCACTTGCCTGCCAGCAGGTCGGCGGCTTGGGCGGGGGTCAGGGTGGCCTGGCCTTCCAGCGGGCTGCTGGTGCCGGTAAACGGCACGACCACGCCGGCGTTGGACCCCGCAGCGGCCGGGCCGTGGAAGTGGGCGGCGGTGGCGGGACCGGTGAGGCCCGAGAACGTGACCTTCCAGGTCAGCACATTGGTGTCCTTGTTCAGCCAGGCTTCGGCCATGCCGGTGCCGCTGGAGGCTGTGGCGGGTACCTCTTGGGCGGCACTTAGCTGGCCGGTCAACGTCACCTTGTTGGACGGCATCATGGAGCCGCAGCCCGCCAGACCCACGGCCAGGATGGCGGTGGCAAAAAGTGATTTGGTGAAAGTGCGGTAGGTGACCATCATGGGTGTCTCCAAGGGGGGGTTCTGGCTGGTTTTGCCTGGGAAGCCCAGGGCAAAAATCAGTCTAGCACCGCATCCACCGCAGCGTACCGGCAGGGGCTATTTGTAGTAAGCCTCGACCTTGCCCTTGACCTTCATCAGCAGCGGCTGGCCTTTGCGGTCGCGGGTTTTGCCTGCGGGCACCTTGACCCAGCCTTCGCTGATGCAGTACTCCTCTACGTCCACGCGCTCCCTGTCGTTGAGGCGGATGCCAATGTCGTGCTCGAACACGGCGGCCAGATGGTGGGGGCTGCGCGGGTCGGCAGATAGGTGGTCGGGCAGGGCGGGGCGGTCGGTGGCGGAGGGCGTTGTGGTGTCGGTCATGTGTGGTTCAGAAAGAAGAGGAATCACCCCTATTTTCCCGGATTTGGCGGCGGCCCCAGCCGAGCAAGGCCGAACGCCGTAGACTCCTGCCTCCTTAGCCACCTATCCAACCTAGAAACACCATGTCCCTGTCCCTCCACCAAGCTTCTGTATCCCTGTTCACCCAAATCCTGGGCGGCCTGAGCGGCGTGCTGCACAAAGCCGAAGCCCACGCGGCCGACAAGAAGATCGACCCCAGCGTGTTGCTGCAGTCGCGCCTGTTCCCCGACATGTTTGCGCTGACCCGCCAGGTGCAGATCGCCGCCGACTTCGCCAAGGGCTGTGCCGCCCGCCTGGCCGGCGTGGACGTGCCTGCGTATGAAGACAATGAAGCCAGCTTTGCCGACCTGCAAGCCCGCATCGCCAAGACCCTGGCCTTCATCCAAAGCCTGCCCGCCGCCGACATCGAAGCCGGTGCCGACCGCAGCATCGTGCTGCGCCCCGGCACGCCCAAAGAGCAGACCCTGGTGGGCAGCACCTACCTGCTGCACTACACCTTGCCGCACTTCTTCTTCCACACCACCACGGCCTACGACATCCTGCGCCACAACGGCGTGGAAGTCGGCAAGAAGGACTTTGTCGGCAGTTTCTAAGGTGCAGTTGCTGCTGGCCCCGATGGAGGGGCTGCTCGACTTTGTACTGCGCGATATGTTGACGCGCGTCGGCGGCATCGACCGCTGCGTGTCCGAGTTCATCCGCGTCACCAACACCTTGCTGCCCGAGCGGGCCTTCATCCGCGTGGTGCCCGAGCTGCTCAACGGCAGCCGCACCCTGTCTGGCGTGCCGGTGCGGCCCCAGTTGCTGGGTTCGGACCCGGTGTGCCTGGCCGAAAACGCCGGGCGGCTGGCCAGCCTGGGCCCCATGGGCGTGGACCTGAATTTTGGCTGCCCGGCCAAGGTGGTCAACCGCCACGGCGGCGGTGCGGCCTTGCTGGATGAGCCGGAGCTGCTGGTGAAGATTGTGTCGGCGGTGCGGCGCGCCGTGCCCGGGCACCAGACCGTGTCGGCCAAGATGCGGCTGGGCTTTAACGACGACAGTCGGGCGGTGGAATGCGCACTGGCCATCGCTGAGGCCGGGGCCAGCGAGATCGTGGTGCACGCCCGCACCCGGGCCGATGGCTACCGCCCGCCCGCCTACTGGGCGCGCGTGCATGACATCCGCCAGGCGGTGGCTATTCCCGTGGTGGCGAATGGCGAAATCTGGACGGTAGACGATGCCCGCCGCTGCCGCGCCGCATCCGGCTGCGACACGCTGATGCTGGGGCGCGGCATGGTGACCGACCCCGGCCTGGCGCTGGCGATCCGGGCGGACTCTGATGCGCAGCACCTGCCCTGGGCCGATGTGCAACCGCTGATCCACGCCTTCTGGCAGCTGGTGTGCAGCCAGCTGGAGCCGCGCTCGCGCGCCGGGCGGCTCAAGCAGTGGCTGAACTTCCTGCGCCGCCAGTACCCCGAGGCGGAAGTGGCTTTTCTGGCCCTGCGGGCCGAGACCGACCAGGCCCAGGTGACGGCCTGGCTGGCCAAAAATACGCATTAAATCAGCCTCCCGTGCTTATTGGATAAGCATGAGAAGCTATCAATTCAATAGTATTTAGCTGTACACCATGAAGTTTTGCGCGGCGCGGCGGCGGGCCTGTTTCTGCGTGGCTTCCTGCAACAGGGCGGCCAGCTGGGTGACCAGCACGGCTTGCAAGGCGTGCAGTTTTTGCATGTCCACGGCCTGGCCGTTGACCGGTCCTTTGGCCAGCACCTGGCTGTGGTCGCGCAGGCGCAGGATGGCGCTGCCCACGGCGGCAAAAGCGGGCAGGTGGCCATACAGGGCGTTGCCGCGCTGGGCGTACCAGTTGCCAAAGCGGACCGGGTAGTTGGCCTCGGCCTGGGCCGGCTGGGTGGCGATGCTGGCCACCCAGGTCTGGTGGTCGTGCTCGGCCAGCAGCAGCGGGAAGTCGGCGGTATCCCACTGGTTGGCCCCCCAGGCGCGCCAGGCTTTGCCGGGGATGAAGTCGGCGGCCCAGGCGGCCACGGTGTCGGCGGGCATGGGGCGGGCGATGCCGTAGCCCTGGGCCAGGTCGCAGCCCAGTTGCAGCAGCATCAGGCCGTGTTCCACGGTTTCCACGCCTTCGGCGATCACCTTGCGGTTGAAGGCCTTGGCCAGGCCCACCACGGCTTCCACCAGGGTCAGGTCGTCGGGGTCTTCCAGCATGTCGCGCACAAAGGCCTGGTCGATTTTCAGGGTGTTGGCGGGCAGGCGCTTGAGGTAGGCCAGGGACGAGTAGCCGGTGCCGAAGTCGTCCAGCGCAAACTGCACGCCCAGCTGCTGGCAGGCGGCCATCACGTTGCGCATGTGCTGTACGTCTTCCAGCGCGGCAGATTCCAGAATTTCCAGCTCCAGCATGGTCGGCGACACCTGCGGGTAGGCGGCCAGGATGCTGCCCAGCCGGGCCACGAAGTCGGGCCGCTGAAAGTGCCGCGCGGCAATGTTCACGCTCACCACCCAGTGCAGGCCCTGCGCCGCCCATTGCTGCATGTGCTGCAGCGCCTGGTGCAGCACCCATTCGCCGATGTCGATGATCAGGTCGGTGTGCTCCACCAGCGGCAGAAAGTGGTAGGGGCCGACCACGCCTTGCTCGGGGTGCTGCCAGCGCAGCAGGGCCTCCATGCCAAACACGCTGCCGGTGCGCATGTTCAGCTTGGGCTGGTAGTACAGGCGCAGCTCGCCGTCCAGCAGGGCCTGGTGGATGCGGGTGCGCTGGTGGTGGTGGGTTTGCACCTCCTGGTCGCGCTCGGCATCGAACAGGTGGCTGCGGTTGCGGCCGGTCTGCTTGGCCTGCACCATGGCCTGGTCGGCGTGGCGCAGCAGGGTGTCCAGGTTGGTGTGGCTGTGCATCTCTCCGCGCGGCGTCACGGCAATGCCGATGCTGGTGGTGAGGTGCACGGTTTGCTCGTCCAGCGGGTAGGGGGCCGACAGCAGGGCCTGCACCTGGTCCACATGGCGCTGCACCTCGGCCAGGTCATGCTGGTCTTTGAGCAGCAGCACAAATTCATCGCCGCCCAGGCGCGCCAGGCCGTGGTCGTCGCCGGCAAATTCGGTCAGCCGCTGGGCCACCTGCTGCAACAGGCGGTCGCCGCTGCTGCTGCCGTAGCGGGTGTTGATGGGCTGGAAGTGGTCCAGGTCCAGCAGGCACACGGCCAGCAGCTTGTGGTGGTGGCGGGCCTGCAGGATGGCCAGGTTGAAGGGCTCTTCCATGGCGGCGCGGTTGTGCAGGCCGGTCAGCACGTCGTGGCCGATCTGCCACGAGATCTCCTGGATCAGCTGGCGCTTTTCGCTCACATCGCGGAACACCAGCACACAGCCCATGGCGGTGCCGTCGGCCTGGCGGATTGGGGCGGCGGTGGTCTCGATAGAGATGCGCTCGCCCGACGGGTGCAGCAGGGTCTGGTGGGCGGCGTGCACCACAGTGGTGGTCTGGTACAGCGGGGTTTGCCGGGCCGGGCCCGCAGCCCAGCCGGGTTCTTCCAGCAGCTCGAACACCTCGGCGAGTGGGTGCCCCAGGGCCTGCTGGTGGGACCAGCCGGTGAGCTGCTGGGCCACCGCGTTCAGCGTAAGGATGCGCCCGGCCAGGTCGGTGGTGATGACGGCATCGCCAATCGACGACAAGGTGACTTCGGCGCGTTCTTTTTCAATCTGCAGGGCAGCCTGGGCCTGGGTGAGAGATGCCACCAGGGTCTGCACTTCGCCCGCCATCTTGTTGAAGGTGTTGGCCAGGGTGCGGGCCTCCAGCGGCCCGGTGACGGGCATGCGGGTGGCCAGGTCGCCGCGCTGGAACTGCTGGGTGGCCACGGCCAGCCGCTGCAGCATGCGCCGGTTGGTACGCAGCACCCAGAGCAGCAGGCCCAGGATGGTGAGCACGCTGCCACCGGCAATCCAGAGCTGGGTGTGCACCCGGCTCCAGGCGCTGTTGAACGCAAACACCGGGCTGATCTGCACCGTCAGCGTGCCCGCGTGGCCCGCAGCATCGAGCTGCACGGTGTGGGGGGCGATGTCCAGCCAGCGGGCAAACCAGGCGGGATACTGGGCCAGGGTGGGGGCCGGGTTGCGGGTTTCGGTGAGCTGCCCGCCCGCGCGCCACTGCAGCAGGGTGATGTCGGGATACGTCTGCAGCTCGGTGCGCAGCCAGGCCGCCACAGGCGGGCTTTGGGGGGACTCCAGGGCCCGTGCCAATGAGGGCAGCAGATACTTGTGGACCAGCTGGACTTGCTGCGCAAAGTGGGCATCGGCCGCACGGGTTTCCACCCGCACCAGCAAACGGTAGCGCACGCTGCCCACCACCACGATTAGCAGCAGCATGGGCAAAAACAGGCGTGTGGTGGTACTCAACGTCAGCCACGCAGGGGCTGCATCTCGGGTCTTGGGCATGGAATCAGGAAGGCACTCAGATTGGGTTGACTTTGGTTTTATCACACTGCCTGTAACTTTGTGTAACTTATCAAACATTCTTCTACCTACGCGCATGCCCTTGGTGCATTCCGGACAGCCGCTGGGTTGCCGTTGGCTGCGGTACACCCTGAAATCTGCGGTGGGGCATTATCCGCTATGCATGTATCGCTATGTAAAGCATAGTGTTGGCGCGGTTTTGCAGCCTTTCAGACATAAAACGACACAAACCGATACCGCGCCTAGAGGACACGCCGCACCCGCCCCGGCACCATGGGAACCCTGTTTAACCCCTCTTTTCCCCAGGAACCACACCATGCGATTCGCTTTTAAAAGAACCCTCAAAAGAACCTTATTCGGCCTCTTCGGTGCCGGCCTGCTGGTTGGCACCCTCAGCGGATGCGCAGGCCGCGGCGAGCACGCCTGGGGCGGCCCGATGAACGAGCAGCGCGCCGCCGAGTTCCGCGGCAAGATGGTCGAGAAGGTTGGTAAAAAGCTCGACCTGAACGACGCGCAAAAGCAGTTGCTGGGCACCTTGAGCGACACACTGCAAGCCCAGCGCAAAGCCCTGATGGGCAGCAGCCCCGATCCGCGTGCCGACATCCAGGCCCTGGTGGCGGGCCCGCAGTTTGACCGCGCCAAGGCCCAGGCCCTGGTGGAGGAGAAAACCGCCGCCTTGCGCAGCCAGAGCCCCCAGGTGATTACCGCCGCAGCCAACTTCTTTGACGCGCTGAACCCGACCCAGCAACAGCAGGTGCGTGATTTCATGCAACGCAGGGGCGGCTGGCACCGCGGGTGACAATCCCCGCATGCCCAAGATCCTGCTGATTGACGACGATGCCGAACTCGGCGGGCCGCTGGGCGTGTACTTTGCGCGCTTTGGCCTGGCGCTGGACTGCGCGCTGAGCCCCAGCGCCGGGCTGGCCTTGCTGCGCCAGGGCGGTTTTGACGCCGTCATTCTGGACGTGATGCTGCCCGAGATGGACGGCTTTGCACTGTGCCGGGCCATCCGCAAGGACAGCGACATCCCGGTTGTCATGCTCACCGCCCGTGGCGAGGTGATGGACCGGGTGGTCGGCCTGGAGCTGGGGGCCGACGACTATGTACCCAAGCCCTTCGAGCCGCGCGAACTGGTGGCCCGGCTGCAAACCGTGCTGCGCCGCCAGCGCGTGCCGGACGAGGTGCACCTGCTGCAGTTCGAGGGCCTGGTGGTCGATCTGGACAAGCGCAGCGTGCTGCGACAGGGCGCGCTGGACATGGAAGCACTGGACCTGACCAGCACCGAATTCGAGCTGCTGGCCCTGCTGGCCCGCGAGCCCGGCAAGGTGTTCAGCCGCGATGACATCCTGAACCGCCTGCGCGGCCACGAGGTGGACCTGCAGACCCGCGCCGTGGACCTGCTGGTCAGCCGCCTGCGCAAGAAGCTGGAGCCGCTGGACTGCATCAAGACCTGGCGCAACGCCGGGTACTCATTGGCGGTAGGCCGTGCGTAATGTGGCTCACCCCCAGGCTACAGTGCTGCGCACTTTCCGCCAACCCCCTTGCAGGGGGCGATACCAGTGGCCCGGCAAAGCCGGTTCCACGGTATCCCTGGAAGGGCGCGTTCACTTCGGCTATGAGTGCCGGTAATGGCATCCATGTTTAAAAGGCCTCACCGTGCGCTGCGCGCCATCCGCTACTCGCTGCGGTGGCGGCTGGTGATGCTGTTCATGGGGCTGGCGCTGGCCATGTCGGTGGTGTTTGTGGGCGGCATGCAAAAGGCCTTTTCCACCGGTTGGCGCGAGATGTTCCGCCCCCTGGTGGCTGACTATGTGGACCGCCTGGTGGCCGACCTGGGCAGCCCGCCCAGCGTGGAGCGGGCCCAGGCCCTGGTGCAGCGCCTGCCGCTGTCGGTGCGCATCGACGGGCCGCAACTGCACTGGAACTCGCACCCTGACACCGCTGCCGAGCACCCGGCCCGCGCCTGGATGCGCGACCCCGCCGCCAGCCAGGGCTGGCTCACCCGCACCACGCCCGACGGCAGCCGCGTGGTGCTGGGCCTGGGCCTGAACTGGGGCGACAAAGACTGGGAGCAGCCGCGCCGCAACATCCTGTGGGGCACCCTGGGCATTTTGCTGCTGCTGACCGGCGTGGCGTATGCCGTGGTGCGCCGCCTGCTGCGCCCGCTGCAAGATATCCGCCGCGGCACGCAGCGCTTTGGCGCGGGCGACTTCAGCCAGCCCATCCCCCAGAAAAGCCGCGACGAGCTGGGCGAACTGGCCCAGCACATCAACACCATGGCGCACGACATCCACGCCATGCTGGAGGCCAAGCGCGGCCTGCTGCTGGCTATCAGCCACGAGTTGCGTTCGCCACTCACCCGCGCCCGGCTCAACACCGAGCTGCTGCCCGACACCGCCGAGCTGCAGCCCCTGCGCGACCCGCTGCTGCGCGACCTGCAGCTCATGCGCGACCTGGTCAGCGACCTGCTGGAGAGCGAGCGCCTGGCCAGCCCGCACGCCGCCCTGCACCTGGAGCCCACCGACCTGGCGGCGCTGGTGGTCGAGATGGCCACGGCCCCCGGCACCCAACTCCATATCGAGCCCAACCTGCCCGCCTGGCCGCTGGACCGGGTGCGCATCCGCCTGCTGCTGCGCAACCTGCTGGACAACGCCCGCCAGCACGGCCAGGGCGCGATCGAGGTGCATCTGGCCCGCGTGGACGGTGGCCTGCAACTGCGGGTGCGCGACCACGGCCCCGGCGTGGCCGACGGCCAATGGGCGCAACTGGCCGAGCCGTTCTACCGTGCCGATACGGCCCGCCAGCGCGGCACCGGCGGGGTGGGGCTGGGGCTGACCCTGTGCCGCCTGGTGGCGCAGGCCCACGGTGGGCGGCTTACGCTGCGGCCCGCGCAGCCGGGGCTGGAGGCGGTGGTGGATCTTCCGTTGCGCTGACGTTCATGCCTCCAGCCGGAAGTGCCCGCTGCGCAGCAGCGCCTCGCTGTCGGCACGCGCCACCCGCTGCACCGGCTGAGCGGCAGAAAACGGGTACATCCGGCCCGTGCTGGGCCCGCGCACCTGCACCGCCGAGCGGGCCAGATAACGCAGCGCCAGGCTACCCAGGCCGAGCGGCGCGGCAACCGGTGCAGGAGCGGAGGCCGGTGGCTTAGCGAACGAGGCGAACCGGGCCGGTGCCGGTGCTTGTGCCTGTGGGGGGAGCGAGGGGAGGCTCGGCAGGCGGGCCGTCGCCAGCGCCTCGCGTTTCTGTCCGCAGCAACTCATCATGGTCTCCTTCGAGGTGGGTCAGTTCAAGAACAGGCGGCGGGGCGGCAGGCCCCAGCCGTTCCAGCAGGCAGGCCGCGCCCGACAGGCCGAGCCAGGCCAGTACCCATTCCACAGGGTCGCGGGCCACGGCCAGGGCCACTGGCGCGGCCACCCACAGGCTCAGGCAGTAGAAGCAGTCCAGCATCTGGCCCCATACGCCCTGGCCGGCCGCCATGCGCAGGCGCAGCACGGCATCCCAGGGCCCGTCTTCCCGCGCCAACAGGTGCGCCAGCCGCCAGGTGGCCAGCGCGCCCAGCACGGCATGGAACCAGGGCGCGTCCATGCTCAGTTGGGGCCGGGCAGGTCGTTGCAGATCTTCACCGGCCACGATGCCTGTGCGTAGTTCACGCCGCAGGGCCGCCCGGTGCGGTCGTACACCGTCAGGCTGAAGGTATAGACGCAGCAGGCGCCGCGTGGGGTGGCAAAGTCGTCGGGCACAAAGTAGGGCAGGAAGGCTTTGCAGGCCGGGTCGATGGCGCGCAGGTCGAACATCGCCAGCAGGCCGATCACCTGCGGCACGGTGGCCACGCCGCAGCGGGTGCCGGGGTCGCCGACCCGGCTGGTGCCGTGGTAGCAGGCACCGCCCGGGCCGGGCACCGGGATGCTGATGGCCGAGCCGCCCTGCTTGGTGACCGACACCACGTAGTAGTCGAAGTTGTCGTTCGGCCGGGTCAGCGGCAGAAACTCGTCGATGTACTCGTCATAGGCAATGCCCGATACCGGCAGGCCCCACGGCACGCTGCAGTCTGGCGGCTGGGCGAACTGGCTGACGAACAGGTCGGCGCACTGGGGCACAGCATCGATGCGGATCAGCGCGCTCAGCGGCTTGTTGTCCAGCCAGACGCGCTGGGTATCGCAGTAGGTGCCGCCCAGCGTGTCTTCCACCAGCAGGCGGATGGTGTAGAGGCCGCTGAGCTGGCAGCCGCCGATGTTGCTGGACCAGCCCGAGGGCGACAGCAGCGCCTGCGGGTCGTTCAACAGGCACCAGGGTGGGAAGGGCACCGGCACCAGGCAATCGGCCGTCCAGTAGGCGGTGAGCACCGAGGTGTCGGTGCGCATGTTGATGGCCCGGTACTGCGCAGGCGTGCTGAACTCCACCGACCAGAAGTTGCTCCAGCCCGGCGTGGTGCAGTCGGGCTCGAACCCGGCTTTGTAGTCCAGTGTGTAGCGCTTGATCTTCAGGCTGTCGTCACAGCCGCCGATGGAGGCCGCGCCCAGCACCGCCAGGCAGGTGCCGAACGAAGCCTCGAAGGTGCCCGCCGGGCGACCGCACAGGGCGGGCACAAAGTCGACCAGCCGCGCACCGGGGTCGGTCCAGGGGGCATCCAGCGCGGTGCTGCCACCGATGCCAAGGATGCGCACGTCCTTCTTGAACACCGAAAACACCGTCTGGCAGGGGATGGTGGACTGGTTGGAGCCAAACACCGTGACCCGCACAAAGTAGGTACCCGCGTTCAGCAAGGTGGTGTTGAGGTAGCCCAGCAGGCCACCCACCACCGGGCTGCTGCCCTGCACCGTGTTGCCCGGGGGCACGGGCGGGTAGACGAAGTTGGCCGCATGCCAGACCGCGCCGTTCAGCGACCATTCCAGCACGTAGCGCACAAAGCCCAGACCTGCGGCGGTGCCGGTGATGGGCACCACCATGGCCGGAATCAAGGCGTTGACCTCTTCGGCCACGCAGCCGTCCGGCCCGGTCAGGGCGCACTGCAGCGGACGGAAGCATTCGCGCAGGCAACGCCAGTAGCTGCGCAGGCAGCGGGCCACGTCCACCAGGCTGCGGGCGCGGGCCAGGCAGCAGCCAAAGCGGATGGCGCACAGGCACCAGCAGCGGCAGAACCAGAACCAGGGTTGGGCGCTGTGCTCCTTGAACGCGGCCGCGCCCAGCAGGGCCTGGGCGGTGTCCACCGTCAGCAGCCGCTCGAAGACGGCGGCGGCCTCTTCCTCGCCCTCCTGGCAATCGACCTGGCCGCCGTCAATCGCCTCGGGCAGGCCCGCGGTGAAGTCCACCGTGGCCAGCTGGTCCGACAGGTAGGGGCGGTAGGCTTTGGCCAGGGCGCCGATCAGCGTGTCCAGGTCTTTGCGCTCGGTGGCGCTGAGCCTGCCGGGCGTGACCGGCGTGCCCAGCACCTCGCGCACGCACAGCCAGTAGCGGTACAGGTAGTAGGCCGACAGGCGGAAGCTGCGCGGGCGGCGGCACAGCAGCCAGCCAAAGATGATGCAGCAGCGGATGTGCAGCAGGCACCAGCGCCAGTTGTCGGTGGGGCCCAGCAGTTCGCGGGCCTGGGCGGGCAGCAGGGCCAGGGTGGTTTTTTCGTCGGCAAAGCGGCTGAACAGGCGCTGCGCCATGGCGATCTCGGCCTCGCAGTCAGGCTCCTGCTGGCCCGCCTCTTTGGCCAGGGCCTGCAGATCGTCGGCGCGCTGCAGGTCTTCCTGCAAGATAGGCCGGTAGACCCCGACCAGGGCTTCCAGCACCTGCTGGAATTCGGGGTTGTCCGGGCTCGGATCGTTCGGATCGGTATCGCGCAACGCAGCATGGTCAGCGGGCATGGTGGTCTCCTGTATTGGGCCCTTTATGGGCTGGTTTCAATATAGAAGGCTGGCCGAAAACCGTGTCCACCAATTTAGGGATAAAAGCCGCAGTCCACCGAAATGCTCTATTTTTTATAGCTTCTCATGCTTATGGAATAAGCGTCAGCGGCCTGTTTTATTTGAAACGTGATGCGGCCCCGCCTTACACCGCTACATCGTTATAGCCACCCACCGATGCCTGTATGACATCTTGCGCCATGGATCTCTCGCGTGCCGAGCGGGTCTGGGCCATCAATACCACCTGCCCGCTGGCGATGAACAGGCTGACATTGGCCGCGACCAGGGCCACCCCGGCCAGAGCCCCTACGCCGGTATCCACCGCGGTGCCGGTCGAGCCGTCGACCACCATGTCTTGCAGGACGGCGTTACTGCTTCCGGGGGGGAGGGGGCGGGGAAGGGCGTGTCGCTGGTAAATACCTGTGACTGCCCGGGCGGCAAGCCGTCGGCGATCAGCGTGTCCCGGACCAACCAGGCTCTGCGGATGTTGTCCTACGCCAAGCCCATCCCCTGACGGATTGACAACCAGCGCCCAAGGCGCGCCAATAGAGGTCTCTGACACAACACGGCGGGGGCACACCATGCAAGACTTTGAACTCACCAGCGACATGCTCACAATGGGTGGCGCGTTCTACCCCACGGGCTATGTTTTCTTGATGTTTCCTCGCCTGGAAGATGCCAAGCAAGTGGTGTCGCAGCTGCCCGCTGCAAACCCAGGCAAGCCCACACTGCTGCTGACCGCACAAACCGTAGTGGACAAGCTGCTCCACACCATCGCCGCGGCCGATGAACCTTTGCCCTCGGTAGGGGCCGAAGGTGCCAGCGTCCGAGAGTACGTGGATCTGGCGCGCCAAGGGCACTGCGCCTTGATGGTCTATGCATCCAAGGCCAAAGAATCCGAAGCGGTGATGGCGGTGGTCCGCAGCGTGCCGTTATCTTGTGCCAAGAAATACCGCAGCCTGGTGATTGAAGACCTGCTCTGAGCTGCCGCGCGGTGCCCGTCTGCGCTCTATTTTTTATAGCTTCTTACGCTTAAGGAATAAGCGCAAGCGGTCGATTTCATGTGAAACGGGTTACAGCGTACCGTCGCGTTTGAATTGCTCGGTTGCCGCCACCAGCGCGCTGGCAATACCGGGCTCAAACGCCGCATGGCCTGCATCAATCACCACCTGGAATGACGCTTCCGGCCAGGCCTGGTGCAGCGCCCAGGCCGAGCAGGGCGGGCAGACCACGTCGTAGCGGCCCTGGATGATCACGGCGGGCAGGTGGCGGATGCGGTCCACGTTGCGGATGAGCTGGTTGTCGGTGAAAAACGCGCCGTTGCGCATGTAGTGCGCCTCCAGCCGCCCCACGCCCAGGGCCACCGCGTCGGCCCCGAACTGGTCGGCCACCTCGGGGCGCGGCAGCAGGTGCAGGCAACTGCCCTCGTAGCGGCTCCAGGTGCGGGCGGCGGCCAGGCTTTGCGCCGGGTCGTCGCTGAACAGGCGCTGCACGTAGGCGGCCAGCAGGTCGCCGCGCTCGGCCTCGGGAATGTGGCCGGCAAAGGCCGCATGTTCTTTCGGAAAGAAGTGCCGGATGCCGTTCAGGAACCAGTCAATCTCCGGCGGCGTGCACAGGAAGATACCGCGCAGCACAAAGCCGGTGCAGCGCTCGGGGTGGGCTTGCCCATAGGCCAGCGCCAGGGTAGAGCCCCAGGAGCCGCCAAACACCAGCCACTGCGCGATGCCCAGCATCTGGCGCAGTTGCTCGATGTCCTCCACCAGCAGCTGGGTGGTGTTGTTGCGCACCTCGCCCAGCGGAGTGGATTGGCCCGCGCCGCGCTGGTCGAACAGCACGATGCGGTAGTGGGCGGGGTCGAAAAACTGCCGGTGTTTGGGCGAGATGCCCGAGCCCGGCCCACCGTGCAGAAACAGCACCGGCACGCCGTCGGGATTGCCGCATTCCTCCCAGTACAGGGTGTGGATGGCATCCACCACCAGGGTGCCGCTGCGGTAGGGTTCGATGGGCGGGTAGGGCTGGGGCATGGCGTTTACTCCTGTTTTCATAGCTTGTCGTGCTTATGGAATAAGCACGACAAGCCAGTTTAAACGCCAAATCAATGGCGACCGGAGCGGTTCACCAGAATGGCAATACCCGCCAACACTGCGGGCACGGCCAACGCCGAGAAGATGCCTTCAAAGCCCCAACCCAGGCTCAGCAGCACGCCGCCGATGGACGAGCCCAGGATGCTGCCCAGGCGGCCAATGCCCAGCATCCAGCTCACGCCGGTGGCCCGGGCGATGGTGGGGTAGCAGCCAGGGGCAAAGCCGTTCAGCCCGGTTTGCGCACCGCTCAGGAAGAAGCCCACCATCACCACCATCAGCACGATGGAGGCCGACATCAGGCCGTTCAGGCCCATGGCCACCAGCGCCACGGCACCCAGCAGGTAGGCGGCGGCGATCACCCGGTTGGGCGAGGTCTTGTCCATCAACCAGCCCACGCACAGCGCACCCACCGTGCCGCCCAGCTGGAACATGGCGGTGACGTTGGCGGCCCGGTCGATGGACATGCCCGCGTCTTTCATCATGGTGGGCAGCCAGCTGGTGGTCAGGTAGATCACCAGCAGGCCCATGAAGTAGGTGGTCCACAGGGTGATGGTTTTCAGCGCATAGCCCGGCTGGAACAGCACGGCGATGGGCTGGCGTGTCTTGACCTCGGCTTCGCCCGAGACAAAGGCCTTCACGTGGTCCAGCGGCGTGCGGCAGACCCGCGCCAGCACCTTGCGGATGGGGTCGGCGGGGTAGTTGCGGGCCACCATGAAGCGGGCCGACTCGGGCAGAAAGAAGAACAGCACCGGCAGCAACACCAGGGGCAGCATGCCGCCGACCACCAGCACCGATTGCCAGCCATGCAGCGGAATCAGGGCCGCCGCCAAAAAGCCCACCATGGCCGAGCCCAGGTTGAAGCCGGTGAACATGGTGGCCACCAAAAAGGCCCGCCGCCGCTCGGGCACGTACTCGGACAGCAGCGTGGTGGTGTTGGGCATGGCCGCACCCAGGCCCAGCCCGGTCAGAAAGCGCAGCAAGGCCATTTCGGTGGTGTTGTGGGCATAGGCCGTGAGCAGGGTGCACACGCCAAAACCCAGTACCGACCCGAGCAGCACCTTGCGCCGGCCCCACCAGTCGGAGGACGAACCGGCCACCAGCGCGCCCACCGCCAGCCCGATGGGCGCAGCCCCCATCACCAAGCCAAATGCGGGCCGCGAGATGTTCCATTCCGCGATGATGGACGGGGCGATAAAGCCCATGATGGCGACATCCATGCCGTCCACTGCCACGATGAAAAAGCACAGCAGCACCAGCATCCACTGTCGGGTGGAGAGTGCGCGGGTGTTGATGAAATCCCGGATGTCCAGGGTAGAAGCCGATGCCATAAAGTCTCCGTTTTTTAGTGGTTTTCAGGGGGGCACCGGGCTCTTGCCAGGACCATGCCCCCCAGAGCGGCGAATTATGGGGACGGCCCGCGATGCCTAAAAGATGCTGAGATTCGACTCGCGATAACCCATGGGTATCGGTATATTGGCCAGCAGACACAGACTGGAAACGCCCATGAAATTGACCACCTTGAACGTGCTGATCGCCGCCATCGAAGAGGGCAGCCTGCGCGGTGCGGCCCGCCGGGTGGCGGCATCGCAGCCCGCCATCACCAAGATGATCCGCGAGCTGGAACTGGAGTTGGCCGCGCCCCTGCTGCTGCGCACCTCGCGCGGTGTGGTGCCCACGCCCCAGGGCAAGGTGCTGTACGAGCGCGCCGTGAAAGTGGAGCGCGAGCTGAGCGCCGCAGTGGACGAGATCCACCAGATCGGTGGCCGCATGGTGGGCCAGTTGCATGTGGGCGCGGTGCCCCTGGCGGTGATGCTGCTGATTCCTGAGACCCTGCGCACCTTTGGCCAGGAGTTCCCCGAGGTCAAGCTGCGGGTGAGCGAAGAGCTGTACGTGGCCCAACTGCAAAAGCTGCGCTCCGGCGAGGTGGATGTGACCGTGGGCGGTATCCCCGACGACCTGTCCACCGGCGAGTTTGTGGTGGAGCCGCTGATGCACACCAGCATGGTGGCCACGGTGTGCAAGGGCAGCCCCTGGCTGAAGGCGCGCAGGCTGGTCGATCTGCAAACCGCCCGCTGGGTCTACACCGGCCCGAACACCGAATCGGGCTACGCTAAGCTGTTTTTCGAGCGCCACCAGCTCACGCCGCCGCGGGTGGGGGCCGTGGTGAATTCCACCCTGGCCCTGCTGGCCCTGGTGAGCTCGGGCGACTATGTGGCGCTGATGCCACGGCAGATTGCGGTGCACCCGCTGGTGGCGCAGTTCATCTCCATCATCGACATCGCAGAAAAAGGCTACCCCCTGCAGGTGGGGGCCATTTTGCGCAGCGATTCGGCCGTGTCGCCGGTGCTGCGCCATCTGCTGACCCACCTGCACCGGGCTGCATACCACATCGACAAGGTCTAGCCACCTGCGATTACTGCGCGATAACTGCGCGGTATCACGCGCCTGAAATCAACGTCTCCCCAACAGGCCGGGCGGTTCGCACAATCCGCCCGCAGCTTGCCGCAGCGCAGCCTGCACCCACAACCTGGAGGAGACAACGTGAAAATCAAAACCCTATGGGTGTCTGCCGTGGCAGCACTCCTGAGCCTGGCCATCGTGGCCTGCGGCGACAGCGATACCGCGGTGGCCCAGACCCCCGCGCTGGCCATCGTCAAACCCACTGCCTCCTGTGCCAGCCTGGCCAGCACCGACCTGACCGCCATCGGCGGTGTGGGCAGCACCATCACCTCGGCCACCGAAGGCACCCTGGCCATCAACGGTGCCAACGTCAAGTTCTGCACCGTTGAGGGCACGCTGGCCCCGGCCGTGGGCTTCCGGGTGCGCCTGCCGGTGGACACCTGGACCCAGCGCTACGCCCACATGGGCTGCGGTGGCCTGTGCGGCAGCATCGATGCCAGCGCCACCCCCGGCCAGGCCTACGGCTGCCCGATCGCCCAGCAGGGCGGCCTGGTGCTGTCGTCCACCAACATGGGCCACACCGGGGCCGAGGCCAACTGGTCGCAGGACGCGCAGCGCCGGGTGGACTTTGCCTACCGCGGCGTGCACGTCACCACCGAAGCCACCAAAAAGCTGATCCAGGCCTACTACGGCCAGGCGCAGAAGCAGTCTTACTTTGTGGGCTGCTCCGACGGTGGCCGCGAAGGCTTGATGGCCGCCCAGCGCTACCCCACCGACTACAACGGCATCGTGGTGGGCGCACCGGCCTTTTTGTTCAACGTGCAGAACTCGCTGCACCACGGCTGGCTGGCCCGCGCCAACCGCGACACCGGCCTGACCACCGGCAACCTGGTGCTGTTCCCCGCCAAAGCCGCTGTGCTGCACACCGCCGTGGTGGCCGCCTGCGACGCGCTGGACGGCCAGACCGACGGCATTCTGAGCGACCCGCGCCAGTGCCACTTCGACCCGGCCACCCTCCAGTGCGCGGCCGGTGCCAGCGACACCAGCAACTGCCTCACTGCCTCCGAAGTCGCCACCGCCACCCAGTTCTACAACGGCCCGCGCGATCCGGTCAGTAACCGCCGCATCCTGGTGGGTGGCCCGCAATACGGCTCGGAGCTGAGCTGGGCCGGTGTGTTCGTGCCCGCCACGGCCACTGCCACCTCGGTGCTCAGCGAGATGTTCGTTGGCGGTGCACGTTATGTGATCTACACCGATGCCACGCCGCCTACCCTGGACCAGATGGAGTTCACCGAGGCCTACTACAGCAAGCTGCGCAGCCGCCACGCGCTCAACGATGCCACCAACCCCGACCTGTCGGCCTTCAAGGCGGCGGGCGGCAAGCTGATCCTGTGGCACGGCTGGTCGGACCAGCACATCTCGCCCATCAACACCATCGCCTATTACGAGGCCATGCAAAAGACCATGGGCCAGACGAATATGGACGGCTTCATGCGCATGTACCTGGTGCCCGGCGTGGCCCATTGCGGCGGTGGCGAAGGCAACCCCAACATGGACCTGCTGACCGCCATCGACAACTGGGTGCTGCAGGGCAAGGCCCCCACCTCCATCACTACCTACCGCACGGATGCCACGACTGCCGCCGTGACCCACAGCCGCCCGGTCTACCCCTACCCCGCGGTAGCCCGCTACAACGGCACCGGCGATGCCACCCAGGCCGGCAGCTACAGCAGCGGCGCGGCCCTGGTCAACGCCGTCACGCCGGACTGGGCGGGCATCGACATGTTCACGCCCTACGCGCCAGCACCCTTGTAACCATTACCGTCCTCCTGGAGCAGCCACATGGCACACATCATCGGCGGCGTAGCCGTCTCGCACACCCCTACCATCGGCTTTGCGTTTGACCGCGACAAGCAGGCCGACCCGGTGTGGGCCCCCATCTTCGAAGCGCTGGAGCCGGTCAAGCAATGGCTGGCCGAGGTCAAGCCGGACGTGGCCATCGTCACCTACAACGACCACATCACCTCGTTCTTTCTGGACCACTATTCGGCTTTCGCGCTGGGCGTGGGCGAGCGCTTCGAGGTGGCCGACGAGGGCGGCGGCGCGCGCGATTTGCCGGGCATCGATGGACACCCGGCGCTGGCCGCGCACATCGGCCAGTCGCTGATGGCCGAGGAGTTTGACATGTCGTTCTTCCAGGGCAAGCCGCTGGACCACGGCTGCTTTTCGCCGCTGTCGGTGCTGTGGGAGCATGCAAATGGCTGGCCGGTGCGCATCGTGCCGCTGCAGATGGGTATTCTGCAGTTTCCGGTACCCAGCGCCCGGCGCTTCTACAAAATGGGCCAGGCCCTGCGCCGCGCCATCGAGAGCTACCCCGACGACCTGCGCGTGGTCATCGTGGCCACCGGCGGCCTGTCGCACCAGGTGCACGGCGAGCGCGCCGGCTTCAACAACACGCCCTGGGACATGCAGTTCCTGGAGCTGTTCGAGAACGACCCCGAGCGCCTGGCCTCGCTGACCCACGCCGAACTGGCCGAACTGGGCGGCGTGGAGGGTGCCGAGGTGATGATGTGGCTGACCATGCGCGGGGCCTTGTCGTCCCAGGTGCGCAAGCGGCACCAGGCCTACTACCTGCCGTCCATGACCGGCATCGCCGCGGCGGTGTACGAGAATCTGGCCGGGCCCGTCATTGCGGGCGAGGTGGAGCGGCACCGCCAGGCCATGGCCGTGCAGTTGGCCGGGGCCGAGCGCCTGCAGGGCTCCTACCCCTTCAACCTGCAGCGCAGCGTGAAAGCCTTCCGGCTGAACACCTTTTTGCACGGCCTGGTGGTGCCCGCGCAGCGCCAGCGCTTCCTGGCCGACCCCGCCGCCTGCATGGCCGAGGCGGGGCTGACACCCGAAGAGTGCGATTTGCTGCAGCGGCGCGACTGGCGTGGCCTGGTCCACTACGGCGTGATTTTCTTTCTGCTGGAAAAGCTGGGCGCGGTGGTGGGCGTGTCCAACCTGCACATCTATGCCGCCATGCGCGGCGAGACGCTGGAGGTGTTCCAGCAAACCCGCAACGCCCCCAACGCGCTGTATTCGGTGGCCGGTGGTGATGCCACGTCGCTGGCCTGGGATGCACCGGTCAAAACCTGAGTGCTCATGTTTTTATAGCTGCTTGTGCTTATGGAATAAGCACGGGGGGCTGATTTTTCTTAAAACTGGCCATAATCCTCCCACCATGCAATTCCCCTTCCTCGGAACCTTGGCCGCCTGCCTGCTGGTGGCGTGCGGCACGCCCCAGCTATCCACCCCGCCTATGCAATTCGACCCCAGCCACTACCAGACCCGGCAACTCACGGTGGCGGGCCAGACCTTCACGGTGCGGGCGTACGAAAACCTCGTCACCGTGGCCCGCCCGGTGGAGGCGGCGTACCAGGCCGTCAACATCTACGTGCCCGAAGCCTATTTCCACGGCCAGTCGGTAGGCCCATTCACCGCGCAGACGGCGCCCATTTTTTTGCCCAACCAGATCGGCGGCTACATGCCCGCCAAGCCGGGTACTCCCACAGCACGCACGGGTCCACCCGGCGAGAGCGCGCGGGCCAGCACCATCGCCGTGGCCCTCTCCAAAGGTTTTGTCGTCGCCTCGCCCGGCGCGCGGGGCCGCACCACGCCCACCGGCAAAGCCCCGGCGGCCATCGTCGACCTGAAAGCCGCCGTGCGCTACCTGCGCTTCAACGACGCACGCATGCCTGGCGATGCCGAGAAAATCATCTCCAACGGCACCAGCGCGGGCGGTGCACTGTCGGCCCTGCTGGGGGCCAGCGGCAACAGCCCCGACTACGCCGCCGCGCTGGCCGCCCTGGGGGCCGCCGATGTGCGCGACGACATCTTTGCCGTCTCGGCCTACTGCCCCATCACCAACCTGGAGCACGCCGACAGCGCCTATGAGTGGCTGTTCAGCGGGGTCAATGATTACAAGAAGATCGACATCTCCATGCTCGATTTCCAGGTCCAGCGCAAAGAGGTGGCGGGCAGCCTGGGGGCCGAGCAGATCCGCCTGTCTTCTGCGCTGAAAGCGCAGTTTCCCGCCTACCTCAACAGCCTGGCACTGCGCGACCCGCAGGGCCAGCCGCTGGCGCTGGACAGTGCGGGCAACGGCAGCTTCCAGGCGTATGTGCAGTCGCTGGTGATCGCCTCTGCGCAGACGGCGCTCAACGCGGGCACCGACCTGTCCGGCCTGGCCTGGCTCACCGTGCAGGGTGGCGTGGTGCGCGGCATCGACTGGGACGCCTATGTGCGGACCGCTGGGCGCATGAAGCTGCCGCCCGCCTTCGACGCGCTGGACCTGGGCAGCGGCGAGAACCAGCTCTTCGGCACCGCCAGTGTGGACAAGCAGCACTTCACCTCTTTGGCCACCCAGCGCAACACGGCACCAGGGGCGACCCAGGCCGATGCGCAAATGGTGAAGCAGATGAACGCGATGGCCTACATCGGCGTGGCCCGCACGGCAGCCCACTGGCGCATCCGCCACGGCACCAAAGACCGCGACACGTCGCTGGCCATCCCGGTGATTTTGGCCACCACCTTGCAGAACCAGGGCTACGCGGTGGACTTCGCGCTGCCCTGGGACGTACCGCACAGCGGCGACTACGACCTGGCCGAGCTGTTCGCCTGGATGGCGCGGATCAGCACCGCGCCGTAACCGGTTTACCCAGCCCGGCCCCCAATGATCAGTGGATGATCAGTTGATCGTCAGGCGCTGCACGCTGTTGTTGGCCTTCTTGGGCAAGGCCACGCTCAGCACGCCGTTCAGGTACTGGCACTGGGCCTGGCTGGCATCCACCTCTTGCGGGAGCTGGAAGCTGCGGGCCACCGCGCCAAAGTAGCGTTCGCTGCGCAGGGTGCGGGCATCTTTGCGCTGGTCTTCCTGCTTGATTTCGGCCCGCAGGGTCACGGTGCTGCCTTCCACGGACACCTGAATGTCCTCTTTTTTGACCCCGGGCAGCTCGGCCACCACGTTGTAGGCGTGTGCGTCTTCTTGCACATCCACCTTGATCTGCGCGGGCGAGGGCAGCGGGTCGCCGTGCAGCGGGCGGACGAAGAAGCCGGGGGCCAGATCGGTAAAAAAGTCGTCAAACAGGCTGTTGCTGCGGCTTGTCATGGCATTCATGTCGTTCTCCTGAAGAATAAATGGTTGAAAAGCCGGTGGCTGTAGACCACCGCATCCACCAATTAATGTCCGCCGCCGCAGATTTCAAGAGCTGCCTGCGCGGTGCCCCAGTGTGAAGGCTTCTTCAAAGACCGAGTACCCCGCCCAGTCGCTGTGTGCATAGGCCAGGCGCTGCGGTTTTTGTAGCTGCTCACGCTGATGGAATAAGCGATGGAGGCCGATTTGGCTTGAAACTGCGGGCGTGGGAATGGCCATGGCATGCCCATAGCGGGTAATGTCCATGCGGGTGGCTTTGGCGGCCAGATCGGGGTGGGCGGTGGCCAGTTCGGCCAGGATCTCGTCGCGCCAGGCGGTCCACGGTTTTTCCAGCAGTTGTTGGCGGCCATTGGGCACATCGCCCAGCGCCCGGTAGTAGGTCAGCACCGTGGCCCCGGGCACGGGCAGCAGGCTTTGGTGCATGGCATCCACATAGCCCAGGCCGGGTGCGTTGTACAGCACGTTGTCCCAGCTCGGGGCCGGGCCGGGGCGGTCGTGCAGCGGCTGGGCGATGTGGATGTTGGCCACCAGCCAGGGCGCGTAGGGGGTGCGGGCGGCGGCCTGGACCAGATAGTCGGGTGGGTTTTGCACTACCCGCGCCGCCACGAAAACCGGCAGCGCGACGATGGCCCGGCGGGCCTGCCAACGCACCACCGTCTGGCTGGCGGTGTCGAACGCATCCACCTCCACGCCCTGGCGGGTCTCGGAAATCCGTACGATCACCTGCCCGGTGCGCAGCCGGTCCGCCAAGGGCGCGGCCAGGCGCTGCGTCAGCCACCCGTTGCCCTCGGGCCAGGTGAGCACGCTGTCGCGTTCACCGTTGTCGGCACCCGGCGCGTGGAAGCCGTGGCGGCTGGCGAAGTAGTGGATGCCCGCCCAGGCCGACACGGTGGCCGTGCCCGCGCCAAAGTCGTCGCGGCAACAGTAGTCCAGGTACCAACGCAGGTACGGGTCGTTCAAACCCTGTTGCTCCAGGTACGCTGCGAAAGTGATAGCTGCCAGCGCTTGTTGAATGGGCGCTAGAGGCCGATTTAGCATGGGAATCGTCCAGCGGGCCTGCCGGCGCAACTGCTCCACCAATGCGGCAAATTGTTGGTACTGTGCCCCGGTGGCCGCGCCCACGCCCTGTACCGGCAACAGGCCGTCTTGCCACGCGCCGTGCAGAAACAGCCGCTCTTGGGGGCTGTGGCACAGGTGGCGCTCGTCATACTGCCAGCGCCCTGCCACGCGTTGGCGCAGGCCCAGTTCTTCCAGCAAATTTTGCACATCCGGCGCGTCATCTCCGGGCACTGGCAGGTAGTGCGCGCCCAGCGGGCAGGCGATGCCACCCACCACGCCACCCCGGCTGTTGCCGCCCGCACTGTCTTCCAGCTCCAGCAGGGCGAAGTCCTCAATACCTTCCAAGCGCAAGGCCCGCGCCGCAGCCAGCCCCGCCACGCCGCCGCCCGCAATCAGCACCTCGGTGCGGCGGGTGGTGGAGGGTGCAGGCCAGTTGCGGGCCTCCCGCAACACATGGCCGTGTTCAAACGCAATGCCGGTGAAGCCACCGGTGATCTCATGGGTAGGCGCGCAGCCCAGCAGGGGGAGGGCGGTGGAGGCGAGGAAGTGGCGGCGGTACATTTACACCAATAAAACCATGCCCGCCGAGCGCACAGCCCCTTTGTCAAAGCTCAGGGTGTGTGCGCAACCCTCGGCTTTGGCGATCTGTGCAACCAGCATGTCGGTGAACCCGGCCTTGCCATGGGGCGCGGAGCCCGTGCTTTGGGTGGCGGCCTGCACCACGGCGCGGCGCTCCACATGGAACTGCGCGGCACCCAGCAGGTCGTCCACGGCGGTGACCAGCTCTGCTTCGGTCGCGGCATAGAGTCGTTTGAGCACCCAGCACAGTTCTACCAGCACCACCAGGCTGATGAAGCCCGGTTGCGACGCACTGAGTTCCTGCTCAATCAGCCGGGTCGCGATGGCGGCTTGCTTTGCGTCGTCTTGCGCCAAATAGCGTACCAGCACATTGGTATCGAGCCCGACCATGGCACTTACTTTTTGCTGTGGCTGGCAGCGGCCTCTGCGGCGATGGCATCGTCCATGGCGGCCAGACTGACGGCTTGGGTGACCCGTCCGGCAAACCGGCCTTTGAGTGTCTCTACCCCGTTGCGCAGGGGGACCACTTTGAAGCCATCGTCCTGGCGCACAAAATCCAGTTTGGCCCCTGCGTGCAGCCCCAAGGCTGTTCTCAGGGCCAATGGAATGGTGATCTGGCCTTTGCTGGTGAGGGTGGCGGTAGGCATGGCGGATTCCTTACGGTGGGTAAGATAGTATAAATGCCTTGACCAAGACGGCTTTGGAACTATCTTCCCCCGCTGCACTCCCACCCCGCCATGACCCGCCGCCACCTCTTCCAAACCGCCCTGGCCTTGATCGCCGCCCACCCGCTGGCCCAGGCCGCTGCCGCCGCTGCCCAGCCGCCCGCGCGTGGCAAGATGCCGGTGGTGTTCATCGGCCACGGCTCTCCCATGAACGCGCTGCGCGACACGCCGTTCACCCGGCATCTGGCCCAGCTGGGGCGCGAGTTGCCCCGGCCCCGGGCGATTCTGGTGGTGTCGGCGCACTGGGCGGCCGAGCAGCCGATGCTTAGCTCCACCGCGCAGCCGGAGACGATCTACGACTTCGGCGGCTTCCCCAAAGCCTTGTACCAGGTGCGTTACCCCAGCCCCGGCCAGCCTGCGCTGGCCCAGCAGCTCGCCCGCAGCCTGCCGAATGCCGCGGTGGACACCCAGCGCGGCCTGGACCATGGTGCCTGGACGGTGCTGCACCATCTGTACCCCAAAGCCGACATTCCGGTTATCCAGCTCGCCATGCCCGCCCGCATCCGCATGGACGAGCATGTCGCCCTGGCCACCGGGCTACGGGCGCTGCGCAACGAGGGCGTGTTGGTTCTGGCCAGCGGCAACATCGTGCACAACCTGCGCCTCACCTCCGATGCGCCCGGTGCCCCGGTCTACGACTGGGCGCAAGATTTCGACGGCATGGCCGCCGCGGCCTTGCTGCAGCGCGATATGCCCACCCTGTTGGCGCAGGACAAAGCCAGGCACCCCCTGTGGCGCATGGCCCACCCCAGCATCGAACACTACGTGCCCTTGCTCTACGCGCTGGGTGCCAGCACCGAGGCCGACAAGGTCAGCTTCCCCTTCCAGGGCTTTGAAGAGGCCACGCTGTCGATGCGCTCGGTGCTGTTTGGGTAGCGTCCTGCGCTTTCCACTACCGGCCCCAAGGGGCTGAGGGACCCACCCACCAGGCTGACCGCTCAGCCCACCGCCAACATATCCTTCTGCACCCGCTCCAGGTGCTGCCGCACGTAGAACCCTGCCGCCTCGGGGTTGCCGGTGGCAATGGCTTCGTAGATCAGGCGGTGCTCGTACACGTAGAGCCGGGCGCGGGCCGGGTCGTGGATGCCGTGGTCGCGCAGTTGCCGCCACAGAGGCTCGTCCACCGCTGCGGCCACCACCTGGGCGATGGCCACCATCACCGGGTTGCCGCTCATCTGGGCGATGCGCTGGTGGAACTGGCGGTCGGCCTCGTTCCAGGCGCGGCGCTGGGCGGGGTCGCTCAGGTCGCTGGTCTGCTCCATGCGGTCCAGCAGGCGCTCGATGTCCGGGTCGCGGCCACCCACGGCGGCGGCAAACTGGGCCACCAGAGGCTCGATGGCCAGCCGCGCGGCCAGGGTGGACAGGGGGCTGGTGTCGGGGTGGGTCGGGGCGCTGGCCGCGCTGCGCATCACCTCCAGCGCGGTGTCGCGCACGAAGGAGCCCGCGTTGGGCCGGGTCTGCACCACGCCCTGGTTGACCAGCTCGCCCATGGCCTCGCGCACCGTGGCGCGCCCCACGCCCAGGGCGGTGGCCAGGTCGCGCTCGGCGGGCAGGCGTGCGCCGGGCGGGTAGCTGCCGTCCTGGATGGATTTTTTCAAACGGTCGGCCACCAGTTCGTACAACTGCGGTACGCGCAGCGGTGGGTGGGCGGGCTCGGTAGGCGCGGGGGTTTTCATAAAGTGGCACTATTTTAAAACCAGTTTGGTTAAAATGAAACCACATTCCCTCTACCCAGGAAACCGCCATGTTGAACCTTGTCCGTACCGTCCAGACCGTGGACGCGCACACCGGCGGCGAGCCGCTGCGCATCCTGACCTCTGGCCTGCCCGCCGTGCCCGGCATCGGCATTCTGGAAAAGCGCGCCTGGCTCAAAACCCACCGCGACGACCTGCGCCAGTTCCTGATGAACGAGCCGCGCGGCCATGCCGACATGTACGGTGCCTACCTGCTGCCGCCCACCACGCCCGGGGCCGACTTTGGCGTGATCTTCATCCACAACGAGGGCTACAGCGACATGTGTGGCCACGGCATCATCGCCCTGGGCAAGGTGCTGGTGGAACTGGGCTATGTGCAGCGCACCAGCCCGCGGACGCGCATCGGCTTTGACGCACCGGCAGGCTTCATCGAAGCCTTTGTGGAGTGGGACGGCCAGCGCGCAGGCAAGGTGACCTTCAAGAACGTGCCAGCCTTCATCTACCTGCGCGACCTGGAGGTGGACACGCCCAGCTTTGGCCGGGTGCGCGGCGACATCGTGTTTGGCGGGGCGTTCTACTACTATCTCAACGCCGAGCAGGCGGGCCTGACGGTGAAGTCGGAACTGGTCCGATCGCTGATCCAGTTGGGGGCAGAAACCAAGGCCGCCGTCATTGCCCAGGTGAAGATCCAGCACCCGCTGGAGCCGGGGCTGGACCAGCTGTACGGCAGCATCATCGACAGCGCCCCCAACTGTGCTGGGGTGGACCAGTCCAACGTCTGCGTGTTTGCCGACCGCGAGGTAGACCGCTCACCCACCGGCACCGGCACCTCGGGCCGCGCGGCGCAGTTATTCTTACGCGGGCAACTGCCGCTGGGGCAGACCTATGTGAACGGCAGCATCGTGGGCAGTCAATTTGAAGTGAAGGTGACGCAGGCGGTGAAGGTGGGCGACTTTGACGGCGCGCTCACCGAGGTCACCGGCAGCGCCCACATCATGGGCCACCACCAGTGGGTGCTGGAAGAGCTGGACCCGTTCCCCACTGGTTTCTTTTTACGGTAGGAACGTGTTCAGTGTCTTTTTAGGGCCGCGTTGGGGTGCAGTCGGGATGAGTTGGTTGTCGCAGACCGCAGCATGGGCTTCCTGCCCATGCAAGGGTTGCGGCAGACAAATCGCCCGATTTCACCCCAACCCGCAGGGCAGGTGCCTGTTCGGGCGCTCAGCGTCGTTACAAAACCAGCCAAGGCAGAAAGCCTTGGCTTGGGTTTTGCGCCTAGCTGCGCATCCCGAACAGGCACCTGCGCGACCCTAAAAAGACACTGAATACGTTCCATAGCCGCCATGCAAATTTTGAACGCCGAACAGACCGCCCGGGCCTTGCCCTACGTCCAACTCGTGCCCGCCGTGGCCCAGGCTGCGCGGGAGCTGGCGCAGCAGCAGATCAATGCCCCCGAGCGCCTGGTGGTGCCCATGGCCGAGGGTGGTGTGCTGCTGGCCATGCCCGCCGTGGCCCATGACCTGAGCGTGACCAAGCTGGTCACCGTACACCCGGGCAATGCGGCCCACGGCCTGCCGGTGATCCAGGGCGAGGTAGTTGTGATCGATACCGCCACCGGCCGCCGCCTGGCCCTGCTGGACGGCCCCACCGTCACCGCCCGCCGCACGGCGGCTGTAACACTGCTGGGCATCCAGACGCTGGCGGTGCAGAAGCCTACGACGGCCCTGCTGATCGGCACCGGTGCCCAGGCTGCCGCCCATGCGGATGCGCTGGTGGAACATGTGGGTATCGCGCAGTTCTGGGTGGCAAGTCGCAGCCTGGCATCGGCACAGGCGTTTTGCACCGCGCTGCAACAGCGCCACCCGCAGGTGCGGGCCCAGGCGATGGACGATCTGGAGCACGCCTTGCCCGCCACCGACCTGGTGCTGGCCCTGACCACCTCGCGCACGCCGGTCATTCCCGCCCACATCGCCGACCACACCCTGGCCATCGGCGTGGGGGCTTTCAAGCCGGACATGGCGGAATTCCCCCCGGCGCTGCTGCACAGCCGCCAGATCGTGGTGGACGACTTGGGCGGCGCGCGGCACGAAGCGGGTGACCTGCTGCAGGCCCAAGTGGACTGGAGCCAGGTGCGTAGCCTGGCATCGGTGTTGGCCTCTCCCTTGCCTCCCTCCAAACTCGCCCCGGTGTTCAAAACCGTGGGCCAGGCGGCGTGGGATCTGGCGGCGGCGCGGGTGGCGGTCGGTTTTATCTAACGGGCGGCGACGCGGCCCCATTCCGCCTCGTAGGTCGTCACCAACACCTGGTTCGACAGGCGGTTCACCTCGGTGGGCACGCGGGCCATGTCCAGCGGAAAGTCGAACAGCGCGGGCAGGCTGTGCGGGCTCAAGAAGCGCAAACCGTCGGGCAGGGTGGTGGGCAGGCGGTAGGGGCGGCGGCTGGCGAGAATAAAGCCCCACTCGCCAAAGCTGGGCACGTGGGCGTGGTAGGGCGTGGCGGTCAGGCCCACGGATTCGATAGTGGTCGCCACGGTCCAGAAGCTGCGGCGGGCCACCAGGGGCGAGGTGGTCTGGATGACGGCGTAGCCGCCGGCCGATAGGCGCTGGTCCAGCAGGCTGTAAAACGAATTGGTGTAGAGCTTGCCGATGGCGAAGTTGGTGGGGTCGGGGAAGTCCACCACGACCACGTCGAAAGTGTCGGTGGTGGTTTGCAGCCAGTGGAATGCGTCGGTATTGACGACGTGCACCTTGGGCGATAGCAGCGCGCCGCCGTTGAGCTGCACCAGCGCGGGCTGGGTTTGGAATAAATGGGTCATGGCCGGGTCTAGTTCGACCAGGGTGATGCTTTCGACGCCGGGGTATTTCAAGATCTCACGCACCGCCATGCCGTCGCCGCCGCCCAGCACCGCCACTTTTTTGGGGGCTCCCTGGGCCGACATCACTGGGTGCACCAAGGCTTCGTGGTAGCGGTATTCGTCGCGCTGGGCAAACTGCAGGTTGCCGTTCAAGAACAGCCGGTAGCCCGCCTTGCCTTCGCCCGCGCCGTGCGTGACCACGATGCGCTGGTAAGGCGTGGTGGTGGCAATGACCACGCGGTCCTGGTAGAGCTTGTCTTCGGCCCAGGTGGTGATCTGGTCGGCGGCAGCCATGCCAGCGGCCAGCGCGGCCAGCGTCAAGCCGCAGGCCAGCGCATGCGCTTTGAATTGGCGCAGGTCGTGCCGAAACAGCCACAGCGCCCACAGCGCCACGGCGGCGTTCATCAGGCCAAACAGCAGCCCGGTGCGGATCAGGCCCAGGTGCGGCACCAGCAGCAGCGGGAACGCCAGCGACACCGCCAGCGCGCCCAGGTAGTCGAAGGTCAGCACCTGCGACACCAGGTCTTTCAGGGCCACGTTGCGCTGCAGGATGCGCATCACCAGTGGAATCTCCAGCCCCACCAGCGTGCCCACCAGCAACACCAGGCTGTACAGCAGCGGGCGGAAAGCACCCGGCAGATAGGCATTTGCTATAAAAAGAAGAGCTGGTAACGCCCCACCGATGAGCGCAACCAGCAGTTCTATGCGCAAGAAATGCGCGGGCAACTGGCGTTCGAAAAAGCGCGACAAATACGAGCCCACGCCCATGGCAAACAGATACGTGCCGATGACGGTGGAAAACTGCAGCACCGAGTCGCCCAGCAGGTAGGAGGCCAGCGCGCCTGCCGCCAGCTCGTACACCAACCCGCAGGCCGAGACGATGAACACCGAGGCCAGCAGCGCCACCTCGACCGGGCGTGGCCCGGCTTTAGCGGCCAGCGTCAATGGATGGCTGCCGCCACGATGATGCAGATGCCCAGCGACATGGCGGCCACCACCAGGGCCAGCGCCAGGTTCTGTTTTTCAATGATTTCTTCCCACAGCTTGTAGGGCGTGAGCTTGTCCATCACCACAAAGCACAGCCCAAAAATTGCCACACCGATGAGCGCGTACACGATGGAGCCCACCACGACTCCGGTTTTCAACCATTCGATTTCCATGGGAATCTCCTTCAAAAATTATTTATGCCCGCCGCCGCTGGAGAACCCGCCGTACGAGCCCCCTGAGGTGCGGCCACTGGATGAACTTGAACTGCAGTTTTCGACATTCGGGTCGCAGTCGCGGCGGGCGGCGTAGACCATCGCCACCACCATCCCCAGAATCACGAAGGCCCATATCCACGAGTTGGGGCCGATACTTCCAATGCTCAGCGGCACGGCATCGCTGCGTTTAAGCAGGTCTTTTTTGCCCTCCAGCTTAAAGGCCGTAGCCACCAGGGCGCTGTCGATCTGGCTGCCCACCGACCAGGTGACTTCCTGGACCGACTGCTCCATGGACAGCAGGCTTTTGCCGCTGGCGAAGTCGCGGTTGCTGGTTCTCTGGCCGCGCTGCACCTGCCAGTAAAACTCGCCCAGCACGTAGCTGGTTTCGGCGTTGTAGGTTTCCTTGAGCTGGTAGCGGCTGCCCAGGTAGGTGGCGCTTTGGCCGCTGCCGGCCATCTCGGGCGCGCCGGTGGCGGGCTTGACCAGGCTCCAGCCCTCGGTGCTGTCCACCAAAAACAAAAAACCGCGCTTGGCGTTGAAAAGCAAATACTCCTCCCAGCCGAATTGTTCGTCGTCCCCCGGCACGCTGCCCATGCGGTGCTGGAAACCCACCACCTGCCAGTCCACGCCCTGCAACTTGCCCTGGCTGCCCAGCGGGATCAGCGGCTGCACCGGGTCGTCTTGCGTGGCGTGGCGCAGCTCGGCACCGATGCCGCCGGTCAGGTCGATCAGGCTGTGGCAGGCCCCGCAGGTGATGCTTTTGCTGCTGGCCAGCTTGACGGTGACGGGCGCGCCGCAGCTGGGGCAGTCGAACTGGCGGCCTTTTTCGTCTTTGACGGATTCGCTACGCAGGCCGACCAGTTGCAGGTCTTCCAGCAGCACGGCGCTGCCGATGGACAGGCTGGGGGGCCGCGTGCCGTAGTCCACGCTGAGCACTTCGCCTTCCGCGCTGCGCAGCTCGACCATGGCAAAGGGCTCGCCTAAAGCAGGCAGGTGCGGCAGCTCGCCCTGGGCCGAAATCAGCGACACCGTCTGGTTGGAGGCGACGCTGAAGCTCTTGCCGTTGATGGCGGTGGTGGCCCCTACGCGGAACTGCGCGGCCACGGGAATGGCGCGCTGGGCCAGCAGCGGCGTGGTGAAGACGTAGGAGCCGTTGTCTTCGCTCAAAAAGGCGCTGGTGCCGTCGGCCCGCACGGCGTGCCATTCAGTCCAGGTGCCCTCGGCGTACTTGTACTGCAGGCGGCCCACCAGGGTGAAGGCTTGGGCTTTCCAGGTGCCGCTGGCCTGCAGTTGCAGGGGGCTGTGGTCGTCGAACAGCTCGGCCATCTTGCCGATGCGCGCCAGGGTTTCGCCGCTGCGCACCACCGTGCTCTGGCAATAGGCGCAGACCGCGTGGCTGGACTGCGCGCTGAGGAAGTCGACCGGCGCGCCGCAGCCAGGGCAGGGCGCGCGGTAGGCGCGTTGGGGGGACGGGGTCGCCACGGAAGCGGTTTAGACGAGCTTTTTGAGGAGTTCTGCTTTCTTGGAATCAAACTCTTCCTGCGTGAGGATGCCCTTGGTCTTGAGGTCACCCAGCTTCTCCAGCGTGGCCATGACTTCTTCGGGTTTCATGCCCACCGGGGCCGCGTTGCCTTGCAAACCGGCCTGCAGGTTCTGCGCCAGCACCTGGCCCAGGGCCACGCCCGCGCCCAGACCCATGGCATCGCCTGCCACGCCACCGCCGCCGCCCGCACCTTCGGCAAATTTGGGGATGGCCTGGGCCGTCTGGTACTGCATGAACTTGCCCATGTCGTTGCCGACCATGCCCATGCCGATTTTTTGGTCCAGCACTTTTTGCAGGTCTTCGGGCAGGGAGACGTTTTGCACCGTCATGCCGTCCAGGTGCAGCCCGATCTTGGCGAATTCGGGCACCAGCTGGATGGTCAGCGCCTGGGCAAACGCGTGCTGGTTGGCGGCCAGGTCCAGGAACGGGATGCCGCTGCTGGCAATGGCCGTGCTGATGTTTTGCAGCACCAGCCCGCGCAGTTGGCCATCCACGTCGGCCACGGTGTATTGCTCGCGCGTGCCGGAGATTTCGGTGTGGAACAGGGCCGGGTCGGCCACGCGGAAGCTGTAGTTGCCAAAGGCACGCAGGCGCACCGCCCCAAAGTCCTTGTCGCGGATGGTGATGGGCTGGGGCGTGCCCCATTTCTGGTCGATCTGCTGGCGGGTGCTGAAGAAGTACACGTCGCTCTTGAAGGGCGACTCGAACAGTTTGTCCCAGTTTTTGAGGTAGGTCAGGACCGGCAGGGTCTGGGTGGTGAGCTTGTAGGTGCCGGGGCCAAACACGTCGGCCACCTGGCCTTCGTTGACAAAAATCGCCACCTGCGAGGCCCGCACGGTGAGCGAGGCACCGTTCTGGATTTCCATGTCGGCCATGGGGAAGCGCCAAGCCAGGGTGCCGTCGCTGTCCTCGGTCCACTGGAGGATGTCTATGAACTGTTTGCGGATGAAGTCCATCAAGGCCATGCGGTGCTCCTATTTAGCTGGATAAGCATGGTATCCGACCCGGGCTCGCTAGTCGCCACCGCCGCCGCATCCGCCACCGCAGCCACCGCCGTCGGAGCCGCCGCCGTCCGAACTGCTGTCGGCACCGCCAAAGTCGCCGCTGCTGCTGTCGCTGCTGCTACTGCTACCGCCGTCGCTGCTGCTGCCGCCAAAGTCGGTGCCGCAGTAGGCCCCGGCATCGCTTTGCGCGCCAATATCTTTGCAGTCGGGGGTGTAGCGGTAGCCGCCTTCGATGCCAAACTTGGCATCCAGCGCAAACAGCAGCGGTAGGCGGCTGGGTTTGCGGGGGTTAATGCTTTCTTCCTTGCAGGTCCAGAACCAGGTGCGGCGCAGGCCGTCGTTGTGCTGTCGGTTTTTGCCCATCACCTCGGCGGGCGTGTGGTGCAGCATGCCGCCGAAGGCGGTTTGGCACCAGCGCGCATAGCCTTGGGTGTGTAGGATGTAGGCGTGCCAGGCGGTATCGACGACCTTGGACGGCATGCCCACAAACTGCCTTCCGCTGCGCAAATACGCCATGAAAAACTGCCGCAGCCCGCGCAGCACCAGCTCGGCATCGCGCGCCTCCAGGCCGGGGTGGGCGGCCAGGATGTGGCTGGTCAAAAAGCGTGGCAGCTCGGCATCGCGGATGAACTGCCTGCGCAAGGCCAGCTCCCAGGATGCCAAGGCCGCCCGCAGCAGCAGGCCCATGCCCAGCACCAGCAGCCAGCCCCACTGGCGCTGCACCAGGCCCCACACCGCCCACGGCAGCAGCACCCACAGCAGGCCCCGGCGGGCCCATACCAGGGCATTGATCCGTTGGCGAAGATTGAGTGGCGGCAGATGGGGCATAAACCCCACTGTAGCCAATAATCCAGTTGCTATTTAAATAGGAGCTGCTCGTGCTAGTCCCATCAGCACAGGGTGCCGATTTGGCTTGTATTTTTGCTACTTGCCCAGAAACGCCAGCAGGTCGTGTGTCAGGCGCTCTTTGTGGGTGGCAAACAGGCCGTGGGGTGCGCCCTCGTACTCCAGCAAGGTCGAGGTGCCGATTTCTTGCGCGGTAGGACGGGCCGAGCTGGCGATGGGCACAGTGAGGTCTTCGGTGCCGTGGATGATGAGGGTGGGCACCTTGAAGGCGGGCAGGTCGGGGCGAAAGTCGGTGCTGCTGAAAGACTTCAGGCATTCCAGCGTGGCGCGCAGGCTGGCCTGCATGGCGGTGTTGCGGGCCCAGGCCAGTAGCTCGTCGCTGACCGGCTGGCTCAGTATGCCCACGCCAAAGAAATCATTGAAAAAGTCGGTGTAGAAGCCCGCCCGGTCCTCGCGCAGCGCCTCGGCGATGGCCAAAAAACCGGCCTGCGGTGCGCCTTCGGGGTTGTCGGGTGTTTGCAGGCGAAACGGCAGCACGGACGACACCAGGGCGGTTTGCACCACGCCTTTGCCGCCGTGGCGCGACATGTAGCGCGCCACTTCGCCGCCGCCCATCGAAAAGCCGATCAGCGTGGTGTGGGCTGCGCCGGTGTAGTTGACCACCGCCGCCAGGTCGTCGGCCAGGGTGTCGTAGTCGTAGCCGCTCCAAGGCTGGCCGGACCGGCCAAAGCCGCGCCGGTCGTAGGCGATGGCGCGGTAGCCTGCCTCGGCGATCTCCATGGCCTGGTCGTCCCAGCTGTCGGCCGACAGTGGCCAGCCGTGCAGCAGGATGACCGGGCGGCCCGAGCCCCAGTCTTTGACGTACAGCGGGGTGCCGTCTTGGGTGGTGATGGTATGCATGCTGGTCTCCGAAGTGTTCTTATGAAAAATAGGCTGCTTGTGCTGGCTGGATCAGCACAAGCAGCTATTAAAAATATAGTGCTATGCAGGTACAGTGGCCAGGCCCTGGCGGTCCCAGTGGCGGTGTTTGGCGATGGCCTGGATGAACTCGGGCGCGAAGGTGGCGGGTAGTTCGCCTGCTGCCGCCAGCACCACGCCGGGCTGCGGCTGGGTCACGCCGGGGTCGGTGGGCATGGTGATGCCTAGGCTGGCCAGCAGCCCGGCTCCGGAGCCCGAGGCGGCGATGGGTTTGCAGTGCTTGTAGGCCTCCAGCACAAAGTGCACCGCGTCGCCATCGGCCATCAGCGCGGCGGCGTGCATGCCCAGGCAGGGCAGGTAGACGGCGTCGAACACCACCGACGGCGTGGTCACCAGCGTGCAGTCCACCGCCAGGTGGCCGCCATCGGCCATCTCCACCGTGCCCAGCGCAGCGGCGATGACCTTAAAGCTGGCACCGGCCTCGGCCAGGGCTTGCTGCACGGCGGCCACGGCGACGGCATCCACGCCGTTGCACACCAGGATGGCGACCTGGCGGGTGGCCACGCTGCCGGGGCCGGTAGGCAACATGCTCAAAGCGGGCGAGGCCACTACATCCACCGGGTGCGGCGCGTGGCGGAAGCCGGGCCACTGCGTGGCGGCCTGCGCGTCGGGTGCGCCTATGCCCAGGGGTGCGGCCACGCGGGCGGCCAGCTCGGCATCCACATGGGCCAGGTTGTCCACCATGCGCTGGCGGATGGCGGGCGTGCCCAGTTTGGACAGCTCGAACTGGAAGGCGGCGACCAGGTGGTCTTGCTCGGCCGGGCTCTGGCTGATCCAGAACATGCGGGCCTGCGAGAAATGGTCGTCAAAGCTGGGGCTGCGCTGGCGCAGCTTGGGCGATTCCAGAATCTCGGGCACGCTGGTAAAGCCCTTGCCGGGCCCTTGATGGCCGTCGGCGCGGACCTCCACGCCCGAGGCCAGGGTGTTGGGCTCGTAAGCCACCCGCCCGGTGTTGACCTGCTGGCGGTGGATACCGTCGCGCTGGAAGTTGTGCATGGGGCACTTTGGCTGGTTGATCGGCAGCTCGTGGAAGTTGGCGCCGCCCAGGCGCGACAGCTGCGTGTCGGTGTAGGAAAACAGCCGCCCCTGCAGCAGCGGGTCGTTGGAGAAGTCGATGCCCGGCACCAGGTGGCCGGGGTGGAAGGCCACCTGCTCGGTCTCGGCGAAGTAGTTGTCGGGGTTGCGGTTGAGCACCATGCGGCCAATGCGGCGCACCGGCACCAGCTCTTCGGGCAGCAGCTTGGTGGGATCCAGCAGGTCGAAGCTGAAACGGAACTCGTCTTCCTCGGGCACCACCTGCACGCCCAGCTCCCACTCGGGGAAGTGCCCGGCTTCGATGGCTTCCCACAGGTCGCGGCGGTGGAAGTCGGCATCTTTACCGGCCAGCTTTTGCGCCTCGTCCCAGGCCAGGGCGTGCACGCCTAGCGTGGGCTTCCAGTGGAATTTCACAAAGCTGGCCAGTCCTGCGGCATTCACCAATTTAAAGGTGTGCACGCCAAAGCCCTCCATCATGCGCAGGCTGCGTGGAATGGCGCGGTCGGACATCACCCACATCAGCATGTGGGTGGACTCGGGCATCAGCGTCACAAAGTCCCAGAAGGTGTCGTGGGCGCTGGCGGCCTGGGGGATTTCGTTGTGTGGCTCGGGTTTGACGGCGTGGACGAGGTCGGGGAACTTGATCGCGTCCTGGATGAAGAACACCGGGATGTTGTTGCCTACCAGGTCGTAGTTGCCCTCGGCCGTATAGAACTTGACGGCGAAGCCCCGTGCGTCGCGTGCCGTATCGGCCGAGCCGCGCGACCCGGCCACGGTGGAGAAGCGGGCGAACACCGGGGTCTGCACGCCGGGATTGGACAAAAAGCCTGCCTTGGTCAACTCGGCCATGTCTTCATACACCTCGAAAAAGCCGTGCGCGCCCGCGCCCCGGGCATGCACCGCCCGCTCCGGGATGCGCTCGTGGTCGAAGTGGGTGATCTTCTCGCGCAGGATGAAGTCTTCCAGCAGCGTGGGGCCGCGGGCACCGGCTTTGAGGGAGTTGTGGTTGTCGGGAAAGGCCAGGCCCTGGTTGGTGGTCAGCGGCTGGGCCACCGCCACAGGGGCCGCCTTGGCGACCTTGCCGGGCGGCGGCGCGCCCTCGGCGGTGAAGTCGGCGTGGTCTTGGGCGAGTTGTTGGGTAGCGGTGGGGGTCATGCGGAATCCTTGGTCGGTGCTGGCTTTTTCAGCTTTTGGTAGGCGCGGTCGGCCTCGGGGCCACGGTCGGTGTCCTGCTGGCCCTGGGTCACATCGCGGTAGGCCTGCTGCACGGTTTTGCTGGCGATGCCGTCGGTCATGCCGACCGACTGGTCGTGCTCGTGCGGCAGCTTGGGCGTGGCGGAACTGAGGATGTTGGGCCTGCGCCGGGCGGGTGTGGCGGTGTTGACCGAGCGCACGGCAGGGGTGGTTCGTTTGGGCATGGTGCTTGCCTCGCTGGGGTTGCAGAGCCACCACCTTAGGCTGCACCGCGCTGCCCGTCCGTGCGGTAGGGCACATAGGGGCGGGGAGGGAAGTACTATGGAATTTGTAGCTTCTCGTGCTTATTTGATAGGCGGAGAATGCTTATTTGATGCCTAAAATGGCCCGCTAATTTCGCAAGCTCGGTGGGTTGCTACCATCAGTCCCTTGCACGCTTTGCCGTGTGCCCCGCACGACACCATATTCCCCTCATTTTCCCCATGCCCACACTCAACTGGATCGGCAAAGATGCCGTCGTTAAACACCACCAGGAGGTCCCCTTTCACCTGCTGGAGCCCGTGATCGCCATGTCGGGGGGGGGGGGGGGGGTAGCCAGCGGCAATCTCATCGTGCAGGGCGACAATCTGCTGGCCCTCAAAGCTCTGCTGCCGCGCTATGCAGGCCAGGTCAAGTGCATCTACATCGACCCGCCGTACAACACAGGTAACGAAGTCTGGGCCTACAACGACAACGTCAACAGCCCCGAGATCCGTAAATGGCTGGGCGCAGTGGTCGGCAAGGAAGGCGAAACCCTGGATCGGCACGACCGCTGGCTGTGCATGATGTACCCGCGGTTGGTGCTGCTGAAGCAGTTCTTGCGGGAGGACGGGGTGATTTTTGTGTCGATTGACGACTCAGAGCTACACCATCTACGTGGCCTCATGGACGAGATTTTTGGTGAAAATCGGCGTCTAGCGTCCTTCGTGTGGCGCACAGATGGCAACTTTGATAACCAAGCCAAGATCAAGAATTGCCACGAGTACATTCTGGCCTACGCGTTGAATCCAGATCGGTTTCCACATCCCAATGTTGTGGACCCATCGGTAGGTAAAGGTAGCAAGCTCAATCGCGCAATCATCCAAAACACGATTGTCAAAAATGGCCCGAAGAATCCAGTCAGTGCGGTCCTGCTACCCATTGGTTTTCCAGCATCAGTGGAACGCGCAATAGTTCCTCCAAGAACAACCAGTTGGCCGAATTTCGATCAAGCCGTTGTGATTGAAAGCAACGCGCTTACAAGACCAGTGACTGCTACCAGTGGATGGTCGTCGAAAGACTTACTCATTCAATTTATTGCCAATGGTTTTGAGCCAATAGGCGACAGCAAAGGACAGCAAACACGTTTTGTGCTTACGGGTACTGGAGCGATTGAATCAATCAAGGAGAGGAAGAAGGCAAGCCATGTAATTTCGGTTGTAGGCGGAGTAGGCAGTACCCAGTCACAGTCGGCGGCGTTGTCCGATATGGGATTTAGCTTCCCGTTTCCTAAGCCAGTTGATCTAGTGAAGTATTTGATTTCTATGATCAGCGGGAAGGATGGCCTCATTCTTGATTCGTTTGGTGGCTCCGGCACCACCGCCCATGCCGTGCTCAAACAAAACGCTGAAGACGGTGGCACGCGCCGCTGCATCCTGGTGGAAATGGATGCCCACATCGCCCGCAACGTCACCGCAGAGCGCGTCAAACGCGTCAGCCAGGGCTACACCAATGCCAAGGGCGATACGGTGGCGGGTTTGGGCGGTGGCTTCCAGTTCTGCACCCTGTCGGCAGAGCCGCTGTTCACCCCCTATGGCCTGGTGCGCGAAGACGTTCGTTTTGTCCAACTGGCCGAATTTGTGTGGTTTGCCGAGACGGGCACTGGCTACGCGGGCGTTGCCGATTCGCCCTTGTTGGGCGTGTTCGACGGGCGGGCGATTTACCTGCTGTTCAATGGCATTTTGAAAGACCACTCGGTGGGCGGCGGTAACGTGCTCACCGGCCCGGTGCTCGACATCTTGCCGCCCTGCGCGGGTCCTAAAACCATTTACGCAGCCGCCTGCCGCCTGGGCGCACCCCGTCTGCAACGCGAGCAGATTGTTTTCAAGCAAACGCCGTATGCGTTGGCGGTGTAAAGCTTTTATGACCCATTTCACCCCCAAAAAATACCAACAAGACCCCGCCAATGGCGGCGGCGTACTCGACAGCGTGGCGGCCTACTTCCAGGCCTGCCACCTGCATGGCCGGGCCTCGCTGGCGTTCACGGCGGTGACGCAGGAGCTGTGGGGCAGCGGGCTGGCCTACCACCCTCTGGCCGGTTTTGCGCCCGATATGCCGTACTTTTGCCTGCGCGTACCCACCGGCGGCGGCAAAACCTGGCTGGCGGCCAAGAGCGTGGCGCTGGCCAATACGCACCTGCTACGGGTGCCGCACAGCGTGGTGCTGTGGCTGGTGCCCAGCAAGCCCATCCGCGAGCAAACCCTGCGCGGTCTCAAGAACCGCAACCACCCGCTGCACGCCGCACTGCGCGAGGCCGGGCCGGTGACGGTGTTGGACTTGAACGAGGCCCGTAGCCTGACCCGCGCCACGCTGGACACCAGTACGGTGGTGATCGTGGCCACGCGTCAGGCGTTCCAGGTGGAAGACGAAGACAGCCGCAAGGTGTACGAGAGCAGTGGCGCGCTGATGCACCACTTCGAGCACTTGTCTCTTGCAGAGCGGGCCGGACTGCTGCAAGTCGGCGACACCGTGCCGTATTCACTGGCCAACGTGCTGCGCCTGCGCCGCCCGCTGGTGGTGGTAGACGAGGCGCACAACAGCCGCACCGAGCTGGCTTTTGACATGCTGGCGCGCTTTTGCCCCAGCGCCATTCTGGAGCTGACGGCCACGCCAGATATGGACCGCACGCCCAGCAATGTGCTGCACAGTGTGAGCGCGGCGCAGCTCAAGGCCGAGCAGATGATCAAGCTGCCGGTGCTGCTGCAAACCGAGGTGAACTGGCAGCAGTGTCTGGCCGATGCCATTGCCCGGCGCAACGGGCTGCAGGCGCTGGCCGATGCCGAGCAGCGCCAGGGTGCGCCGTATTTGCGGCCTATCGTGCTGATCCAGTCGGAGCCGCGCCGTGCCGGGCTGGATTCGCTGGACTTTGAGCGCGTACGCCAAGAGCTAATCCACAACCACGCCATTCCCGCCGCCGAGATTGTGGTGGCCACCAGCGATGAAAAAGGGCTGGAGTCGGTAGATTCCGTCTACCCGCTAGGGATCAGCGACCCGAAATGTCCAGTGAAGTTCGTCATCACCCAGAAGGCGCTGGCCGAGGGCTGGGATTGCCCGTTTGCCTATATTTTGGTGAGCATGGCTACGTTGCATTCGGCCACCGCCGTAGAGCAGATTTTGGGCCGCGTGCTGCGCCAGCCGAATGCCGAGCATCGGGCGGCGAAAGAGTTGAACCAGTCGTACGCGTTTGTGGTGTCGCGCCACTTTGCCGATACCGCCGCCGCCCTGCGCGACCGGCTGGTGCAGGGCGCGGGCTTTGACCGCAAGGACGTGACCGAGTTCGTGGTGGCAGCTCAGCAACAACAGCAGAGCTTTGACATGGTGGGGCTGGGCGCGCGCGTGGTGGTGAACCCTGTGGTGGTGGTGCTGGATATCCCCCCTGATTTAAAGGCGCTGCCCAAAGACCTGCGCACTGTGTTGCTAGATAAGCTGGTGGTCGACAAAAAGAGCAGCACGCTGACTATCCGCCAGCCACTGGAGCCGGTAGAGGCAGAGGCCTTGCAGGCGCTGGTGAGCACGCCGCACGACGTGGCCGCGATAACGCTTGCGGTCGAAGAAAGCCGCACCACCGCCCTGGCGTACTTTCAAACCCCTGCGGAACTGGGCAAGACCTTGCTGGTGCCGCAAATGGCCTTGCGGGTGCAGGGGGCGTTGCGCCTGTTCGACGATCCCGAGGAGCTGGACTTCCCGTGGAACCTGTCCACATTCGACGCCAAGCCCTTGGCTGCGGATCTGGTAACGCTGGATGCGGCGCTGAAGGTCAGTGAGGGCGGGGTGTTGGACGTGGATGCCGCCAGCGGCAAGATGACGCAGCGGTTTTTGCCCGATTTGCAGCGTGACTTGGGACTGGTTTACACCCCAGAGCATTGGACGCAGGTGAAGTTGGCGGCCTGGCTGTGCCGTAATCTGCCGGAAGCCAGTGTGACCGCATTCAGCAAGATGGCTTTTGTAGCCAACTGGCTGGGTGAACTGTTGTTGCGGCCAGGGATGGACTTGGCACGGGCCAATCAGCAAAAGTTTTTGCTGCGCAATATGCTGGATGCGCACATCAAAGCGCTTCGCCGCGCGGCGGTGCAGCAGGCCTACCAGCAAGCCCTGTTTGACGATGGAGCTGCGCAGCGGGTGGTGGTAGACAGCACCTTCACCTACAACTTTCACCCCGAGGCCTACGCCCCCAGCCGGGATGATGACCAAACTTACGGGCGGCACGAATTCCGCAAACACTTCTACAACCGCATCGGCGCTTTCGACAGCAAGGAAGAATACGAGTGCGCTGTGTGGCTGGACATCCAGGCCCAAAAAGGGCGTTTGCAGTACTGGGTGCGCAACCTGTCCCGGCGGGAAGGCGCGTCGTTTTTTCTGCAAAAAGCCACCGGGCGGTTTTACCCCGACTTCATTTGCAAGCGGCTGGACGGCAGCGTGCTGGTGGTGGAATATAAGGGCGAAAACGGTTGGAAAAATGCCGAGGACGACCGGCAAATTGGCGGCCTGTGGCAGGCCATGTCGGGTGGCAGCTGCCGGTTTGTGATGGTGACAAATCGGCAGTGGGATGTGATCGAGCCGCTGCTGGGTTAGCACTATATATTTAGTAGCTGCTAGCGCCCATCAAATAAGCGCTAGAAGGTGATTTGATGCATTATTTTCCTGGGTAAGAGAATAATGGCTGACGTGTGCCAGCGCACAGCTCGGAGCGGACCACACCCACGTTACTCAGGTGTCAGCAGTGCCTAAGCCGCCAGCGCCTCGCTGAACTGTTCGCGTGCGGCAGCAACCACCAGGTCAGGGGTGGTCTCAAAGCGCTCCCACAGAAAGCTGGCATGTGTGTGTTGCATGGCGCGCTGCACACCCACCACAAAGCCCTCCGGGCCCACATACTTGCGCCAGAACTCAGACACCCAGGTGTCTACCGCCATGCGCAAGATGCCCGGTGGTAGCACCTGGGCGCGGTATTCCGGTGTTTGCAGGTCGAAAGTACGTGTGGAAGGCATGGTGACCACGCGCACGGCGATGCCATCTGCCTCCAGTGTTTTGGCGGCCCGCAAGGCCAGGCACACATCCTGGCCCGCGGCCATCAACACCAGGTCCAGGCAGCAAGCCTCGTGGTGCAGAACGTAGCCTCCGCGGAAGATGTCTTGGTCACTTGTCATGGATGAAGGTCACGGTGGCAGTGCGCGGGCAGCGCTAGTTCAACCGCACGGCTGCAGGTTTGCCGCGATTATGCAGTACTTGCAAGCGCTTGCGCAAGCGCTTGCAAGCGCCGAAATTAATTTGCCCGGAGGGCTGAAGACGGTTTAAACCGGGCCTGCAGAGTCGCGCAGCCGCAGCGCGGGCGCGAGGCGCAGGCTTTGGCGGCGGGCGGTGGGGTTCGCGATGCGCCGCACCAGCAGGCGCACGGCCCGCGCGCCCAGTTCTTCCACCGGTTGCGCGATCACGGTCAGGCGCGGAGTCAACACATCGGCCCAGTCGAAATCGTCGAAGCCGACCAGAGAGATGTCGGCAGGCACCTGGAGCCCTGCATCGCGCAAGGCATGCATGGCCCCGATGGTCATCAGATTGTTGCCGGTCATGATGGCGGTGGGGCGCGGGTTCAGCGACAGCAGGGCCTGGACGGCCGCACGTGCCGGAGCGATCTGCGAGCCGCCGCTGCGCACCAGATCGGGCTGGAATTCCAGGCCCGCTTCCTCCAGGGCGAGGCGGTAGCCCTTGAGGCGCTCGTCGGTGGTGGACAACCCTGGTGCACCAGAGATGAAGGCGATGCGCCGATGGCCCAGGCCGACCAGATGGGCGACCAGGCTTTTGGCGGACTGCAGGTTTTCAACCGCCACCTGGTCGAAGGTGGTGCCCATGAACCGGTCCACCAATACCGTGGGCACGCCTTTGCTGTGCAGGTAGTTCAGTGTGCGGCTCTCCGGGTCGGCGGTGGGGGCGATCAGGATGCCGTCTACACGCCGCTCGTGCAGGGCTTTGACCACGCCCAGTTCAAACGCGGGGTCTTCATGGGTGTCTGCCAGCAGCATCATCAGGCCACTTTTGGAGCACTCTGATTCGATGGCGCTGACCACGGCAGCAAAGTAATGGTTGGACAAGGCCGAGATGGCCACGCCCACGGTGCGTGTCGGAGCACCGGCCAGGGCCCGCGCCAGATGGTTGGCCGAATAGCCTACTTTTTCGATGGCATCCAGCACGGCCCGTTCGGTATCGGGGTGCACCTTGCGCGTCTTGTTGATGACATGCGACACCGTGGTGGTAGAGACCCCAGCGGCTGCCGCCACAACTTCCATCGTGACCATTGTTTCTTCCTTGTGGCGCGTCATTTTGATAGCTCCGCACCAAGTCCGGAAGCCGTTCCGAGCATGTTGATCGTGGGTAGGCACGGTGCAAGACAGCGTGCCTGAATCATATCCCACCCATCCTCGGCCTAACGCTTGATTTGACCGCGTGCAAAGCCATCATGCTATGGAAAACCCCTAATAGCAAGCGCTTGCGCAAACGCTTGCTAAAACTGACAATCGAGTTGAGCTTGCGCACGACGCTGCACCCCATTAACCCGAGACATGGATGATGAAACAGGAACACTTGAAAGAGTTCGAGGCCGAGCCGCCCCAGGCGAAGGTGGTGATGGGGCTGTCCGGGGCGGGCAAGACCTTTGGCGGAACCGTTGCGCTGGACGACGTGACCTTTGATTTGCGCGCGGGGGAGGTGCTGGTCTTGCTGGGCGAGAACGGCGCAGGCAAGAGCACCTGCGTGAAGATGCTGGCGGGCGTGCACCGGCCCAGCCGGGGCCACTTGCATATCGACGGTGTGCCGGTGGAGTTGAAGTCGCCTTCGGATGCGCAGCGCCTGGGTATTGCGGTGATGCACCAGCACCCGGGTCTTTTTCCGGATCTGACGATTACCGAAAATCTCTTCATAGGCCGCCAACTGCGCGGACCCATGGGCCTGCTGGACACCCGCGCCATGGCCCGCGAAGCGGCGCGGGTGCTGGACGTAGTGGGCCTGTCGCAGCCGCCAGACACCCCCTTGTCGCGCCTGCGCATTTCCGAGCAGCAACTCGTCGAAATTGCCAAGGCCTTGATCGTCAAGGCGCGTGTGTTGATCATGGACGAACCCACGGCTGCCTTGTCCACCCGCGAAGTGGACCGTCTGTTTGCGGTGGTGGACCAGCTGCGCCTGGCGGGCGTGGCGATGATGTTCGTAGGCCACCGGATGGACGAGGTCTATACCGTGGCCGACCGCATCGCCGTGGTGCGCGACGGGCGGCTGGTGGAGGTGGCCGCTGTGGCCGACATGCCCCAGCCGCGCGCCTTGGCGCTGATGGTAGGGCGGCCTATGACAGAGCTGTATCCCGATCTCTCCCCGCCCCAGGCTGAAGAGATTTTGCAGGTACGCCAACTGGGCCGCTCGGGCGAATTCTCCGACGTGTCGTTCACGCTCCGCAGAGGCGAAATTCTGGGCCTGGGCGGGCTGGTTGGCAGTGGCCGCACCGAAATTGCCCGCGTGCTGTTCGGCATCACCCAGCCTGACACGGGAACGGTCACGCTGCAAGGCCAGCCCCTGCAGGTGCGCAAGCCGGGTGACGCCATGCGCTGCGGTATCGCCTATGTATCGGAAGACCGGCTGGGCCAAAGCCTGGTGATGGACTTTTCCATTTTGCGCAACGCCACGCTGACGGTGCTGCCCGACGTGACGCACAACGGCCTGGTGCAGCGGGAGCGCGAGCTGTCGGTGGTTAAGCCCCACCTGGACCGCATGCGCCTGCGCTTCCATTCGTTTGACCAGGCGGTGAGCACGCTGTCGGGCGGCAACCAGCAAAAGGTGGTGCTGAGCAAATGGTTGGCCACCGAGCCTACCGTGCTCATCCTCGACGAGCCGACCCAGGGCGTGGATGTGCAGACCAAGGCGGAAGTGCACGCCATGATCGCCAACCTGGCGAGCAAGGGCATGGCGATCATTCTGATTTCATCCGAGATGCCGGAGCTGCTGGGCATGAGCCACCGCATCGTGGTACTGCGCGAAGGGCAGGTGGCCGCACGCTTCGAGCGGGGCGAGGCGACGCAGGAAAAGGTGATTTACGCGGCCACCCACGTGGTCCAGAGCCCGGCAGATTCCATTGCCGCAGTGCAGCCAGCCGAACCCTCTGCGGTCCACCCGCCGCACCCGTTTCTGGAAAGCCTGAAGCAACTGCTGGTGCGCCGCGAGCTGGGCCTGGTGGCCGTAATGCTGGCGGTGATCATGCCGGTGTGGTTCGTCAACCCGCGCATCCTCAGTGCCACCAACCTCACCGCCTTGTCCATGGACGCAGGTCTGCTGACCATCGTGGCGGCAGCCCAGATGCTGGTGCTGCTGACCCGCAACATCGATCTGTCGGTGGCTTCCGTGATGGGCTTGTCGGCCTACGTGGCCGCTTCGCTGATGAAGCTGCACCCGGAGTGGGGCGCAGCTACCGCCGTGGCTGCGGCAGCGGGTGTCGGCCTGGTGTGCGGCCTGGTCAATGGCCTGGTGGTCAGCCGGGGTGGCCTGCCTGCCATCGTCGTGACCCTCGGCAGCTTGTCGATCTTTCGGGGCATCAACAGTTTGCTGGCCAGTGGCAAGCAGATCAGTGCCGACCAGGTGCCACCGTCCTGGCTGGACCTGACGGCCCACACCTTCCTGGGCGTACCGGCCCTGGCGCTGATCGCCGTGGGCATTTTGGGGGGGATTGCCGTACTGCTGCGCTCCTGGTCGGCAGGGCGCGACCTGTTTGCCATCGGCTCGAATCCGCAGGGGGCGGCGCTGATCGGCATTCCCATTCAGCAGCGCATTCTGGCGGCGTTCGCCATCTCCGGCCTGCTGGCCGGGGTGGCCGGGGCACTCTGGGCTTCGCGCTACGCCACCATCGATAGCCGCACCGCTTTTGGCTACGAGCTGACCGTGATTGCGGCGGTCGTGGTGGGTGGGGTGGCCATCCGGGGCGGCTCGGGCACGGTGTTGGGTGTGGTGCTGGGGGCCTTGTCGCTGCTGGTGATACGCAACGCATTGACCCTGCTGCGGGTCGACCCGCTGTGGGTGCAGGGGGTGTACGGGCTGGTGATCCTGGGGGCCATCGTGCTCGACTCCGTGGTTGCCAAGCGCGCCGTGGAAAGCCGCAAAAACCAACGCCGGAGAACCGCATGAACCCCAACAACATGACACACCAATCACCCTGGGCCGCACTGGCGAGCTGGGAGGGCTTTCTGCTTCTCATCCTGTTTTGTGTATCTGCCTATGGTGCCATCGCCGTACCTGGTTTTCTGTCGGTCTTCAATCTGTCCCAGGCCGCGGCGGGCATGGCCGAAAAGGCCTTGCTGGTGCTGCCCATGGTGCTGCTGATCATTGCCCGTGAGATCGACCTGTCGGTAGCCAGCATCCTGGCGCTGTGCAGCGTGGTGCTGGGCGTGCTGATCCGTGCCGATGTGTCCCTGGTGCTGGCCATCGCAGCTACCTTGACCGTGGGGGCCGTGGCGGGTGCGTTCAACGGCTGGCTGGTCACGGCTCTGAACCTGCCGTCGCTGGTGGTGACGCTGGGCACGATGGCGCTGTTTCGCGGCATCAGCTACATGGTTCTGGGCACGGATTCAGTCAGCGAATTGCCTGCATCCTTGGCTGCATTCGGGGCCGACAACATCCTGGGCGACACGCTTCCGTGGGTGGTGGTGCCGTTTCTGCTGTTGGCACCGGTGTTTGCCGTGGCCTTGCAAAAGATGCCCATCGGTCGGCGCATCTACGCTATCGGCGGCAGCCCCGATGCGGCCATCTACTCCGGCATTTCCGTGAACCGGCTGCGGTTCGGCATGTTCCTGCTCTGCGGCGTGGTCTGCGCCATCGCCAGCGTGGTGCTGACGGCCCGGCTGTCGAACGCCCGTGCCAACAACGGCCTGGGCTTTGAGCTGGATGTGATCACGATTGCCCTGCTGGGCGGGGTCAATGTGTTTGGTGGCCGGGGCAAGATGACCGGCGTGGTGCTGGCCTTGCTGCTGGTCACCGTGCTGCGCAATCTGCTTGGCCTGCAGCAGATCGGTGGCGATGCCCAGGGCGTTGCCATCGGCGTTCTCCTGATCTTCTCCCTGCTGTTGAACAACAGCATGGGCAAGCTCGTTGGCAGCCGACCCCACCGGTGGCTGGCCAACACACTGGCGGGTGCTACCGCAAAAGCCACCGACAGGCCTTCCTGACAACTTCTCCCTCCCTCCCTCTCTCTCTCTCTCTTTCACACACAAAAGGATTCCCCATGAAACTCAATCTGGTTTGCGCAGCCCTGGTGCTGGCGGGCGTGTCGGTCACTTCCTCGGTTAGCGCGCAACAGTGCTTGACCCGGCAGGCGGTAGTCGGCTTTCTTCCCAAAATGGACACCGATCCCTACTTCCATGTGGCCCGCGACGGTGCCATGGAGGCGCAAAAGGAAATAGGCGGGCGCTTCATCCAGCAAGCCCCGTCTACCGCCACGGCCGATGCGCAGATCGAATTCATCAATTCGCTGGTGGCGCAAAAAGTGGACGTGCTGGCCATTTCCGGCACCGATGCGAATGCGCTGGCGCCGGCACTCAAGCGCGCCGCCAGCCAGGGCGTGCGCGTGATTTCTTACGACTCGGACGTGGCCAAAACGTCGCGGGCCATCTTTGTCAACCAGGCCAAGTCGGACAGCCTGGCCATCCAGATGCTGGAGAGCATGGGCGCGCTGATCAACTACACCGGCGAGTTCGCCATCCTCTCGTCCACGCCCACCGCCACCAACCAGAACGCCTGGATTGCGCTGATGAAAAAGCGTCTGGCATCCGAGCCCAAGTTTGCCAAGATGAAGCTGGTGCAGGTGGCCTACGGCGAAGAAAGCGAGCAGGTCAACCAGCAGCAAGCCCTGGCCCTGGCCGAAGCCTTCCCCAACCTGAAAGGCATCATCGTGCCTGCTGGTATCGGCCTGCCTGCGGCCGCCCGCGCGCTGGAGCAGTCTGGCGGCATCAAGACCATCAAGCTCACCGGTCTGGCCCCTGCCAGCTTCATGAAGAAGTACATCCAGTCGAACGTGGCGCAAGACATCTGGTGGAACGTGACCGACCTGGGCTACCTCACCTACCACGTGGCGCAGGCCCTGGCGCAGTGCAAGATCACCGGCAAGGCGGGCGAGACCTTCACCGCCGGGCGGCTGGGCCAGTACACGGTGGGTGCCGATGGCGAAGTGGTGCTGGGCGAGGCCAAGGTGGTCACGCCGAAGAACCTGGAAGAGTTCAAGTTCTAAAGAAGACCCCTCAGGCCCCCCAAGACCCTATGACTGTTCCACTTCTCCCAACCATTCCGGCGGATTACCTGGCGCGCGTGCGTGCGCTCCTGCAGGACGGGCGGCGCAAGCTGCTGGGCCTGGTGGGGCCGCCGGGTGCGGGCAAGTCCACCCTGGCCCAGGCGCTGCAACACCACTTCGCCGAGGTGTCGCAGGTGGTGCCCATGGACGGCTTCCATCTGGCCAACACCGAGCTGCAGCGGCTGGGGCGCGCCGCCCGCAAGGGCGCACCCGATACCTTTGACAGCGCGGGCTACGTGGCGCTGTTGCGCCGCCTGCGCCAGCCAGCTAGCGATGAAACCATCTATGTGCCCGAGTTCCGGCGCGGGCTGGACGAGGCAGTGGCCGGTGCCATTCCGGTTTTCCCCCACACCCAGCTGGTCATCACCGAAGGCAACTACCTGCTGCTGGACCACGGCCCCTGGGCCGGTATCGCGCCGCTGCTGGACGACGTGTGGTACGTGGATGTGGACGACACGCTGCGCACCGACCGCCTGACCCAGCGCCACGAACACTTTGGCCGCAGCCGCCAAGATGCCATCGACTGGGTCACCCATACCGACGCGCCCAATGCCGACGTGATCGCCGCTACCCAGGCCCGGGCCCAACTGCTCTTTCGCTGGTAAGCGGGCACCCGCAACCCCCTCTTTTGATAAGTCTTTGCACCATGAACCAACTTGACCAACTCCGACAATGCACCACCGTGGTCGCCGACACAGGCGACTTCCTCCAACTGGCCCAGTTTGCGCCGCAAGATGCCACTACCAACCCTTCGCTGGTCCTCAAGGCCGTGCAGTTGCCCGCTTACCGGCCCCTGCTGGAGCGCGTGGTGGCAGCCCACGCCCAGGAATTCACCGCCGACATCGCCGACCATGTGCTGGTGGCCTTTGGTGTCGAGATCTTGAAGCTGGTGCCAGGCCGCGTCTCTACCGAGATCGATGCCCGCCTGAGCTTCGACACTGCGGCCATGGTGGCGCGTGCCCACCGCGTGCTGGCAGGCTACGACGCGGCCGGCGTGGACCGCGCGCGCGTGCTCATCAAGCTGGCGGCCACCTGGGAGGGCATCCAGGCAGCTCGCCTGCTGGCCGAAGCCGGTGTGAAGTGCAACCTGACATTGCTGTTCTCGCTGCCGCAGGCCGTGGCCTGTGCAGATGCCCGGGTGCAACTGATCTCGCCCTTCGTGGGCCGCATTTACGACTGGTACAAAAAGACGGCGGGCAGCGCCTGGAACGAGGCGGCCAACGCAGGAGCCAACGACCCGGGCGTGCAGTCGGTACAGCAGATCTACCGCTACTACAAGCACCACGGCATCGCCACCGAAATCATGGGTGCGAGCTTTCGCAACACCGGCCAGATCCTGGCGCTGGCGGGCTGCGACCTGATGACCATCAGCCCCAACCTGCTTGCCGAACTGGCCCAGAGCGAGGCCCCCGTGCCGCAAGTGCTGGACGCTGCCACCGCCGCCCGGCAGGCGGTGGAGCGGCTGGCGATGGACGAACCGGCATTTCGCCTGGCACTGAACCAGGACGCCATGGCCACCGAGAAGCTGGCCGAGGGCATACGCCAGTTTGTGGTGGATGCCATTGCACTGGAAAGTCTGATCGAACAATGCAAAACCTGACCTGCCTGGTGACAGCATTCACAACAGAAAATTAGGTGCCAAATATCCATCTCGCGCTTATTCAATAAGCATGCGAAGCTATAAATTAAGGAGCATTTGTCGTAGCCCGCATTTGCACGTCTACGTGTGCCAACGCACAGACTGCACCCGGAGCGGGCGATTACCGTGGAGGCTTGTTTCTACACTCTCCATGGAGACGCCATGCAGCCTTTTTCCATGTCTTCGCCGTTGTCGCGCATGCCTTTCTTCGCGGTCCTGGGCGGTGCTGCACCGGTGTCACAGGGGGTGGACAACCAATTCATCAGCCTGCTCGACAGCTACCGGCCCAGCGGCGGGTTGGCGCGGACGCAGGAAACGCTGGAGATGTTCATGCGCCGCTGCGGGCCGGACCTGGCGACGGTGGCGCGCTGGATGGCGCGGCGCGAGGTGCTCTACCTGGACTGGCATGCGCAGAGCTGGATGCCGATGTTCCAGTTCGACCTGGTGGAGATGGTGCCGCTGCCGCAGCTGGCACCGGTGCTGGTGGAGCTGAATCCGGTGTATGCCCCCTGGGCGATGGCGGCGTGGTTTGCCCAGCCCAACCCTTGGCTGGGTGGCGAACGTCCGGCGGAGGTGCTGGTGTCGAATCCCGCAGGCGTGCTGGATGCGGCGCGGGCAGACCGGTTCGTGGTGCTGGGCTAAGAAGCTCCAAGACCGTTCTTGGTACGTAGGAAAGCACCCACACGCACAGTCGGTGATCACCGATGGCGCGGCCAGACGGGTACCGCCAAGATGGGGGACTCACCCATCAGGAAAGCTCCATGCACACCGAACCCCAAACCAAGCCCGAACTCAGCCACATTTGCAGCCTGATTGAATCCATTCCCGTGGCCATGCTGACCACCTTTGACAACCATGGTGCACTGGTCAGCCAGCCGATGGTGCCGCTGGAGATGGATGCGCATGGCGCACTCTGGTTTTTCACCGACCTGCGTTCTGAAAAAATGGAGCATTTGCAGGTGGTCAACCTGAGTTTCAGCGATACCGAGCGCGCCACCTACGTGTCGATCTCCGGCCGGGGCGAAATCCACGACGACCGCGAAGAGCTGGAGCGCCTGTGGACCCCGCTGGCCCGGCCCTGGTTTCCCGACGGCGTGGAATCCACCCACCTGGGCCTGTTGAAAATCGTGCCGCAGGGAGCCGAGTACTGGGACGTGCCACATGGCCGCATGGTGCGCCTGGCGGCCATGGCCGCATCCGCCGTGGTAGGCCGCCCGGTAGCCCTGGGCGAGCACGAGACCCTGACGGATCTCTCCTGACCCACCCCGTTACCATGGCCCTATGAATACAACTGCGATACGAACCGGTTCCAAATGGCGGATGGGGCTGGCCGCAGTGCTGCTGTGCACCGCGGGCGGGGTGGCCGTCGGCGAATGGCTGGGCTGGCCGTTTCTGGCGGCTCCGCTGCAGAATTTTCTGTCGGACAAGCTGGACCGCAAAGTGCGCTTTGCTGACGAGGGCACCGCCGCCACCGGCTTCGCGGTGCGCTTCCTCGGCGGGATCCGCCTGCAAGCCCCGGTGTTGGAGATTGCTGCCCCGGCCTGGAGCACCATGCCCCCGATGCTGCGGGCCGAAGACGTGGCGCTGGAGCTGCGCTACGGCGATCTGTGGCGCGCCTACCAGGGCCAGCCCATCCGTATCCACAGCCTGCAGGCCCGCACGCTGACCGGCAATATCGAACGCATGGCCGATGGCCGGGCCTCCTGGCAGTTGGGCCAGCGCCCCCAGCCCGCAGCCACGCCGGACACCCCCGTCCGGTTACCCGAATTCGGCACCTTGCGGGTTACCAATGGCCTGGTGCACTACGTGGACGCACCCCTGTCGGCCAATATGGATGCGACGTTGTCGCTGCTGCCTGGCAGCGTGGCGGCCGATGGGCAGACCACCAGCCTGGTGAAGATCGAGGCCAAAGGCCGCTACCGCAAGCTGCCGCTGAAGATTGTGCTGGCCTCGTCGGCCGTGCTGCCGTCCGAGGGCGGCAAGACTTCGGTGCTGCCGGTGGAGGTGACCCTCAACGCCACCGTGGGCCGTGCGCAGCTGGACTTCAAGGGCATGGCCACCGACGCGTTGCAGCCGCAAAATTTCAGTGGCCACTTCAACGTCCAAGGCCCCTCGCTGGCGGCGGTGGGCGATCCGCTGGGGGTGACGTTGCCCACCACGGCTGCCTTCAAAACCAACGGAACCCTGGTCAAAACCGGTAGCCGCTGGCAGGTGGTGGTGAACGACGCCACCGTAGGTGCCAGCCGCCTGCACGGCGCCTTCCGCTACGAGTCGGCGGGCCGCGTGCCCATGTTGTCAGGCAAGCTGGGGGGCAGCCGCCTGCTGCTGGCCGACCTGGGGCCGGTGGTGGGTACCACGTCCGCCGAGATGGCCGATGCTGCCGCCCCCGTGGCCACCAACGCCAAGGCCAAGGGCCGGGTGCTGCCCGACCGCGCGTTCGACCTGCCCGCTCTGCGGGCGATGGATGCCAACGTTCTCATCGCTATCGGCGAAGTGAACCTGAACACCAGCTACCTGGAGCCCTTGCAGCCGTTGGCGGTGCACCTGGAGCTGGCCGGTGGGGTGCTGCGCCTGCACGACCTGGTGGCCCGTACCGCCCAGGGCCAGTTGCGCGGCGATCTGGTGCTGGACGGCCGGGGCGACAAGGCCCTGTGGACCGCCGACCTGCGCTGGGACGCGGTGCGGCTGGAGCGCTGGCTCAAATTCACCCGCACCGATGGTGCCCCGCCCTATGTTTCAGGCCAGCTGTACGGCGAGGCCAGGCTGGCAGGACAGGGCCGGTCGACCGCGCAGATTCTGGCCAGCCTGCAAGGCACGGCCCGCACCACCTTGCGCAATGGCAGTGTGTCGCACCTGGGGGTGGAGCTGGCCGGGCTGGACATCGCCCAGGGTCTGGGCATGCTGATCAAGGGCGACGACGCCCTGCCGGTGCGGTGTGCGGTGGCCGACCTGGTGGCCAAGGATGGCAGTTTTCGTCCCAAGGTGATGGTGGTGGACACTGCAGACTCTGCGGTGTGGGTGGATGGTTCGCTGTCGCTGGCCACCGAGGCGCTGGACCTGCGCGCCGTGGTGGTGCCCAAAGACTTCAGCCCGCTGAGCGTGCGCACGCCGATCAAGGTGCAGGGCACGTTCAGCCACCCCCAGGTGTCCCTGGAGAAGGCCCCTCTGGCCAAAAAAGCGGCGGTCTCGCTGCTGCTGGCCCTGGTGAACCCCTTGGCCGCGGTGATCCCGTGGGTCGACCTAGGCGATGCCGATGCCGCCAAGCGCGGTGCGGCGGGCTGTGCGGCACTCACGCAGCGTTCGGCAGGTAAAAAATAAAATTTATGCTTTTTAGGCCTCTCGTGCTCATGGGATAAGCATGAGCAGCTATTGAAAGAATAGCTAAATGAGCGGGCGTGGCTGCGGCTTGCCGTCGCCGTACAGGTCGGCCAGCCGCGCCAGGGCTTTGACATCGCGCATGTACAGGGTGCCATCTTCGATGTGGTGCAGTCCCCTGCGCTCCAATTTGCGCAGGGTCTTGTTGGTGTGCACCAGCGACAGCCCCAGGCCGTCGGCAATGTGCTGCTGGGTCAGGGGAAACGGCACACCCGCCTGGCCACCATCCGGCTGCAAGGCCGCGGCGCGCTTGAACAAAATGATCAGCAGCATGGCGATGCGCTCCTCGGCATTGCGCCGTCCGACCGACAGCAGGGTGTCGTCCACCATGGATTCCTCGTGCGCAGTGAGCCAGGTGATGTTGAAGCCCATGGTGGGCGAGCGGCGGTGCAGTTCCCACAGGGCATCGCGCTGGAACACGCACAGCTGTGCATCGGTGAGGGTTTGCACGCCGTGGGCGGCAGCATCGTCCATCTTTTGCTGCACGCCAATGAAGTCACCCGCCAGCAGAAACGTCAGAATTTGCCGCCGCCCATCGCTCAGGGTCTTGTACCGAAAAGCCCAGCCGCTGCGCAGGGTGAACAGCGGGGCATCGGTCTGTCCCTCAAAAATCAGGGTTTCGCCCGCGCGCAGGTGGATCTCGCGGCGCTTGAGGGACTGCACCAGCGCCACCTCGTCGTCTTTGTGTTCAACAAACAGGGGCAGTAGCCGTAGCGGGCATTCGATGCACCGGACTTCATCCATGGCGTTTCCTTTTGCGGGTGGGTTGTAGAGGCAGCGCCCCCATGTCTTTTGACACTTTGTCTCCGTACCAATGCCACTACAGTGCAGCTTTAGGCTTATCGCACGCTTTTTATGCACGCATCTTATCCACCGACTCCCCTGCCCGCCGCGGCCGACCGGCTGGCGATGGAAGACTGGGAGCTTTTGTTTGAAGCGGTACTGACGCGCCTGGGAGAAACCGTGTTGCGCGATGCTGCGACCCATCCGGTGTGCCCCGTGGTGCTGGAGTGTGTGGACACGCTGCACCAATTGCGGCGGTTGCACCCTTGCATCCTGCCTATGTGCGTTAGCGCACGGTAAACCGCACGGCCAAGCCCTAGATTGGCGGTATGCAGCAACCGCTGCTGTCCAACCTATTTCAAGGGGAATTTCCATGAGTATTACCACCATCATCCTGATCGTCTTAGTTTTGATGCTGATCGGCGTGCTGCCGACCTGGTCGCACAGCCGTAGCTGGGGATATGGCCCGACCGGCGGCCTGGGTTTGGTCGTCGTGATCGTCATCGTGCTGCTGTTGATGGGCAGGATCTGACGTGAGAGCCGGTGCCGTCTATTCGTGCCTGGGCGTGGCCCTGCTGGGCGCGTGCGGGGAGATGGCGAAGTTGTCGGTGTCCGACGGCACCGGCCCGCAGCCTGTATTGCCTACGCCCGTGGTGACCCTGTTGCCCACGGTGAACATTGCACCGGCCCAGCCTTGGGCGCGGGGCATGCTGCCCACCGCTGCGCCGGGGACCCAGGTGGCGGCTTTGGCCACCGACCTGGTGCACCCGCGCTGGCTGTACGTTCTGCCTAATGGCGACGTGCTGGTGGCCGAATCGAATGCTCCGCCCAAACCCGACGACGGCAAGGGCATCAAAGGCTGGGTGATGGGCCTGGTGATGGGCCGCGCAGGGGCAGGCGGTGCCAGTGCCGACCGTATCACCCTGTTGCGCTCCAGCAAGGGCGATGGCGTGGTGGATGTGCGTACCGTGTTGCTGGAGGGCTTGCATTCGCCCTTTGGCATGGTCTTGGTGGGTTCCGACCTGTACGTGGCCAACACCGATGCCGTGGTGCGCTTTCCCTATACCCCCGGTGACACGCAGATCCGCACGCCTGGCACGCAGGTCGTGGCTTTGCCCGCAGGCCCCATCAACCACCACTGGACCAAGAACCTGGTGGCCAGTCCGGATGGAAAGCAGCTGTATGTGACGGTGGGGTCGAACAGCAATGTGGGTGAACGCGGCATGGCCGCCGAAGCCGAACGGGCGGCCATTTGGCAAGTAGATCCGCGCACCGGCACCCACCGGATCTTTGCCAACGGTCTGCGCAACCCCAACGGCATGGCATTTGCGCCGGGTGGCGCGCTGTGGACGGTGGTGAACGAGCGCGACGAGATCGGCAGCGACCTGGTGCCCGACTACATGACATCGGTGCGCGACGGCGCGTTCTACGGCTGGCCCTACAGCTACTATGGCCAGCATGTGGATGTGCGGGTGCAACCGCCCCAGCCCGCGCTGGTGGCGACGGCATTGGCACCCGATTACGCGCTGGGGCCGCATACTGCGTCGCTGGGTCTGGCATCGGCCGAGGGCACCAGCCTGCCGGCGGCTTTTGCCCATGGCATGTTTGTGGGCCAGCACGGCTCCTGGAACCGCAAGCCGCACAGCGGTTACAAAGTGATTTTCGTGCCGTTCAAAGGGGCGCAACCAGCGGGTGCGCCGGTGGATGTGCTGACCGGATTTTTAGGCGACGATGGCCGGGCCCATGGACGCCCGGTGGGGGTTGCGCTGGACAAACAGGGCGCACTGCTGGTAGCCGATGATGTGGGCAACGCGGTCTGGCGGGTGACGGCTAAATACTGAGAACGGAGGCGTGGACATGGGCTTTTTACGTGGTGTGGTGGCGGCCTTGTGCCTGGCTCTGTCGGGCTGCAGCAGTCTGCCCACCATCACCCCCGATATCGCCCAGCCACGCGGCACACCGATACGCCTGGCGGGCGCGCACGGCGCGCTGTCGGCAGAGCAAAGCAAGGCCATTTTGGCGCGCTTGCAGAGCAAGGGCACACCTACCGATATTTTTGAACGCCACCTGGCGCTGGAAGAGGCGGTTGTGGGCAGCCCGCTGACGGCGGGCAACCAGGTACGGCTGCTGCAAGACGGCCCGGCAACCTACCGTGCCATGTTGGCGGCCATTGCTTCGGCGCAAGACCATATCAACATGGAGACCTACATCCTGGAAGACGACGCGGTGGGCCAGCAGTTTGCCCAGGCCCTGATGGCCAAGCAGCGCCAGGGCGTGCAGGTGAACCTGATCCGCGACAGCGTAGGCACTTTGGGCACCCCGGCGGCTTTTTTTCAGCAACTGACCGACAGCGGCATCCAGGTGCTGGAGTTCAATCCCGTCAATCCGCTGCTGGCCCGCGTGTCCTGGGAGCTGAACCAGCGCGACCACCGCAAGCTGCTGCTGGTGGATGGCCGCACCGCGTTCCTGGGCGGTATCAACATCAGCAGCGTGTACTCGGGTGGTTCGCGCAAGCCCAAAACCGCCGCGCCCGCCGAGGGCAGTCTGGCCTGGCGCGATACCGACCTGCAGCTGGAGGGGCCGGTGGTGGCCGAGTTCCAGAAGCTGTTCATCGCCACCTGGCAGGCGCAAAAAGGCCCACCGCTGGCCGCCAAAAATTACTTTCCAACGCCCGAGCGTGTGGGCCAGCAGGTGGTGCGCGCCATCGGCAGCTCGCCGGACGAGGCCTATAGCCAAATTTACGTCACGCTGCTGTCGGCCATAGGCAGCGCCGAATCCAGCGTGCGCATCACCAATGCCTACTTTGCCCCGGACCCGCAATTGCTGACCGCCCTCAAGGCCGCTGCCGCGCGCGGCGTGGATGTGACGCTCATCCTGCCCAGCCAGACCGACTCGTGGCTGGTGTTCCACGCCGGACGACGCTACTACGAGCAATTGCTGCAGGCGGGGGTCAAGATCTACCAGCGGCGCGGGGTCATCCTGCATTCCAAAACCGCCCTGATCGATGGTGTGTGGGCCACGGTGGGCTCGACCAACCTGGACTGGCGCAGCTTTTTGCACAACCAGGAAGTCAACGCGGTGGTGCTGGGGACCGACTTTGGCAGCCAGGTGCAGGCCATGTTCGACAAGGACCTGGCCGGGTCCGATCCGGTGCTGCTGACCGAATGGCAGCGCCGCGCCATCGACTTGCGGCTGAAAGAATGGTTTGCCCGCGCCTGGGAATATTGGCTATGAATAAATACTTTTTAGCAGGTGCGGTGGTGGCGGTGGTGATGGTGGCCATGGACGTGCTGTGGCTGGGGTTCATCGCCAAATCGCTGTACCAGGACGGCATTGGGCATCTGATGGCCGAGCGGCCCCAGGCCTGGGCTGCGCTGGCGTTTTACGTGGTGTATGCCGTGGGGCTGGTGGTGTTTGTGGTGGCACCACGGGCCGGGGTGGCGGGCTGGTACAGCACGGCCTTGATGGCCGCTTTATTTGGCTTTGTGGCGTATGCGACCTATGATTTATCCAACCTGGCGACGCTTCGAGCCTGGCCGTTGTGGCTGTCGCTGGTGGACATGGCCTGGGGCAGTGTGGTCAGCGCGGTGGCGGCCACCGCGGGCAAGCTGGCGATGGACAGGTTGTAAGGTGTTTTGTTGCGCTGGCGCAAAGAGCGCCAGGCAGGGTAGGGGTACCGTGAGGCATTGCTATTCACAAGGAGCTGACCATGGCCTACACAACATTGATGGTGCAACTGGAGCCGGGGCATGCCAACGCTGCGGTGCTGCGGGCCGCCGGGGATCTGGCGGAGCGGTTCCACGCCCAGGTGGTCGGCATTGCCGTGTGCCGACCGATGCAGATGGTGTATGGCGAGGCCTATTTATCGGGTGAGCTGATCGCGCAGGAAAAGAACGAGATGCAGGCTGAGGTGGATGCCGCAGAGGCCGAGTTTCGCAGCGCGCTGCAAGCCCGTGCCGCCGGGCTGGAATGGCGTTCGATGGTGATGTTTGCGCCCATGGCCGACTTTGTGGTGCACGAGGCCCGCAGCGTGGACTTGCTCGTCACCGCCCGTGGCATCAAGGACAGTCTGGACCCGTCGCGTGGGGTGTCGGTGGGCGATCTCATCATGCAGTTGGGTCGGCCGATCTTTGTGGTGCCACCGGTGCTGGAAGACCATTCGCTGGAGCGGGTGGTGGTGGGCTGGACCGATTCACGCGAAGCCCGCCGCGCCGTCGCCGATGCCCTGCCGCTGCTGCAAAAGGCCACGCACGTGGTGGTGGCCGAGATGTCGTCCGACGCCGACTTTTCCAACGCCCACCAGCGCCTGAACGACGTGGTGGCCTGGCTAGGGCGGCATGGCGTGCAGGCCCAGACGCTGGTGGAGCCGTCCACCGGCGACGACGCAGCCGGGCTGGATGCCATTGCCGAGGAGCAGGGTGCCGGGGTCATCGTGGCCGGTGCCTATGGCCACAGCCGCCTGCGCGAATGGGCCATGGGCGGCGTGACCCGCAAACTGCTACAGCACGCCGACCGCTACCTGCTGGTATCGCACTGAAAACGCCCTTGCGCCTTTACGCTTGCAAGGACAGGTAGAGCGCTTCGAACTGTTCTACGGAAATGGGCTTGCTGAACAAAAAGCCCTGCAGCTCGTCGCAGTGCAGCCCCCGCAGCAGGCGCGACTGCTCCTCGGTTTCCACCCCTTCGGCCACCACTTTGAGGTTCAGGGCATGGGCCAGGTCGATGATGGTGGCCACCAGGGCCAGGCCCTGCTGTCCGGTGGCCATGTCGACCACGAAGGAGCGGTCGATCTTGACGGTGTCCACGGGTAGCCGCGACAGATAGCTGAGTGAGGAAAAGCCGGTACCAAAATCGTCTATGGCAATGCTGACACCCATGGCACGGATGGTTTGCAGGCTGTCGATGCTGAGGTTGATGTCTTCCATCAGCAGGCTTTCGGTGATCTCCAACTCCAGCCCGGCGGCGGCATGCGCGTCTTGCCCTATGGCCTGCCGGATATCGGCGATAAAACCCCGGTGGCGCAGCTGCAGCGGCGATACGTTGACGGCAATGCGTACGGCCGGTAGGCCCGCGCTGCGCCAGCGCAGATGGTCGGCGATGGCCTTGTCCAGGGCCCAGCGCCCCACCTCGTAGATCAGACCGGTTTCTTCCAGCAGCGGAATGAACTGCCCCGGTGGGACCAGGCCGGTGCGGGGGTCGTTCCAACGGATGAGTGCCTCCACGCCGGTGAGTTTGCCGGTTTGCAGATGGATCTTGGGCTGGTAATGCAGCACAAATTCTTCTTTCTCCACGGCCTGACGCAACTGGTTTTCCAGCGTCAGCTTACCCAGCACCGACTCGGTCATTTTCTGGGTGTAAAACAGGTAGCGGTCACCCCGCGCCTTGGCTTTTTTCAGCGCGGCCTCAGCGTGCTTGAGCAAGACGTCGGCACTGGTGCCATCGTCCGGGAACAAGGCCACACCGGCTTTGGCTGCAATGCGAAACGGGGTGTCGTTCAGGTTGAAGGAATGTTCGAGAAAGCTTACTTTGCCCTTTTCAACTGCCCGGGCAATGTCGTCGGCCTGGGCGAACTCGGGTATCACCACCGCAAAGTGGTCGGCCCCCAGGTGCGCTACCAGGTTGGAGTCGCCCACAAAGCGCGTCAGCCAGACGGCAACCTGTATCAGCAGTGCATCGCCCACGGTCTGGCCAAAGCTGTCGTTGATGTTCTTGAAGCCTTCCAGATCGATCAAAAACACCGCGAGTTTACGGTTGCTGATGTTGGCGCTGCGCATGTACTGCGTGACCCGCTCTAGAAACAGATGCCGGTTGGCCAGGCCGGTCAGCGCGTCAAAATAGGCCAGGTACCGGAGTTGGTCCTGCTTGTCGATATGGTCAATCGCAAACGATATATCGACGGACAACTCTTTCAACAAGGCCATTTCATCCGGGCCAAAAAAATCTTGTTCCCGGGCGTACAAGGTAAATACCCCGACGATTTCGTTCGCGATCATGAGCGGCAGCAGGACGGCCGAACGGATCTCCCTTTGGCGGTAGTAGTGCGGGAAAAATGCCCTTGGGTCATTTTGTACATCGTTGGACACGACTTCGGATTTGCTGCGCAGCACAGCGGCCACCAAGGAGCGATTTTTAGGTTCGTAAACTTCCAGCGCCATGCGGTCTTTCAGAACCGCCAGAAACTCGCTGTCCAGCCCGTAGGAGGCCATGGGCATGATCTTCATCGCGCTATGGTCTACCAGGCCGATCCAGCTGGCGCAAAAGCCACCGTCCTCCACCGCAATCTGGCAGGCGTGCCTGAGCAGCAGGTTGCGGTCGCGCACACGCACCTGCAGTGCGTTGATGCCGCTGAGCATGGCGTAGACCCGGTTCAAATGGAGGATGCGGTGGTCGGACTTTTTGCGCTCGGTGATGTCCCGCACCAGGGTGACGATCGTCCAGCGCCCGCCAGCGAATTGGGCGTGGCGGCGCAGTTCCAGCCAGACTTTGCTGCCGTCATCTCGGCTTTGCAGCATCTCCACCGGCTGGGTGTTCCCGTCACTGGCGATGATGCTGTCGTAGGTGTGCTCCAGTGCCGCGCGTGAAGTGGCCAGGGTGTCCCACGGCATTTCGGTCAGCAATGCCTCGCGGGTTTGGTTGCGCATACTGCACGCCGCGTCGTTCACATGTACGAAGCGCATGCTGGTGTGGTCGACCAGGTAAATGGCATCGGCGATCGCATCCATGGCGGCACTGAAGCGCAGCAAGGCCATCTCGTCGTGCTTCTTGGCGGTGCTGTCCATGTGCATGACCACTGCGCCACTGCGCACACCGTCTTCCAGCGGTGTCACCGTCAGTTCAAACCAGCGCAGTTCGGTGGGCGAATGGCAGGGGTATTCCATGGAAAAGCTCGTCAGTCGGCCCTCCAGAACCGCACGGATGCCAGCTGCCACCGTCGCTCCGTCCGCTGCGGTGTCCCCCACGGCTGCGTCACATACCGCCAGGTAGTCCAGGCCCAGCCCATGGTCGGCCTGGTGCAGTACGTTGGCGCTGGCAAACCGTTGCCACGCGTCATTGACCGAAATGATGATTCCCTGGGCGTCGAGCAGGGCGATATGCGCCGGCAAGGCGTTGAGGATGGCGGACTGTTTACGGGCCTCGTACAGCCGCAAGTGGTCTTGGGCACGCCGTAGCAAGAGCGTGCAGCCCATATGGTTGGTGACCGCGTCCACCTCACCGCCGGTGAGTTCTTCCAGGCGTTGCTCGGTATTGTGCAAAACCTCTATCAGCGCCTCGATCTCCTGGGCAATGCTGGCCGCAGGGGGCGGGCGTTCGAGGTCCATATTGCTTAAGCGTCCAGACCCAGGTCCCGCAGCACGGTTTGGGTTTGGCTCAAGTTGCCCACAATGTGCCGTTCCGGCTGCGGTGCCACTTTCACCAGCGTGGGTGTCATGGAGATCCCATCGGCCAGTCCGCGCCGTGGTTTCTGCAGCACATCAATGACTTCGATTTTGTGCCGATTGGGTAAATGGATGCGGCACAACGCCTTGAGGTTGGAGATGGCCCGCATGGAGTTTTGCGCCCCACCCACCACATACAACCGAAATTTAAACAAGGTGCGCCGCAACATATTGGCCTTGTGTGCGTGAGGAGGCTTCGGCCGTCTGTGCAGGTGGCGGTTGGGATGTTGCTGCCCCCAAGGCTGCCAGCCACGATTTCAAAGGCAAATTAGCGATCCCTCTGGACAACAACTGGGATGTCAGACCGGCAAAGAGTGCAGGCTTCAGCACCCAGCGCCAGGGACGTGTCCAGGCCAGCAGGGCACCCAGGGCCAGGGCGCCGAGAGCCAGGCCCAGCGGGTTACGCCGCGCCAGGGGTTGCACCACGGCCAAGGTGGTTTCTGCTGCCAGTTGGCTGGCGACGCGCAGCGGGTGCTGCATCCACCAGCTACTGACGGCCTCGACCAGCACGGTGATCACCGGGATCGACTTCAAATCGGCCAGCCAAGCCGGTGCCGGTCGGCGGGTACCGCCAGAGGATGTTTTTTTGGTTTTGCCCTGCATGGCCTGGCGCAGCAAGGCGCGCGAGTTCTCCAGGCGTTCTGTGGCGGTGGTTTCCGCCAGATCCAAAGCGGCGCTCACGGTGCGCTCACTTCGCGCAACATTCCTATATCGGCCTTCACCTGCTTACGCAAATTGTCAAAACTGTCGGTGGATTCCTGGCGTGCCGCGATCAGGCAACAGATGGCCACGGCGATGGGCAACAAGGGTGCTGCAACCAAGGCCCAAGGCGCATGCATTTCTGAAAATGGCACCACTGCCCACAACATGAGTGCAACCCCCGCCAGCACAGTCCCGACCCCCAGGCTGCACAAAGCTACTGCATACAACACGATACGCAGCTTCCAGGCGCTCGATACATGGCCGATTTCTTCGGTCACCAGATCGGCGTAGGCCTCAACGTGGTCTACCAGCAACTGGGGCTGGGTCGCCACCAGGCGGAGCAGGGGGTGCATATGCGGGGGCCTTGTGGGTTTAGCTGTCGTCGCGCGAGCGGCTGGCGATCTGCACCAGGGCGGTCAGTACAGCACCAGCGGCTGCCGCGATCAGGATGGATTTGACCGGCTCGTCCTTGATGTAGTTGACGGTGCGGTTGGATGCATTGCGGGCCTGGGCGCGCACCTTGTCGGAACCGCCGTGCACGGCATCCAGACCTTGTTGCAGGTAGGCATTGGCACTTTCGGCGGCGCGGTTCAGCAGCGGTGCCGCTTGGCGGCGCAGGTCTTGGACGGTGTTGTTCAGGCTGTCCAGCGTACTGTTGGCAGCGCGCTGCGTGGTCTTGATGGCATCGGTAGCCGTGTCGGCAGCCTGGTCGGCCAGAGTGTTGGTGGGTTCTGCAGCTTGGGTATTGAACATGGTGATTCCTTTAGGGTTGTAAAAACGGAGTGTCAGTTTTTCTTGATCAGGCCGAACAAGAAGCTGGCCACGGCCAGTACGGCGAACACGATGAAGAGTATTTTGGCGATGCCCACGGCACCGGCAGCAATGCCGGTAAAGCCAAACAGGGCCGCGATCAGGGCGATCACGAAGAAGACAACAGCGTAGTGCAGCATGGCAGTTCCTTGACTAGATGGGCAACTTGAATGCCCGGGTTCTTGGGACTCGCAGACAGTGTTGCTGCGATGGGCCAAGTGTCTGCCGACCTGGGGTTGCGGACGATAGGCAGCGTTGCCGTAGCCCTGTGGGGAGAATGCGGGAGCCCGTGTAGGACACCGCTGACAGAGCCCTACAAGGCGGCTGTGTCCTTCAGCACTGCAGCAGGCAGCTTGGCGCGGATCATCGTGCCCTGTCCGGGGGCGGAGGCCAGCGACAGCACTCCGCCTTCGGCCTCCACCCGAAAACGCATGCCTACCAGCCCGTAGGCCGACTGGGGCTTGGCACTGGTGTCGAAACCCATCCCGTCGTCGCGTACCGATACCTCGACCTCGCCATTCTGGGTGGTGCCCAGGCTGAGCCACACCTGCTGCGCCTTGGCGTATTTGCTGATGTTGGTAATGGCTTCTTGCACCAGCCGGTAGACCATCAGCTCGGCGGCAGGATTTAGCTCGACCGGAGCCAGCGTGCAGTGCACCTGCACATCGGTGCTGTCGGCAAACTCCCGCGCCAGAATTTCCAGCGTGGCCACCAGTCCCAGGTTGCTCAGTGCCGACGGGCGCAGGTCCTCAATGATGCGCCGCCCCAGGGCAATACCGCTGTTGAGGGTGCTCACCAGATGCGCCAGCAGGTCCAAAGCTTCGGGGGCCGACACCGCCAGGCGCGACTTGATGCGGGCGGCATCCAGCTTGGCGGAGGTCAGCAGTGAGCCCAGGTCGTCGTGCAGGTTGCGCGCCAGGCGGTTACGTTCGTCTTCGCGGGCGGTTTGCAAATGCTGGGCCAGCTGGGTGAGTTGCGCCGTGCGCTCCAGCACTTCGGCTTCCAGCCGGTCCCGTTCGGCCTGCAACATGCGCTGCAACTCGGTTTGCTGCTGGGTGTACAGAAAAATCTGCCGCAAATACATGAACAGCGCGGCCAAGCCCAGGACCATCAAGACCGCCACCCCGATGCGGCTGAGCAGCAACGACGCGTAAATGCCCTGCCGGTTGTGGGTGATGGTCTGGGTCTGGTACGCCAGCAGTTCGCTACTGGTCTTGCGGACGACGTCCATCTGCTCTTTGCCAATATCGCTCAGCATGATCTCTTTGGCGGCTTCCGGCTTGCCATCGTCGATCATCTGGACCGTCAGCGCCAGTTCGGACAGCTTGGCTTCGGTGGCTTCGTGGAGCTTGGCAAACATCGCCGCCGCCTCGGGCTTGGCGCTGTAATACGGCACCAGGTAGTCCAGTGCCGTACGTACTTTTTTGACGGCCACATCATAGGGTGCACGGTACTCTTTGCGGCCCGTGACCAGGTAGCCCCGTTCGCTGGTTTCGGCGTTCGCCACACCGTCGGCCAGGTTCTGGATACTGTCTTTGGCTTGCAACATCGCGGGTACCGCGTCCAGTCGGGCGACTGAGCGTTGGTACGATCCCTCGCTGATCATCAGAATCGACAGCGCAAAACCGCCCGCCAGCAAAAATGCCGTCCGATTGCCACTTACGACCTTGATAAATCTCATCTTATGTGCTCTGCCAAAAATGTGTGATCATGTAGGAGAAAGAAGTACCCTTACACACCATGATCCGAATTGCTATTGTTGATGACCATGCGATGGTTCGCGCTGGCTTGCGCCAGTTTTTTGCCGACCAAATCGACTTCTCCGTGGTGGCCGAAGCCACCAATGGCCGTGAGGCGCTGGACATCGTGCGCAAGGGCGAGGTCGATGTGGTGGTGATGGACATCTCCATGCCCGACCACAGCGGTGTCGACGCGCTGGTGGCCATTAAAGCCCGTGCCCCCGACCTGCCGGTACTCATTCTCAGCGGCTTTGCCGAAGAGCATTACGCCACCACTTTGCTGCGCCAGGGAGCCAGCGGCTACCTGAACAAGGACTGCGACCCCGAAGAAATCGTCAAGGCCATCCGCACCGTGTGCCGTGGCCGCAAATACATCACCGCCGGTGTTGCCGAGCGGCTGGCCGAAGGCCTGAGCGGAGGGGGCGACAAGCCTTTGCACGAGCAGTTGTCCGAGCGTGAATTGCAGGTGTTCTTGCGGTTGGCCAAGGGCGAAACGATCGGCCACATGGCCGTCAGCATGTCGTTGAGCGTGAAAACCGTCAGCACCTACCGCACCCGGGTGATGGAGAAAATGCTGCTGGAGTCCAACAGCGACCTGACCTACTACGCCTTGAAAAACGGGCTGATCCAGTAGGCCGTGGCCCACGGCGTGGGTCATGCCAGTGCGACGGGGTCTGTATCGCCGGTGCCGCCCTCGGCCAGGCGGCCACAGTAGGTGATCAGGGCATCGATCTCATTGGATTTGTCAAACACCCGGTCGGCGCCCAGCTCCATGCATTTGCGCCGCATGTCCGCCGTAGCGTAGTTGCTTAAGACCACCAGGCTGCGCCGTGCATGGCTTGCGTGCGCCGAACGCAAAACGCCCAGGCCCGAGCCCGCTTTCAGGAAGATGTCCACAATCACCAGATCCGCATGGTTCTGGGGTGCAGTCAGCCACTGCACGGCCGTGTTTTCGTCTTCGGCGGTACCAATCACTTTCACCGGGACGAGCTCTTCCAATGTGGCGATCAGGCTTTCGCGGATGACGGGGCTGTCTTCGACGATATACGTCTTGAGTTGGGGCATGGAGTCTGACACTGCTTCCTGGGTTCCAGCACGGGCAAGCGCTGGCCCTAAGTTACCAAATTCTGCGGTTTGGGCGCAATCCATGCCGCAGGAAAACTACAAATACAAAAACACGAGATCAGTATGCCTTTGAATTTTGCTCCGGGCCATCGGGCACACACGCTAGGGCGTGTAAGACAATTCTTACAAACCCGGGGTGGTGCTGTAAGAACGGTGTGCAAGCTGTAGGACAAACACTACCTGCCTGCGCGGTTCCGTCTGCTTCTCAGGGGGGATATTCCTGCGAATACTGCAGCCGAACCCGGACCAATTCGCTCCGGGACTTTCTCAGCCCAACAGGAGACCGCTATGCACACCCCTTTCAAAACCGTTCTGGCTATCGCCACCCTGGCCATCGCCGGGCAGGCGCTGGCCCAGGCCACTTTTTACGAGAACGAGGGCTTCCAGGGCCGCTCATTTACCAGCCAGTCCCGGGTCGACAACTTCCAGCGCTTTGGGTTTAACGACCGCGCCTCGTCGGTGGTGGTGCTGGGTCAGCGGCAGGAAGTGTGCGAAGACGCGGAATTCAGCGGCCGCTGCGTGGTGTTGCGCCCTGGACGTTACCCGTCACTGGCGGCCATGGGTTTGAACGACCGCGTGTCGTCGGTGCGCATGGTGGAGGGCAATCGCCGCGTGGACAACGGTCGCTACGCACCGCCGCCCGAGCCGGCGTATGACAACCGCCGCCGCAACAACGAGCGCCTGTACGAGGCCGACGTCACTTCGGTGCGCGCCGTGGTGGGGCCGCCCCAGCAGCGCTGCTGGATGGAGAAGGAAGAAGTGCAGCAGCAAGGCAGCACCAATATTGGCGGTGCCGTCGTAGGTGCCCTGTTGGGCGGCGTACTGGGCCACCAGGTGGGTGGTGGACGCGGCCAGGACATTGCCACGGCAGGTGGCGCGGTCGCCGGTGCCGCACTGGGTTCCCAGGTGGGACGGGGCGGCGGCCAGCCTGCGCAAAACGTGCAGCGCTGCGCCAATGAGCCTGCCGCACGCCCTGCTTACTGGGACGTGACCTACAGCTTCCGGGGCCAGGAGCACCGCATCCAGATGACCTCGGAACCCGGTCGCACCGTGACCGTCAACCGCCAGGGCGAACCCCGCGCCTGACCTTGGCGCACCCTAAATACGGCCCTTCGGGGCCGTTTTTTTTAGGCCAAACCTGCCGGTGTAGGACATCCGCTACACAAAGCTGCGGCGCTGTCTGCTGTGCCGCCGACGCAGCGGAACGCACACTGCAGGTTCACTTTCACCACCTATCCAAAGGATTTTTATGCGTACACTTTTCAGCTTCAAAGCCTCACTCCTCGCCGCCTCCATGCTGGTGCTGTCGTCTGCCTACGCGGCCAACATCAGCAAGGACGACTTCGCTGTGGGCAAGACCCGTATCAGCGCCGACTACAAGACCGACAAGGCGGCTTGCGGCTCTTTGGCCAAGAACGCCAAGGATGTCTGCATGGAAGAAGCCAAGGCCAAGGAAAAAGTCGCCAGTGCAGAACTCAAGCACGCCTACTCCGGCAAGCCTGCTGACCACATCAAGGCCATGGAAGTGAAGGCCGAAACCGCCTACGCCGTGGCCAAGGAAAAGTGCGACGACAAGGCCGGTAACGACAAGTCGGTGTGCGTGAAGGAAGCCAAGGCCGTCGAAGTCAAGGCCCTGGCCGATGCCCGCACCACCGAAAAAGTGGGTGAGGTCAAGAAAGAAGCCGCCGAAGACAAGCGCGATGCCGACTACAAGGTGGCCGCCCAGAAGTGCGACGCTCTGGCCGGTAACGCCAAAGACAGCTGTATTGCCGCCGCCAAGGCCCAATTCGGCAAATCTTGAGCTCTGACGACTAGCTAAAAAAAGCCGGTGCATACCGGCTTTTTTTTGGGCATTTTAGGCAGTTTGTGCTTATTCCATAAGCACGAGCAGCTATCAAAAATGTAGTTTAAGTTTTCCGCCGGTACATGTCGGCATCGGCCTGGCGCACCAGGTCTTCTGCATCCACTGCCGTACCCGGAAAAAGGGCGATGCCGATGGAGGCACCGTGGAAGGTTTTGGCGGCCACGTCCGGTATGGGTTGGCGCAGCGCCTGGTCGATTTTGTTGCGGATCTGCTCGGCCACGGCCTGGTCGGCCACCGGGTCCAGCAGCACCACGAATTCGTCCCCGGCGTAGCGGGCCACGGTGTCGCTGCTGCGGGTGGCTTGGCGCAGGCGCTCGGCGGTGACCACCAAGACCCGGTCGCCCGCATTGTGGCCCAGGGTGTCGTTGATGGTTTTGAACTTGTTCAGATCGATGAACAGCACGGCAAACGGCTGCTGGTCGGCCTGGCGGCGGCCCCGCTCCAGCCGATCGTTCAGGGTGCGCATCAGCCATTCGCGGTTGTGCAGGCCGGTCAGAGCATCGGTGCGCAGGCGCAGCTGCATCTCGCGAAAGGTCTGGGCCAGCTCTCCAATGGTGCCCCGGCCCCGCACGTTCACCACCGCGTCCAGATGGCCTTCGCCCACACGGCGGGCTGCCTCGGTGAGGTGCTGCAGGTCGGCGCTGAGCCAGTTCAGGATCAGCAGACCCAGGGCGATCGCCGCCACAGAGGCACCGGTGCCAATGGCCGCCGTGCGCACCACGTTGGCACTCACATCGCGCATGAAGTCGCTGCGCGGCACGGCCACCACTACCAGCCAGTCCAGCCCGGCATCGTCGCGCAGGCGGCTAAAGGCCAGCTGCACCGCTACGCCCTCGGGGCCATTGACACGCATCGACACTGGCGCTTCGGGGCCGGCATGGGTTTGCAGCCACGCACCGACCGCTTCGTAGGCCGCTTGCTGCAACGGGTCGCCACTGGCGATGGCATTGATGCGGGTACTGGGCTGGCCGGTGGCATAGCGGACATTGGGCGTGCGCGACGAGGCGATGAGCTCCCCCCTGGTTTCGATGATGAAGGCCAGCCCGTGCTCGCTGATGGACAGGGTGCGCACAAATTGATTCAGCCGGGTCAGCGCCACGTCGGTCGCCACCACGCCTTGCATCTGGCCCTGGGCGTTCAGCACGCGCTTGGCCCGCGTCACCACCAGATCGTTGGTCAGTGCATCGATGTAGACCGCTGTCCACACCAGCGTGGGACTGGTTTTGGCCAGGGTGTACCAGGGGCGGGTGCGTGCGTCCAGGGGCTTCAGGCTGGTACGGGTGTCACTCAGAGGGCCGTCAATACTGTGCACGGTGGAGGTCTCCTTGGGCAACTGCGGGCCCTTGCGCACAATCCAGTCGGCCAGCTCCGGGCCGCTGCGGTACAGCGACACCAATTGCCCGGCCTCATTACCGTAGTAGGCGTGGTTGTTCGGGTCGGTATAGAGCGCGGTGGCGGCCCAGAAGCGGGCGCGCAGGGCGGCTTGGTCGTCCAAGACATTGGCGGAGGTGCCCTGGCCATGGGGAAAAGCGGTTTCCAGCACGGCGGCCGAGCCCAGCAGATGGCGGTCTACCGCCTGTTCGATGCGGGCCACGGTTTCCAAAAGCAGCTGGTTCGACAGGCTGTCAACCACTTCACTGCCGGTGCGGTACGACAGGGCCCCCACCAGCGTGGCTACGCCCAGCACCAGCGCCACGTAAGGAATGGTCAGCCACTGGCGCAGCGAGAAGCGGACAAGCATGCAGAAGACCTTTCAACGGCCAGGGCACCCTGGATATCCCGTGCGTTTATACGCCAAACAGGCTGCCAGCGCTTATGTAGAAAGCACAAGAAGCTATGAAAAATGTAGTGAGGCAGGCTAAGGCCGACTGCACCAGACCGCAGCTGGACACTGTATATCGACCGGCGGCCAGCCGCACAATTTCCCCTACCTCTGCTGCACCATGTGTGGCAAGATGACCGCATGAGCCAAACATTTGGGATGGAAACGCCGCGCATAACCGACCCGACCGCCCATCGGCATCCGGCGCGCTTTTTGGTGGTAATCGACTCCGGCGGGTCGATGGTGGCGAGGCTGTTTTTGCCGTCGCGGGAGCTGGCCGCCGAGTTCGACGCCATGGTGGAAGAGGTCACGGTGATGACCCAGGGCCTCACGCCCGTGGTCGGCGCCCTGGGCTCCGAATGGGATGTGGCCTTGCAGGGCCACAACGCCACCGAGCGGGCTGCAGCGTTGGTTTACACCCTGCCGATCTGACGCTGTAAAACCTTTCCTCAGTAGACCAGCCGCTCGGGCTTGATCTCCTGCAGGATGGTGGTGGCAATCTCTTCGATCGACTTGGTGGTGCTGGACAGCCAGCGGATGCCGCTACGGCGCATCATGGACTCGGCCTCGTTGACCTCCATGCGGCAATTCTCCAGCGACGCGTATTTCGAGTTCGGGCGTCGCTCATTGCGGATCTCGCTCAGGCGCTCGGGCTGGATCGACAGGCCGAAAATCTTCTTGCGGTGCTCCAGCAGCGCGGGCGGCAGCTGGCGGCGCTCAAAGTCTTCGGGGATCAGCGGGTAGTTGGCCGCCTTCAGGCCGTACTGCATGGCCAGGTACAGGGCGGTGGGGGTTTTGCCGCTGCGGCTCACGCCCACCAGAATCACATCCGCCTTGCCCAGGTCGCGGTGGGTCTGGCCGTCGTCATGCTCCAGGCTGAAGTTGATGGCCTCGATGCGGTCGGTGTAGGCCTGGCTTTTGCTCACGTCGCTGAAGCGGCCAATGCGGTGGTTGGACTTGATGCCCAGCTCGGCCTCCAGCGGGTTCACAAAGGTGCCAAACATGTCCAGCAGCATGCCCTTGCAGTTCTCGGTGATCACCCGCAGCACGTCCATGTTCACCAGGGTGGTGAAGACGATGGGCCGCCGCCCCTCCAGCTCGGCCGTGTGGTTGATCTGCCGCACCGCCTGGTGGGCCTTGTCTACCGTGTCGGTAAACGGCAGCCGCACATGGCGTGGGGCCATGGCGAACTGCGCCAGGATGGCGTTGCCAAAGGTTTCGGCGGTGATGCCGGTGCCATCGGAGATGAAGAAGACGGTGCGGTCGGTCATAAGGCATCCTGAAAGTGGAAGAGGGCGGCTAAGCCGCCATGGTGGTGTGCTGGATTTTGTCCATCGTAAACGCAATGAAGCTGCTGACGGCGCGCGGCAGCAGGTGGCGGCTGGGGTAGACGCAGTGGATGCCCACGCCGTGCACACCGTAGCCGGGCAGCACGTGCCGCAATTGGCCAGATGCCAGCAGCGGCTGGGCCAGCAGCGCAGGAATCAGCGACACCCCCAGACCCGCCAGCGTGGCTTTGAGCACCGCGTCCATGGTGTTGGCGCACAAGCGCCCCTGCACGTTGACATCGACGCTGCCGTCCGGCCCCTGCAGCCGCCAGCTGCTCTTGCTGGCGGCCAGATGGCGGGTGATGCAGTCGTGGTGCTGCAGATCGGCCAGCTGCTGCGGCGTACCCCGCGCCGCCAGATACGCCGGGCTGGCCACCAGCAGGGCGCTGCTGGTGCCGACCTGGCGGGCCACCAGGCTGGAATCCCCCAGGTTGCCGGTGCGCAGCGCCACATCAATGCCTTCGGCGATCAGGTCGGCCCGCGCGTCGCTCAGCACCCACTCGATGCGCACCCGCGGGTGGGCCGCCAGATATTCGGCAACCCAGTCCATCTGGAACCAGTTGAAAAAGTCGGCCGGAGCAGCTACGCGCACGGTGCCGCTGGGCAACTGGCTGGTATCGCTGAGCGCCTGGGCGGCCTGGGCCAGGGCCTGTACGGGGTCGGCACTGCCCGCATGGAAACTGCGCCCGGCATCGGTCAAGGTCAGCTTGCGGGTGGAGCGCTGCAGCAGGCGCACGCCCAGGTGCTGCTCCAGGTCTTGCACCCGGCGGCTCACGGTGTTGGCAGGCAGGCCCAGTCGCCGGGCGGCGGCGGCAAAACTGCCCGCTTCCACCACCTGCACAAACAGCGCGATGTCATTCAGGTCCAGCATGCCATTACTCTTTATTTTGGACGGATGAAAGCAAATTCTACCGGCTAGTCGCCGTATTCAGGTCTGGGTAAGCTCGTGGCACAGGGGCTGTTCCCCGTTTTTTCAGGAGCCACACCATGCATGCCGTAGCCATCCCCACCCCCGAGCCAGTGGCTGTTTCCGCCCGCCGTACCGTGTACCGCACGCGCGGCCAGCGGCACGGGCCCATCACCCGGCTGATGAGCCCGTCCGATCTGGGCGAGCACCTCAAACCGTTTGTGTTTCTGGACCTGTTCGATGCGGATACCAGCGCCTTCCAGGGCTTTGGCCTGCATCCGCATTCCGGCATTGCCACCTTGTCGTGGAGCCTGCAGGGCGACATGGGGTTTGAAGACACCTCCGGGCGCAAGGGCGTGCTGGCCGAGGGCGGCGTGGAATGGATGCAGGCAGGCGGCGGTGCCTGGCACGCGGGTGGGGCCGGTGGGTCCCAGCATCTGCGCGGCTTTCAGCTCTGGGTGGCGCTGCCACCCGCGCTGGAGCTGGCCCCGGCGTTCAGCACCTTCCTGGCCCCCGAGGAGGTGGCGCAGGACGGGCCTGCGCGGGTGTTGCTGGGCCAGTACGGCACGGCCCGCAGCGCCCTTCCGGCACCGGCCCCGATCAACTACCTGTCGGTCCGGCTCAAAGTCGGTGAACGTTGGCGCTACCAGCCGCCCGCTGGGCATACCGTGGCCTGGGTGGCGCTGGGAGAGGGGGATTTGCACGCGCCAGAGCTTCTGCGCCAGGGCGAGATGGCCGTGTTCGAGGCATCCGAGGCGGCCATTGATTTCCAGGCCGCCACCGATTGCGTGTTCGTGCTGGGCTCGGCGGTGCCACATCCGCACGACCTGGTGCTGGGCCGTTACTCGGTGCACACCAGCCGCGAGGCACTGCAGCAAGGGCAGGCCGGCATCCAGCAGATCGGCCAACGTCTGCGCAGCGAAGGCCGCTTCAACTAACTTGCATGGACCCGCGTTAACTGCCGAGTGCGGCCGCATCGGCCAGAAAACCCCGCTCGGCATCCAGCGTGGCGCTGTGGTCGAACAGCTCGGTGAACAGCTTGGGCGGAATGGTGATGGAGCCCACGCCCAGGTGCAGCAGCGCCAGGTAGGCCGCGCGCGAGCGGATGCTGGCCACCAGCAGGCGGGTGGGGGTGCCTGCCAACAGGCTTTGCATCTGGCCGATCAGCGCCAGGCCGTCCACGCCAGAGTCTTCCAGCCGCCCCAGGTAGGGCGCGGCGTAGGCGGCACCCAGTTGCCCGGCAAAGTGGGCCTGCTCGGGCGCGTACACGGCGGTGTAGGTCACCGGAATGCCCCCGGCGCTCAGCTCGGCCCCGGCGCGCAGGCCGTCGCGAGTGGCGGGGATTTTGACGACCAGCTGGCCGGGGTTGAACTGGCGCACCAGTTGCCGGGCATCGGCCAGGATGCCGTCGGTATCGGCGGCATGCACCTGGGCCTGCACCTGCTTGGCACCCAGCTTGATGGCGTGGGTCAGCAGCTCGGGCAGCCTGTCTCGGGTCACGCCCGCGCGGCGCAGCAGCGTGGGGTTGGTGGTGATGCCGTGCACCGCAGGGTGGGGCAGGCAGGTTTGCAGATCGGCCAGATCGGCGCTGTCGAGGTACAGGTGGAAGGCAGCCATGGGGATTACTGGGCTGCGTCCAACGCCACCTGCAGCTCGGCGCGGGTGGGCGGGTTGGCACCTTCGCGGGTGCAGTTGATGGCAGCGGCCTGGGCGGCAAAGCGCAGCACGGCCAGCCATTGGGCATCGGGCAGGCTGTCGAGCTGGGCCACCTGCTCCACGCCCTGCTCCAGCAGGCCCACGGTCAGGCCCGCGTCGAAGGTGTCGCCCGCGCCAATGGTGTCGGCCACGGTGATCTTGGGGGCCACAATGTCCAGCGCGGCCTTGCCCCGGCGGAACAGCGAGGCCCCGTCGCCACCGCGGGTGATGACCACGGCACGCGGGCCGGTGTCGCTGGCCATAAAGCTGGCGGCCACCTCGGCCAGGCTGAGGCCGGGGGCCAGGGCGGCGGCATCTTCGTCGCTGAACTTCATCAGGTTGCTGTAGGCCGACCAGCGGTACACGTTGGCGCGGTAGGCGGGCAGGTCCTGGATCAGGCTCAGGCGCACGTTCGGGTCGAACAGCACAATGCGCTGGCCTTGCTGGGCCTTGACCAGGTCGATGATGCGGCTGGCGGCGGGTTCAAACAGCAGCGAGATCGAGCCAAATTGCAGGAAGCGGCAGCTCTCGGGCAGCACCGGCAGGGTGGTGGGGTTCCACTGCGTGTCGGCCGTGCCGTTCATGTAGAAGGCGTAGCGGTTGGTGGTGGGCGTGCGTTCCACAAACGCCAGGGTGCTGGGCGCATCGCTGCGCAAGACCCAGCGGGTGTCCACGCCATTGCTCTCGATGTGCTTGAGCAGGCGCTCGCCAAACATGTCGGTGGACAGCTGGCACACCATGCCGATGGCCTGGCCCAGGCGGGCGGTGGCGATGGCGCTGTTGGTGGGCGCGCCGCCTTCGTGGCCGGCAAAGTTCAGGCCGCCGGTAGCGGCAAAGTCGATCAGGGATTCGCCAACGATGGCAATGCGGATGTCGGGCATGGTGTGTCTCTGCGGTGTTGTAGTGGGTGCGAAGTGGCAACTATCTTACTGTGGGCAGGCGGTTGGAGGGTACACCGTGGTTACCTGGAGATTGGGGGTGTTTTAGGCCTCCTGCGCTTATTCTATAAGCGTGAGAAGCTATAAAAAATATAGTGTTCCGCCTGGCCGGTCTGGCAAGTTAATTTGGGGTGTGCAAAGCCGTGCGGGGCCGCCCGGCGCAGACTGGTACGCAAACGCGCCAAGCTGGTACTTTGTGCCCTCATGCACAATCTTTGGCGTGCCGCCCAACCCCCTTGCCCTGTTCCCGCTGGCCTGCCGCCGCACGCGCTGGGGGTGGGCGGGTATGTGGGTGGGTGTGGCGGCGCTGGCCCTGCTGCTGATCGCGGTGGCCGGGCAGTGGTCGGCGCGGCGCGAGGCCAGCTTCCAGGCCGACAGCATCCACCGCGCCATCGAAGTCCATGCCCTGGCCCTGCGCGGCGCGGCGGCCCAGTACAGCTACCTGCCGTTCACGGTGGCACAGCACCCCGACGTGCTGGCCGCCCTGGCCCAGCCGCAGGATGCCGCCGTGCAGCAGCGCGCCAACCACTACATCGAAGAGGTCAACCGCCGCGCAGGCTCGGACGCGCTGTACCTGGTCAACCCCCAGGGCAGCACCCTGGCGGCCAGCAACTGGAACACGGCGCAGAGTTTTGTCGGCCAGTCGTATGCCAACCGCCCGTATTTCAGCGACGCGCTGGCGGGCCGCAACGGCCAGTTCTACGGCGTGGGCCAGACCACTGGCGAGCCGGGCCTGTTCTTGTCGGCACCCGTGCGCCAGGGCGGGGCGGTGGTGGGTGTGGTCACGGTCAAGGTCAGCCTGCGGGCCATCCAGGAGACCTGGGGCTCGGTGCGCGACCCGATCTTGCTGACCGACGCACGCGGCATCGTGTTCCTGGGCTCGGTGCTGCCCTGGCTGTACCAGACCACCCGCGCCGTGGAGGGCGCAGACCTGGACTGGGTGCTGCGCCACCAGCAGTACGGCACGCACCACAGCTTCCCGCTGCTGCCCTGGACGCTGGACCGTACGGCCAATACGGCCGATGCCCCTGGCTATCTCGTGCGCACCGCCATCGACGGCAAGCCGCGCCAGTTTCTGGCCGTGGACGAAGCCCTGCCCGACCTGGGCTGGACGCTGACGGTTATGGCCGACGATGCAGCCGTCACCCGCGCCCGCCAACGCACCTGGATGCTGGGCCTGCTGGGCGCGGGCCTGCTGCTGCTGGGGGCCCTGTACTGGCAACTGCGCGAGCGCCGCTTTGCCGAGCAGCGCGATGCCCGCCGCCAGCTGGAGGTGCGGGTGCGCGAACGCACCGCCGAGCTGGACGAAGCCCACGCCTTTCGCAAAGCCATGGAAGACTCGCTGGTGGTGGGCATGCGCGCCCGCGACCTGGACGGCCACATCATCTACGTCAACCCCGCCCTGTGCGCCATGACCGGCTACCGCGCCGACGAGCTGCTGGGCCGCCTGCCGCCATACCCCTACTGGCACCCGGACGACGTGGAACAGCACTGGCACAACAATGACGCCACCATGAGCGGCCAGGCCGCGCTGTCGGGCTTCGAATCCCGCGTGCGCCACCGCGACGGGCACGACGTGCTCACCATGGTCTACACCGCCCGCCTCATCGACGCCCAGGGCCGGCACAGCGGCTGGATGAGCACGGTGGTGGACATCACCGAGCAAAAACGCAGCGCCCTGCGCCAGCGCCAGCACGACGAGCAACTGCAGCACGCCCAGCGCCTGGCCAGCCTGGGCGAAATGGCCTCCACCCTGGCCCACGAGCTGAACCAGCCCCTGGCCGCCCTGAGCAACTTCGCCAGCGCCGCCAAGGCCTTTGCCGCACAGGGCCAGCAAGAGCTGCTGGCCAGCAGCCTGGATGAAACCACCGCCCAGGCCCAGCGCGCCGCCGAAATCGTGCGCCGCATCCGCGGCTTCGTGCGCCAGCGCACCGCCGGGCAGGAGGATTGCGCCGTCCATGCGCTGGTAGCCAACGTGCTGGCCCTGCTGCAAGGCGAAATGCGCCAACAGCAAGCCCGCGCCGTGGTGCGCGTACCGGCGGGCTTGCCCCCCGTGCGCGGCGACCGCGTGCTGCTGGAGCAGGTGCTGCTCAACCTGGTGCTCAACGGCCTGCAAGCCATGCAGGCCACGCCGCTGGAGCGCCGTGTGGTGGAGATCGACGCAGCCCTGGCCGCTGGCCGCCTGCACATCCAGGTGGCCGACCGGGGCCCCGGCATCCCCGCCGAGTTGGCCGAGCAGGTGTTTGCCCCCTTCTTCACCACCAAGCCCGACGGCCTGGGCCTGGGCCTGAACATCTGCCGCACGATTGTGGAGAGCCACCGGGGGCGGTTTACGTTTGCGGACCGGGTGGGTGGGGGGACGGTGTTTACGGTGGAGTTGGAGGTCTCCGCGTGAGTGTTCTTCTGGTGGGCGGTTCAGTCTGCCCAACCGTCTTTAGCAAGTTCTTAAACCCAACAGCTTCCACGAATCCCGAGACGGTTCACATGGAAAATTTGGTATGTTTTTGATAGCTACTCGCGCTTGATCTAAAAGCTCTAGGGTGCTATTTGGTCGTTAATGTTTGCACGTCGGTAATCAGCCCCTGGACCAAACCACACATCTCGCTCACGGTGGACTCCTCCACCTCCAGGTAGCCTTCGTATTCCGCCAGGTTGCGTTTTTGGTGGGCCGTGTCCAGCACACGCCAGCGGTTGGCGGGCCAACCCACGGTATGCGTCAGGCACTGAAAGACAGCGTAACGGTTTTCACTTCGGTATCCGTGCCAGCGCAAGGCCGCCAAGGCAGCGGCGTGGGCTGCGTTGTAGGCGCTGGTAAAGCGGCCTTCCAGCGACAAGCTGCTCAGTTTGGCATCGCTCAGACGGGTCTGGGCCATGGCCAGCATGCGGGTGACCTCCTGGATGTTACGCGGCTCGGCTTTGAGTTGGCCGATGCGCACCAGGTTGTCCAGTTCAGGCAGGCCCATGGGCATCTCCTATCAATGGCAGTGTGGGTTGCGACAACACCCGGTTGACAAACGAGTCTGGCTCGGCGCGGCGGCGCGCGAACTCTTGGAGTGAATAGCAGCTTGGGTTGATTTTTCGGCCCAATTGCGCCTCGGCGGGCTCCAAGGTGGCCAAGACCTGGCTCAGCAGCAAATCCTTGCCCACCAGCATCACGTCGATGTCGCTGCGGGCGGTGTCGGTTTGCTTGGCAACGGAGCCATAGACCCAGGCGGATACCAGGCCGGGCTGCAAGGTCTGCAAGGCAGTGCGCAACACCGGCACGGTGCCCAGTGTTTTGCGGGTCAAGGCGACCAATTCCGCGTAGACGGGGGATTGGGGGTTGGCCTGGAACCGGCGCAGGTTGCCCACCGCTTGTGCATCGACCAGACCCGCCTTGGCCAGGCGGTTGAGCTCCCGCTGCAAGGATGCGCTGCCCAGGCCGGTCAGGCGGCGTAGCTCGTTGAGGTGGTAGCCACGGTCCGGTTGACCAAACAGCCACACATAGAGGCGCGATTGGCTTTCGGTGAACAGTGCGGCTGCAATAGACATGCTAAATATTAGCATGAGTAGGCTATTTATTGGCACGATTTCAGCCGTACTCATGGTCGTACTTCATTTCTTGCCTGCGTCTCGGTTGGTCTTCGCGGAGTCCATTCTCCGCTTTCTGCCCCCCGTGTGGGGCGACCGCGTGCTGCTGAACTTGGTGCTGAACAGCCTACAGGCGATGCAGGCCACGCCGTTGGAGCGCCGGGAGGTGGAGATCGACGCGGCGCTGGCTGGTGGCCGCCTGCGCATTTCGGTGGCCAACCGGGGCCCCGGCATCGCCGCCGAGTTGGCCGAGTAGGTATTTGCACCGTTCTTCACCATCTAGCCCGATGGCCTGGGGTTGGGTCTGAACATCTGCCGCACGATCGTCGAAAGCCGCCAGGGGCGGTCTATGTTTGCGGACCGGGTGGGTGGACAGTGTTTATGTTGGAGTTGGAGGTTTGTGGGTGAAGGTTTTTTTAGTGACTCAATGTTCTCGACCGGCTTTGGCAAAGTGTTCGTGCAGCCTGTGGGAAGCTGCTTTGTCTCCGTCTAGCTCCGCGAAATCGAGCCCGTACAACTGTGGGTAGACAGGCTGATAGGATGGCTGCAAACGGCCAAAAGTGGACGTAAGCCCAGGCACTATCAATACTCGCCGAAGGTCAATGTACTTATGCGTAGAGGCTCGCAAATTGTGTTGTGTTCGATGCCGTTTTTCCTAACGTTTGGAGGTTGGAAACTTGCGGTTTTCGCTAATGTGGCCCTCGGTTGTTCCTCCATTGGCAAGGACCCAAAACCTTGCATCGTTGAAGGACTCGACGTTATGCCGCTCCTTTCGCCAGTTGCTTGGTGGGGGATGCTTCTATGGATGCCTGGTCTGGTCGTTTCCTTGCTATTGCTTGGTCGGGTTCTTGCCAAAGAGTTGCCTCCACCATGGGGTGATAAGTCGCAAAAAGGGTAGACACCTCAGCATGAGGCCAAAAGATGGCTGTTGCAGGTCCCCTAGGCGTCACCCGCCGAACCTCCGCTTTGGGCCAAAACAGACATTCAAATTTCCCTCAAGCAGACACGATGCCTGCCTTTGGCTCCATGGACTCCATTCCCCGCTTTTCACCCCTATGAACCCCACCCCACTCCCCCAAAACCTCTACGTCGTGGACGACGACGAAGCCGTGCGCCGCTCTCTGGGCTTGCTGCTGCTGTCGCGCGGCCATGCGGTGCAGGCTTTCGCTTCGGGCGAGGCGTTTCTGGCCGGGGCCGATGTGCAGCGGCCGGGCTGCGCCATCCTGGATCTGCGCCTGGGCGGGATGAGCGGGCTGCAGGTGTTTGAGGCGCTGCGGGCACAGGGCAGCCCGCTGGTGGTGCTGTTTTTGTCGGGCCACGGCGACATTCCCATGGCGGTGGAGGCGGTGCAGCACGGTGCCTTTGGCTGGCTGGAAAAGCCCTGCAACGACGTGCGCCTGCTGGCCACCATCGCCCACGCGCTGGACAAGTCTGCCAGCATCGCCGCCCAGCTACACGCCCGGCAGGCCGCGCAGGCGCTGTGGGCCCGGCTGACCCCGCGCGAGATGCAGGTGGCCCGGCTGGTGGCCGAGGGCAAGCCCAACAAGCGCATCGCCCTGGACCTGGCCCCGCTGGAGCAACGCACGGTGGAGACGCACCGCGCCCATGTGTTTGCCAAGCTGGGCCTGTCGAACAGCCACGAGCTGGAGCGCTTTTTGCGCGAAAACGGCATTTAGCGCACTCTAGGGTTTACCCCTGCGTAAACCTACGCAGCGGGCGCAGCGCAAAGCTACGGACGACAGCCGCCGCACCGCGCCCCACACTTGTCGCCAGGTTCAAACGGCCCCCATGGAAGGGGCCGTGGCCAGAGACAAGGACACTTTCCATGAGCGCCATCCCTATCCCGAGCGGCTCCGCCGCCACCCCCATGCCCTACAGCTTCGAAGAAAAGCGCAGGCGCATTTTTGCCATCGTGGCGGCCTCGTCCGGCAACCTGGTGGAGTGGTTCGACTTCTACATCTACGCGTTTTGCGCCATCTACTTTGCGCCCGCGTTCTTCCCCAAGTCAGACCCTACGGCCCAGTTGCTCAACACCGCCGGGGTGTTTGCCGCAGGCTTTTTGATGCGCCCCATCGGCGGCTGGCTGTTTGGCCGCCTGGCGGATCGCAAGGGCCGCAAGACCTCGATGGTGGTGTCGGTGGTGATGATGTGCGCGGGCTCGCTGCTTATCGCCTGCCTGCCCACTTACGCCAGCATCGGGGCCCTGGCACCGGTGCTGCTGCTCACGGCGCGGTTGCTGCAAGGCCTGTCGGTGGGGGGCGAGTACGGCACCACCGCCACCTACATGAGCGAGGTGGCGATGCGCGGCCAGCGCGGCTTTTTCTCGTCGTTCCAGTACGTCACGCTGATTGGCGGGCAGCTGCTGGCGGTGCTGGTGGTGGTGGTGTTGCAGCAGTTTCTGGACGAGGCCGAGCTCAAAAGCTGGGGCTGGCGCATCCCCTTCGTGCTGGGCGCTTGCACTGCCGTGGTGGCATTGATGCTGCGCCGCACCCTGCACGAGACCACTACCGCCCAGTCCCGCAGCGCCAAGGGCGCAGGCAGCGTGGCCGAGTTGGTCAAGAACCACAAGCGCGCGCTGCTGGTGGTGCTGGGCTACACCGCGGGCGGCTCGCTGATCTTCTACACCTTCACCACCTACATGCAAAAGTACCTGGTCAACTCGGCCGGCATGTCGATCAAGACCGCCAGCAATGTGATGACGGCCTGCCTGTTTCTCTACATGTGCATGCAGCCGGTGTTTGGTGCCCTGTCGGACCGCATCGGGCGGCGCAACAACATGCTGCTGTTTGGCGGCCTGGGCATGCTGATGGTGGTGCCCATCATGAGCACGCTGCAAAGCGTGACCAGCCCGCTGTTGGCCGGTGTGCTGATCACCATCGCCCTGGCGGTGGTGAGCTTCTACACCTCGGTGGGTGGCATCGTGAAAGCCGAGATGTTTCCGCCCGAAGTGCGCGCACTCGGCGTGGGCCTGTCGTACGCCGTGGGCAATGCCATTTTTGGTGGCAGCGCCGAGTACGTGGCCCTGGGCCTGAAGTCCATGGGCTTTGAATCGTACTTTTACTGGTACGTCACCGGCATGATGGTGCTGGCCTTTGCCGTGAGCTTTTTGCTGCCGCGCCAAGCCACGTATTTGCACGATGATCATTGAGGGTGAAATAGGCTGCCCGTGCTCATCTGGTAAGCACAAGCAGCTATGAAAAAAGGAGTATGAGCAGGAGTCTACGCCGGGGCCGCAAAGTAGCTGCCCAGCACCTCCAGCGCATGCCGCACCTTGGCCGGTTGCTCGCCGCGCCGGGGGGTGACGGCATACACCGGCAGGTCGGCCATGCGCCAGTCGGGCAGCACGGGGACCAGGCGGCCATCGGCCAGGGCCTGGAAGTCCTCCGTCCGCACGGCCATGCAGATGCCCCAACCCGCCAGGCACAGCGCGTGCAGGGCCGACACCTGGGTGGCCTGCACCCGGCCTTCGAGCTGTACCGTCTGCCGCGCGCCACCGGGGCCCAACAATTCCAGCGTGTCGAAAGTGGTGTGGGCCGAGCCGCTGCCCAGCCATGCATGCTGCAGCAGGTCTTGCGGCTGTGCGGGCCAGCCGTGCTCGGCCAGGTAGCTGGGTGCTGCGCACAGCCTGCGCTCCATGCTGCCCAGCTTGCGCGCTACCAGGCTGGAGTTGGCCAGGCTGCCCACGCGCAGGGCAATGTCCACCCGCGCCTCTATCAGGTCGATCACCGCGTCGTCCAGCAGCAGTTGCAGCCTTAACTTCGGGTAGCTGCGCAGCGGCTGCAGGGCCACGGCCAGCAGGCTGGCAAAGCCGATGGGCGCGGCCAGGCGCAGCTCGCCCTCGGGCTCGTCGCGCAACCGGGTCAGCGCCTGCTCGGCCGCACGCGCTGCCGCCACCATGGCCGCGCAGCCCACGTGGTAGCGGGCCCCGGCCTCGGTTAGCGTGAGCTTGCGGGTGGAGCGGTGCAGCAGCGCCAGACCGAGCGACTTTTCCAATTGGCGCAAATGCTGGCTCACCGCCGACGGGGTCATTCCGAGCCGTTGCGCCGCCGCCGTCAGCGAGCCCGCCGCCACCACCTCGGCAAACACCGCCATGCGTTTGAGCTGGTCTGTGGGGTTATTCATAAGTTTTACTTCAGAGTATTGGCGAATTTAACCATCTAGTCAGGGCTTCGTGAAGCGCAGACACTAGCGTTCTTCTTTCACACACCAGGAATTCACCATGAAAATCGCACTCATCGGCGGCACCGGCTTCGTAGGCAGCGCCGTACTTACCGAACTCCTCAGCCGCGGCCACCAGGTCACCGCGCTGGCCCGCAACCCCGCCAAGTTCAGCGCCCAGCCCGGCCTGGCCGTGGTGGCTGCCGACGTGCTGGATGCCGCCCAGGTGGCGAAGGCCGTGGCCGGTACCGATGCCGTCATCAGCGCCTACAACCCCGGCTGGACCGAGCCGCACATCCACGACCTGTTCCTGCAAGGCAGCCAGGCGATTCTGGATGGCGTCAAAAAAGCAGCGGTGAAGCGCGTGCTGGTGGTGGGCGGTGCGGGCAGCCTGTTTGTGGCTCCCGGCGTGCAGCTGGTGGACACCCCGCCGTTCCCCGCCGAATACAAGCAGGGCGCGCTGGCCGCCCGCGAGCTGCTCAACCGCATCCAGAAAGAGACTACGCTGGACTGGACCTTCCTCTCGCCCCCCATCGCCCTGGCCCCCGGCGCACGCACCGGCCAGTACCGCGTAGGTGCCGACACCCTGCTGCCCGGCGTAGGCGAAGCCCCTGCAGGCATCAGCGTGGCCGACCTGGCCGTGGCCATGGTGGACGAGGTGGAGGTGCCCAAGCACCTCAAGAAGCGCTTTACCGTAGCGAACTGAAGCCCAACCCGTCATGCCGGCGTAACACCGGTTTGCTCCAATCGCGTTTTGCATTCCACAGGCGACCATGGGGCTTACCAAAACCGACAAGGCGCGTGCCGAGCTACAGCCCGGCCAGCGCAGCCTGGGCCAGCGCGAACGGGCCTTGCTGCTGCTGGCCGACGGGCGCAAGACGGCGCACGAAATGGCGGCCTACCTGGGGCACGAGGGCGAGGCTTTGGTGCTGCAGTTGCTGCGGGACGGCTACCTCGCGCACCCCGTGGTGGTGGCCGCGCCGGTGGCGGCCGACCCGTTTGACGGCAAGCGCTCCATGGCCACGACCCGCATGTTTTTGTTTGACATCTGCGAGCGCATGTTCGCCCGGCGTGCGCCCGCCCTGGCCGAAAGCTTGCGCGAAGCCCTGCGCAATGCCCGCGACCGCAGCTCCATGCTGGAGGTAGGCCACACGATACTGGCCGAGGTGGAAAGTGCCGCCGGACCCGAGCGGGCCAACGCGCTGCGGGACCGTATCGCCTTGCTGCTGCCCGAGGCTTTGGTGGCTTAAGCCGTCCAGTGGATTTCGGTAAAGCCCAGGTGGTGCATGAACTCCCGCAGCACCAACAGGGTGGCGGCGAAGGCCGGGGTGTCAGGAATGCCCGCGCTGGCCGCCGGACGGCCTTGCGACAGGGCGGCCAGCAGGTCGAACAGGCCCTCTACCGCTTCGATGGACAAGGCGGTGCCGGTCACCCCGGCGAGCTGCGCCATTTCCGGCGCCCAGGAGTCGGTGGTCCACAGCACGGAGTGCTCGGCCACCAGGGCGCGGGCCCGGGTGACCTCGTCTTCCACCCACTGGATGGCGTTCTCCAGATCGGCGGGCGTGGGCGGGCGGTGGCGGAACCAATCCGCTGCCGTCTTGCGCGTGCCGATGGCCAGTACCAAAGCTGCATCGGCGTGCGGGCCGCTGCCGACCGCGATCCCGGTCTGGTCGGCGCCGATGTGCAGCACGGCGATGGGCGTGCCTCGGGTCAAGGTGCGGTACTGGTTTTGTAGCGTGAGTTCCATGGGGCTGTGCCTTCCATTGGGTAAAGGCCATTCTAGAAAGCAATTGTTGGCGGCATCGGCAGCTTGTTCCTGTATAAAGGGTGCAGGCCCGAAAGGTTACAAAAACAAACAGGATCGTTCGTTGTGATTGCTTTGAATCCACTGACTTTCAGTGCTGTCGACATGGCTGCCCGCCTGGCGGCGTTGAGCCCGGCGGAACTGGATGGACTCGATTTTGGCGTGATTGGTTTCGATGCCGATACGGTCGTGACCCACTACAACGTGTATGAGGCACAGGCTGCCGGTTTGTCCCCCGAGCGGGTGCTGGGCCACCCCTTGTTTACGGTGGTGGCACCTTGCATGAACAACTTCATGGTGGCGCAGCGCTTTGAAGATGCGCAAGACAACGCCGAGCCGCTGGATGCCACCATCGACTACGTGCTGACCCTGCGCATGCGCCCGGTGAAGGTGGCCCTGCGGCTGCTGGCCGACCCCGGCCACGCTGTGCGCTACGTGCTGGTCTTTCGAGCCTAGCTTTCTTTCCATCCCCCGCCCAACCGCCCACGGTGACGGCACCGCCACCCTGGACCCCCCATGCCTGCCAATGCCGCCAATGAAGCCTATGAGGCGCTGATCCAATTTCTCTACCAGGCACCGATCGGGCTGGCCCAAACCCGTCTGGACGGCAGCATCGAAATGGCCAACCCCATGTCGGCGCAGCTGCTGATGCCGGTGTCGCCCGACGGCAGCCTGGACAACCTGTTCGACGTGCTGGCCGATGTGGCACCGCATCTGCGCAGCATGGTGGCGGCCTTTGCCCCGGACAGTGGCGTGGTGTGCGAGTCGATGCGCATCCCGCTGCAACCCGATGGCCGTGGCCAGACGGCGCCGCAGATGCTGTCGTTCAACCTGCTCAAAATGGGCCCCGACCGGCTGATGGCCGTGCTGAGCGACATCACGCGGGAAGTGCAGCGGGAGCAGCAAGGCCTGGCCCGTCGCCTCAGTGCCGCCGCCCGCATGGACAACCTGACGCGCATGCCCAAACGCGCAGTGGCGCTGGAGCGGCTGCAGCGGGCCATGGAGCGCGGGCCCGAGGAGCCCGGCTACGCCTTCGCCGTGCTGTACCTGAACTGTGACCGCCTGCAGCAGATCAACAACACCCAGGGCCATGCAGCGGGCAACGAGGTGCTGTCGATGCTGTCCGACCGCTTGCGCACCACCTTGCGCGCGCGCAATCGCCTGGGCCAGCCCCATGGCGGCGAGCAGATGGCGGCGCGCGTCGGCGGCGACGAGTTTGTGGTGGTGCTGGACGACCTGGAGCAACCTGACGATGTGCACGTGGTGGCGCAGCGTCTGCTCGACGTGCTGGCCATGCCCTACGGCATTGGCGCGCAGCAGCTGCACTGCGGTGTCAGCATGGGCATTGTTCTGCGTGCCCAGACCCGTGGAGACGCCGACGCGGTGCTGCAGTGCGCCAGCATCGCCATGGTCGAGGCCAAGCGCGCCGGGGGCGGGCGCTACGTGGTGTTTGAGCCCGACATGTATGCGCGCGCGGCGCAACGCTCGGGCACCGAGGCCGAGTTGCGCCTGGCGCTGGCCGAGGAGCAGTTGTTTGTGGTGTACCAGCCGGTGGTGGGCCTGCTGGGTCCTGCGCGGGCCGATGGCTCGGTGGACCGCTCTGCGGGTGTCGAGGCACTGGTGCGCTGGCAGCACCCCACGCGGGGCGTGGTGCCGCCGTTTGAATTCATTGGTGTGGCCGAAGAGTGCGGCCTGATCTGCGCGCTGGGCGACTTTGTGCTGGCCACGGCCTGCCGCCAGTTTGTGCAGTGGCAGACCGCGCTGGGTGCCAGTGCACCGCGCCTGCTGGCGGTCAACCTGTCGCGGGCCCAGTTGGCCCAGCCCGACTGGGTGGCGTTTGTAGCCGAGGTGCTGCGCAGCACGGGCATGGCCCCGGGACAACTGCAGCTGGAGGTCACCGAGAGCCTGGCCGCGCAGGATGAAGCGGTGCAAACCTGCCTGCATGCGCTCAAGGCCCTGGGCCTGACGCTGGCGCTGGACGACTTCGGCACGGGCTATTCCTCGCTGGCCAGCCTGCACCAGCTGCCGGTGGATGTGGTGAAGATCGACCGGTCGTTCGTCAGCCAGTCTGCCACCAGCCACCACCACCGCGTGCTGATCGAAGCCACCGTGCGGGTGGCCCACAGCCTGGGCATGGGCACCGTGGCCGAAGGCATCGAAACCGAAGCCCAGGCCGCCATCGTGCGCACCTTGCAGTGCGAAAAAGGCCAGGGCTATTTGTTCAGCAAGCCGCTGCGGGCCGATGACCTGGTGCGCTGGATCAACTCTGCGGATTGATCCAGTGCCAAATCGGCACCCCATGCTTATTGGATAAGCACAAGCAGCTATCAAAAGTGTAGTGTTAGTGCGCCGGCAGAACGGTACGCAGCCAGGCCAGAAAGTCCGCCTGCATGGCTGCGCTGATGCCGTGGTCGATGGGGTAGCGGCGGCTTTGCAGGGGCACGCCCAGGGCGCCCAGCCACTGGTCGGAGCGCTCGGCCCAGGCCACCGGCAGCTTGCTGTCGAACTCGCCGTGGCCCACGAAGGCCTGCACCTGTGCCAGCTGCGCGGGCGGTGCCAGGTGCGGCTCCAGCTCGGGCAGGATGCGGCCCGACAAAATGCCGAAGCCCGCCACCGTGGCCGGTGCCGTCAGCCCCACCCCTGCGCTCATGATGCCGCCCTGGCTGAAGCCCGCCACCACGGTGTGCTGTGGCGCAATGCCGTGGGCTTGCTGCAACTGGCCGATGAAGCGGGTGAGCGCCAGGCGGCTGCTGTCGGCCTCGGCTGCGTCGATGCGCGGCCCGGTGGGGCCAAACGCCACCCGGAACCAGGCAAACTGCCCTGGCCCCAGGGTCAGCGGGCCGCGCGGCAGCACCACCAGGGTGCCGGGCTGCTGCCCGGCGATAGCGGCGGCCATGTCCATCAAATTGCTCTCCGACCCGCCCACGCCGTGCAGCAGCAGGACCAGGGCGGTGGGGCGGGCGGGTTGCGGCTGGAGTACGCGGAAGGAGAGGGCGAAGTCGGGGCTGGTGTGCAAGGTGGTCATGGTGGGCTTTCTTATTTATTGGATGCGGGCGGGAAGCCCCCAGGCATAGGATTCCATGGAGAGCACGCCGTGGGTGATGCCGCCGTCGATCACGCTGGGCGCTTCCGAATCACTGCGTGCACCCATGGCCACCAGCAGGGGCAAATAATGCTCTTCGCTGGGGTGGGCGCGCTCGGCATGGGGGGCCAGGCGGCGGTAGTCCACCAGCTTGTCCGCGGCATGGCCAGTGACGGCCTGGCGGATCCAGTGGGTGAACTCCACCGCGTAGTCGGCGGCGGCGGTGTGGGCATGGCGAAACTCGTACAGGTTGTGCGTCATGCTGCCCGAAGCCAGCACCAGCACGCCTTGCGCCCGCAGCGGTGCCAGGGCCTGGCCCAGGCGCAGGGCCCCGGCGGTGTCCAGGTCGTGCGGCATCGACACCTGGAACACGGGGATGTTGGCCGCGGGCAGCAAATGGCGCAGGGGCACCCAGGCCCCGTGGTCCAGGCCGCGGCGTGGGTCCAGCGTGGCAGGCCAGCCCGCCTCGGCCAGCACGCGCTGTGCCTCGGCGGCGAGGGCCGGGGCACCCGGTGCGGGGTAGCGCAGGCTGTACAGCACCTGAGGGAAACCACCGAAGTCGTGCACCGTCTCGGGCGCGGCGGCGGTCATCACCTGCACGCCGCGGGTCTGCCAGTGCGGCGACACCACCAGCACGGCGGTGATGCCTTGCAGCGTCTGGCCCAGCGAGGTCAGCAAGGGGCCGAGTGTGCCGGGCTCGATGGCAAACGTGGGGGCACCGTGGGATACGAACAGAACGGGAGCAAGGGTGGAAGTAGTCATAGCCGCTACTGTATAAGCTGCAGCAGCAGAGATAAACGGCCTAAAATAAGATTCATTGTTTCACCGGGCAACACAATGGACCGTTTTCTGGAAATGCAAACCTTCAGTGCCGTGGTGGATGCGGGCAGCTTCGTCAAGGCCGCCGAGGCGCTGGGCTTGTCCAAGGCGGCGGTGTCGCGCTACGTGGGCGAGCTGGAGGCGCGGCTGGGTGTGCGCCTGCTGCAGCGCACCACGCGCCGCCTGTCGCTCACCGAAGAAGGCCAGGTGTTCCACGCCCGCTGCCGGGAGCTGCTGGCCGGGGTGGAAGAGGCTGAAATGGAGGCCACCTCGCGCAGCGCCGCCGCCAGCGGCCTGCTGCGCATCAACGCGCCGGTGACCTTTGGCAACCTGCACCTGGCCCCGCTGTGGGGCGTGTTCCGTAGCCAGCACCCGCAGGTGGCGCTGGACATTACTTTGTCGGACCGGGTGGTGGACCTGGTGGAGGAGGGCTATGACGTGGCCATCCGCATCGCCACCTTGCCCAGCTCCACCCTGGTGAGCAAGCGCCTGGCCAGCACCCGCATCGTGCTGTGTGCATCGCCCGCTTACTTGGCCGCGCACGGTACGCCCCAGCACCCGGCCGACTTGGCCGACCACGCCGTAATCGCCTACAGCTACTGGGCCAGCAAGGACGAATGGCACTTTGACGGGCCCGGTGGAACGGTCACGGCCAGAACCCGCCCCTGCATGCACACCAACAGCGGCGACACCTGTCGCGCCGCCGCGCTGGCGCACCAGGGCATCATCCTGCAGCCCACGTTTTTGGTGGCCGCCGACCTGGCCGCGGGCACGCTGGTGGAGCTGATGCCGCAGTACCGTTCGCTCACCATGGGCATCTACGCTGTGTACCCCACACGCAAGCACGTGTCGCCCAAGGTGCGGGCGCTGGTGGATTTTTTGGCGGCGAAGTTGGCGGCGGGGGGATGGTGAGGCGGGGGCGATCCAGAGCGCGTGTTCTCCTCAAATAGGATGAAAACCGGTCGGCCCGCGACCTTTCTAAGGGTATTTCCTTGCCGCCAAAGTGCCTAAACGGCGATCCTTCCGGCCTGGCGGATCACCTCGAACCGCCTACCAAAGGGAGTTACACATGCATCAGCCACGGAATGGTTTATGGACAACGGCGCAACGCACGGCCTTGCTGGGACTGGGCAGCGTCCTGTTGGGGGGCTGTGGCGACGGCGAACCCGAGGTCAACGTTTTGCCGTCCGGTGTGGCCCACATCAGCCGGGTGGCCTACCGGGCCACCACGGTGGGTACTGGCAGTTCACCGACCACGCAGGATTTGCTGACGGCGGGGCTGGGCAAAAGCGGCTTGATCAGCACCGCCGCCGTGCCCGCCTATGCCGACCCGACCCAGCCAAGTTCGTCCGAGCTGCGGCGCAACGCGGTGCAGTCCAACTACCGGGGGCTGGTGGATGTCACGGCCAAGGGCGGCTTTGGCACCCTGTTCGGGCCGAATGTGGACCTGGGCGGCAACGCCACCGCCAGCGAGGGCCTGGTGCCGGGGCTGGAATACCTGGGCGTGCTGGACAACGCGGCGGGTACCAAGCGCGTCACCATGGCAGTGCAGATTCCCGACAGCTTTGATGTCAGCGCGCCCTGCGTGGTGCTGGCGCCGTCGTCCGGTTCGCGCGGCGTCTACGGTGCGATTGCCACGGGTGCCGAATGGGGCTTGAAGCGCGGCTGCGCGGTGGCGTTGACCGACGCGGGCAAGGGCATGGGTTTGTACAACTTGACCGACGACACGGTGCACCGCATTGACGGCACCCGTGCCACCCGTACGGCAGCGGGCAGCCTGGCGCATTTCGCTGCCGCGCTGAGCGACAGCGCCCGCACTGCCTTCAACACCGCGTTCCCGAACCGGCTGGCGCTGAAGCAGGCCCATTCGCAGCAGAACCCCGAGAAGGACTGGGGTAACGACACGCTGGCGGCCGCCCGCTACGCGCTGTACGCCTTGAACCAGGAATACGGTGAGTCCCTGTCTAGCGGCAAGGCGGTGCGGTTCACGCCTGCCAATACCCTGGTGATCGCCGCCTCGGTGTCGAATGGTGGCTCGGCGGTGCTGCGGGCCGCCGAGCAGGACAGCAGCGGCCTGATCGACGGCGTGGTGGCCTTTGAGCCGAATGCCCAGCCGGCCAGCACCAACGGCTATGGCGTGCAGTTCGGCGGTGTCGCCGTAGCGGCCTACGGCAAGCCCCTGGCCGACTACGTGACCTACGCCAACCTGTACCAGCCCTGCGCCGCCTTGGCCAGCAGCGCGACCATGGCCGAAACCTCGCTCTTCAACTTCATCCCGTTTGCGAACATGACGCCGCGGGCCACCAACCGCTGCACCGCGCTGGCCGCCAAAGGGCTGGTGACCGGGGCCATGTTGGCCGACCAGGCGACCGATGCGCTGGCCAGATTGCGCGCCTACGGTTGGACCAGCGACAACGACACCATGCACAACGCCCACTACGCCCTGGGCAACCAGCCCATCCTGGCCACCATGTACCCCAGCGCCTATGGCCGTTTCTCGGTGGCCGACAACCTGTGCGGCATGAGCCTGGCGGCGGTGGACGCGACCGGCGTGCCCGTGGCTATCGGCATTAACGCCCAAGCCACCAGCTATGCCACCGGCAACGGCACGGCCAACGGCACGCCCGCTACGCCGGTCTACAACGATGCCGTGGGCGGCGCGCATTCCTGGCAAACCGCGGTGTCGCCGGGCAGCGGCTTGGCCGACTTCGCGCTGGACGCGGCGCTGTGCCAGCGGGCCCTGGTGACGGGTGTGGACACCGCCAGCGGTGCCGCCCTCAGCGCCAGCAGCACGCCTACCAAGGCCCAGAGCGACGCGGTGCGGGCAGGCATGGGCGAGACGCTGTTGAGTGGCAACCTGCGCGGCAAACCCACGCTGGTAGTGGCCGGGCGCAGCGACGCGCTGATCCCGGTGAACCATTCGGCGCGGGCCTACACCGCCTACAACCGGTCGGTGGAAGCCAATGCCAGCGAACTGCACTACATCGAGGTCACCAACGCCCAACATTTCGACGGTTTCCTGGGCTCCTCGGGCTTTGACAGCCGCTACATCCCGCTGCACGCCTACTTCAACCAGGCCATGAACGCCATGTACGCCCGCCTGCACACCGGCGCCCACTTGCCCCCCAACCAGGTGGTGCGCACCACACCTCGCGGCGGTGTGCCGGGGGCCGCGCCCACCCTGACCGCTGCCCAGTTGCCGGCCATCAGCGCCGCGCCAGTGCTGGCCGACCAGATCGGTTTTGCCGCCGGTGCGGTCCAGGTGCCCAATTAACGGGGTGCCGCACCGGTAGACTGGCCTTAAAGATAAAAAACGGCTTTAGCGCTTATGGATAGGGCGCAAGCAGCTATCAAAATGTTCTACAAGTCCGCCAGGATCTTGTGCAGGTAGGCCAGTGCGATGCGGGGCGTGGCGTTCAGCAGTTTGGCGACGGCTTCCACGTCGTCGGGCACAGCGGGGTTGTCCCAGCCGTGCAGCGTGTGGCGCGCCAGCCGCACGGCCAGCACCACGTTGAGCACATTGGCCTGCTCGGCATGGCGGGCATCGCTGATGCGCACCAGCATGGCGGGCAGGCACCATTGGCGCATGAGTTGCTGGGCCAGGTCGTCCAGCTCGATGTTCAGCACGGTTTTCTGGATGGCGGCGCTGCGCAGTGTGGGGTCGGCCTGCTGCGCGGCCTGGATCTGCAGAGCCAGGGCGGGGGCATGGCACCACAGCAACAGCTCGGCAAAGTCGTGCAAAAACGCGGCGTGCAGGATCACGTCCACATCCATATCCGCCCGGTGCACCGCAAAGCCCAGCGCAAACAAACGGGCGCGCTCGGCCCGCTGCAGCAGCTCGCGCACCGCGGCCAGCGCCTGGGGCTGGCCGACGAGGCGGTCTTCTACGGTGGGCTGCGGGCCAAAGTGGCGGAAGAACGGGGCAATGCCCAGCATCACCAGGGCCCCGGTGATGGTTTCGGTCTTGCTGGAATCCATGGCGTGCGCTTCGGGGCGGCGCAGGCTGGCCACGTGGGCCATGACCTTGATGGCCATCAGCGGGTCGGTCTGGATGGCTTTGGCCAGCATAGCCGCGTCCACCGCGTCCTCCTGGGCCCGCAACACCTCCAGCGCCCGCGCCGTCTCGGCCAGCACAGGAATCTCGGTGGTGGTGCAGTAGCGCGTCCAGGCCGCGAGGTCGGGCAGGGCTTGGGTGAGTTGGAGGGCAGACATGTAAGCCAATGTACTGCACGCGCGGAAAACTACCAATGTTTGGGGCCAAATCGGCACTTCACGCTTATTCCGTGGGCGTGAGATGCTATCAAATCAGGAATTTCTGCCCAGCCGCACAATCTGCCCCGCCCGCGCCTTGGCCAGGGCCTTGCTCAGAATCTTGTAGGTATCGAAGTCAAACGCGGTGTGTCCGGACTCCAGCAGCTCGGCCACTTCTTCGTCGCTTTTGGCGGTGCCCAGGTAGCGCCAGTCGTGCAGCACGTGCAGGTCGCGGCCTTCACGCAGGCCGATGGGGCCGGGGTGGGGCCAGCGCTGCACCTTGTGGCGGGTCAGGGCGGTGAGCAGGGCCAGGTTGTGCTGGGCCAGGGGCTGGGTGCCCACGCAGGCCCCGGCGCACTGGCGGATCTGGTGGGCGAAGCAGGGGCGGCCGGGGGCCAGTTTCTCCAGGCCCAGCACACCGCGGCACAGGCCCTGGGTGCTGGCCAGGGTTTCCAGCAGCTGCAGGGCTTCGCGGCGCGAGCGGAAGGGGCCGAAGAGGTTGTCTTGCACGCCCAGCGCGATGTCGGGGCCGTTGACCAGGCGCGGCACCAGCGGGGTTAGCAGCGCACTGGTGTCGTCCAGCTGCCAGGCGTGCAGGTCGCGCTGGCGGCGCAGTTGCACGTTCATGCTGGGTTGGTGGTGTTTGACCCATTGGGCTTCGAGCAGCAGCGCGCCGACTTCGCCCGCAGTCTCCACCCAGTCGATGTCGGCCACCTGCTGGCTCAGGCGCATTTCTTTGGGCTTGCTCAGCGCCGCGCTGAAGTGGGCCAGCACGCGGCTGCGCAGGTTTTTGCTTTTGCCGATGTACAGCGGGCGGCGCTGTGCATCAAAAAACACGTACACACCCGGGGTTTCGGGCAGGCGGTCGATGTGCTCGGCATCCAGCTGCGGCGGCACGGCGGGGCGGGCCGACAGGGCGTTGACCGCCGCGCTCAGGGTGGCGGCATCGAAACGGGTGTGCAGCACCTGCCAGAACTGGGCCAGCGCGTCGGCATCGGCCAGGGCGCGGTGGCGTGCGGGCATTTGCAGGTTGTGGGCGGCTATCAGGCTGTCGAGGTTGTGCCGCGCCTGGGTGGGGAACAGGCGACGCGAGAGCTGCACGGTGCACAGCACGGGGGCCTGCCAGGCGATGCCGCAGGCCTTGAATTCGGCCCGCAAAAAGCCGTAGTCGAAGCGGGCGTTGTGGGCCACAAACAGCTTGCCGCGCAGCCGGTCCAGGATGTCGGCGGCCACGGCCTCGAAGGGCGGCTGGTCGGCCACCATCGCATCGTCGATGCCGGTGAGCTTCTGGATGAAGGCGGGGATGCGCGTGCCGGGGTGGATCAGCTGGCTCCAGCGGCGCACGTGGGGGCCGTCCACCTCGACGATGCCGACTTCGGTGATGCGGTCGCGCCCGGCGCTGCCGCCGGTGGTTTCAATGTCGACAAAGGCCAGGGGCGGAAAATCGGAATGCATGGGCACAGCCTAGCATTGCCGGGCCCAACTTGATCCCGTGGGGCTTTAGCGCATATTGCCCGTGTGGCCCAGCGAGTAACGGCCCGGCTGCGGCCAGACGGTCAGACCGTGGGGTTCGGCACCGACCTTGATGGACTGTACGGCACCGGTGTCGGTATCAAAGGCGTAGACCTTGTCGTCGAAGCGGCCCGACAGCCACAGGGTTTTGCCATCGGCGCTGACGTTGCCCATGTCGGGGCTGCCGCCGCCGGGGATGGGCCAGGTGGCGACCACGCTGCGGGTGGCGAAGTCGAGCACCGAGACACTGCCGGGGCCGTTGCGCTTGCCGTGCACCATGTTGCTGCCGCGGTTGGAGATGTACAGGCGGGTGCCGTCACGGCTGGGGTACAGGCCGTGGGCACCGGTGCCGGTGGGGATCTTGCCGATCTTGGTGAAGCTGTCGCCATCGACCACGTGGATGCCGTCGGCCATCATGTCGGCCACATAGAACACCTTGCCGTCGGGCGAGATGCGGATGTCTTGCGGCATGCCTTTCTTGTCCAGCAGCAGGTAGCCCAGCACCTTGCGGTTCACCATGTCGATCTTGGCCAGCTTGCCGCCGAATTCGCAGGTAAACAGGGCGTAGCTGCCGTCGATGGAGAAGTCGGCGTGGTTGATGCCCTTGCACTCGGGCACGGCCAGGCTGGACTGCAGCGCCATGGTGTGGGCATCGCGAAAGTCTAGCCGCGCAAAGGCTTCGGCCACCACGATGGCCTGCTTGCCGTCGGGGGTGAAATACATGTTGTACGGGTCGTCCACCGGCACGTCCTGGCCGCGCTTGCCGGTCTTGGGGTCGATGGGCGTCAGGCTGCCGGTGTTTTTGCCCTCGGCATTGTTGGCCACCCACAGGGTTTGCAGATCCCACGAGGGCACCACGTGCTGCGGGCTGTGGCCCACGGCGAACTTGTCCACCACTTTCATGGTGGCGGGGTCGATCACGTACACGTCGTTGGAGCGCAGGTTGGGTACGTAGATGCGCGGCAGGGCGCCGGCCACGGCGGGGCTGAGGCGGCCCATGCCGGCTTCGCTGTACAGGTTGCTGGCATTGACCACCGGCGGCATACCGGGGGCGGTGGAGATGGCGGCGGTGGCGGGTGCGGCATAGGCGCTGTGGCACAGGGCCAGGGCGGCGGCGGTCAATGCGGCGAGGCGGGTAAGTTGGAACATGGAATAAGTGGGCCGGTGATGGAAATAGCGTTAATTTAGCGTGTTGCGGTGGCGGCCTTGAGCGCCTGCACGGTTTTGCTGACGATGGCATCAATACCCAACTGGCCCAGTTCGGCCGTGGCGCGGTGCGGGTCGCCGCCGTACACGCCGTCGGCCTGGCCCACCTTGGGGCCGCTGCGCATCGCGTCCTGGCGCACCATGTGCGGGGCCACGGCCAGCAGCAAGGCGGTGTCGGCCAGGCCGGCGTGGGTGCCGATCTCGTCGTCTCGGATGCCGTGCTGGCGCAATATCTGGGCGTAGCCGTCGGAGCTGGTGGCGTAGTAGACCTCGGGCACGATGGCCTTTGCTCCGCTGCTGGCCCAGCTCTTGTTCAACTGGGCCACCACCTGCTGCACGTCCTTCAGGTAGCCGCCGTGGTCGCCCAGGAACACCACATTCTGGAAGCCGTGCACCTTGAAGCTGTTGGCGGCGGACTCCAGGGTTTTCTTGAACACCTCGTCGGGCACGGTGATGGTGCCGGGAAAGCGCATGTGCGAGCTGGTGGGTGCCGTGCCGCCCTCGGGCACGTAGGCGATCACCGGGGCCACCAGGGCGTTGCCCAGGCCTTCGGCGATGCGCTGCGACAGTACCTTGACCCGCGCGTTGTGCTTGCCCAGGGCCACATAGGGGCCGCTTTGCTCGGTGCCACCAATGGGCACCAGGATGGTGGTCTTGCCCAGGCGCACCTGGTCGCGCAGCTCGGTCCAGGTCAGGTCTTCCAGAAACACGGTGTGTGGAGGGGGCGGAGTTTGGGCCCAGGCGGCGTGGCCGGCGACCAGCAGGGCGATGCTTGCCAGGATGGTCTGCGCGCGGAGAAGGTGGTGGTGCATAAAAGGGGCTGGGGGGCAACATAGACCGAGTCGCAGGAGTATGCACAGTTCCCGGGGCTACGCCTTGTTTCAGGTCAAGGCCGGGTAAAGCCGCGGTACCAGTAGGGCTAACGCAGGGGGTAAATCGGACTATATTGGGTGCTGTCCATGCGCCCATCCACCGAGAGAGTTTCCATGAAATTTGAAGAATTGCTTGCTTCCGACACCTTGATTCCGTCTCTGCCCGCCACCATTGCGCAGATCTTTGGTGAATTCCAGAAACCCGATCCGGATGTGCGCCGGATCACGGACCTGGTGTCGGCCGAGGTAGGGCTTACGGTGCGGGTGCTGCGCCTGCTCAACTCGGCCCGCTACGGCAGCAGTGGCCGCATCGGCACCATGGAGGCCGCGATTCCGTTGCTGGGGCTCAAGGCCATCAAGCAGTTGGTCAGCGCCGCGGCGGTGCGCGGGGCTTTTCGCATGGTGCCAGGGGTCAACATGCCCGAGTTTTGGCGTTACAGCCTGGACGTGGCCAAGATTTCGCAGTCGCTGGCCGCCTCCATGCGGATGGACAAAGGGCTGGCCTTTACCGCCGGGCTGCTGCACGGCGTGGGCGACCTGGTGATGCGGATGGCCATGCCCGAGCAGCCCTGCATGCAGGCCGACTTTGCCAAGGATGGCAACCGTTATGCGCGGCAGATGGCCGCGCTGGGTTATTCCTACGCCGATGTGGGTGCGGCCTTTGCCGCCAAGTGGCGCTTTCCCCAGGAGATCGTGGATGCCATCCAGCACCACCCGGACCCGCAGGAAGATGCGTCCACCGACACCCTGGCCGGTATCGTGTACCTCGCCTCCTGGGGCGGGCGCGCCCACGAACTCGACCTGGACACCCCCAGCATGCTGGAGCAGTACCCCCGCCGCGTGGCCGATGCGATTGGCTGCACCGAGGGCGAGGCCCAACTGTGCGCGGGCGATGCGATCGAGTGGACTAAACCCGAGGAGGCGGGTGATTTCGCCTGACCTCGCCATGGAAATGGCAGCCCGTGCTTGTCTGGTATAGCTTTCAAGCTATCAAAAAAATAGTTTCTGCTGCGGGCGCATCGGTGGCAGGTGGTTTAAATCAAAAAATATGATGATTGGCTTAGACTGTCACCGGTAACGTAGTACCTCAGTGCCAAATGGTGGACATTTTCCGTATGCATAGGGGTTCAGGGTATTCCCTTGGTGGATTTTGGGGTGTTTATTTGTATTATTAATGGAGGTGGGCGGCCCAGGCTTGCCACCTGAACCCGGGGTCTTGGTGTTTTCCATGCGCCAGGCCCTGGCAACCTCCAAAGAGACGAAAGAACACACCATGCATTTTGCGAAACCTACCACCGCGCACGCTGCTGCCAGCCTGGCTTTGGCCTCCTTCGGCCTGATGACCGCTGCGGCGGTATCGGCCAAAGAAGTGACGGTCTGGGCCTGGGACCCGAACTTCAACATCGCCATCATGAAGGACGCGGCTGCCCGCTACACCGCCAAGCACCCGGATGCCACCTTCAAGATCGTCGACATGTCCAAGGCCGACCTGGAGCAAAAGCTGCAAACCACGCTGGCCTCGGGTGTGACCAAGTCGCTGCCCGACATCGTGCTGGTGGAAGACTACAACGCGCAAAAGTACCTGCGCTCGTTCCCCACCTCGTTCGAGCCCATGTCGGGCAAGGTCGACTACGCCGGGTTTGCCAAGTACAAGGTGGACCTGATGACGGTCAACGGCAAGGTCTACGGCCTGCCTTTCGACTCGGGCGTGACCGGCATGTACTACCGCAAGGACCTGCTGGCCAAGGCCGGCTTCTCCGAGAAAGACATGGAAAACATCACCTGGGACCGCTACATCGAGATCGGCACCAAGGTGATGGCCGTCACCGGCAAGAAGATGCTGGGCATCGACCCCAATGACAACGGCCTGATCCGCGTGATGATGCAGTCGGCCGGGCGCTGGTACTTCGACAAGGACGGCAAGCTCGACATCAAGGGCAACCCCGCCCTCAAGGCCGCCATGGAAGTGCAGGGCAAGCTGTTCAAGTCGGGCATCGTCAAACCGGTGACCAACTGGGCCGAGTACGTAGGCGCGGTCAACAAGGGCGACGTGGCCAGCATCACCACCGGCGTGTGGATCACCGGCGCAGTCAAGTCCGAAAAGAGCCAGGCCGGCCTGTGGGCCGTGGCCCCTACGCCGTCCCTGAACGTGCCGGGTGCTGTGCATGCGTCCAACCTCGGCGGCTCCAGCTGGTATGTGCTGTCGGGCGGCAAAGAGAAAGCCATGGCGGTGGACTTCTTGAATGAAATCTTCGCCAAGGACACCGACTTCTACCAAAGCATCCTGATCTCGCGCGGTGCCGTGGGCACGCTGATGTCTTCGCGCGCAGGCAAGGCCTACAGCGATGCCGACCTGTTCTTCGGCGGTGCCCAGGTGTGGCTGCGCTTCAGCGACTGGCTGGCCAAGGTGCCCAGCGTGAACTACGGCATGTTCACCTATGAAGGCGATGCCGCCGTGTCGGCCCAACTGCCCGCCCTGAACCAGGGCGTGCCGGTCGACCAGTTGCTGGACAAGATCCAGGCCCAACTCGCGGCGCAGATCAAGTAAGCCACCGTTTTCTCACCAACGCATTCGGGTAGAACGCGCACCTTCCAGAAACACCGCAGAACTGGCTTTGCCAGGCTGCTGGTGTTGCCCCCTGCAAGGGGGTTGGAGGAAGATGCGCAGCACTGGAGCCTGGGGGTGAGCAACAACCCTTGGAGATTTTTATGCGGCAAGCAAGCAGGCCGGGATATCGGATTTTTTACGATATCAACGGATGGGCTTTTGTGTCGGTGGCATTGCTGCTGATCGGCACCTTCATGGTCTACCCCATCATCCAGTCCCTGTGGATGTCGTTCCACGCGGGGCAGGGCACCATGGTGCGGTTTATCGGCCTGGGCAATGTGGAGCGGCTCACCAGCGACCCGATGTTCCTGCGGGCGCTGACCAATACCTTCATCTTTTTGGTGGTGCAGGTGCCCATCATGATCGTGCTGGCGCTGGTGCTGGCTTCCTGCCTGAACATGCCCAACCTGCGTTTTCGCGGGCTGCTGCGTACCGCCATTTTTCTGCCCTGCGTCACCTCCCTGGTGGCGTACTCGGTGCTGTTCAAAAGCATGTTCTCGTACGACGGCCTGGTCAATTCCGTGCTGCTGCAGCTGGCCATCATCGACCAGCCCGTGCCCTGGCTGACCGACCCCTTCTGGGCCCGGGTGGTGGTGATTGCCGCCATCACCTGGCGCTGGACCGGCTACAACATGATCTTCTACCTGGCGGCCATGCAGAACGTGGACAAGTCCATTTACGAGGCTGCCCGCATCGACGGCATTTCGGCCACGCGCCGGTTTTTGTCGATCACCATTCCGGTGCTCAAGCCGGTGATTTTGTTCACCACCGTGACATCCACCATCGGCACGCTGCAGATGTTTGACGAGGCCATGAACATCACCGGCGGCGGCCCGGCCGACAGCACGTTGACCTTGTCGCTGTACATCTACAACCTGTCGTTCAAGTTTGTGCCCAACTTCGGCTACGCGGCCACGGTGTCGTATGTGATTGTGGTTCTGGTGGCAATCTTGGCCTTCTTCCAGTTCTACGTGGCCCGAGAAAAGGATTGATGCATATGTCCTTTGAAAAAATCCGCATTGCGTCCATTTACCTGTTTTTGTGGGTGATGGCGTTTTTATCGATATTCCCGTTTTTGTGGATGCTGATCAGCGCCACCAACGAGAGCAACGACATCACCAAAGGAAAGCTGTCTTTTGGAAATGCCATGGTGGCCAACTACCAGAAGTTTGCGGCCCTGTTCGACGTGGGGCTGGTATTTTGGAACTCCGCCAAAATTGCCATCGTGGGCTCGGTGCTGACCCTGCTGGTGTCGTCCCTGGCAGGCTATGGGTTTGAGGTTTTCAAGTCGCCCACCCGTGAGCGCTTCTACCAGGGCATTCTGGTGTCGATGATGATTCCGTTTGCCACGCTGATGATTCCGCTGTTCATTCTGCTGGCCTCGTTCGACATGCTGGACACCCACATGGCGGTGATTCTGCCCACCATCGCCTCGGCCTACATGGTGTTTTACTTTCGGCAAAACACCAAGGCCTTCCCGCCCGAATTGCGGGATGCGGCGCGGGTTGATGGGCTGAAGGAATGGCAGATATTTTTGTTTGTGTATCTGCCGGTGATGCGCTCCACCTACGCCGCGGCTTTCATCATTGTGTTCATGGCCACCTGGAACAGTTTTCTGTGGCCGCTGATCGTGTTGCAGTCGGTGGAGCTGAAAACCATCACCCTGGTGCTGTCGTCCCTGGGCTCGTCGTACACGCCCGATTTTGGCGTGATCATGGTCGCCACCATCATGGCCACCATCCCCACACTCGCCGTCTTTTTTGCCATGCAGCGCCAGTTCGTCGAAGGCATGCTCGGCTCCGTGAAATAGGCACACCCCCAGGCTCCAGTGCTTCGCATCTTCCTCCAACCCCCTTGCAGGGGGCAACACCAGCAGCCTGGCAAAGCCAGTTCTGCGGTGTTTCTGGAAGGGGCTCGTTCTGTCTGTACAAGAGTTAACAAAAACCAAGGTTCTGAATATGCGTTTAGTTCAAAAAATCAACGACGGCTGGATCTTCCACGCCGATTTCTCGCAAAACCTGGTGGCGAATGCCCAAGCTGGCCAAGCCGTACGCCTGCCGCACAACGCGGTCGATCTGGAGATGAATTACTTCGACGAAAAGTCGTTCCAGAAAGAGTTTGCCTACCAGCTCCACTTGCCCTGGCAGCCCGCCTTTGAGCGCCAGGAAGTGGCCCTGGTGTTTGACGGGGCCATGGCCAACAGCGTGGTGTGGGTCAACGGCCAGCAGGTGGCCCAGCATGCCGACGGCTACACGCCTTTCGAGGCGCGGCTGACCGGCTTGCTGCATGCGGGCGACAACCTGGTCACCGTCAAGATCGACGGCAGCGAAAACCCCGACATCCCGCCCTTCGGCGGCCAGATCGACTACCTGACCTATGCCGGCATCTACCGCGACGTGTGGCTCAAGGTGACGGATGCAGTGTCGATTGCCCGCATCAAGGTGGAGACCGCGCACGAGCTCAGCGATGCCAAAACCGTGGCCATCATCGGCACCCTGGCCAACCCGCGTGGCGTGGCGCTGGCTGGCACGGCGCGGGCCGAGCTGTGCGCGCTGGATGGCACGGTGCTGCAGCAGCAGACGGTGGCCTTCACCGGCGACACGGTGCGCGTGGTGTTTGACAACCTGGCGGGCCTGGCGCTGTGGGAGCTGGACTCGCCCCAGCTCTACCGCGTGGCCCTGCATATCGATACGCCCGACGGCCAGGACACGCTGGATGCGCGCTTCGGCTTTCGCACCGCACGCTTTGCCAGCGATGGCTTCCGCCTGAACGGCAAGCTGCTGAAAATCCGCGGCCTGAACCGCCACCAGTCCTACCCTTACGTGGGCTATGCCATGGGCCGCCGCGCACAGGAGCTGGATGCCGACATCTTGAAGAACGAGCTGCACTGCAACCTGGCGCGCACCTCGCACTACCCGCAGTCGCCGTATTTTCTGGACCGCTGCGACGAAATCGGCCTGCTGGTGTTTGAAGAAATCCCGGGCTGGCAGCACATTGGCGGCGCGGTCTGGCAAGACGAATCGGTGGAGAACGTGCGCCGCATGGTGCAGCGCGACTGGAACCACCCCAGCATCATTTTGTGGGGCGTGCGCATCAACGAATCTGCGGATAACCACGACTTCTTCGTCCGCACCAACGCCATGGCCCGCTCCCTGGACACCACCCGCCAGACCGGCGGCGTACGCTGCATTGAAAACAGCGAACTGCTGGAAGACGTCTACACCATGAACGACTTCTTCCACATCGCGCCCGCCGACTGGCTGCCGGGCCGTGCCCCTGCGCCGCTGCGCCAGACCCGCGACGTGACCGGCCTGGCCACAGATGTGCCCTACCTGGTGACCGAGTTCAACGGCCACATGTACCCCACCAAACGCATCGACCCCGAAGACCGCCAGGCCGAGCACGCCACCCGCCACCTGGAGGTGCTGAACGCCGCCTACGCCAACCCGCAAATCGCCGGGGCCATAGGCTGGTGCATGTTCGACTACAACACCCACAAGGACTTTGGCGCGGGCGACCGCATCTGCCACCACGGCGTGATGGACATCTTCCGCGCGCCCAAGTTCGCTGCCGCCGTCTACGCCAGCCAGTGCCCGCCAGAGCAGCAGGTGGTGCTGGAGCCGGTGACCTACTGGGCGCGTGGCGAGAAAGACCGCTGCGAGGTGCTGCCCCTGCTGGTGCTGACCAATTGCGACTACATCGAATTCCAGTTTGGCGACTTCCCGGTGAAACGCGCCGAGCCCGACCGCGCCAAGTACCCGCACCTGCCCTACGCGCCCGTCACCATCGACAGCCGCCAGGTGGACATGGCCGAGGTGGGCGCCTGGGGCATGCAGTGGCTGGACTGCACGATCACCGGCTTCGTGGGCGGCCAGGCCGTGGCCAGCGTCACGCTCAGTGGCAACCCGCTCCCCACCACGCTGGAGGTGGTGGCCGACAGCACAAGCCTGCTGGCCGATGAGAAAGATGCTGTGCGCTTCACCGTGCGCGCCCTCGACCAATGTGGCCGCGTGCTGCCGTTTCTGGACGACGTGGTGGCGGTGGAAGTCACTGGCGGTGCCCAACTGCTGGGGCCGGAACTCATCTTGTTCAAGGGCGGCGTGGCGGGCTTCTGGGTGGAGAGCACCGGCGCGCACGCCGATACCCAGGTGGTGGTGTCCACCCGGCGGCTGGGCCGCCAGGTTGTGACTTTGGCTGCCGCATAAGGAGACCGAGATGGCAGACGTCAAACTCACCCAAATCACCAAATCCTTTGGCAACACCCATGTGATCCGGGGCGTGGACCTGGAAATCAACAAGGGCGAATTCGTGGTCTTCGTCGGCCCGTCCGGCTGCGGCAAATCCACCCTGCTGCGCATGGTGGCCGGCCTGGAAGACATCACCAGCGGCGACCTGGAAATCGGCGGCCTGCGCGTCAACGACCTGGACCCGTCCAAGCGCGGCATCGCCATGGTGTTCCAGTCGTACGCGCTGTACCCGCACATGACGGTGCGCGACAACATGGGCTTTGCCCTGCGCTTTGCCGGGGCCTCCAAAACCGAGGTGGCCACCAAGGTGGATGCCGCGGCCAAGGTGCTGGGCCTGGGCCCGCTGATGGACCGCAAGCCCAAGGCCTTGTCGGGCGGCCAGCGCCAGCGCGTGGCGATTGGCCGCGCCATCGTGCGCGACCCCAAGGTGTTCTTGTTCGACGAACCCCTGTCCAACCTGGATGCCGAACTGCGCGTGCACATGCGCATCGAGATCGCCCGGCTGCACCGCGAGCTGGGCTCCACCATCATCTACGTCACCCACGACCAGGTCGAGGCCATGACGCTGGCCGACAAGATTGTGGTGCTGCGTGCAGGCAAGGTCGAGCAGGTGGGCGCGCCGCTGGAGGTGTACGACAACCCGGCCAACACCTTTGTGGCGGGCTTCATCGGCTCGCCGAAGATGAACTTTTTGGACGGCGTGGTGCGCGGCACCGATGGCGCGCTGTGCCATATCGAACTGCCCGGTTTTGGCGGCATTGTGGTGTCCCTGCCCATCAGCGGCCCAGCGCCTGCCCAGGGGGCCGAGGTCACGGTGGGCGTGCGCCCCGAGCATTTCCGCGAGGACGGCGACGGCCACCTGCAGCTCACCATCGACATGCTGGAGCACCTGGGCGGCGAAACCTTTGCCTACGCCCGTGCGGCATCCGGCGGCCTGATGGTCATCAAAACCGAGCATGGCCGCGCCCTGCGCATGGGCCAGGCCTTCGATGCCCGGTTCCAGACCCGGCTGGCCCTGCTGTTCGACCGCAGTACCGGCACACGTATTTACTGAGCCCACGGGCGGTGGTTAAAAGTTATAGATAAAAACAGCCTCTCACGCTCATTCCATCAGCGTAAGCAGCTATAAAAACCATAGTTCTGGCCGAGGCCCATGTCGTGCCCCGGCCAGAAGCCGTCGTGCTGGTGGGGGCGGGCGGGGCCGATTGGGGCAAGACTGGGGGCGTTTCGCACCTTATCCACACTGGCCCCGCGCATGACTGTCTCCTACATCTACCTCTTCATTGCCATCGTCGCCGAGGTGGTGGCCACCAGCTTCCTCAAGAGCTCCGACAGCTTCACCCGGCTGTGGCCCAGCGTGGTCACGGTGGTGGGCTACGCCATCGCCTTTTTGTTCCTGTCGCTCACGCTGCGCACCATCCCTACCGGCGTGGCCTACGCCATCTGGTCGGGCACCGGCATCGTGCTGATCTCGCTGGTGGGCTGGTGGTGGTTCGGCCAGAACCTGGACCTGCCCGCCATCGCCGGCATGGGGCTGATCATCGCCGGGGTGGTGGTGGTGAACGTGTTTTCCAAGACGTCGGGGCATTGAGAGAGAAATTGGCACTTCATGCTGATGGGACGGGCACAAGCAGCTATCAAAACCATAGTTTTACCCCCTGTGTGCTGCAGCGCACAGACCCTGTCACACCCCGTGGCTAGAGTGGTGCGGTAGCCGTATCCAGGTCCTTCGGCTTGCAGCGTGCCACGCGAAGGACAGGACCCATGGCATTGCACCAGACGATAGAAGCACACGACCAGGACATCGAGGACGTGTATTCCACCGGCGCATCGCAGCGCAGCCTGCCCAAATACCGTCTGCCCGAGCATTCCACCGCCGCCTCTGCCGCCTATAACCTGGTGCGTGACGAGCTGCTGCTGGACGGCAACTCGCGCCAGAACCTGGCCACCTTCTGCACCACCTGGGTCGAGCCCGAGGTGCAAAAGCTGATGGCCGACGCGCTGGACAAGAACATGATCGACAAGGACGAGTACCCGCAAACCGCAGAGATCGAAAACCGCTGCGTGCACATCATTGCCGACCTGTGGCACGCCCCCAAATCCTGGGACACCATTGGCTGCTCGACCACCGGCTCCAGCGAAGCCGCCATGCTCGGCGGCCTGGCTCTGAAGTGGGCCTGGAAGAAGCGGCGCGAAGCCCTGGGCCTGCCCACCGACAAGCCCAACTTCGTCTGCGGGCCGGTGCAGATCTGCTGGAAAAAGTTTGCCCGCTACTTTGACGTGGAGATGCGCGAAGTGCCGCTGCGCGGCGATGCCCTGGGCCTGCAGCCGCAAGACCTGCGCGACTACTGCGACGAAAACACCATCGGCGTGGTGGCCACGCTGGGCGTGACCTTCACCGGCATCTACGAACCCGTGGCCGCGCTGGCCCAGGCGCTGGACGCGCTGCAGCGCGACCTGGGGCTGGACATTCCGATCCACGTGGATGCGGCCAGCGGCGGCTTTGTGGCCCCGTTCATCCAGCGCGATGTGCCGTGGGACTTCTGCTTGGAGCGGGTCAAGTCCATCAATGCCTCGGGCCACAAATACGGCCTGGCCCCGCTGGGCGTGGGCTGGGTGGTGTGGCGCAGCAAGGCCGATCTGCCCGAAGATCTGATCTTTTACGTGGACTACCTGGGCGGCAACATGGCCACGTTCGCGCTCAACTTCAGCCGCCCGGGCGGCGAAATCATTGCCCAGTACTACAACTTTTTGCGCCTGGGCCGCGAGGGCTACACCCGCATCCAGCAGGCCTGCAGCGACACCGCCCAGTGGCTGGCGCAGGAGCTGGCCCGGATCGGCCCGCTGGAGCTGGTGTACGACGGCCAGGGCGGCCTGCCCGCCGTCTGCTACAAGCTCCGTGACGGCGTGGAACACGGCTTCACGCTGTACGACCTGTCCGAGCGGGTGCGCATGCGCGGCTGGCAAATCGCCTCGTACCCGCTGCCCAGCGACCGCCAGACCGTGGTGGTGCAGCGGGTGCTGGTGCGCCACGGGGTCAGCCGCGACCTGATCGCGCTGCTGCTGCAAGACCTGCGCGCCGGCATCGCCTTTCTGCAACACAACCCGGTGCTGCATTCCACCGCCGGGCCCACCTTCAACCATGGGGCCGAAGCCGCCCCGGCCCTGTTGGCCACCGCATAGGCCCGGGCACGCCATGCACGCGTTCCTGGTGTTTCTGCAGCAGAACCCCTACATCCTGCTGTTCGCCGTGGTGGGCCTGTCGGTCTGGGTGGGCCGCTGGACGGTGAAGGGCTACGGCCTGGGCCCGGTGGCTTCGGCCATCGCTATTGGCTGTGCGGTGGCCACCTGGGGCGCGGCCAACGGCGTGGAGTTCACGCTCGACACCTTCACCAAGAGCCTGTTTTACTACCTGTTCATGTACGGCGTGGGCCTGCGGGTGGGGCCGTCGTTCATCAACAGCCTCAAGGGCGACGGGCTGAAGTTTGTGTTTCTGGCCACGCTGTCGTCGCTGCTGGGCCTGGGCATCGTGGTGCTGGGGGCGCGCTGGATGGCGCTGCCGGTGGGCGCGGCGGGCGGCATTCTGGCGGGTTCGCAAACCATGTCGGCGGCGATCGGCTCGGCCGAGCAGGCCCTCACCTCGGGCGTGGTGCCCATTCCGGCGGGTTCCACCGCAGCCGATGCCACCGCCATGATTGCCTTGTCGTACGGCCTGACCTACATCTGGGGCACGGTGGGCATCATCCTGATCTGCAAATACCTGCCGCGCTGGTGGCGGGTGGATGCGCGCCAGGCCGCCCAGGACTACGAGCACGCGCACGGCGTGCCCAATGTGGACGACGCAGGCCTCAGCGGCTACCGGCCGTTTGACCTGCGGGCCTACCGCGTGGTGCACCCCGACACGGTAGGCCAGAGCATCGCCCAGTTCCGGGCGCGCTTTCCGCAGTACCAGATCGAAAACGTCGAGCGCGGCAAGCACCTGCTGGGGGCGGACCCGGCCCTGGTGCTGCAGCACGGCGACGTGGTGGCCCTGGGCGGCAGCCTGGTGGCGCTGACCGACCACATGGGCAGCATCGGCCCCGAAGTGCCCGACGCACGCGCGCTGAACATCCCGCTGGACCAGGCCGAAATCGTGGTCACCCACCGCGACGCAGTGGGCCGCACGCTGCAGGACTTCCGCACCTCGGCCCTGGCCGGGCAGGTGCAGCTCACCGGCATCGAGCGCGGCGGCGTGCCCCTGCCCATGGGCTTGCAGACCCGGCTGCAGCGGCTGGATGTGCTGCACTTCGTGGGCCTGCGCAGCGCCATCGACAAGGCCACCGCGCTGCTTGGGCCGGTAGCGCGGCCCAGCACCGCCACCGATTTGCTGACCCTGTCGCTGGGCATGATCCTGGGCTTTGGGATTGGCCTGGTGCAGGTGCCTGCGTTTGGCGCAACGGTGGGCCTAGGCAATGCGGGCGGCCTGCTGGTGTCGGGCATCATCGTGTCGTCGCTGGTGTCGCGCCTGCGCTTCTTCGGCAACACGCCGAATGCGGCGCGCAACGTGCTCGAAGACATGGGGCTGATCTTTTTTGTGGTCATCGTCGGCGTGAATGCCGGGGCGCATTTGCTGTCGCAGCTCAGCGGCACCCTGGCGCTGCAGATCCTGGGCCTGGGCTTTGTGGCCTGCACCGTGCCGCCCTTTGTCGTGTGGGCCATTGGCCTGCACCTGTTCAAGATCAACCCCGCCATCCTGATGGGCGGTGTCGCCGGGGCCCGCAGCCACTCCGGCCCGGCCCGCGAAGCCGCCAAGGAGATTGACAGCTCGGTGCCGTGGATTGGCTTTCCGGTGGCCTACGCGGTGTCGGGGATTTTGCTGACGGTGTTTGGCTACTTCGCCATGGTGTTGGCGAAGTAGCGGGGGTTTGAGGGAAATCAGCCGCCTGTGCTGATGGGGCGGGCGTGAGCTGCTATGAAAATGGGAGTTTCAGGTGCTGCTGCCCGCCACGCCCTCGCGGCCCACCACGATCTCTTCGGTACCCACCAGCGTTGAATGGCCCGCCCGGTGCAGCAGTACCGGCACCGATTTGTACGACGGCGTGAGGCTGTCCGGGTCCACGTGTTCCAGGGCGATCAGCGGCTGCGTCTCGGGGTAGTACGAGGCGCAGCAGCCGTCGGGCAGGTCGTAACAGACCAGCATCAGGCCGCGCACCACGCGGTCGGCGTGGGCGTGGTCCATGGCGGTGGCCACATCCACCACATCGCCTTCTTGCAGGCCGCGCCGGTCCAGTTCGGCCTGGTTGATGAAGAGCACATCGCGCCGCCCAAACACGCCGCGGTAGCGGTCGTCCAGGCCGTAGATGGTGGTGTTGTACTGGTCGTGCGAGCGCAGCGTGGTGAGGGTGAGCACGTCGGCACCGCCATGGGCCAGGTCTTCCTCCAGGCCGGGGAACACCGCGAAGTTGGCCTTGCCGCTGTCGGTCTTCCAGATGCGCTGCTGCGCGGTATTGGGCAGCTGGAAGCCGCCGGGTTCGCGGATGCGTTCGTTGTAGCCCGCAAAGTCCGGGAACACCGCCTCGATCTTGTCGCGGATCAGGGCGTAGTCGCCCACCAGGGCATCCCAGTCGGCCACCGAGCGCGCACCCAGCGTGGCCTTGGCGATGCCGGCGACGATGGCGGGCTCGGAGCGCACCTGGTCGCTGGGCGGCTCCAGAAAGCCGCTGGAGGCATGCACCATCGACATCGAATCCTCCACCGTGACCGACTGCTTGCCGCTGGCCTGCATGTCCAGCTCGGTGCGGCCCAGGCAGGGCAGGATGTAGCTGGTTTTGGCCAGCAGCAACTGGGTGCGGTTGAGCTTGGTGGTGATGTGCACGGCCAGGTCCAGTTGGCGAAAGGCCGCAAAGCAGGCCAGCGGGTCGCTGGCCGCCACCGCCAGGTTGCCACCCAGGCAGATGATGGCCTTGGAAGCCCCGCTGCGCATGGCCGCAATGGCCTCGACCACCGAGTGGCCGTCGTGCCGTGGCGGCTCGAACTGGAACACATCGCGCAGGCTGTCCAGCAGCGCGGGCTTGGGCCGCTCGGTGATGCCCACGGTGCGGTCGCCCTGCACGTTGGAGTGCCCGCGCAGCGGCGAAATCCCCGCGCCGGGGCGGCCGATATTGCCCTTGAGCAGCAGCAGATTCATGATCTGCTGCACATTGCGCGTGCCCGAGCGGTGCTGGGTAATGCCCATGCCGTAGCAGCAAATGGTGGCCTTGGCGGCAGCGTAGACCCGCGCCACATCCTCCAGTTGCGCGCGGCTCAGGCCGCAGATGCCCTCGATCGCCTCCCAGGCGGTGGCATCCAGATCGGCCACAAATTCCGCATAGCCCGCCGTGTGCCCTTTGATAAAGGCATGGTCGAGCACCGGGGCCTGGCTGGCGGCCTGGGCGGCACGGTCCAGCGCCACCAGCGCCTTGGCAATGCCTTTCAGCGCGGCGGCATCGCCGCCCACGCGGATCTGCAGGTAGGTGGTGGCGATCTGCGTGGACGACAGCGTGGCCATCTCCACCGGGGCCTGGGGCGACTCGAAGCGCTCCAGCGCCCGCTCGCGCAGCGGGTTGAAAACGATGATGGTGGCCCCCCGGCGCGCCGCATCGCGCAGCGTGGCCATCATGCGCGGGTGGTTGGTGCCGGGGTTGTGGCCCATGGACAGGATCAGGTCCGCATGGTCGTAGTCTTCCAGCGTCACCGTGGCCTTGCCCACGCCGATGGAGCGCGGCAGGCCTACCGACGTAGCCTCGTGGCACATGTTGGAGCAGTCGGGGAAGTTGTTGGTGCCAAAGTTGCGCGCAAACAGCTGGTACAGAAAAGCCGCCTCGTTGGAGGCCCGCCCCGAGGTGTAGAACTCGGCCGCGTCCGGGCTGTGCAGGGCGTTCAGGCCCTGGGCAATGCCGTCAAAAGCCTCTTGCCAGCCCACCGGCTCGAAATGGTCGGTGGCGCGGTTGTAGCGCAGCGGATGGGTGATGCGGCCCTGGCTCTCCAGCCAGTGGTCGGTTTGCTGCCACAGCGCGGCCACGCTGTGCGCCTGGAAAAAGTCCGGCCCGACCCGCTTGGCCGTGGATTCCCAGGTCACCGCCTTCGCGCCGTTTTCGCAGAACTCGAACGACGAGGTGTGCTTGGGGTCCGGCCAGGCGCAGCCCGGGCAGTCAAAGCCACCGGGCTGGTTGGCCTTGAGCAGGGTGCGCACGCCTTGCACCACGATCTGCTGGCGCTTGAGCGTCTGTGCCAGCGCCTTGGTCGCGCCCCAGCCACCGGCCGGCGCGTCATAGTTTCGGATTCCTTCGGGGCGCTTGCGCATGGGGGCTTTCTGGGGGAGGTAGGGAGAGAAGGGGGTTTTGGGGGAGGGCATGCCCCAAGCACGGATTGGACCAGGGCCGAGTATCTGCCGGGTGGGTTAACGCCGTTTCGTCTTCGGTATCTTGACCACCCGTGCCGCAGTGATACCCAAGGCCGCCCGGGCCAGCGCATCGGCCTCGGTGTTACGGTGCTGCGGTATCCACACCAGCGTGGCCTGGTCGAAGGACTTGAACAGCGCCCGTGCCTCGCCAAACAGCGCCGCCAGCCGGGCAATCGGCCGGGCGCAGCTGCTGCCCACCTGCTCCACCACGATGCTGTTGTCGCAGTGCAGCCGCAGGTCGTCCGCTCCCTGGAGTTTCAGCGCCTGTAACGCCGCCATCAGCGCCCGCACCTCCGCCTCGTTGTTGCAGCCGGTGCCCGGAGCGAGTTGCGACAGCGTATGGCGCGTGCCGTCGGGTGCCGTCCACACAGCACCCAGGCCCATGCGGCCGGGGTTGGGCAGGGCGCTGCCGTCGGTGTGGATGTGCCAGGGCATGGGGGCTGGGTGGCAGACGTTCAGGCCCGTTTGCACCGTCTCTCAGACGAGCGCAATCGACTGCATCTGTGTGAGTGCCGTGAATGCTTCTGGTATGGCCAGGAGCGCAACGGGTGGGAAGCCCGGCAACAGGCGAACGTGCGGCTTCGCACGGTCAAAAAGAACGATCGCTGGCTGCTGGCCTGCCGCGAAGCGGGAGAGGTAGACCATGCCGTCGGGTGCGTCGGCATGTTGGTACATGGCACGGGCCAGTTCTCGCGTTTCCTGGTACTCGCCCATCAAGTCCATGTTATTCAGGCCCATGGCCTGGAGTCCGGGGCCGTACAGATCGACGATCTTGAGCTTGGAGAAATCAACCATGAGGAGTGACAGACTGCGCCGCTCGTGCTCGGCCTTGGGCACCTCGTATTGGTTGGTGGCCGCGTTAAACCGTTCGCGCAGAAGGGTCTCCGCGTAGCAAACACCAAACGTGGGCGCGCAATACAGGGTTTCGAAGGCACCGAGCGGGTCATCGAAACGGCCGCTGACAGCCGCTCTGAACCCCGGCTCCGCCGCAGCGTGCTTCGTCCAGCAGATCCGATGTTGCAAAACGTCCGTCGGTCTGGCCGTCTGGAGTCTTGCGGGAAGTGGTGGTACGCGCACTTACGCTGGTGCCATCAGGTCCGCGTACTCGGCTGCAACGGCCATCACCCGGTCGCGTTCACCTGCCCGAAGCGCATCCAGCGGCGAGGTTCCGTCCAACGCCGGGATACCTTGCGTGATGAACAGGTACTGGGTCCAGGGATCGAGCGTTTGAAGCGTTTCCAGAAGATCCGGCATGGCTTCGCCCACCTTCGGCTCCAGCTGCCAAGTAGGGTAACGCTGGAGCCGGGTGCCATGGGTCAAGGCGAGCAAGCTGCCTTTTTGGCGCTTCTGGTTTACGGTTTCACGGCTGACGCCCATCAGCTTGGCCAACTCGCTTGAGCTCACCATGCCAGGACCGGAAATGATCCTGGCGCGAACGTCGGCACCCGCTTTGACGGCTGCAGCGTACCCTGGCGTATGCACCGGTGTGGTGGTTTCAGGTGCCTGCACAACTCGACTGCCTTGGGCGACAACCCGTTCGGCCAACTTCGTTTCGACGATGGCCTCAATGATCTGTTCGAGGTTCATGGACAGATCGTTCGTCTGCTTCTTCGCTGCGCGGGGTGTGGTTGGCGCTTTTTCCTGCTGCGTTTTGACGAACTTGGTTGTCAAGGCGCGGATATTGGGATTTGCGCGGCGAGCGACGATTCCAATATATGTGAATGCGGGGTCCATGGTTTCCTGCTCAATGCGCATCATTGCCCGATCCGCGGGGAAATCGACGTGGCCAAACACGATGCTTTGGCCCATAGGCAAAGGCGACGCAGGAAAGTGTGCATATCCGGGCGCAACAACGTTCTCCTGGTGCGTCCGGCCTACCAAGTGCACAGTGTCTTTCTCTACCAATGCTTGGTAGACCAGCCCTCCAGCCTCCACGTTTATCCTCAGCGTAGCCCCAAATTTTTTGGAGCGCGCCTGCTCTCCAGCAGGCTTGCTGGGCCAGGTAGTTTCATATCCGCGAAGATTGCCGGGAGTCGATGGTTTGGCCATAAAGCCATCTTAACCGCTGTTGCATTTTCGTCAATTTCGTCAGGTATTGCCGGTCGAAGGAGGCATGTAGCGGCTATGAGGGTGCCACTTGCCCCGGCGGCGGCACGTAGCGCAACGCCTCCACCACCAGCGCCAGCGCAGGCGAAGACCGCCGACTGGCGTAGTACAGGTGGTAGCCGGGGAAGGTGGCAGACCAGTCGTCCAGCACCGAGACCAGGCGGCCCGCGGCCAGGTGGGCATCGACCAGGTCGCTGGGAACCCAGGCCAGCCCGTGCCCCGCCAGTGCTGCGGCCACGATGAGTTCGCTGGTGTTGAAGGCCAGCCGCCCGGACACGTTGGCGCTGCTGCTTTTGCCCTGCTTTTTGAATTCCCAGGCCATGAGGCCGCTGTGGGTGGGCAGGCGCCGCCCGATGCAGTCGTGGTGGCCGAGGTCCTGGGGTGTGCGCGGTGGCGCATGGCGGCTGAAGTAGCCGGGCGTGCCCACCACCACGGTTTGCATGTCGGGAGCGATGCGCACCGCAATCATGTCCTTGGCCACGTCGCCGCCCAGGCGCACCCCGATGTCGAAGCGTTCGGCCACGATGTCGGTGAAACGGTTGTCGCTGCTGATCTCCAGCTGGATGTCGGGGTACAGCGCCAGCCAGGGCTCCAGCCGGGGCCACAGCAGCGACTGGACGGCATGCTCGGTGGCGGTGATGCGCACGGTGCCCGCCGGTTTGCCGCGCATCTCGTGCAGCAGCTCCAGCTCGCGCTCAATATCGGCAAAACGCGGCCCCACGGCCTGGTACAGCCGCTCGCCCGCCTCGGTGGGGGCCACGCTGCGGGTGGTGCGGTTGAGCAGCTTCAGGTCCAGCCGCGTCTCCAGCGCCCGCACCGTCTGGCTGAGCGCCGACTGGGACAGGCCCATCTGCGCGGCGGCCCGGGTGAAGCTGCCGGCCCGTACCACGGCCGCGAAGGCCGCCAGGTCGTCAAAGCGTGTCATTGATTAAGTAGGCTTATAAGAGTATGCAGATTCTGCAGTCTAGTCATTCAATAAAGCGCTGTCTAGACTGGGCCGCATGCCTACATACCCACGACCCACCGCCGCCAAGCACCGGCCCCTGCCTTATCTGGCCGCCAGCGCTCTGGCCGTCTGTGCCCTCGCATTCGACGGCGAATCCGCCCACGCCGAAGCCAACCGGGTACGGTTTCCCACTACCCTGGAGAAGCTGGTGCACTACACCACCGTCAAGCGGGGGGACGTGACCGAGCACATGCTGACCACCCAGGAGGCCATCGATGCCGTCAAACTGGGCCAGGCCATTCCCAGTGGAACGCATGTGGTGCTGGTGGACTACCGGGATGCCAAGGTCTTTCGGTACTTTGTGATGGAAAAGAAGGACGGCTGGGGTGCCGACTTTGCTGCCAATAGGCGCACCGGGGACTGGCAGTTCCAGGCCTTCAAACCCGACAAAACCATCAATCTGGGCGAGAACTCCGCCCGCTGCCAATCCTGCCACCAGAGCAAAGAAGACAGCCAGCACCTCTATACCTTCAACGACCTCAAGAGCTTTAAGTGACCGGGCGCGTGCATGGGGCCAAGCCCTCGTTTTTAGGGCGCTTGGCACTGGATGCCGTCGCGGTCGGTTTGCTGCTGGTCGCCCTGGCGTACTACTGGCTGGAGAACGCGGCCCATGAATGGATTGGCACGGGCATCTTTGGGCTGGTCATCGCGCACAACGTCTTCAATCGCCGCTGGTGGGGCGGGCTCACCACCCCGCGGCGCACCGCCCATGGCCTGCTCGACAGGGCGCTCACGGTAGGGCTGTTGGCGCTGGTGCTGGCATTGCTGCTGAGCAGCTTGATGATCTCGCAAACCGTGTTTGGCTTCCTGCAGTGGGGTGGTGGGGTCAGCGCGCGGCAGGTGCATAGCTGGGCGGCGTATGGGGTGGTGGTGTGCGTGGCTGTGCACCTGGGTTTTCGTTGGCAACGGGTCATGGCCACGGCCCGCAGCGCGCTGCGTCTTGAGGGTGAAAGTACCGCCCGCGCAGGGGTGCTGCGCGTGGTAGCCGCTGCCATTGCGGCCTATGGTTTTAAGAGCAGTTTTGTGATGGAGGTGGGCACCAAACTGGCGCTGCAAACGAGCCTGGAGTGGTGGGACTTTGGGGCATCGGTGGCGGGCTTCTTCCTGCACTGGGTGTCGATTGTGGGTCTGTATGTGTTTGTGACGCACTACGTGCTGCGGTGCTTGCAGGCCAGGCAGCGCAAAGCCATCCCGGATGCTGCTTATTAATTAGCCTTGCTTCTAAAGCCTTATCAATTTATCCGTCTAGTCAGGTAATGGATGCGTCTTTAGACTTCTTCCCATGACCTCTCTCACGCAACAATCCACCGTAAAAACACCGCCGCCAGTCCACCGGGGCCCGGTCATCGCCAGCCCCAATCTGCCTGCGGTGCTGGCCATCATCATCACCAGCTACCTGATGCTGGTAGTGGACATTTCCATCGTGCTCACCGGCTTGCCCAAGATCCAGGCCGAGCTGCAGTTCTCACCGGCCAGCCTGTCGTGGGTGCAAAACGCCTACACCCTGGCCTTTGGCGGGCTGTTGCTGCTGGGCGCGCGGGCGGGCGATATCCTGGGGCGGCGGCGCATGTTCATGGCGGGCCTGGCGCTGTTCACGGCGGCCTCCTTGGCCATTGGGGTGGCCCCGTCCCCGGCGTGGCTGCTGGGTGCGCGGGCCATCCAGGGCGTGGGCGCAGCCATTTTGGCCCCCTCGACCCTGGCCTTGCTGTCCACCCACTTTGCCGAGGGGCCGGAGCGCACCCGGGCGCTGGCCTACTACTCGGCCGCCGCGGGCGTGGGGGCCAGCCTGGGCCTGGTGCTGGGCGGGCTGGTGGCCGATTTGATTTCCTGGCGGGTGGGCTTTTTCATCAACCTGCCGATCGGGCTGGCCCTGATCTGGGGTGCCCGCCGTTACCTGGCAGAAACCCCGCGCCGCGCCGGGCGGCTAGACCTGGCCGGTGCGGTGAGCTCCACGCTGGGCATGACCGCGCTGGTCTACGGCATTGTGCGGTCGGCCGAATCGGGCTGGGGCGATGGGCCAACCGAGGCCGCGTTTGCCACGGGGCTCGCGCTGCTGGCGTTCTTCATCTTCCACGAGTCGCGTGCCGCGCAGCCGATTTTGCCGCTGCGCCTGTTTGCCAGCCGCGAGCGCAGCGGGGCCTACGCCGCACGCATGCTGTTTTTGGGCGGCATGGTGGGCTTCTGGTTTTTTGCCACGCAGTACCTGCAAGGCGTGCTGGGCTACCGGCCGCTGCAGGCGGGGCTGGCGTTTTTGCCCACCACCATTCCCAACTTCATCGCCGCCATGCTGGTGCCGCGCCTGACCCGCCAATTCGGCAACGCCCGCCTGCTGGCCGTGGGCTTGGCCATCGCCATCGTGGGCATGGCCTGGCTGGCCCAGGTGACTGCCTATTCACCCTACCTCACCAGCGTGGCCCTGCCCATGGTGCTGATCGGCATGGGCCAGGGTGCCGTGTTGGGCCCCTTGACCGTGGCCGCCGTGGCCGGGGTGGCCAAAGAAGATACCGGTGCCGCCTCGGGGCTGGTCAACGTGGCGCACCAACTGGGCGGCTCGCTGGGGTTGAGTGTGCTGGTGGTGGTGTCGGCTTTCACCACGTCCACTACCTCAGACGCTACCGCGCTACTGGCCCACCGCATCGCCAACACCTTCACCGCCAGCGCGGCCATGTTGGCGGTCTCGCTGCTGCTGGTGCTGGTGTTCATCCCGCGCAAGCCAGCGCAATAACCAGGTTGTTAAAGGTTTAAAGCATGCAAAAAGTTCTCATCATCGGTGCCAACGGCCAACTGGCGCGCCACACCACACAGGTCTTCCTGAACCAGACCGACGCGCATCTCACGCTGTACCTGCGCCGCGCCCACCGGTTGCAGAACCCCGACCCCGCGCGGGCCACCATCGTGGAAGGCGATGCCACCGACCGCACCGCCCTGGCCGCCGCCATGCAAGGCCAGGATGTGGTGTACGCCAATCTGGCCGGGGACATGGCACAGCAGGCCACGGCGATCGTCGCGGCCATGCGTGCCACGGGCTTGCAGCGGCTGGTCTTCATCAGCTCCATGGGCATCTACGGCGAAGTGCCCGGCGAGCGCTACCGCAGCGTGCTCGACCCCTACCGCGATGCAGCGGCGGTGGTCGAGGCTTCGGGGCTGGACTACACCGTGCTGCGGCCAGGCTGGTTCACCCACGACCCGGCCATCGACTACCAGCTCACCCACAAGGGCGAACCCTTTGTGGGGCACGATGTGTCTCTCAACAGCCTGGCCAATCTGATCGTGAAGCTGGCGCTTTCGCCGACGCTGGAGGTGGGCCAAAGCCTGGGGGTGGGGCGGGGATGAAAGGAGCGGAGCCAGTCGCCGTTAGCACGGCCATTTATGCGCCTAATTCCGTGTCGTAGTTGCAGCCTTAGCCGGGACCGCCTGAGACAAACTGCGGCGCGTGCCGTTGGGTGCGGCAGCCAGGCTCCTGGGGTTGGGGGGAAGGGTTGACTGCTTCTGGCCGGATAGCGCCAGATCAGGCACAAAAGGCGCGAAGCCTCTACACGGCGCACATCACTGCAGTTTTGCGGTGATGCCGTACAGCGACAGCATGCCAAGCACGTGCCCGATCGCAACGCCTGGCTCGCCAGATTCCACCCGGGCGACGGTCTGAACGTGCACCCCCAGGCGTGCGGCAGTGGCGGCCTGTCCTTCCCCTGCCGCTAAACGCGCCTGCCGTGCAGCCGCCCCCATGTCTTTGATCGCTTGCAGTGCCTCGCTGCCGATGTCCACGGAGATTCGCTTGCCTTGTGCCATTCTGGGTTCATTCTGAAATTGAGGCGTTGAGGCCTCTGCACGGAAAACGGTTCGTACACATTTTCAAGCAGAACCGTTCCCTTCGGTATCTGGATCAGTGAGCATTTTGGTAACGGATGCCGCCGCCTCTGTTGGCAGTGGCTGCAAAGACCCGGCCCTGGACTGCACAAATGCCTCCACCTCCTGTCGGAGGGGCGCAGGCACGGCCACCACGTCCAATTGCAGTACCCGCGACATTTCCAGCACGGTGGTGAGACGCGGGTCAATTTCACCTGCTTCAATGCGTTGAACGGTCATGCGACTCAGGCCCGCAGCCCTTGCGACGTCCGCCTGGGTCAATTGGAGTCGTTTGCGGCTGGATACCAGTTCTGTTATTAAGCTCATTGTGCTACTCATTTTATCCGGCGCGCGCCCCGTTGCAGCCACTGGCTGGATGCCTATTTTTCAGAACCCGAGACCTGCCGAGGCTGCGGCGAAAGCTGCTGGTTCGAGAACGTATCGCTGTGTGTCGGCCCTGGTCCGGGCCGCGAACGGCAACGCGGCGTGTGTCTGCGGGAAGGGGAATTGGTGGGGTGAATTTTTAGGCATCCAATGGGCCGCCTGTGCTTATGGAATGGGCGCTAGCAGCTATTAAAAATGAAGTGAATCCCTTCATTGCTTATACGCGGCAATCGGAAGCTAGTGTGGTGTTGCGTGCTTGATGGAACAAATAAAACCGATGGATTTTTGGCCAGGATTAGGCGCAAACCACAGCAATAGCACCGCTATTGCGCGGATTTGCAACGACATCATGATTGATGAGACGCGGTTTTATGTTCCAGATAGCGCGCAACACCACACTAGGTCCTTTAGCTCTAGTCTTCTGGCTTTTTACGCCGCGCCCGCGATGCAGCCGATGCCTTCGCCCGCGATGTCCCCAGCGCGATGGCCTGCCGGATGTCCAGCTCCATTGCGCCCTGGTCGTGCGCCGGTGCCGCCAGCTCGGACAGCGCACCATCGCGGCCGATCAGCCACAGGGCGGTGGCATAGATGCCGATGCCCACGCCCGGCTCACCGGCTTCCATGCGCATCAGCGTGGGCACCGTGACCCCCATGCGGGTGGCCCAGGAGGCCAGCGATTCCTTGCGCCGCAGCCGGGCGACGGCCAGGTCGGCTCCCAGCTTCTCCAGCGCGCCGACTGTGGCTGGGGGCAGGCGTTCAAAGGCGGCGGATGTCTTTGGCATATCAAAGAGTATAGTGAAAATTACCGTTTTACTATTATCTTTAATAGTATTTCGTGTGTGGGAGCCTAGCCGAATCGGTGGTATTGCTGCCTTTGGCGTCCTGCTTGCAGGCTGTTATGGGTGTGATGGGCTGAGAGAATTTTGTTGGGAAAAAGCGTTGCTAACGCCCGCCAATAGGGCGTGGCGAGCTATAGAAATAAAGTTGTGAGTGCGCAATTGCCTGCTGTGCGCCCCAGCGCCAACTTGGGGTAATCTGCTTGGCGGTAGCGCTGCCGCGTTGTTGCAGCCGTCGTCTGGGGTTAACTGTGACGGCGTATGCCGTCCAATGCCGTCCACACAGCGCCCGGGCCGGTGTGGCCCAGGTTGGCGAGGACGTTGCTTTTGGGGTGGCCTGGGTATGGGGATGCTTCTGGCCGAAAGTAGCCATTAAAACGCATCCTAACAGCGCCATCTCCCCCAAAGGCAATCGCCAAATATCCTTGGAGAAAATCGCCTCCTAGCGCCCACCGATACAGCACAAGCAGCTATCAAAAGTGAGTAGACACCACCCGGCTCACACCCCCCTGCGCCCCAGCGCCCACTTCACCCCTTCAAACCACAGTAGCCCCACCAACGCCAGCCCGACGCAGGCCAGCACCATTCCCGCCGTAGGCTGCTCGAAGGCAAATAGCCGCGCCACCGCAGGGATCCCCAGTGCGCAGGCCAGCAGCAGCACGGTAGCAGCGGTGATCCAGGCGAAGTAGCGGTTGCGGGTAATGCCCCGTTGCCAGGACGGGCGGGTCCAGCTGCGGTTGGCGTAGATCAGGCCCAGGTTGGCCAGCACCAGCACGGTGAACACCAGGGCGCGGGCCATGTCGTGGGAGTGGGTAAGTGCCCGCGCCCCGGCGTAAACGCCCAGCAGCAGTGCCAGTAGGCCGCAGCCTTGCCACAGGCCACGGGCCAGCACGCTGCGGTCGAACAGGTGGGCATCGGCGGGGCGGGGCGGCACGGCCATGGCATCGGCTTCCAGCGGCTCGGCTTCGAACACCACCGAGCAGGCCGGGTCGATGATGAGCTGCAGAAACAGGATGTGCACCGGCATCAGCAGCATGGGCCAGCCCAGCAGCACCGGCACCAGCGACAGGCCGACGATGGGCACGTGCACGCCCACCACAAACACGATGGCCTTGCGCAGGTTGGCAAACACGCGGCGGCCATAGCGCACCGCGGTGACGATGGAGGCGAAGTCGTCGTTGAGCAGCACCAGGTCGGCCGCCTGGCGGGCTACTTCGGTGCCGCGCGCGCCCATGGCCACGCCGATGTGGGCGGCCTTGAGGGCGGGCGCGTCGTTCACGCCGTCGCCGGTCATGGCCACCACGTCGCCGCGTGCGCGAAAGGCCTGCACCAGGCGCAGCTTGTGCTCGGGCTGCACGCGGCAAAACACCTGGGTGGTGGCCAGGCGCTCTTGCAGGGCAGTGTCGCTGAGCGCGGCCAGTTCCTGCCCGGTCAGGGGCGGGGCGTCGGTGGCCAGGCCGGCCTGGCGGGCGATGGCCAGGGCGGTGGCGGGGTGGTCGCCGGTCATCATCACCACGCGGATACCGGCGGCCTGGCAGGCGGCAATGGCCTCGGGCACGTCGGGGCGCACCGGGTCTTGCAGGCCCACCAGGCCGAGAAAAACGAAGTCGAAATCGTGCTGGTTGCCCGGCAGCGGCGGGGCGGCAAACCGGGCGCTGGCCACGCCCAGCACGCGCAGGCCGTCGGCGGCCATGGCCGCAACCTGCTGGGCGATGGGGGCGTGCTGCTCAATGGGCAGGTGGCACAGGTCGACGATGGCTTCGGGCGCGCCCTTGGCGGCAATCAGGTAGGCCTGCTGGTCGGGCGACTGCCAGACGCGCGACATGGCCAGCATGGCGGGCGACAGGGGGTAGTCTTCCACCAGCGTCCAGTCGGCGTGCAGGTGCTCGGTGCGGGCCAGCAGCTGTGCGCCCGCGCCGACGATGGCGGTCTCCATCGGGTCGAAGGCGCGGCGGTGGCTGGCCAGCACGGCGTATTCGAGCACGCCGTGCAGCGCCTCGGCCAGCGGGGCGGCACCGTCTTTCAGGCTGTCATAGCACGCATCGCCCGACCACAGCCGCCGCACCGCCATGCGGTTGGCCGTCAATGTGCCGGTTTTGTCGACGCACAGCACGGTTGTGGCACCCAGCAGCTCCACGGCGGGGATGCTGCGGGCCAGCACCTTTTGGCGCGACAGGCGCCAGGCGCCCAGGCCCAGAAACAGCGTCAGGATGACCGGCAGCTCTTCGGGCAGGATGGCCATGGCCAGCGTCAGCCCGGCCAGCAGCCCGCCCAGCCAGTCGCCGCGCAGCAGCCCGTAGGCCAGGGCCAGGGCGGTGGCCAGGGCCAGCCCCACGATGGCCACGGTTTTGACGACGGCGTTGGTCTCGCGCTGGATCGGGGTGGTCTCGGTGGCAATGCCTTGCAGCGACTGGCCGATGCGGCCCAGCGCGCTGCGCTCGCCCGTAGCCACCACGCGGCCCTGGCCGGTGCCCTGGGTGACCAGGGTTCCGGAGAAGGCTTGCACCGCTTCTGTCCCCCCTACTTGTTTCTGCACCGGCACCGATTCGCCGGTGAGCAGGGATTCGTCCAGCGCCAGGTTGGCGGTGTGGGTGAGTTCCAGATCGGCGGGCACGCGGTCGCCCTCGGCCAGCAGCACGGTGTCGCCACACACCAGTTCGCGGGCGGCGATTTTGAGGGTCTGGCCGCCGCGCAGCACCAGGGCCAGCGGGCTGGACAGGTCGCGCAGGGCTTCCAGCGAGCGCTCGGTGCGGCGCTGCTGCACGAAGGTGATGCCCATCACCACAAACACAAAGCCCAGCAGCATCAGCGCCTCTTGCCGGTCACCCAGCACCAGGTAGAGCGCATCGCAGGCTACCAGTAGCAAAAACATGGGTTCGGCCACCACGTCGCCCACCAGCCGCAGCACGCTGCGCGGCTGGGACACGGGCAGGGCGTTGGGGCCGTCCTGCGCCAGGCGCTGCTGCGCTTCGGCGGGGCTCAGGCCACCAGGGGCATCCATGCCGGGGTCGGCTTATTTCACCAGCAGGACGGGCTGTTCGGCGGCGGCCAGTACGCGTTGCGCGACCGAGCCGATCAGCAGGTCGGCGATGGCTCCGCGGCCTTTGGAGCCCAGCACGATCAGGTCGAACTTGCCCTTCTTGGCGCATTCCAAAATTTCTTTGGCCACGTGGCCGGTGCGTTCCACCATGTCGTGCTGGATGCCAGCGGTGTCGAGCAGCTTGCGGGCGGGTTTGAGTTCTTTTTCGCTGAGCTCGCGCAGGTAGTCGGCCACCACCTCGTTGCCCACAAAGGCCTTGGCGTGGCCCAGGCCGGTGTCGTCGTGCACGCTGAGCAGGGTGATGCTGTGCTTGCCCGGTTGCAGCTGCGCCACCAGCTTGGCCGCGTACTTGACGGCATGCAGGGCAAACTTCGAACCGTCAATGGCAACGAGGATTTTCATGGGGGGCTCCTGTAAGGAATGGTGCAGACCCCACAGTGTGGCGCATCTGCGGCGGGAGGCGTTGATGCATGTCAAGCGGGGGGCGTTGCAGCGGCTGTGGCGCGCCGGTAAGGGGCCGGGTTTTACACCCAAGCCCGCAGCGCCCACCCCGCCAGCGCGCACAGCACGATCACCTTGATCACGCCCACCTTGAAGCGGATCAAGGCCACGCCTGCGGCCAGCGCCAGCAGCAGGGCCGCCCAGTCGATATGGGAAAGAATAGGGCCGCTTGTGCTTGATGGGTAAGCAATGTGCGCTATAAAAAACAAAGCAAGACTGGCAATCACGCCCACCACGGCGGCGGTGATGGCGGTGAGCGGGGCGGTGAAGTGCAGCTTGCCGTGGGTGCTCTCCACCAGCGGGCCACCGGCCAGGATGAAGATGAAGGATGGCAAGAAGGTGAACCAGGTGACCACCGTGGCGGCCAGCGCCGCACCCAGAAACAGCGCGTCCGGCCCCAGCACTGCTTTGCTCCAGCCACCTACAAAGCCCACAAAGGCCACCACCATGATCAGCGGGCCGGGCGTGGTTTCGCCCAGGGCCAGGCCGTCGATCATTTGCGTGCCGGTGAGCCAGCCAAAATGCTCCACCGCGCCCTGGTACACGTAGGGCAGCACGGCGTAGGCACCGCCAAAGGTCAGCAGGGCGGCCTTGGTGAAAAACCAGCCCATCTGCGCCAGGGCAGAGTGCCAGCCGCTCCAGGCCACCAAGGCGAGCATCGGCAGCAGCCACAGCGCCGCGCCCACGGCCAGCACGGTGAGCAGGCGGCGGGTGGTGTAGCGCGCGTGGGGCGGGGTGGGGGTGGCATCGTCGATCAGCGCCGGACCAAAGCCCGCCTTGGCCGCGCCATGCCCACCGCTGCCGCTGAACTGACCGGGTGCGAACTTCGACCCCCACCAGCCGATCAGTGCCGCGCCCAGCACGATGAGCGGAAACGGCACGGAAAACACATACAACGCTACAAAACTAGTAGCTGCTACCGCCCACAGAATGGGCGCTGTGGCCGGTTTCTTTAATGTTTTGCTGCCGATGCGGTGTACCGCTTGCACCACCAGCGCCGCCACCGCAGGTTTGATGCCGTACAGCAGCCCGGCCACCCAGGGCACGGCCCCGAAGGCCACGTAGACCCAGCTCAGGCCGATCAGGATGAACAGCGACGGCAGCACAAACAGCCCGCCCGCCACCACACCGCCCCAGGTGCGGTGCAGCAGCCAGCCGATGTAGGTGGCCAGCTGCTGCGCCTCGGGGCCGGGCAGCAGCATGCAGTAGTTCAGGGCGTGCAGAAAGCGTTTTTCGCTGATCCAGCGTTTTTGCTCCACCAGCTCGCGGTGCATGATGGCAATCTGCCCGGCCGGGCCGCCAAAGCTGATGCAGCCCAGCTTGAACCAGAACTTCAGGGCTTCGGTGAAGGTAACAGGGGTCGGGGTCATGCTCAAGGTTTCCAGTTGTGGCGTTCGTCGGTGGCGGCGATGCGGTCGCCGCACCAGGCATACAGCGCGTCGTAGATGGGCAGCATCGCCGCCAGCATGGCGTGGTCGTCAGCGGCATGTAGGCGCGACATGCCCAGCGAGACGGCCAGAAGCCCGGCGGATGGGGCGGCCAGGTCCAGCTGGTCGGTGTCGGCCCCGCGCACTATTGCTGCCAGCAGGTCGAGTGCGGGCAGGTGCAGGTCGAAGGCGCGCAGTAAGGCATCAAAGCTGCACAGCGGACCGTCGTGCGAGATCGGCGCGCCGGGGATGTCGTAGGCCACGGCCTGCAGGCGAGCGGCCTCAGAAAGCACCTGGGGCGTGGGCACGTAGACAAACCGGGCCTGCACGTCAATGAAGCGCAACACCAGCCAGGGGCAGGCGATGCGGTCGATCTTGGGGCGTTCGCGGGTGATCCAGCAGGAGGCCGTGGTGCCGTCCACGCCCAGCTCGGGGCGTTTGGCGATGGTGGCCAGGGCTGCTGCCATGCCGCCTTGCAGGTAGTGCGCGTTCCAGTCCGCGGCGCGCAGGGTGGCCGCCGCCGTCTGGCTGACCTCGTGGCCATGCACGCAGACCACCAACACCTCGCGCGGGCTGTGGCGGGCGGCAAAAGCGGCCACGTCCTCAGGCGCGCAGTACCGGGCGGTGGGCAGCAGGCGGGGGCTCTCAGTGAATGCAGGCGTGCGGCGCACATCCAGCACCCAGGGGGTATCGGCGCGGCCCAGGCGGGCGGCAAACTGCGTGGGGGAAAGTGAAAAAGCAGCGGTGTCCATAGCTAACGCTCCACAAGGGATGGGTTGCCAGCGCTTGGACGGGACACCGTCTATCCAGACAAGGATTCGGGAGGCTGTGGCCCCGGGGGGCCAAATAATATCACGCAGTGTGGCCGGTTAAGCTTATGTATAAAAACGGCCTCCTGTGCTTATTCCACCAGCATGGGCAGCTATCAAAACCATACCAATCACCCCAGCGCCATGCCCTTCCACGCAAACGCCAGCACCAGCACGCTGGCCGCCGCGATCCACGACCCTGCAATGCGCAGGGCGATCTGCAGCCACTGGCGCGGCGGGCACAGCGCGGTGTAGTAGGCGATGTTGGCCACCAGCCCGGTGGTGCTGATCCAGGTGCCCAGCAGGGTGAGGGCGGTGGCGAGGCCGGTGGGCGCACCGTCGACACCAGAATCCAGCGCCACGGCGATGCCCGCCATGGCCGCCACGGTCGCGCGCAGGCCCACCGGCAGCCGGGCCGATGCCGCCACCAGCATGCCGCAGCCCAATGCCACGGCCATCACTACGGTTTGGCTGGACGGGGGGATGGCTACGCGGGTGCCCAGCAGCAGGGCTGCGGCGCAGCCGGTGGCAAATGCCAGCATGGGCGATTTCAGCCGCAGGGGCGGGTGCTGGCCCAGCCAGAGGCCCAGACCCAGCAGCACCAGCATGTGCGGCAGGGTCAGCAGCGGATGCAGCAGCCCGGCGTAAAAACTGTTCATGCCCGCCACTGCGCTGTGCGCGTGCGCCAGGTCGGGCAGGGCCAGACCCGTCGCAACCGTCCAGACGGTGCTTTGTTTCACAAGATACCGAACAAGAACGCGAAGCCGGTGGCCGCAATCACCCCGCCAGTGGCCCGCACCACCACCCGGCCCCAGTGCCAGCGGATCAGCAGGCCCACCGCAATGCCTGCCAGGTGCAGCAGCCCGGTGGCAATGACAAAGCCTACGGCGTAGGTGATGGCATTGGCCGCGTGCGGTAGCTCGGCCCCGTGGGCGTAGCCGTGGAACACCGCAAAAATCGCCACCAGCACGCTGGCCACCCACAGCGGTGGCCGGGCGGCGGTGAGCACCATGCCGCCCAGCACGATGCCCGACAGGGCGATTCCGGTTTCCACCCCCGGCAGCGGCACGCCCAGTACGCCCAGCGCTCCGCCCATGGCCATCACCAGCGGAAAGATCACCGGCAGCAGCCACATGGCAGGGGCTCCCAAAAATGCCCCCCAGATGCCCACCGCCACCATGGCCGCGATATGGTCCAGCCCCCCCAGGGGGTGGAGAAAGCCGCTGATGAAGCCCCCCACCGCACCGGTTTCCGAGTGCGCCTGGGCCAGGCCGGGTGCGGCCAGCACCAGGGCCAGCAGCAGGGTTCTGCATGCTGCGGAGCGTGTGCGTGGAGAGAGGGTGTGCATAGAGTTACTCCTGTGTTGAAAATGGATGGCCTGTAAGACTTACGCGGCAAAACTTCGGCTGGATTCAGCAGTAGCGTGAAATGCCAGCCATGTTACAAAAAAGTGATTTGCTATAAATATAGTAGCTATAAACGCCCTCTGTTTGGGCGGTGACAGCCTTTTTTGCTTGATTTTTGTGGCATTTCCGTAACGCGGTGGTAACCCGTGGCGTGTAATGCGCCGAGTTCTCTACAATCGCGCCATTCGAGTCTCTATTCGACCCCCATCCAGTTTCCAAACCATGCCCCGTTGCTTCCCAGAACAACACCAACACCGTCGCACGGCAGGCATGCACAGCGTCGCCCCCGGCCCAGGGCCGCGGCGCGCAGACCCGGTTTTAACCTTCGGAGCTTTCCTATGTCTGCACTCTTCAGCCCGACCGCCCTGGTCGTACCCTTTGAACTCTTAAGAATGGACGACGTCGAGTCGGTGGGTGGCAAAAACGCCAGCCTCGGCGAGATGATTTCACAGCTGCCCACGGGCGTACGCGTGCCCACCGGCTTTGCCACCACGGCCCACGCGTTCCGCGCCTTCCTGGCGCACGACGGCCTGGCCGACAAGATCAGCGCCCGGCTGGCCCGGCTGGACACCGAAGATGTGCGCGCCCTGGCCGTAGCCGGTGCCGAAATCCGCGGCATGGTCGAAGCCCAGCCTTTCCCGGCCGATCTGCAGGCCGCCATCACCGAGGCCTTCGCCAAGCTCAGCGCGGGCAACCCCGAAGCATCGTTCGCCGTGCGCTCGTCGGCCACCGCCGAAGACCTGCCCGACGCATCCTTCGCCGGCCAGCAGGAAACTTATCTGAACGTGGTGGGCATCGAAGCCGTGCTGCATAAGATGAAAGAGGTGTTTGCCAGCCTGTACAACGACCGCGCCATCAGCTACCGCGTGCACAAGGGCTTCGCCCACGACATCGTGGCCCTGAGCGCGGGGGTGCAGCGCATGGTGCGCTCTGACCTGGGCGCGGCAGGCGTGATGTTCACCATCGACACCGAATCCGGCTTTGACCAGGTGGTCTTCATCACCAGCAGCTACGGCCTGGGCGAAACCGTGGTGCAGGGCGCGGTGAACCCCGACGAGTTCTATGTGCACAAGCCCATGCTCAAGGCGGGTAAAAAAGCCGTCATCCGCCGCAATCTGGGCAGCAAGATGGTGCAGATGGAGTTCACCACCCCGGCCGAGAAAGCCGCCACCGGCCAGCTCGTCAAAACCACCGACGTGCCCACCGAGCAGCGCAACCGCTACTCGCTGACCGATGCCGACGTGGAGCAACTGGCCCAGTACGCCCTGGTCATCGAAGAGCACTATGGCCGCCCCATGGACATCGAATGGGGCAAGGACGGCACCGACGGCCTGCTCTACATCCTGCAGGCCCGCCCCGAAACCGTGAAGAGCCAGCAGCAGGGCAAGGCCGAGCTGCGCTACAAGCTCAAGGGCAAAAGCAATGTGCTGGCCGAAGGCCGCGCCATTGGCCAGAAGATTGGCACCGGCCCCGTGCGCTTTGTGCACAACATCAGCCAGATGGACGAAGTGCAGCCCGGCGACGTGCTGGTCACCGACATGACCGACCCCAACTGGGAACCGGTGATGAAGCGCGCCAGCGCCATCGTCACCAACCGCGGTGGCCGCACCTGCCACGCCGCCATCATCGCCCGCGAACTCGGCATTCCTGCCGTGGTGGGCTGCGGCGACGCGACCGAGAAGCTCAAGACCGGCACCCTGGTGACGGTGAGCTGCTCCGAAGGCGACACCGGCTTCATCTACGACGGCCTGCTGGAGACTGAGGTGACCGAGGTGTCGCGCGGCACCATGCCCGAGATCAAGACCAAGATCATGATGAACGTGGGTAACCCTCAACTGGCGTTTGACTTCTGCCAGTTGCCCAACCAGGGCGTGGGCCTGGCCCGGCTGGAGTTCATCATCAACAACAACATCGGCGTGCACCCCAAGGCCATCCTGGACTATCCGAACATCGACAACGACCTGAAAAAGGCGGTCGAATCGGTGGCCCGCGGCCATGCTTCGCCGCGTGCGTTCTATGTGGACAAGGTCACCGAAGGCGTGGCCACCATTGCCGCCGCGTTCTGGCCCAAGCCCGTCATCGTGCGCCTGTCGGACTTCAAGTCCAACGAGTACCGCAAGCTGATCGGCGGCAGCCGCTACGAGCCCGAAGAAGAAAACCCCATGCTGGGTTTCCGCGGTGCGGCGCGCTACATCAGCGCCGACTTTGGCGAAGCCTTTGCCATGGAATGCGCGGCCCTGCGCCGGGTGCGCCTGGACATGGGCCTGACCAATGTGCAGGTGATGGTGCCGTTTGTGCGCACCCTGGGCCAGGCCGAAAAGGTCACCCAGCTGCTGGCCCAGCACGGCCTGCAGCGCGGCCAGGACGGCCTGAAGATCATCATGATGTGCGAAGTGCCCAGCAACGCCATCCTGGCCGATGAGTTCCTGCAGTTCTTTGACGGCTTCTCCATCGGCTCCAACGACCTGACCCAGCTTACCCTGGGCCTGGACCGCGATTCCGGCCTGGAGCTGCTGGCCGCCGACTTCGACGAGCGCGACCCCGCCGTCAAGGCCATGCTGAGCCGTGCCATCGCCGCCTGCAAGGCCCAGGGCAAGTACGTGGGCATCTGCGGCCAGGGCCCCAGCGACCACCCCGACTTCGCCCAGTGGCTGGCCGACCAGGGCATCGAGTCGATTTCGCTGAACCCCGATAGCGTGGTCGCCACCTGGAAACAACTGGCAGGCTAGGGCAGTTGCGGATGCGCCCCTGGGCCCAACTGGGCTAGGATGGAAAACCCTGGATGCTTCGGTATCCGGGGTTTTCTTTTTTTACGACTCACCGATTGTGTTTGCCCCTCCTTCCGTCACCACGCCCACCTTCACCCGCCTGCGCATGGCTTTGCTGCTGCTGTGGGCGCTGCTGTCGTTTGGCGTGGTGTTTTTTGCGCGCGACCTGACCTGGGTGGTGGCGGGCTGGCCGCTGAATTACTGGTTTTGCGCCCAGGGCGTGGTGCTGTGCTACCTGCTGATCGTGGCGGTGTACGCTTGGCGCCGCCGCCATGACGGTGCCGATGCCGAGCCCGGCCAGGTGCTGCCGTCGCGCCGCCGCCTGCACCGTAACTTCGGGCTGTACGTGGTCTGCCTGCTGGCGTTTCTGGGGCTGATGGCCTGGGCCGAAAGCCGGGGCATGTCGCGCTACTGGATCGGCGGCATCTTTTTGTTTGCCACCTTTGCGCTGTACGCCAGCATCGGCATCTACTGCCGTACTTCCGACCCGGCCGAATACTACGTGGCCGGGCGGCGCATTCCGCCCATCTACAACGGCATGGCCACGGCGGCCGACTGGATGAGCGCGGCCTCCTTCATCAGCCTGGCCGGGGGCTTGTACCTGAACGGGTTTTCCGGCTCCAACGGCCAGCCCGGCGGCCTAGCCTACATCATGGGCTGGACCGGCGGCTTTTGCCTGGTGGGCCTGCTGATTGCGCCGCGCCTGCGCCGCATGCAGCTCTACACCGTGCCCGACTTTTTTGGCGTGCGCTATGGCGGGCGCTGGCCGCGCTGGATTGCCGCCGGGGCGGCGGTGCTGTGCTCGTTTACCTATGTGGTGGCGCAGATTTACGCCGTGGGGCTGATCACCTCGCGCCTGACCGGGGTGCAGTTCGAGATCGGCATCTTGCTGGGGCTGGGCGGGGTGCTGGTGTGCTCGTTTCTGGGCGGCATGCGGGCGGTGACCTGGACCCAGGTGGCGCAGTACGTGATTTTGATTCTGGCGTTTTTGATTCCGGTGTCATGGCTGGCCTACAAGCAATTGGGCAACCCGCTGGCCCCGCTGGAATACGGCCAACAGCTGCCGAAAATTGCGGTGCTGGAAAAGCAGCTCAGCGAGTCGCCGTCTGAGCGCGAAGTACAGGCCATCTACGCCCAGCGCGCCGCCCACTATGGCCGCATGCTGGAGGACGTGCCCCGCACCCTGGTGCGGGAGCGTGCCGCTGCGCAGGCCCGGCTGCGCCAGCTCCAAGCCGAACGGGCAGACCCGTCGGTGGTACGCAAGGCTGGGCGCGAGCTGGCGGCTTTGCCCAAAGACGAGGCCACCGCCCGCGAGCTCTGGAGCCACGCCCGGCAAGACAACCTGGAGCGCGCCCAGCCGCTGGCGGGTATGTCGCCCCACGCCCAGGTTTTTAACGGCAACCCGGAGGGCGCCGCCGCCGAGCGCGAGAGTTTCAACAGCTCGCGGTTGAACTTTCTGGCCCTGATTTTTTGTCTGATGACCGGCACCGCCGCGTTGCCGCACCTGCTGACGCGCTACTACACCACGCCCTCGGTCGCCGAGGCCCGTAGTTCGGTGGCCTGGTCGCTGTTTTTTATCGCCCTGCTGTACCTGGCTGCGCCCGCGCTGGCGGTGCTGGTGAAGTTTGAGGTGATGAGCCAGTTGGTCGGCCAAAGCTTTGACACTTTGCCTACCTGGATTGCGCAGTGGGCGCAGGTCGATCCGGCGCTGCTGCAAGTCACCGATGTGAATGGCGACCACATCCTCCAGTTTGCCGAGCTGCGCCTGGGTGCCGACCTGGTGATGCTGGCCACGCCCGAGCTGGGCGGCTTGCCCTACGTGGTGTCGGGGCTGGTGGCGGCGGGCGGCCTGGCGGCGGCCCTGTCCACCGCCGATGGCCTGCTGCTGACCATGGGCAACGCGCTGGCCCATGACCTGTATTTCCGCGGTGCGCGGGATAAATACGACCCCATGGTGCGGGTGCTGCTGTCCAAATTTGCGTTGTTGCTGCTGGCTCTGGCGGCGGCCTATGTGGCGGCGCAAAAGCCTGCGGACATTCTGGCGCTGGTGTCGGCCTCGTTCTCGCTGGCGGCGGCGGCGTTTTTCCCGGCCATGGTGGCGGGCCTGTTCTGGCAGCGCACCACGCGCCGCGCCGCCGTGGCGGGCATGCTCACCGGCCTGGGCGTAACGCTGTGGTACATGCTGGCCAATGTGCCCGTGGTGCGTGGTTGGCTGGGCTGGGGCGGGTCGGGGCTGTGGTGGGGCATACAGCCGATCTCCGCCGGGGTATTTGGCCTGCCTGCGGGCGCGCTGGTGGTGTGGCTTATGAGTCTTTTGCAGCCCGAGCCTGTGCTGGTCCCCGAACCCGGGCTATAATCATTGGCTTTGCCCTTGCTACACCACTACAGACGCAGTGGGTGGCTTCACATCCTTAAGGAGAAATATGCGTCATTACGAAATCATTTTGATGATCCACCCGGATCAGAGCGAACAGGTTCCAGCCATGCTGGAGCGCTACAAAGGCATGATCGTTGCCGGTGGCGGCAAGATCCATCGCGTGGAAGACTGGGGCCGCCGTCAACTGGTGTACCTGATCAACAAGCTGGCCAAGGCCCACTACCTGTGCGTCAACATCGAAGCAGACCAAGCCATCATGGCTGAACTGGAACACGCGTTCAAGTTCAACGATGCCGTGCTGCGCCACCTGACCGTGGTGATGAAGAAGGCTGAAACCGGCCCTTCGTCGATGATGAAGACCGTCGAGCGCGAAGAAGCGCGCAAGACCCAGCAAGCCGAGTACGCAGCCCACTAACGTGGTGCTTGCTGAACGGAGTTCCCACACGGAGTGAACCACGTTGTTTTGACGGCCTGTCTTGCAGAAGTTAAAAACCTGCGCTACACGCCCGCCGGACTGCCCGCCCTGGATATGGTGCTCGAACACGAGTCCAGTCTGGAACAAGCAGGCGTTGTTAGGCAAATCAAAGCAGCCGTAAAGGCCATCGCCTTTGGCGCAATCGCCGAGCGAATCCAGCAGCAGCCCTTGGGCAGCGTCTGGCAATTCACCGGTTTTTTAGCCTCCCCCCGACTGGGCAAGAACCCCGTACTTCATATTCAAGATTTTCAAACAGATTAAATCAGGAGTCCATCATGGCCGGACCAAAACGTTTCAATAACAAAGACAAGCGCCCCAAGCGCAACACCCAGTCCCTGCTGTTCAAGCGCAAGCGCTTTTGCCGCTTCACCGTGACCGGTGTGGAACAGATCGACTACAAAGACATCGACACGCTGCGCGATTTCATCGCTGAAAACGGCAAGATCATCCCCGCACGCCTGACCGGCACGCGCGCGATTTTCCAGCGCCAGCTCAACACCGCTATCAAGCGTGCGCGTTTCCTCGCCATGCTGCCGTACAGCGACCAGCACCGCATCTAAGGAAGTACGAACATGCAAATCATCCTGCTCGACAAGGTTTTGAACCTTGGCAACCTCGGCGACATCGTCAAGGTCAAAGACGGCTACGCCCGTAACTTCTTGATCCCCACCGGTCGTGCCCGTCGCGCTACCGAAAAGGCCAAGCAAGAATTCGAAGCCAAGCGCGTCGAACTCGAAAAAGCCGCTGCTGCCAAGCTGGGCGCGTCGCAAGTCATGGGCGAAAAGCTCGCTGGCTCGACCATCAAGCTGACGCAAAAAGCCGGTGTGGACGGCCGCCTGTTTGGCTCCGTGACCAATGCCGACATCGCAGAAGAACTGAGCAAGCAAGGTTACAAAGTCTCCAAAGCCCAGATCCGCCTGCCCAACGGCATGATCAAGACCACCGGCGACAACACCGTTGCCGTGGCTTTGCACACCGACGTGGTTGTGGAAATTACCGTAGCTGTGTACGGCGAAACCGCTTAAGTAACGTGGAACAACTTTCATGGCTCGGGGTGCTCTGCACCCGAGTCCATGAAAGTTAGCGTTTCTCCGCAAGAGGCCGCCAGGGTGCAAATCCTGGCGGCCTTTTACATTGGGCCGTGGGTTATACAGGGTTGTCCCCAGGCTTATCCACGCTTTGCCCCCAGACTTGTGCCTCGACGTTGCCGGGCCCGCCGCGTAGCATCCAGCCTCACCCTAGGAACCCACTCCCCATGTCTGCCGTTTTCCCCGCTCTGGACGATTCCTATGGCCAGGACCGCCAAATTGCGCAGCTGCGCATCCCGCCGCACTCCATTGAGGCCGAATCCAGCGTGCTGGGCGGCCTGCTGCTGGACAACAACGCCTGGGACCGCGTGGGTGACCTGCTCAAGGACGATGACTTCTACCGCTACGAGCACCGGCTGATCTTTGCCGCCGTGCGCGAGCTGGTCAACGCCAGCAAACCGGCCGACGTGATCACGGTGTTCGAGCGGCTGCAAAGCATTGGCAAGTCGGAAGAAGTGGGCGGCCTGGCCTACCTGAACTCGCTGGCCCAGTACGTGCCCAGCGCCAGCAACATCCGCCGCTACGCCGAAATCGTGCGCGAGCGCGGCATTCTGCGCAAGCTGGTCACCGCCAGCGACGAGATCGCCACCAACGCCTTCAACACCCAGGGCCGCCCGGTCGACAAGATCCTCGACGAGGCCGAGCAGAAGATCTTCAACATCGGCGAAGAGGGCGCACGCAACAAGCAGGGCTTCCAGGCCATGGAAACCCTGGTGGTCGATCTGCTGGACCGCGTCCAGGAGATGGCCGACAACCAGAACGACGTGACCGGCGTGCCCACCGGTTTCTACGACCTGGACCGCATGACCTCCGGCCTGCAGCCCGGCGACATGATCGTGCTGGCCGCCCGCCCGTCCATGGGCAAGACCGCTTTCGCCATCAACATCGCCGAGCACGTGGCCCTGAAGGAGGGCCTGCCGGTGGCCGTGTTCTCCATGGAAATGGGCGCATCACAACTGGCCATCCGTATCGTGGGCTCGATTGGCCGCATCGACCAGGGCCATCTGCGCACCGGCAACCTCACCGACGACGAATGGCCGCGCCTGGCCGAGGCGGTGGAAAAGCTGCGCACCGTGTCGCTGCACATCGACGAAAGCCCCGGCCTCACCCCCAGCGAGCTGCGCGCCAATGCCCGCCGCCTGGCGCGCCAGTGCGGCAAGCTGGGCCTGATCGTGGTCGATTACCTGCAGCTGATGAGCGGCTCCGGCAGCGGCGGCAGTGGCGACAACCGCGCCACCGAGCTGGGTGAAATCTCCCGGGGCCTGAAGATGCTGGCCCGCGAGCTGCAATGCCCGGTGATTGCCCTGTCGCAGCTCAACCGCAGCGTGGAGCAGCGCCCCGACAAACGCCCCATGATGAGCGATTTGCGCGAGTCCGGCGCCATCGAGCAGGATGCCGACATCATCATGTTCATCTACCGCGATGAGTACTACACCAAGGACGCGTGCAAGGAACCCGGCGTGGCCGAGATCATCATCGCCAAGCAACGGAACGGCCCCACCGGTACGGTGAAGCTGGCCTTCCTGCGCAACATCACCAAGTTTGAAAGCCTGGCCAGCGGCTACGGCAGTGGCGGAGATTATTGAAAATGGATCGCTCTGATATTGATAGCTGCTCACGCTTATTCAATAAGCACGGAGGGCACTTTTTACGTACAACCCCGTTGTGGAAGCTTTCCGGCGCAGCGCTGGGTGTGGACTGCGCCGAAGTCTGGCTCAAGCTGGAGCACCTGCAGGTCGGCGGCAGCTTCAAGGCCCGCGGCATGCTCAACCGCCTGCTGGCCAACCCCATTCCCGCCGCGGGTGTGGTCATCGCCTCGGGCGGCAACGCCGGCATCGCCACCGCCGCTGCCGCCCAGGCCCTGGGCGTGCGCTGCGAAGTGTTTGTGCCCACCAGCTCGCCCGAGGCCAAGCGCGCCCGTCTGCGCGACCTGGGTGCCGAGGTGGTGGTCACTGGCGCGGCCTACGCCCAGGCTTTTGAGGCCTGCATGGCCCGCCAGCAGGCCACCGGCGCGCTGCTGACCCACGCCTACGACCAGCCCGAAGTGCTGGCCGGTGCGGGCACGTTGGCCGCCGAGATCGAAGCCCAGGGCGGCGTGCCCGACAGCGTGCTGGTCAGCGTGGGCGGTGGCGGCTTGATCGGCGGTATTGCCGCCTGGTTCGAACAGCGTAGCCGCGTGGTCGCGCTGGAGCCCGAACGCGCGCCCACCCTGCACAGCGCCCGCCAGGCCGGGGAACCGGTGGATGTGGCCGTGGGCGGCATCGCTGCCGACTCGCTGGGGGCCAAGCGCATCGGCCAACTCGGCTGGGAAGTCACCCAGCGCCACGTGCAAGATGCCCTGCTGCTGAGCGACGAGGCTATTCTTGCGGCCCAACGCTGGCTGTGGAAAGAGCTGCGCCTGGCAGTGGAGCCCGGCGCGGCCCTGGGGCTGGCGGCTCTGCAAACCGGCGCGTACCGGCCCCGTGCCGATGAGAAAGTCGCGTTGATTTTGTGCGGCGGCAACGTCGATCCTTCCACTTTGGCTTGAAGATAACCACACCCACCCAACTTTCGGTCAGAACGTACGCGACCCAAAAACACCGCAGAACTGGCTTTGCCAGGCTGCAGGTGTTGCCCCCTGCAAGGGGGTTGGCGGAAAGTGCGCAGCACTGGAGCCTGGGGGTGTGCCCAATTTCGCCTGAATTTAGAATACGAATATGCTTGACATCCTTACTCTCCGCAAAGACCCCGATGCCGTGGTCGCCCGCCTGCAAACGCGCAAAAACCCCCAGCAGTTCCTGAACGTCGAAGCGTTCAAAGCCCTGGAATCGGAACGCAAAACCATCCAGACCCGCACCGAAGACCTGCAAGCCCAGCGCAACAGCGCCAGCAAGCAGATCGGCCAGCGCAAGGCCAAAGGCGAGGGCGTGGACGACCTGATGGCCCAGGTGGCCTCCATCAAGGACGTGCTGGAGGCCTCCGCCGTGCGCCTGGAGCAAATCCAGTCCGAGCTGCAAACCCTGCTGCTGGCCGTGCCCAACCTGCCGCACGCCAGCGTGCCCGTGGGCGAAGACGAGCACGCCAATGTGGTGGTGCGCACCTGGAACCCGGCCGAGCGTGCACCCGGCACTATGGAATTCGCAGCTAAAGACCACGTGGATCTGGGCGCGCCGCTGGGTTTGGACTTTGAAATGGGCGTGAAGCTCACCGGCTCGCGCTTCACCGTGATGCAAGGCCCCATCGCCAAGCTGCACCGCGCACTCGCCCAGTTCATGCTGGACGTGCAGACCGAAGAGCACGGCTACACCGAATGCTACGTGCCCTACATCGTCAACGCCGATTCCATGCGCGGCACCGGCCAACTGCCTAAGTTTGAAGGCGACCTGTTCGCCGCCAAAAAGGGCGGCCAGGACGGCGAGGAGATGCCCGACCACAGCGCGCTCTACCTCATTCCCACCAGCGAGGTGCCGCTGACCAACTTTGTGCGCGACACCATCGTGGCCGAGGCGGATCTGCCCATGAAGCTCACCGCCCACACCCCGTGCTTCCGCTCCGAAGCCGGCAGCGCCGGGCGCGATACCCGCGGCCTGATCCGCCAGCACCAGTTCGACAAGGTGGAGATGGTGCAAATCGTCCACCCCGACCAGAGCTACGAGACGCTGGAGCAGATGACCGGTCACGCCGAAGCCGTGCTGCAAAAGCTGGGCCTGCCGTACCGCGTGATGGCACTGTGCACCGGCGACATGGGCTTTGGCGCGGCCAAGACCTACGACCTGGAAGTTTGGCTGCCCGGCCAGAACACCTACCGCGAAATCAGCTCGGTCTCCAACTGCGAAGCTTTCCAGGCCCGCCGCCTGCAGGCCCGCTTCAAGAATGCCCAGGGCAAGAGCGAGTTTTTGCACACCCTGAACGGCTCCGGCCTAGCCGTGGGCCGGGCGCTGGTGGCGGTGCTGGAAAACTACCAGAACGCCGACGGCTCGGTCACCGTACCGACCGTGCTGCGCCCTTATTTGCGCGGTTTGGAGACGCTGGCGTAAAAGCCGCGTTTTGGCCTGCTAGAATAGCGGGCGTTGCCTAACCGCAATTGGAAGAGTGGCAGAGTGGCCGAATGTACCTGACTCGAAATCAGGCGTACCGCAAGGTACCGTGGGTTCGAATCCCACCTCTTCCTCCAAGTATCCAGTAAAAAAGCGCCTTTTTAGGCGCTTTTTCTTTGTTCCTACCATTGTTTCTACCAATGATGGATGCGGTTAAATGCCGTCTTTGAATAAAGCCAACTTTAGCTACGAAAACCGTTGGTCTGCCAGTGGCATGCCTAGAGAGTCAGTCACTCGGCTCGAGTTGCATTTCTCGTCAGAAATGTTGATGAGGCATTTTCTTTAAAAGCATGTATGTCTGCGTTTGCATACAGCCTTGGTCAATAGCCACCGTTTGCTTCAAACTACGGAAGGGAAACCTCAGACTGAACGCGGGTTGTACACCAAGTTTTGACGCACAGGGACTATCGCCAGACCCTGGTGTCTAGGCCCGCGTGACTGCTTGACGGCATCAAGTTTAAAAATACGTGCAGTATTTGTGTCGACCGCATTGATGCACGTAGAGGTGACCAGGACAAATTTCCTGTACATCGTGCGCAGAAACTTGATATCCATCCATCGGCATGGAATCACGTGCTAGGCTGTAACAATAAGAATCATGGGACGGTATATGGAAAAGAACGAATTTGATACTGCGGCTGTATTGGCATTAGCCTTGGGGCAACAGTTGCTCCAGTTTGTACCGGACTCTCAAGCGTTCACGCATCAAAGTGAACTATGGGTATTCGTAAATCGCCTACAAGTTAGGTCACCGGATGAGCTTAGGGCTGCGGCAGACATTCTTGACGCGACACTTCCACCCAATGTTTTCGCAGTTCACTATGTGTTGATTCACTGGGAACCCGCCAATAACTCTCGAACAAACAAGGGCACCGGTGATTTGGAGCAGGTGTCGTTGCAGCTCGGCAAGTCAGCGGTCACGAAAGCTTTCGCGCTCCGCAAACTTCTTGATCTGCCCGCCACGTTCGACAGGTCGCAACAGGCCTTGATCGACGAAGCCTTATCACCTCTCACGCTCTTGGGGGCGGAGCCTATTGATATGCAACTGATGGGCGCTGAAGACGAGTGTCATGCTAGCGCTGCTGAGAAACTTGCAAAACTAATTGATGATCCCTCGAAAATGGGTGGCGGTCTAGTCTTCATTGAGGCCGAAGCTGGTAGGGGTAAAACGATTCTCCTCGCGTCACAAGCCCAGAAGATGCGAGAGCAATGGCAGGGCAAGCTCCCGATTTACATTCCGCTCCGTAAGCTTCCGCTCGAATCTGGCGTGGCCTGGGAGAGCATTACCCAGCTTATTGGTATCGTCGGTGAGGGCTCAGAGCGGCTGATTTATGCGGTGAAGTCTGGCCTTGTCACGCTCTTTCTTGACGGCATTGATGAAGTTTCCGGCCGCTATGACAAGAGCCTAATCCGTGATCTCTTGGCGATAATGACGGTGCGGTTGCACTCTAGTAAATCTGCAGTAGTTCTATCAGGACGCAAGACAGAGGCTCGTCACTTGAACGCTAAGGAGTGGAGTATCTTCAGCGTTGAGTTACCGGATTTAGAGGCCGATGGCTTTCGCACATATGTCGGAACTGTGGTTGACGGAGTTGTAAAACAACGTGCCGAGCCTGTGAAGGTCCCCGCGGAATATGTAAATCTCGTAGGTGAGCGTTTGGTAGATAACCAAGTCAAGCGTGAACGTGATGATATCGTTAAGTGGATTATCGAAGTGCTCCCTGAGCTTGCACAGGAGCCATCTCTTTTTTTCGTACAGGGCTTAGCTGCAATTGCGATAGAACGTAGAACAGGCAACCGCGCGACATTGCGGAGTCTTGAAGGTAAGCTTCATGTACCGCCCGTCGGGGATGTTTGCCTTATTGCAGCACTCTATGCATGTATGCGTGAGTGCACGAAGATCGATGTTGTTGCCAAAACCAAGTACACAGTAGAAGGACAAATGCTTGTTCTACAAGGCTTGGCAGCTATCGCGTCGGCTCCGACTTTGGCGAGCATTCCAACCCCGTATGAGCTGATCCCTGGTGCCTTCGGCGTAGACCCTGTGAATGCGCCCGAGGTCAATGTAGCCATCGTTCGACAAAACGCTAAGCACGCTCTGCTTTACGCGACGGAGGCAGCCGGTGGATACCGTCCTCAGTTTTTGAGCGACTGGATCCGATGTTCGTTGTTGGCGCAAATCTTCAAGAGTAACCCGCCTGTTGGGAAACTTAATCGTGCGGAGATACTTAAGCTCGCCGCATCCGCCTCACGTGCGAAGTACACGTTCGAATTGCTCCTGCCGTCAATGGTGGAGGGTGGTTCAGTGAGCCTTGAGTTGCGCGATGCGTTGACTGCCGCCGTAGCCGATAACGTTGAAGCTGCAAGCGCTAATCAATGGGCACTGCGTGCCGCAGTAGGCGACGAGTGCTTTGGTGCTTCTGTGCAAAATCCATTGCCATTGGCGGAGATCACGGACGAGGAGTTTATCGGATTCATGATCGGCGATGAACTCAGTGGAAGTGATTTCTTGCTTGATGGGTCACTGTTTATTAATTCGTCCATCGACAACGCCCATTTAAATGGTGTCGCCATGAAAGGCGTAGTATTCACGAATTGCGAACTCTCCAAGTTTGAGCTCGCCGATTGTGAAGGGCCGATCACCTTTGAAGCCTGCACACTTAATGGCGTAGTCATCACCAATATCCGGTCGAATTTCAAACCAGCATTGCAGTTCCGTAACTGCTCATTTCTAGGAATCGACAACGTCATCCGTCAATTCGAGCCTGCATTCAGTCAGAGTGAGTATGTACCTATTGCGGTGTTCCAGAACTGCTATATCGAAGCCGATCCAGGGAGCCTCATCAGCGGTGATTGGGCGGCGAACGAAGTACCCCTGAGCGGTATCACCTATAAGGACAAGGCCCCATTGGTCAGCCGAGGCGAGGCTTGTTTGCGACGCGCGCTTCGGGCCTTCTTCCCCTCTCATATTGGGCCTAGTAGCGCACTTCAGGCGCGCAAGTACATCCGTCTCTCTGCATTGGGCCGCGGCAGTATGCCATCTGGCTCACCCGGTCAGGAACAACTACAGCAGATTTTCGAGAGCGTCGGGTTTAGTACTGGAGGTCGTTCGGATCACCTGTATGGCCCATGGTCGGGGGTCGCCGGTGCTAGCACGGCCGGAATGGCCCTGCGCAATGAGCTGGTCGATTTTTTGCTTGATAGCGGTAATCAGGGGCAAATCGTTCAGCGCCTGATCCAGAAGATCGAGACTCACTTCACCACCTCATAAAACTGAATTCATAAACTTCAGCTTTACGACACCGACGACTTTCTGTTGGCTAATCGTTAATATTAAGCGAGGATGAGGCTGCCTCGGAATATTCTTTGCACGCAGACCGACGCATTGATAAGTGGAGGATTAATTCCGACGTTTAATTTAGTCCCTAATCTGGAGTGGTGAAAATTCGAAAATATCGTCAGCAACTCGCGGTTGCTGCTCATTAAAATACGATTTTAAACGAAGTGGATGCTGATCAACGACTGCTTCAACTGCAAATCGTTACCATACCTGCGTGATCCACCCGACCGTCCTAGAAATTCTGAGTCACATATCACCAAAGTGGCATGGTGATAGAAGTGACGCACAAACCAACGTATAGAAATCGTAGGAGTTTTCTTGCTGGTGCGAGCGCTCTAAGCGACAGAGCCCCACGCTTTCCGACCCCACCAAGTCATCTGGCACAGCTATATCGGTGATCCAGCTTCTATCCGTGTTTACAACCGGGTTCCAGTCGGTTCGCCGCCAACTAGAAAGAGGTTATATGTACTCGAACAATTCCCCCCTAGAAAGCCTCGCCGCATTTGCCATCGCATTTGTGGTCGGGGCTTTGTCCCTTGCGTGTCTTGTCCTCTACATCCAAAAGGTACGGGGATCTATGCCGCCCGTTCATCCAACGGCTTCGACTTAACCAAGAACCCTGTTTCCCTCAACCCGACAAAAGGAGATTAACCTGATGACGATCCAATGTCCCAAATGCCATTCAAAAAGCATCGACACCCAGGACTACGCCAAGAAAGTGGGTGGCACTATCGGCACGGTGGCCGGTGCGGCCAGTGGCATGGCCGGTGCCCTCAGCGGTGCAGAAGTCGGCCTGATTGCCGGAACGGTTCTCGATCCTGGCGATTCTGTTCTCGGTGTGATTGCCTGCGCCGTGCTGGGCGGCCTATTGGGTGGCGTAGCCGGTTGTACTATGGGGGCCAAGCTGGGCGAGGTGGTGGACAGCAATATCCTAGATAACTGCCGCTGCCTCAGTTGTGGATACCGTTTTAGCCCGCAGTCAATTTAAGAATGTAGAACTCGACCCTAGGTCTTACCTTTCAGTTCAATATCGAAGTACGGTATCCAGTTTAGCTAATAGCTTCTTGTATTTCGTTATGCCTTGCGCATACAACTCCACCGACATAACCACACCGTCGGCACCCCTCCCGTAGTTTCTCCCTAGCTTCCTCTTAGTTCCCCCAACCCCCAGACGTAGATTTTTGCTTTGGCTGCATACCTGCAGCGGCTTTGTCACGTCCCTACCTATCTGAAAGAAACCACCATGGCACACCTGATCAACTCAATAGCCTATGTCGGCGATACCCCCTGGCACCAACTGGGCAACCCTTTGCCCGCCAAACAACCCATTGAAGTCTGGGCGCAACAAGCCGGCATGGACTGGACCATCTGCGAAACCCCGGTGCGTTACCTGACCGAGCAAATCGGCTCGTTGGGCTCTATCATGTCGTTCGAAGACCAAAAGGTGCTGTACCGCAGCGATACCAAGGCCGCTTTATCGGTGGTCAGCAGCCGCTACCAGGTCGTGCAACCCAAAGCGGTGCTGGAGTTCTACCGGGACCTGTCCGAAGTCTCTGGCTTCGAGCTGGAAACTGCCGGTGTTCTCAAAGAAGGCAAGAAGTTCTGGGCCTTGGCCAAGACCGGCAAGGAATCCACGCTCAAAGGGGGCGACCTGGTCAAAGGCTACATCCTGCTGGCCACCTCTTGCGACGGCACCCTGGCGACCACGGCTACACCGACCACCATCCGGGTGGTCTGCAACAACACCCTGGCTATCGCCCTGCAAGGGGCCACCAATGCCATCAAGGTGCCCCACAGCACCAGCTTTGATGCCCAAGCCGTCAAGAAGCAACTCGGCATTGCCGTCTCCCAATGGGACAGCTTCATGTACCGCATGAAAACCCTCTCCGAATGCAAAGTCAAGAGCCACGAGTCCCTGAACTACTTTCTCAAAGTCCTGTGCCAGATCGACAACCAAGTCGATCCGGCGCAGGGCCTAGTGAACGAGCGGGCACTCAAAAAGGTCCAGGCTTTGTACGAAGGGCAGGGCAAAGGTGCGGAACTGGCCTCGGCCAAGGGCACCGCTTGGGGCCTGCTGAACGCGGTCACTGAATATGTGGACCACGAGAAACGGGCCCGTAGCCAAGAATACCGCCTCGATAGTGCCTGGTTCGGTCAAGGGGCCAGCCTGAAACAGCGGGCACTCGACTATGCGATCCAACTGGCTGCCTAGATGGGCGACCTTTGTAGATGGCCCGTCGGGTCTAGTGCGCACCAGCGACCACCATCCACCCACCACCGACCCCGGTCCCTCTCGCAGGGGCTGGGGTTTTCTGTTTCTACCCATGCCAATTTAACGACAGGAAGGCATCTCTATGGCTAACCCTCTTACCTCTGACAAACCCGTGCGCCAGAAGCCCGCGCTCAAACTGGTCAAGACCCAGGACCTCAGCCGTGACCAGTGGCTGACCGTGCGTAAGGGCGGTATCGGTAGCTCGGATGCTGGATCCGCGGTAGGCCTCAACCTGTGCTGGTCAAGTTTTTTCGGACACCGCGATAGGTTGTTTGATTGCCGATTGCTGCTCGAAAGCATTGGGTGGCAAGTTGCCCAGTTTGGAGTGCAGCCGTACGCTGTTGTAGAAGCCAACGATGTAGTCGGCGATGTCGGTCATGGCCTCAGCGTGGTTGGCGTAATCGCGCTGCCAAGCCCGCTCCGTCTTGAGGCTCAGGAAGAAGCGCTCCATGACCGCGTTGTCCCAACAGTTGCCCTTGCGGCTCATGCTGCCGACCAAGCCGTGGCGCACCAGCAATGCCTGGTGCAACGCGCTGGCGTATTGGCTTCCACGGTCGGAATGAATAATCAGCCCTGGCGCGGGGCGGCGCTGCGCGATGGCCAACTGCAGCGCCGCGCACACCAACTCGGCATGCATGGTCGGCGCCATCGCCCAGCCCACGACTTTGCGCGCGTACAGGTCCAGCACCACCGCCAGGTACAGCCAGCCGCTGCGCGTGCGGATGTAGGTGATGTCGCTCACCCAGGCCTGATTAGGGAGGTTCGGATTGAAGCGCCGTGCCAGCAGGTTGTCTGAGACCGGCAGCGCATGACCGCTGTCGGTGGTGTGGACGAACTTGCGCCGCCACAGGGCCCGCAGCCTGTTCTCGCGCATCAAACGCCGTACGCGGTAACGCCCGATGTGCAGCCCCTGAGCACGCAGCACCGCGCCAAGGCGACGGCTGCCATAGACGCGGCCGCTGGCGGCAAACTCGGCCTTCAATTGCGTGCTGAGCAAGCAGGCCTTGGGCGCGAGCTTGGTGCGCTGACGGGCACCGTAGTAGCCTGAACGGCTGACGCCCAGCACCCGGCATAGCCGCTCAACGGTGACGGCCTTCTTGTGCAACTGCTCGACGAACTGGTAGCTCATCGAAGCTCGCGGGCAAAGAAGGCCGATGCTTTTTTTAGGATATCTACGTCGCCGCGCAGTTGCTTGTTCTCGGCCTCCAACTGGCGGATGCGTTGCTGCTCGGCGGTGAGCGGTTTGCCGATACCGGGTCGGCCTGCAGCCTCTTCATCGGCTTGCGCCAGCCAGCGCCTTACGGCCGTCTCGCCGAGCTTTAGGTCGCGGCAAACCTCAGTCACGCTCAAGCCCTGCTCGCGAATCATCTGCACGACTTGCAGCTTGAACTCCGCGTTGAATGTCCGTCTTTGCTTCTTGGTCATATTTCTCGTCCAGGTGGATTCCACCTATCGAGGTGTCCGGGGGAATTAGACCAGCACAACCCTTACAAGTCCCAACTGGAACTCTGGATGGAGAAAACCGGCCGGGATGGCAACCTGCCCAAGACCGATCCCAACGACGAGACCAGTCCCATGTACTGGGGTACCTTGCTGGAACCGATTGTGGCGGCGCACTACACCAAGCGCACCGGCCACAAGGTCCGGCGCATCAATGCGGTCTTGCAGCATCCGAAGGAGCCCTGGATGCTGGCCAACCTCGACCGCGAAGTGGTGGGTGCGCCCGACGTGCAGATCCTGGAATGCAAAACCGCAGGCATGAATGGTGCTCGGCTGTGGAAGGAGGGCGTACCGGAATACATCCAACTCCAGGTGATGCACCAGTTGGCCGTGACCGGTAAACAGGCTGCCGACGTGGCCGTGCTGATCTGTGGCCAGGAACTGCAAGTCCATCGGATCGTCCGCGACGACGAGATGATTGCCCGTTTGATCCAGCTGGAGCGCGAGTTCTGGGGCTATGTGGAGCGGGATATTGCCCCACCGGCCGATGGCTCGGATTCTGCCGATGTGGCCTTGCGGTGCCTGTATCCGCAGGACTGCGGCCAGACCTTGGATTTGTCTACCGATCTGGTGATGTCGGCAGCGTTCTCGGACCTGCTGGCCGTGCGCCAACAGCTCTCCAACCACTTGGAACAGGAAGCCCAGCTCAAGCAGCGCATCCAGCAGCGCATGGGTGATGCGACCAAGGTGGTGTTTGAAACCGGTGATGTGACCTGGAAGCGCAGCAAGGATGGGAGCGGTTTGGACGTGGCCAGTCTCGTGGCCGAACAACCGGAACTGCTGCAGCGCTATGCCCTGGTCAAGCCGGGTTCCCGGCGCTTTCTGGTGAATGGCTGACCACCACAACTACCACTGCCGTACCCCCTCAGCGAAATGGAGTAGGGCGGGCGGTTTTCTTCCAATCCTTCAATCCTCCAATCCACTTAACAAGGAACCACTATGCTCAAAGGTTTGGCGTTAACGCCCCCGGTCATTGGCCGGATCTCTATCGGCAAGATTGTAGAAAAATCCGGTAAGCGTCTCCCAGAAAAAGACGATGAATTCACCGTCACCAGCCAGGTACAAAACAAGGACGGTTGGGTTAACCATCCTGTGGACGAAGCTTTGCGCCATGCAAATGCCAACGGCAAAGCCCATGGCAATGTCGGCGGCAAGCTGCGCACCATTCCAGTCCGTTTGCTCTTCGATGACCCGGACCTGAACCTGCGTGCGAACTACAGCCTGTTTGACCGGCAGACCGGTAGGCCCGTCTGTGTCGGCAACGGGGAGACCTGCAAACGTTCCACCTCAGACGGGATTCAGACATTGACCTGTCCTTCTCCGGATAGCTGTGAACTCGCCCGAGGGGGTTATTGCAAGCCCTACGGGCGTTTGCATGTCCGAATCAGTGGGGAAGTGGGATTTACCGCAGATGGTGGTGCTGGTAGTGGCAGCGGTGGAGGAGGGATCGGCAGCATTGGCGGTGACGACGAACTGGGCAGCTTTGTGTTCCGCACTACGGGATTCAACAGCATCCGCACCCTGTCGGCACGCCTCAAATACTTCCAGGCGGTATCGGGTGGCTTGCTCTCGACCCTGCCATTGGAGCTGCGTTTGCGTGGGAAATCGACGGCCCAGTCGCACCGGGCCGCGATCTACTACGTCGATCTGACGGTCAAAACCGGGATGACCCTGGTGGATGCGATGGCGATTGCCAGAGCGGAAGCCGATCTTCGCAAGGCGGCAGGCTTTGACCAGGCGGCTTTGGACGAGGCTGCGCGCCAGGGCTATGCCAATGGTGCGTTTGAGGAGTCTGAGGAGGAGGGCGCTGCGGTGGTGGAGGAGTTCTACCCGCTGAGCGATGGGGATGGGGCCGGGGCATCTAACGACGGTGGAGTGTCCTTGGTGCCCACGCCACGGTCATCCCTAACTGTCGGAAAACCTCGATTGGCGAGCAAGCTGGAGCGGAAAGTGGCGCAACTTCAGCAAATAAGCACGGTCGTCTGAACAAAACGAACTCATCACAGCACGCGTCAGCTGAGGTATTGAGGGTCCCGGTGCAACAGCGGATCAAGCAGCAATCTGGGGTCTACATCCAGTGCATCGGCAATGCGTTGGATGTTGCGAATGCCCAGGTTTCGACGTTTGCGTTCGATGCCAGAAATGTAGGTTCTGTCTAGGTCGCACAGGTCTGCCAGATCTTCTTGCGAGAGTTGCCGGTACTTGCGTAGCTGTCGCATGTTGGCTGCAAACAGCGCCAGCAACCGATCGCTATCCGTAGAAGGTGCGACAGATCCCCTGTCTCTGGGACTCAGCGCTGGCTTGGCAACTGGTTTCACGGCAGGGCGGAGGTCTGCAGCTACCACCCGTTTTACGGGCTTGGTCGATGTCTTTGCTGGGGCGTGTGCCGATGTCTTTTGTGTCACCTCGGCATAGTGAATAATGGTGGACTTTAGGACTACGGACTAAGAGTCACATCCGCTTCATATCTGGCATGGACGAGGGTGCAGCTACCGCAACTTGATGCGTACTTCGGATGCGGCCTGTCATGCCGTTCCACCATCTGGCTATCCCGAAAGGCACCCTTTGGGTGCATTTTTTTGGTTGTATATGTGACTCTTAGTCAACAATTTTTAACGTAAGGGAGGAAGTTCTATGAAAGTTAATTTACCCATGGTGCGCAGTCTGTGGCTGCCCGTGTTCATCCTGCTGTCGGCGTGCTCCCAAAGTCCGGAGGATCGAATGGTGGAGTTGGGCCGTTGCTACAAGGCGGGGGCCGTTCTCAAGGACCGTGCCCTGCTTCGGGGGGTAGAGATCACATCCGAGAAGACCATTCAGGCTGCAAAGATCGATGCGAGTCCTGCCATGTTCGCCATGCTGATCAATGAAAAGATCAATGACGAGCTGTACTCCGAGGGGTCCTCGACCGATCCAGCCCGTGTTCTCAGAACGCTGACCAAATGGGCGAACTCCAGTGTCTGCAAAGACATGAAGCAGCAAGGTGTTGATGCTGGGGAGCCCTAGAACGCGGTCACGGTGTCGCAGATCTTGGCTTATAGGCCATTCAATCGCAAGGGCTGGTGACCAGAACTTTCGCCTAGATCGTTCCCATATTTTTAACTATTCACGCTTATGAATGCACCAGACCACTATGTAAGCCTGGGAATACGACCGAACGCGTCGATCGAGGAAATCGAGCTGGCTTTCAAAGCCCGGCGTTCCCAGTACCACCCGGACCGCTACAACCAGAGTGAGGCCTCAACCGTCCAGTGGGCGACAAAACAGATGCAGTTGGTCAATGCGGCTTACCAAGTTTTGTCCAATCCCAGCACCCGTTCAGCATATGAGCAGGAAAGGAATCAGGCCAACCATCGACCTGCGCAGCCGCAAAGCGCCAGCAAACCCAATCCAACCACGCCCGTATTGGGTTTGCGGCAGTACCTGGCGCAAAACCTTTCCAACTTTGCAGGGTCCGGCCGGATTTATCTGGCACCGAATGTCCCTCTAAAGAAGCTCAGCGGGGCCTTGGAGAGCTATGGGGGTGACCTGGACGCTGCGGATGTGCTTGTACTCATCGACGACACCGTGTTTGGTGGTGGCGGTGATGGGATTCTTGTAACAGAGAACGCACTGCTCGTGAAATCCCTGGGAGACGATGGATATCAGTTCCAGATGAAAAGCCTGACGGATCTGGAGACCAGCAAGAACGCTCTGTATATCAATGGCAGAAAACTGATCCAGCTGAACATGTCGGATGCCAAGGGCGTGGACGCACTGTTTTTACAGGTTCGAAATTATGCGGTTCAGAAATACAGCATTGCGCGCCAAGCGTCCACCAGTGCTGCGGGCAGCCAGGCCTCCGGGACGATAGACCCAACAGCTTCAGCGGAACTGCCCACGCCTGAACAACTCTTCGCGGCAACCAAGGCTCAGTTTGGTGTGCTGTACCGATCTATCCAATCCATGGACATGGACGATCCTATGGTCGAGCAGGTCTTTGCTGCGTTGGCGTTGCGCTACTTCGAGACCACGGAATCCAGTTTGTCCAGTGGCCGCCTGGACGAGGCTGCCTTTAGCCAATTGGGCAAGGTGTATTTGCTGACCTGCAACCTCCTGGAGGTGATGCAAGGCGAAGCAGAAGTCAACACCAATTTATTGCGGAAAGAGGAGGGGGATGGGCCGCTTCTGAACTTGCTGAGCAGCATCTTGAAGAGATTTGGCCCTGAAAGCCAACCGACACAGGTCCGAAGCAACGCGGATCGGTATTTTGGTGCGGACTGAACGAACACGGTTCTCGCTCTTGGTGCGTGAACCCATTTTTAAATCAACGAAAGGAAGTCAAATGACAAAAACACACAAAGTGATCGCGCTCTACCTGGTCGTCGGCCTGCTGTTTGGGCTGCAGCAGTGGATTTGGGGCGCGATGGCTTATCGAGGTTTGGCATTCAATCTGGGACGAGCGTTGGTTTGGCCTGCGGTTATGTTCCCGGCGTTTGGGCAGGCGGTGGCGGGGATCATCATCGTCGTGGTGATTGCTGCGATTTTGGTTTTGAACTAAGTCGGATGAGATGTGGAGCCATCCATCGTTCTAATCAAGGCTTGTGTGGATGGAACTGTGGCTCATCTAAAGAGCAGCCACCGGCATCGGCTGGAGCGAATCCCTGAACAAGCATACCCACCCCGGCCTGAAGCCCAGGTGGGTACGGCTGAAAGGATCCTAGGCTTCGCCAGCCACATACGCGATTGCAGGTTAGATGTGTGGTTCGTGAAGTTAGAGCGGATTTTCTAACGACGTAACAGCGTCGGCATAAAGCACAGGGGGAAACCCACTGTGCTTTATTGTTTTCGTATTTTTTTGCGTCCAAACTACCATTCAGACCATTCAGACCATTCAGACCATTCAGACCATTCCGCGAATGTCAAATTCATAACATTGGAGCGGGTTCTTAGTCGCAAAGCGACCAGTTCCATCAGCTTCCTCTACCTTCTTTGCCGTCATGCAGCATCGTCAGAGCCATGAGCTAGTGCATATCGCAGCCCACATGAGCGTTAGCACTACGAAGTGCCTTGCAGAGGGCGATTTATTGCGCCTGCAGACATAGTGGCGCAAGCAGTTTGACGACGCAGCAGAAGTACCTACGTGATGTAGCGATTAGCCTTGGTTGGACTCAAAAGGAGCTTTCGCAGCGCATGGGAGTGCCTTAGCCCACGATTGAAAAGTGGTTGGCGCAGGAAGGATCAAAGAGTTTCCGAGAAATGCCACAAATGGCATGGCATCTCGCAAGAACGATGGTTGAGAACCAAGTCTTGTTTAGACGGGTGAATAGATTTATAGACCCTCCCATTGAGAGGTGTAATAACTTCGGCTAAATACGAGATGGTGGACAACATGGCCAACGAGTTTACGACTTCAAAGCGAGACATTCTGATTGCCGAATACCTGCGGACCCATGGCACCTACAGCATAGAGGATGCGACGGATGAACAGTTGGAGGCTGCCGATCAGATTTTGGGCAAGGGCAACGAAAATTAACAGTAAACCCCAGCAGTTTGACCAAGGGGGAAGGTCGAACTGGTATGCATGTCGTGAGGTCAGTGATTAAGTGGGAACTGGCGTTAGCCCAATGTTGCGTCTGTCTAGCCAGACCTTGCGCACAAAGGGATCCGCAACTTTGTAAGTGCCGTGCGCGGGCCGCGCTACCAGGTTGGCAGTCACCAGTTTGTCGGCCAGGTTTTGTACCGGAGGCGTTTCTACATTGGTACCAGTCTGTTTTGAGTACGAAGATAGCGCGTCTGCACCGAAGAGACCTGAAACCCCACCCTCGGGGCCAGCGGCAATCCGGTCAAAAATCGCCCCTCCAAGTTCCCCGAACTCCTCAATAGCCTGCAACTCAATATCCGCGGCAGCCGATGCCAGGGTGGAGCAGATCACCGGGAAGGCCTGTTCTGCGGCGTTTTTACCTTGTTTTTCGCAGGCTGCATATGGGAATACAGCAAACGCCAAGATCATAAGCGCTTGCTGAATCTGCGCGGCTCGGCACTTTGGTGAAGGTATTCCGCCTGCTACTGCCACTCACCGGGAGTGGGTTGGCACGCGGATATCGAAAGGGCCGTAGTGCAGGCGCATGTAGCCAAAGCCCCATGCGGCCAGCAAGGCTGCGATAGTTACGGTTCAGCCGATGACGGTCATGATGGAATTGAGAATTTTCACGGGTGGTTTTCTGCGAGGATGCTACGTAAATTGCTAGCGGCCATCATAGAGTCGATTGGGATGGCAATGCCTTGGCGAGCAATAGGATTGCCGTCGCCAGCAGTGTTGATGGATAAACGCGGTGCCAGGCCAAGCTGTGGCGGCGAATCACTGTCAGGTAGTACTCCGCGTTGCCTCATGGGTCGGGCGTTTTTAGGCTGTCCCAAGTCAAGCTGGAATTGATGTGTGCAAACTTGAACTCCCGCCCTCAGTCCAGTCGAAGGAGTGCACCCTAAAGAGACCGAAAAGTTGGTGACTTTGGAGCAAACGCCAACACTGTGCCTAGTTACCACGTTGATGTACCTCGATAGAATCAAAAGATGTCTTGGTCTTGGCGCTCTATAGTTTTATCACTCGTGCTGGTATGGCAGGTATGTGCCGTGTTCACTGCATTGGTGGTGGGCGCTACGTCTTTGGAACATCTGATACGACATGGTGGAGGCTTTGAGCACCACCACCATGCCGGACATATTCTCCACACGAACCAATCAGACGAATCGACCATCCATGTGCATGTAGATAGTGGATTCGACTCCGTGGGGTTGATAGCAACCGGAGATTCGCCTGCTACCAAGGCCGTGCTATCCCCGCCTTTGGATTTTGTACGCGGCACAATTCCGTCCCCTTGCCTAGACAGCCCTTTGCGGCCACCTCAGCGCACAGCCTAAGTACGTAAAGAGCGCTTCTTTAACGCTTGCCAACACGTCTTCTTCCAAGTTAGCCCATCTGCACAGGTGACCTGTGCCGTGTGACTTTGGCCATGTCTGTCTTAACAGGGTGGTGCACGATGTGCCAAGTCTATAGATCGTAATTACATCTTTGGTGCTGACGTTTGCTTTCACATGCCTGACCTTTTAGGAGTCGCATGAAACTCAAACAATTTATTAACAGATTTGTCTCGCTACTAATAGCTTGGATCATATTGTTGCTGGTTTTAGGTTTGCTTGATAAGTTTTTCCAAACCAGGATTCAACTAAATATGACAGTTTGGCTGTGGTCTGGATTGATTGTAATGATAGTCAAGAAGCTGCCTGCACCTTTACCAAGCGCCCAAGAGCCCGATATACCAGGGGCGTTCAAACTCCTTTGGTGGACGATATGGTGGCCATTTTTCTTGGTGAGAGGTGGATGACTTAAATGGCACTATTTTTGATAAAAAATTCCATTTTTGCACGAATGGTTGGTAAATGGTGTGAGGATTTAATTTAATGTTTTAATAAATTAAATAAATGTTTCCGCCATATTTTTGCAGCCTGCACTTATTAAAAGGATTTGAAAATGATTGTTATTATTGGTTACGTGGTATCTATGGGGTGTATTTTTGGTGTTTATATATTCCATGGAGGCAATATCGCCGTTATTTTAAAGGCCTTGCCTTTCGAATTGATCACAATTTTTGGCGGAGCTCTCGGTGCATTCGCTGTGAATAACCAGCCCGAAGTTCTTAAAGCAACCATGAAGTTGATACCGCAGGCGCTGAAGACATCCAAGTACACAAAAACACGCTACCTAGAGTTGCTATCTCTGATGTATGACGTTTTGCAAAAGGCCCGCAAAGAAGGATTGATGGCAATTGAGGGCGACGTGGAGTCACCACACGAATCAGAGATTTTCAAGAAATACCCTGTGGTTGGCAATGACCACCATGTGGTGGAGTTCATGACCGACTATCTACGGATGATGGTGTCTGGCAACCTCAACGCCCATGAGATCGAATCGCTCATGGACAGTGAAATCGACACCCACCACGCCGAAGCACATGCCCCCATTGCCGCTATTGCCCGTTTGGCTGGTGCATTGCCCGCGTTCGGGATCGTGGCTGCGGTGCTAGGGGTGGTCAACACGATGGGTTCGGTTGGACAGCCACCGGCAGTGCTGGGGGGCATGATCGCGTCCGCCTTGGTGGGAACTTTTCTAGGCATCTTGCTGGCCTATGGAGTTGTTGAGCCGCTTGGTGGCCTTTTGGAGCAAAAGACAGAAGACGCAGGAAAAGAGCTCCAGTGCATAAAGACCACGCTTTTGGCTAGCATGCAGGGCTACAACCCTTCGACGGCGATTGAGTTTGGTCGGAAAGTCCTATTTTCTAAGCACCGTCCCAGCTTCGCGGAGTTGGAAGCACAAGTCCGAGGCAAAAAGTAAAAATGATTAAAGCTGTGGAGCGGCCGCCCCGGTCCCAGCAGACATACTCTTTCTAGCGGCAATCAACCCAAATGGGTGTGGCGTTCCGGCCTTTCCTTGGCTTCCATCGCGGCCAAGCCTTGCAGGATGCCACAAGCATCAATCGCCTGCTCACTTTGGCACCGCTCTCGCAGAACAGCCAATTGCTGTTTTAACTGCATGAGTTCCTGTATGCGGTTATCAACATGGGCAATGTGTTCGTCGAACACCTCGTTGATCGCGCTGCAACCGTCTACAGGCCTGTCAGTCAGTTCCAGCAGCGTGTGGATTTCTTCGTGGCTCATATCCAACGCACGGCAATTGCGGATGAAGCGAAGGCGCTCCACATGCTCTGGGCCGTACACCCGGAAATTACCGGTTGTGCGTGCTGGAGCCGGGAGCAGGCCCTCCTTTTCGTAGTAGCGAACCGTCTCGACCGTGCTTTGCGCTACCTGCGCCAATTCACCGATTTTCATAAGGTCTTCCCAGAAATGTATTGACTCTATAGTAACTAGAGGTTGTGTAATCGAATGAATTAGTTTTAGGAATGCGCAATGTCAACCCACGCCAAGCACGATCACGATCACGATCATGCCAAACACGACCATGCGAAGCACGATCACGCCCATGACCATGACCATGCAAAGCACGACCATAGCAAGTCCGCTTGCTGTGCACCGGCCCCTGCGCCCGTGCACAGCCATGGGGGTGATTGCTGTGGTGCAGCTACCGAACCAGCACTAGCGCAGCTCGGTAAGGCAGAAGTACGTGATGGAGGTATCCAGACCCCCATCCGCATCATGCAGATGGATTGCCCGACGGAAGAAGGCCTTCTTCGCAAAAAACTGGGCAACATGCCCGGCGTAACGGGAATGGAGTTCAACCTGATGCAGCGCGTGCTGACGGTGACCCACGACCCGAAAGCCATTGAGCCCATTCTGGATGCTGTGCGTTCTTTGGGTTTCACACCGGAAGTTGCCAACGGCTCATCCAACCTGGATGAGCCTACGCCAGAGCCTGCCAAGCCCTGGTGGCCGCTGGCACTGGCCGGGGTTGCTGCCATTGCAGCCGAGGCGGTGCAATGGGCCGGTTTACCCACCTGGATGACGGCCACCCTAGCCTTGGTGGCGGTGTTGTCTTGTGGCATTACCACTTATAAAAAGGGATGGATTGCTATCAGCAACGGCAACCTCAACATCAACGCTTTGATGAGCATTGCTGTCACCGGCGCGCTGCTACTTGGCCAGTGGCCGGAAGCCGCCATGGTGATGGTGCTCTTTACCGTGGCGGAACTGATCGAAGCCAAGTCTCTGGACCGAGCCCGCAACGCCATCAAAGGCCTGATGCAGCTGACCCCGGAGCGAGCCACCGTCCAGCAATCCGACGGTAGTTGGAGCGATGTGGCGGCCAAGGAGGTTGTCCTCGGTGCACGTGTACGCGTCAAACCTGGTGAGCGTATTGCGTTGGATGGCAGAATAGCCAGCGGTCGTTCCAGCATCAACCAGGCCCCCATCACAGGCGAAAGCCTGCCTGTGGAGAAAGTCGAAGGCGACTCGGTTTTTGCAGGAACCATCAACGAATCGGGCTCGTTTGAATACGACGTGACTGCGGTCGCAGGCGACAGCACCTTGGCGCGCATCATCCATGCGGTGGAAGAAGCCCAAGGTGCCAAGGCACCTACGCAGCGCTTCGTGGACCAGTTCGCGCGCATCTATACCCCGGTTGTCTTTGCCATTGCGGTGGCGGTTGCCGTTCTGCCGCCTCTGTTCTTGGGTGGCAATTGGTTCGACTGGATCTATAAGGCACTCGTGCTGCTGGTGATCGCATGCCCTTGCGCACTGGTGATCTCCACACCCGTCACCATCGTCAGCGGCCTTGCTGCCGCTGCGCGCCTAGGTATCTTGGTTAAGGGCGGCGTGTATCTTGAAGAGGGTCGCAAGCTCTTGTGGATTGCACTCGACAAGACCGGCACCATTACCCACGGCAAGCCCGCACAGACAGACTTTACGGCGTTGAATGGCGCAGTCGATGCAGATGTTCGCAGTCTGGCAGCAAGCCTTGCAGGTCGCTCTGACCACCCCGTGTCTCGCGCTGTGACCGAAGCCGCCAAGAAGGATGCCATTGCCCTGCGCGATGTGGATGCATTCGAGGCGCTACCTGGCCGTGGCACCAAAGGCGTAATCGATGGCAACCTGTATTACCTGGGCAACCACCGCCTGATCCACGAACTGGGCATGTGCTCAGACGCGTTGGAAGCGCGTTTGTCAGAGCTGGAAAAACAGGGCAAAACTGTGATCTTGCTGGCCAACGCTGAAGGCGAAAACGCTGTGATGGGCTTGTTTGCCGTGGCCGATACCGTCAAGGACAGCAGCCGCCAAGCGATTTCGGAGCTCCACGCACTCGGTATCAAGACCATCATGCTGACGGGCGACAACGTCCATACGGCCAAGGCCATCGCCAGCCAGGTGGGTATCGACGAAGCCCGTGGTGATTTGCTGCCCGAAGACAAGCTCAAGGCCATCGAGAGCAAGCTGAGCAAGGACGGTGCCGTGGGCATGGTTGGCGACGGTATCAACGATGCACCGGCTTTGGCCCGTGCCGACGTGGGCTTTGCCATGGGTGCTGCCGGAACCGGCACAGCCATCGAAACCGCTGACGTGGCCTTGATGGACGACGATTTACGCAAGCTGCCACGGTTCGTGCGCCTGTCGCGTAAAACACATGCCTTGCTGGTGCAGAACATTGTGTTGGCACTTGGTATCAAGGCGGTGTTCTTGGTCTTGACGCTGACAGGCCAAGGAACAATGTGGATGGCGGTATTTGCCGACGTGGGTGCCAGTCTGTTGGTGGTGGGCAATGGCCTGCGGCTGGTACGGTTTCGGGGCTGATATGTGACAACCCGACTGAAACGCAAGCAATCAACAAAGGAATAACAATGGGTTTTTTAGATAATTTCTTCGCTGGTCACCGTGGAAGCGGTCACAGCGGTGGACACGGTAGCGGCCACGGCGGTGGTCATGGAGGTGGACACGGTAGCGGCCACGGCGGTGGTCTTGGAGGTGGACACGGTAGCGGCCATGGCGGTGGTCATGGAGGTGGCTATGGTGGAGGGCATGGCTGGGGCCGTGATGGCAATGATGGCAACGGAATGCCGCAAGGAAGCAACAACGGCGGATCGAATTGCCCGAGCTGTAGGACGCTGAATACGGCCAATGCCCGGTTTTGCCAACAATGTGGCACGTCCATGGTGCCAGCCCGCTGCGCACATTGCGGCACGACCATGCAGGCGGGTGCTAAGTTTTGCGGCCAGTGCGGTAAAGCGCCAGCGTAGTGACTCGGGGCACACATACCAACGTCCATGGCAAGCGCGCAGCTTCAACTATGGCGACTATGGTTTGCACAGCAAGAGTACCGTGTACCGTGCTTGCGGCCTTGGTACTTTGGGGCATATGTACCGCCACTATTGCCCAAATCAAGGTCGAAAACGCCTGGGTGCGTGCTACGGTTGCTGGTCAGCAGGCGACCGGTGCGTTCATGAAAATCACCTCCTCCGAAGCGGTCAAGCTCGTAGCCATCAGCACAGCCGTCGCCAGAACCAATGAAATCCATGAAATGAAAATGGAGGGTGATGTCATGAAAATGCGTGCTCATCCCAACGGCTTGGATATCCTTGCCAACACCCCGTTGGAACTCAAATCTGGTGGCTACCACTTGATGATGATGGAGCTGGAGAAGACCATCAAAGCCGGAGATACGGTTCCCTTGCAACTTCAATTCACGGATGCCAAGGGCAAAAAGCAATCAGTGTCGGTGAACGCAAAAGCAGAATTCAAAAATCCTTACGCGCCATGACTAGATCTGTTCTTGTGCCGCCCACACGCTGGCCGTGGCTGGGTTTAGCTCTACTTTTGTGGGGTACTGACCAAGCTATCAAATACGCGGTGACCCAATGGATGCAGCTGTTTGAGAGCCGATCTGTCTTCAACGGGTTCAATTGGGTTTACGTCTTGAATCCCGGTGCAGCATTCTCTTTCCTGGCGGATGCCGGTGGTTGGCAACGCGACTTTTTTACCGCTATCGCCTTTCTGGTCAGCACAGTGCTGGTGGTGTTGCTTTGGCGCGGTGTCGCTACCAAGTTGGAGGCACTGGCCTACACCCTAATGATCGCGGGCGCGTTGGGTAACGCCACTGATCGCATGCGTATCGGTGCCGTGGTGGACTACCTCGATGTCTATTGGCGCGCATGGCATTGGCCTGCATTTAATTTTGCCGATATATGCGTTAGCGTAGCCGCACTCCTGCTGGTGTTGGGCCCAATGCGTCAAGGTGGCCAAACGCATGCCAGCGAACGGAAAAGCCATGCCGCATAGCGCCACTTACAGCATGCCTCCTCGCCAATGGCAGTGGATATTTGTCTGCTGGATGTTGGCGATGCTCTCTACCGCAGGCAGCCTATTCCTCAGCGAAGTGATGGACTACGCACCTTGCGTGCTGTGCTGGTACCAGCGCATCCCCATGTACGCCCTGGTGGTTGTATTGGGAGTCGGTCTGTATGAGCAAGACCCAGGCGTGGTGAAGTACGCCAAACCGCTGGCCCTCATCGGCGTAGTGCTGGCTGCTTACCACTGCCTGCTCTATCTCGGCTTTATCCCCAAAAGCATCCAACCCTGTGGAAAAGGTCCGTCCTGCGGCGATGTGAAGCTGGAGCTGTGGGGTTTTGTGACGATTCCGTTGATGTCACTGCTGGCATTTTTAGCCCTTTGCACAGGCTTGTATTTAAGTAAGAAAAAGAGACCTAAATGACGAAAATGATTACCTTGATCGGCGGTGCGGTAGCTGTGGCAGTGCTGTTCGTGGCCGGAATGCGGTTCTACCAAAACCAACAGGCCGCAGAGCGGGCCGATGTGTTGGCAAAAAATGCAAGTTCGCTGGTGAAATCCCACTCCCCCAACATCGGTCCCATCGATGCCAAAGTGACCATCGTCGAGTTCATGGATCCGTCCTGTGAGGCCTGCCGGGCGTTTTATCCGGTCGTTAAATCCATATTGGAGGACAACAAAGACAAAGTGCGCTTGGTGCTGCGCTACGCCGCTTTTCACCAAGGCTCCGATACCGTGGTCAAGATGTTGGAGGCAACGAAGGCCCAAGGCTTGTACTGGCAAAGCTTGGAGGCTGTTTTTAAATCGCAGCCGATATGGGCAGAACATGGCAATCCGCAAGTTCAGATGATCTGGGCGTTTTTGCAACCGGTTGGGTTGGATACTGAGAAAGCCCAGCGAGAGATGGAAAATCCGAGCTTTGCTTCGATCCTGAAGCAGGATATGGATGATGCCAAGGCGCTGAAAGTCGAGAAAACACCAACTTTTTATGTCAATGGCCACCCTCTATCGGTCTTCGGTGAAGCGGAACTTCGGGCATTGGTACAGCAAGAAATCAACGTAAGTTATCCCAAGTAGAGATTGGGCCAGGTAACCGATTCTGCCAATAGCATCTTGCACAAGTAGCTGCGAAAAACTGGACATGATGGTGGATGGCCAACGTTCTTTCACCATGTACTCTGCACGCCATCTAAGCGGTACCAAGCACTTTATCAATTATTCGGATTTCTACTTATGCCATTGCTCGGCGTACTGACCTTTGCAGCGTTTCCCGCTGTTGCTGTGGTCGTTGGAGGCATCGTTGCTGCTGTCCGACCGCCAAATGCAACCACCCGAAGTGCCGTACAACATTTTGCTGCGGGGGTAGTCTTTGCAGCTCTCGCCACTGAACTGTTGCCGGAAGTCATGCACCAACGCATGCCCCTACAGACAATAGCAGGGTTCGCATTTGGCGTTATCGCCATGCTGGTACTGAAAGCCTTGACAGCGCATGCGCCTGAAAAAGACGTTGTCGAATCGGGAGTTCCTAAAAGCCTACTGATTGCTCTAGGTGTCGATATTGCCTTGGATGGACTTCTGGTTGGCGTGGGTTTCGCTGCGGGCGAAAAGCAAGGATTGTTGCTAACGATTGCCCTCACGTTAGAGGTGTTGTTTCTAGGAGTTTCCGCTGCTGCTGCTTTGAGCCGGACGGGAGCCACCCGGATAAGTATCGTGCTGGTTACCGCAGGACTTGGCGGGCTCCTACTCGTGGGAGCCGGCATTGGATCGCTATTTCTTAGCGGTATGTCGAGTGAAGCACTGGATGTGGTGCTTTCATTCAGTATCGCGGCTCTCCTATACTTGGTAGTCGAGGAGTTAATGGTGGAGGCGCATGAGGTTCCCGAGACAGCTTGGCTATCCGCAACGTTTTTTGTTGGCTTTCTGGTGCTTTTGGTAGTCGAGATGCTTATCTGAGTTGGAATATGTCTTAGAGCGAGTTGTACCGGAATGCGGCCTTAACGGTATTTATTTAGGCCTCTTTGCTGCGCTGAAGATAGGGAAGTGTCGAATTTGGGTAGCAGTAAAAACTTGTTTTCTAGGTTCCCCGCAAGTGCGCGGGGCACCTGGTTAGTGTGTTTAATTTACCGCAGTGACAACATACCCACTCGCGTCCTGCACGAACTCAAAGGCCACTTTCTTACCCACGGCAAGTTTATCCAGCAGCATCTTGTCCTTGACCAAGAAACCCATGGTCATCGGCGGCCAGTTCATGCTGTTGACGGCTTCATGGGCTAGTGTCACCACACCAGTCTTGGCATCGAGCTTCTTGACAACCCCGACGGCCTTGTGGGTCATCGGGGCCATCGTGGCTTCGGCGGCTGGCTTCTTAGTCGTCTCCATGGGTTTCATGGTGTCCATCTTCTGTTGCGCAAATGCGGCAGAGGCCGACAGCGTGGCGACCAGGATCAGGGTGATAGCGATTTTCTTCATAAGATTCTCCGTTTCAGAGTGGTTATGGGAAAGGGTTTCAGGGAAAGTTGGCATGGTTCACTTGGTCCAGAACGCGAGTCGCCAAGTTTTTGTCGTGGTACTGGTCTTGGGTTCCCGTGGTCGCCGCATCAGCAGGTAGGCCGCCGGAATCACAAACATCGACAGTAGGGGCGCGGTGATCATTCCGCCCACCATCGGCGCGGCGATGCGCTGCATCACTTCGGAGCCGGTACCGGTGCCCCACATGATCGGGAACAGGCCCGCAAGAATGACCGCCACCGTCATGGCTTTGGGCCGCACTCGCAGTACCGCACCTTCACGTATCGCATCGAGCAAGTCGGCCTCGCTGGTCTTGCCCTGGTCCAGGCGTTCATGCCAGGCGTTCTTCAGGTACAGCAGCATGATCACGCCGAACTCGGCAGACACCCCGGCCAAGGCGATGAAGCCCACCGCACCTGCAATCGACAAGTTGTAGTTCAGCAGATAGAGCAGCCAAATCCCGCCAACCAGCGCAAATGGCAGTGCGGCCATGATCAGTACCGCTTCGCCAAAGCTGGCAAACGTCAGGTACAGCAATACGAAGATGATGAGCAGCGTGAACGGCACCACCACCTTGAGCTTGGCCGTGGCGCGTTCCAGGTATTCGAACTGGCCAGACCAGGACACGGAGTAGCCGGGTGGTAGCTTGACCTGTTGCGCTACCGCCTTCTGCATGTCCTGCACCGCCGAGCGCAGGTCACGCCCACGGATGTCCACATAGACCCAGCCGGACAGACGGGCGTTCTCACTGCGCAGCATGGGTGGGCCATCGGTGATGCGGATATCTGCAACATCCGACAGGACCAGACGCTGACCGCGTTCCGTGACAATGGGTAGTACGCGTAGCTTTTCTAGCGAATCCCGGATTTCACGGGGGTAGCGCAGATTGATGGGGAAGCGTTGCAGGCCCTCAACTGTCTCGCCGATGTTCTCGCCCCCTACCGCCGATGAGATCACCGACTGCACATCGGCAATGTTCAGGCCGAAGCGCGCAGCATCCTCCCGGCGAATGTTGATGTCCACATAGCGGCCACCGGTCAAACGCTCAGCCAAGGCACTACTCACGCCCGGTACGTCCTTCACCGCACGCTCAATCTCGCCAGCGATACGGTCGATCTCGGCCAGGTCAGTTCCCGCCACCTTGACTCCCACCGGGCTCTTGATGCCGGTGGCCAGCATGTCGATGCGGTTGCGGATCGGCGGTACCCAGATGTTGGCCAGGCCGGGGACTTTGACAATCCTGTCCAGTTCCTCCACCAGCTTGTCCTGCGTCATGCCAGCGCGCCATTGCTCCTTGGGCTTGAACTGGATCGTGGTCTCGAACATCTCCATTGGCGCGGAGTCGGTCGCGGTCTCGGCCCGCCCGGCTTTGCCGTAGACGCTGGCCACTTCGGGCACGGTCTTGATCAGGCGGTCGGTCTGCTGCAACAGCTCGCTGGCCTTGCCGGTTGAAAGCCCCGGCAGAGCGGACGGCATATAGAGCAGATCGCCTTCGTCCAAACGTGGCATGAACTCGCCGCCGATGTGCTGCAGCGGCCATAGACTCAGCACCAGCAGCACGGCTGCGACCACTAAGGTCATCTTGGGCGCACGCAAAACCGCATTCAACAACGGGCGGTACACCGCGATCAGGAGGCGATTCAACGGGTTGTTGTTTTCGTCGGGTATATGGCCACGGATGAGGTAGCCCATCAGCACCGGGATCAGGGTCACCGACAAGCCCGCCGCTGCCGCCATCGAATAGGTCTTGGTAAAGGCCAGAGGCGAGAACAGGCGGCCTTCCTGTGCTTCCAGCGTGAACACCGGAATAAACGACAGCGTGATGATCAGCAGCGAGAAGAACAGCGCCGGTCCCACTTCTGCAGCCGAATCGCCGATCACACGCCAGCGGGCTTCCCCTTGCAGTGTTTCCCCCGGATGCGCGTGGCCCCATTGCTCCAGATGCTTGTGGGCGTTCTCGATCATCACTACCGCCGCATCGACCATGGCCCCGATGGCGATGGCAATTCCCCCGAGTGACATGATGTTGGCGTTCACGCCCTGGTAGTGCATGACGATGAACGCGGCCAGAATGCCCAGGGGTAGCGAGACGATGGCCACCAGGGCGGAGCGCAGGTGGAAAAGGAAGATGAAACACACCACCGCGACGACGATGAACTCCTCCAGCAGCTTGTGCGTCAGGTTGTCTACCGCACGCTCGATCAGGTTAGAGCGGTCGTAGACCGGCACGATCTCCACCCCCTTGGGCAGGCTGGACTGCAAGGTTTTGAGTTTTTCCTTCACCGCAGCAATGGTTTCCAGCGCATTCTTGCCAGAACGCATCACGATTACGCCGCCTGCGGCTTCGCCGTCGCCGTCCAGCTCACCGATGCCCCGGCGCATTTCTGGGCCAAGCTGGATGCGCGCCACGTCTCCCAGGCGGACCGACACCCCCGCAGTGGTGGTCATCAAGGGTACCTTGCGGAAATCGTCCAGGCCTTGTAGGTAGCCGGAGGCGCGCACCATGTACTCGGCCTCTCCAAGTTCCAGCACCGAACCACCGGTTTCCTGGTTCGCCTTCTGTATGGCTTCGACCACCTTGGTGTGCGGAATGCCATAGGCCGCCAGCTTGTTCGGATCGAGCACGATCTGGTACTGGCGCACCATGCCACCAATGGAGGCGACCTCGGCCACGTTGGGGATGGTTTTCAGCTCGAACTTGAGGAACCAATCCTGCAGGGCACGCAATTGCGAAGCGTCCTGCGTGCCGCTGCGGTCCACCAGCGCGTACTGGTAGATCCAGCCCACACCGGTGGCATCGGGTCCGATGGATGCTTTGGCCGCCGCCGGCAGGCGCGACTGCACCTGGTTCAGGTACTCCAGCACCCGCGAACGCGCCCAGTACAGGTCGGTGCCATCTTCGAATAGCACGTAGACGAAGCTGTCGCCAAAGAAGGAATAGCCGCGTACCGTCTTCGCCCCCGGCACCGACAGCATGGTGGTCGTCAGCGGGTAGGTGATCTGGTTCTCCACGATGCGTGGAGCTTGGCCCGGGTAGGTGGTGCGGATGATCACCTGTACGTCCGACAGGTCAGGCAGTGCGTCCAACGGCGTGCATGCGACTGAATAGACACCCCAGGCGCACAACATCACCGTTGCCAACAGCACGAGGAAGCGGTTGGCGATGGACCACCGAATGAATTTGGCGATCATGGTTTGTTTCCTGTCATTTTGGCGGGTGCAGCCTGTGAGTCAGGAGCCATGGAAGTGATACGGGTGAGTTGTGGCAAGCCCTCCGCGTCCATGTAGAACTCAAAGCTGACCCGGTCGCCGGGCTCCAGATTGCGGGGCTTGCCGCTGGCGGGTAGCTTGAAGTCCATGGTCATCGCACCCCATTTGAGGGATGCAATCGGTCCATGCGACAGCGTGATGGCCTCTTTACCGATGGCGTCAATCTTGGCTTCACCCTCGTGGCGGGGTGCCGTGTTGGCCGCACTGGCCTGGGGCGCATCGTTCAGGCGCGCCTCGATACCTTTGAGGCTAGCCTCCGAGTCGATCAGAAACTGGGACGACACCACCACGCGCTGCCCAGCCTGTAGGCCACGCTTGATCTCGGTTTGACCATTGCTCTCAATTCCGATATCCACCTCGACCGGACGGAACTTGCCCTTGTCTTCGGCCAACATGACCACGACGCGCTTACCGGTCTGGATCACTGCTTCGGTCGGAATCAGCAGCGATTTCTCCGCCCGCATGTCCATGAACTGCATGTTGACGAACATGCCGGGTACCAGCAAGTTGCCGGGATTGGCTAACTCCACCCGGGCTTTGAGAGTGCGGGTAGCCATATTCACTTCCGGCAAAAGGGCCTGCACCGTGCCATGCAGTGCGGTGCCAGGTGCGGCAGCACTGTTGGCCTGGACCTTGGTGCCAGGGCGGATCAATGCAACCTGGCCTTCCGGCACTTCGGCGTTGGCCCAAACGGACGACAAACCGTTGATGCGGAACAGTGTTGCACCCGGCATGACGGTCATGCCTTCGCGGGCCATGAGTTCCACCACCACCCCGGCGATGGGTGAGACGAGGGTGGTCCGTGGCTGGGTCTTGCCACTGCTTTCCACCAAGCGTATCAGTTCGTCGCTCATGCCCACCTGGCGCATGCGCTGGCGTGCGCCATCAACCAGGCTGGCCAGATCCGTGCCCTGCATGCGCCGCACGGAGAGGAATTCTTCCTGTGCGGCAATCCAGTCCGGCACGTAGAGTTCAGCCAGTGGCTGGCCTTTGCTGACACGGTCCAGCGTGGCGCGTACGTGCAGGCGTTCGATGTACCCCATTGCACGGGCCTGTACAAAGGCTTGGTCGCGCTCGTTGAAGGCAATATTGCCCACCGCGGATAGTTGGGGTGACAACGCGCCTTGTGTCACTTCCGCAGTCCGCACACCCAGGTTCTGCTGGATACGGGAACTCACTGTGACCTTGCTGCCGTCACCATCACTGTCGGCATAGACGGGCACCAGCATCATGTCCATGAAGGGTGACTTGGCAGGTTTGTCGAACTTGTTCCCCGGCACCATGGGGTCGTGGTAGTAGAGGATCTTCTTGCCGGTGGTGGGATCGACATCTCCGGCTTTGATGCCAGCCGCGATGTGTCTACGGGTGGCTTCCTCGCCTTGGGCTACGCTTTGCGGACCGGCATCCGGTGCCGTCGCCGGTACAGCCGCAGCAGGGCCTGAAGACGCTGGCATGGCAGCCGCGCCCATGCCACGGTGCATGCCCATGGCATAGAGGCCGTAACCGGCGGCCCCGAGTACACCGGCACAGACCAGGCTGATCAGCAAGGGTTTGGGTTTCATCATGGTTATTTCTCCGTTGCTGTAGTTGTGGCTGCTTGTGAAGGTACTGGGCCCTCGGCTGTGGCTGTGTGGTCTGCGGGTAGCAGGTATTCCAGTTGTGCCCATAGACTGGCGGTCTCCATTTCCAGGCGCAAACGGTCCATGCGGGTGTCAATTTCCATGCGCCGGGCTTCGAGTACGGCTGTGAGCTGTCCGCTTCCGCCCCGGTAAGCGGCAATGGCGGCCCGTGTGCGTTCGGAAGCTAGCGGCACCAGCGTGCTGTCAAAGTGGGCAACACGGTCACGGTCGCTCTGCCATTGCTGGAGCCACATGCGAGACTCGGCAACATGTTCCCTCGTGGCTTCTTCGCGCTGGGCGCGCATCTGCTCAGCGATGGCCAGCTTGGCGGCCACTTCCCGGTTTTGCCGGTTCTTCTGGTCCCATTGCAGCGGGATTGAGACGTTGACCGACACCATGTTGGAGTAGGCGGGTCCGCGTTGGCTGAGCATCAGCTCCACACTCCAATCGGAGCGTTTGTTGCTTTGCGCGATATCCACATCTGCCTGCGCAACCTCTTCCTGCTTGGCCATCAACGCGATCTCTGGATGGTGTGCCAACTGCGAGTCCAGGCTGGTCGGATCAAGGTGCACTCGTGCCAAGCTGGGTGGAGGGGCCAGAGATTGACTGGCAGGCTCTCCGATCCAGCGTGCCAGCTTGATCTTGGCGGTCCCAATCTGGCGCTCGGTTTGCTGGATGCGGTCGTCTATCTGGGCCACGGCTGAGCGTGCGGCAAACACATCGGTCTGCGTGCCGCGCCCACCCCGGTAAGCGGCATCGGAGGCTTCTATCTGCAAACCAGCCTCGGCACGCTGTGCCCGCAGGACATCGAGCATGCGCTCTTGGTAGTAGCGGTCCAGCCAGGCCATCGCGGTATCCCGCCGCAGATTGGTCAGTGCTACGGCATGGCTGCTTTCCGCAACCTCGGCCTCCCGGTTGAAGCGGGCGGAGCGGGCCTTGAGTTTGTCGCCACGGGTGAATTCCTGCATCACGCCGACCGAGCGCATGGTCATGAAGTCCCGGGTCACGCTGAACCTGTCCTCGCCGTTGACGGGCAGGTTGTTGATTCCCGCTTTGAGGACCGGATCGGGCAGTTGCCCGGCGGCGACAGCCATCTCGCGGGAAGATCGCGCGACTGCATCTTGTGCGACGAGCTGGCGCGACCGGTCTTGTGCGAGTTGCAGGGCTTGGTCGAGGCTGAGTGCCTGTTGGGCGTGTACTCCTGCACCCAGTATGGACGAACCAAGAAGCAGTATGCAAGCCCAAGGGCGTTGCCGCAGGCGTGGGGGCACGCCCTTCAATAGAATAGAAAACATGGAATCTCCAGACAACGAAACGGTGGTTTCATGTCGGCCCGGTACGCTGGCACAGGGGAAACCTGGCAAACGCAGACGCGCACGACAAAAGCACGGTGCCAGCCCGAAAGGCTGTCAGTGCGGTGTCGTCTGAAGGGTCAAATTCGGAGGCAGCAGTGCCGAATGGCTAAGGGCGGTGCCGTGGTGCGATTTAAATGGGGCGGCTGTAGTGGTGCGCCCAAAAATACTGGAACAATATTTGGCAGCAAGAAGCTGACCGGTACTGCGCCTATGTCCAACGGTGCTGGTGGTTCGTACTTATCTGCCGTTTGATGCCCCGCCTGACAATGTGCTTGGCACAAGTTGGGCTGGGCATTGTCCATGTTGATCGCCATGGATTCCGAGCATGGCATTTGGGCCTCGGCCATGGCGGCAACTTCTGCAACTTTTTGCTGCCCACTTGGACACGCGTAGGCCGCCACTGCCAGCTGCATGAACAGCAGACTCACCAGTGCGATGAACACTGTGATGCAGCGGGAACGGCGATGGATCGGCATGGTTGTTAAAAAACGAAGGCTGCGTTACAGGTGGTTGATCGTTGAATGTATCCGATTGATATCGGGCCAGAAAAGTTTCAGCATATCTCATGGACTACTTTGACTGCCGCAACGATCGCCGATCGACTACATATTTTTCTATTTTGTACGGAGCAGATTTTTGAACGTTGGCCTAGTCCATGAAGCACTCAGACTTTAAGTACCGTCTTGCGTAACCGCAGCGCATTGGTAATTACCGATGCTGAGCTCAGACTCATGGCCAATGCGGCCACCATAGGCGACAAGAGCCACCCCGTGAAGGGGAATAGTACGCCTGCCGCCAAAGGTACGCCCAACGCGTTGTAGAAAAATGCAAACGCAAGGTTTTGCTGCATATTGGCAATCGTCGCGTTGGACAAAGCCCGCGCAGTGGCAATACCCCGCAGATCCCCCTTAACTAGAGTGACCTGGGCGCTGTTCATCGCCACATCCGTACCGGTACCCATGGCAATGCCCACGTCGGCTTTTGCGAGCGCAGGCGCATCGTTGATGCCATCACCGGCCATGGCTACGATACGGCCTTCCTTTTGCAGTTTCTCGACCAGGGCCAGTTTATCGGCGGGTTTCACTTCACCATGCACCTCATCAATCCCCAACTTGTTTGCGACAGCCTTGGCGGTCGTCAATCCATCTCCTGTCGCCATGATGATGCGCATGCCCGCTGCTTTGAGTTCGGCCAGGGCTGCACTCGTACTTTGCTTGATGGGGTCCGAGACGGCCAGTAGTCCAGCCAGTTTGCCGTCCACTACTAAATACACAACGCTGGCACCCTCTTTGCGCAAGTTCTCAGCGCGCGCAGCCAGGTCTGCTACGGAAACCCCTATTTGGTCCATTAGCGCCGTGTTGCCCAATGCCAGTTTTTTGCCACCCACCGATCCACGTACACCAATGCCACTGGTGGATTCAAATCCGTCTACTTTTTCCAGTGCCAGCCCACGTTCCCGAGCTGCTTTCACGATTGCATCGGCCAATGGGTGCTCGCTACCTTGGTCCAGACTGGCCGCCCAGTGCAATACATCACTCTCTTGGTAGCTCCCGACAGGAATGGCGCTGTTAAAAACGGGTTTACCCTCCGTGAGAGTCCCTGTCTTGTCCACGATCAAAGTGTCAATCTTGCGGAAGTTTTCGATCGCTGCAGCATCTCTGAACAGCACACCATGGCTGGCACCACGCCCGGTCGCCACCATGATCGACATCGGTGTAGCCAAGCCCAACGCACACGGACAGGCGATGATGAGAACTGCCACCGCATTGATCAGGCCATAAACCCATCCTTGCTCCGGACCAAACACGCCCCAGGCAAAGAAGGTCAGGATTGCAATCGAGACCACGGTCATCACAAAGTAACCAGCCACCTTGTCGGCCATGCGTTGCATCGGGGCTTTGGAGCGCTGCGCCTGCACGACCATCTGCACGATTTGGGACAGCATGGTGGTAGAGCCAACCCGCTCGGCCTGCATAGTGAGGGCCCCCGAGGTGTTCAAGGTAGCTCCAATCAGCTTGTCGCCGTTGCGCTTGGTGGTCGGTATCGGTTCGCCTGTAAGCATAGATTCATCTACCGCGCTCTCTCCCTCCAGCACGATGCCGTCAACTGGCACTTTTTCACCTGGACGCACCCGTAGACGGTCGCCCACATGCACATGGTTCAAGGGGATGTCATCTTCGCTGCCATCGTTGGCAATCCGCCGCGCTGTCTTAGGTGCCAACCCTAGCAACGATTTGATGGCTGCTGAGGTTTGTGAGCGAGCTTTTAGTTCCAGTATCTGTCCCAGCAACGTGAGTGAAATAATCACTGCTGCCGCCTCGAAGTACACCGCCACGCGGCCCATGGACATGAATGATGAAGGAAAGACCTGCGGTACAAGGGTCGCGACCAGGCTGTAGATAAACGCCGCGCCAGTACCCAAACTGATCAATGTCCACATGTTCGGGCTACGGTTCTGCACCGACTGAAAACCACGTACAAAGAACGGCCAACCTGCCCACAGCACGACAGGCAAACTCAGCGTCAGCTCGATCCAGCTTTGCACTTGCATATCGAACCATTGCAAGCGATGGCCCAGCATGGCTAACACCATGACCGCCACGCTTAGGGGCAAGGTCCACCAGAAACGGCGCCGAAAATCCACCAGTTCAGGGTTTTCTGTTTCATCCAGACTGGGCATTTCCGGCTCCAGCGCCATGCCGCATTTAGGGCAATCACCAGGATGGTCTTGCCGGATTTCCGGATGCATGGGGCAGGTGTAGGTGGTTCCGACGGGTGGTGGTTCCGTAGGGCTATGCTGTGATGGATCGTTAGCAGCCAGGTATTTGGCTGGATTGGCAGAGAATTTAGCTTTACAACCGGCACTGCAAAAGTAGAAGCGGCTGTCCGCATGTTCAAAGGCGTGCGGAGACTGTGCTGTTACGTTCATTCCGCATACCGGGTCTTTCAACTGGGCAAGATCCGTATTCGGTGTTACGGAGCCTTTGTCGGCTTTGTGTGTACAGCAGCTCGGTGCCGCCTCGTCAAGGCTCGCAGGCTGAGGCGTATGGTCATGTGAATGTTCCATTGCGGATTCCTTTGCAGATTCGATGCGCCTAGCTTAGACTCCGTAGTCAACCCCAGAGTCAAGCTTTTTTAAAAAATATTTCATGGCCGTTACCGAAACACTCACTATTGGGAAGCTCGCAAAAGCAGTCGGCGTAGGCATAGAGACGATCCGGTACTACCAACAACGCAGCTTGTTGCCGGTGCCTGAGTCGTCCGGTACCTATCGGCACTATCCGGTAGCGCTGGGTGAGCGCATCCGCTTCATCAAACGGGCGCAGGAGCTGGGTTTCTCGTTGGAGCAGGTGTCCGAACTGCTGTTGTTGGAAGATGGAGCGGATCGCACAGCCATTCGCCGCATCGCCAATAACCGATTGGTGGAAATTCAAACCAAACTGGCAGATTTGACCAAGATGCAAAACGCGCTGTCGCACCTGATTGATGCCTGCGAACATACAGACAGGAAGTTGCCTTGCCCGATTATTTCGACACTTGCCGTTAGCCCCTCATAGGCGGAGGCACTGCTTCGGGCTTGGCGCTATTTTTGCTGGGCCAGCCATCGTTCGAATTGTGCAATTTCTTTGTTTTGTGCCGCGATGATCTGCTTGGCCATTTTTTTCATCTCTGGCGACTTGCCGTGTTGTAGTTCCATGCGCGCCATGTCCACACCCTGCTGATGGTGCATTTTCATCATCATTGCGAAATCCTTGTCTGAATCACCAGACATCGGCATCTTTTGCATTTTGTCCATACCCATCGCCATGGATGACTTCATGCCTTCTGAGCCTGCTACATCGTGCGACATCTGCCCAGATGCCATGCTTGTAGAGGGTGCCATCGGCATCGCTGTCTGTGCCTGCCCCCAAGATGTAAAGCACAGTGCAGCAATCGGAGCAAGACATAAGCCGCGGATGGATGTGGGTGTTCCGTATCGCATTGATTTCTCCTGAGGGGATGTGGGTTTTCTTGGTATTGGTGCGGTAGCAAACCAAAACGCTCGACTAAAAACTGATCTTTAACCGCTTTGAGTGGGGTATCTGTGCGCCAGCGCACTAAAGCTCGATTAATTCCGTCGTTCACTAAGCCGTTTGGGCATCTGGCGACTGCCCCAGCCATGCCAGGAGGTGCAGGCTCTCCGTCGCAGGGGATCGCAATTTGGCGGTAACTATGTATCTCGATGACTCACAAAGCACCCTACGGAAATTTCAATTTTGTAATGTTTCGGTCATGCTAAGCCTTAGCCTCGAAATCTACATTTACCCCCAGTGATGCAGCAGTTGCATCATCGTCCCGCTAAAAAAACTTGGGGCACTACAGACCACTAGAAAGAGATTTTTATCATGTCAATTCGCCAATCCATTGTTGTTCTCGCCCTCACGCTGCCAGCTTTGTCAGCTTTTGCTATGGACTCCAGCCGTATCGAAAAGTCCACCCCACTCCAAGGCGGGACCACCGTTCACCAGTTCAAAGACGGCAAAATGGCTATGGAAGATAAATATGGTCGCGCCTTCCGCATGAAGGACGGCGAGGTTATGCAAACTTCTGATGGCAAATCCATCACCATGAAGGGTGACGAAGTTGCACGGCTCTCCCAAGCCCTTCAAATGCATGGAAAGCGTTAACCGGCTGCAGCACTAACAGGTCTTGCATGGTAAAAAATTTTCATGCAAGGCCCGTGGTGAGAGGCCAAGCGAGTATTAAAGACCGGTTTATTTTTTCTGCTTAAAGTTTTTATAAAATAGACTTTCTATGTTGCGCTTCCGAACTTTACTGCTGTGGCTGATGATGCTGGCGCTCCCGATACAGGGTTTTGCTGCCGCATCCATGCTTTTTTGCGGTATGGAGGCCAACAACGTGACCACCGCATCCCAGGTTTCTCTCGCGATGGACCACCATGCGGCTAACGACAGTGCCTTGCAACACGAGCATTCTGATGGCATGGACATGACCAAAATGTCCTTGCAATCGTCGGATGTTCAAAAGCACTTCTCCGACGTGACACATAAGTGTGGCATCTGTGCTGCTTGCTGTGGTGCCGCTTGGATTAACCATCTTCCTTCGTACGTTGCAGTGGGGTCTCCTCCACTGAACGACCTTGCCGAGCCAGTCGTACTGATCCAAGTCGTACCCTCGCGCCTCCCCGAGAAGCCACCTCGCGTTTGACGCGCCTGTGGGGCTGTGTGCAGTAAGCACCGCAGCCTTTGGCGCTTTTCATCGATTGCCATCGACACGCTCCTGAGCGGGAGTGTCGATGTGCGCCATCCCTTTGAAATCGCGAGGAAATCATGATCAAACCCTTTTTAGCCAATTGGCTAGCACTGCTGTGGGCGCTACCTGTAATCGCTGCAGCGCAAACAGTTGCGCCATCCGCTGCCGCAACGATGACACAGGCTGCACCAGCCAAGTACCGGTCAGTTCTGGACGGCTACAAGTCCTATACAGAAGAAAAAACAGTCAACTGGATAGAGGCTAATGCCAACACTGGTCGCATTGGTGGCTGGCGGGTCTACGCCAAGGAGGCCCGACAGCCGCAAGCACCTGATCAGATTGAAAACTCCATCCCCAGTGCTGCACAGGCCAAACCATGACAGGTAGCACCATGAACAAGATTTTTCGTTTGAGTGCGGTGGCCACGGCAGCCGTTGTGCTGGCGGGCTGCGCGTCGGTCAACATTGACCAGACCTTGGCTGACACCAACGGAGCAACTAAGCCCTTTACGCAGGGCAAACTGGAGCTCAGTCGAACCGAACAGCAGCAGCAGGCACGCAGCAAACTGAGTAACGACCTTCTGGCTAAGCAGTTGAGCATGGATGATGCCGTGCAACTGGCTTTGGCCAACAGCCCTGCAGTACAGACCTTGTTAGCGCAAAGCTGGGCCGATATGGCACAGGCAAACCAAGCCGGTCGTTTGGCAAACCCGCTTTTCTCATTTGAGCGTGCGCGTTTTGGTAGCGAACTGGAGCTAAATCGGCTGCTATCGTTTGGATTATTGGACCTGCTGACACTTCCCCAACGCCAGGAGATTTCGCGTGGCCAGGTTGCCCAAGCCAAGGTGCAGCTCAGCGCCAGTGTGATTGAGCAGGTAACCCAGGTACGCCAGGCATGGGTGCGTGCAGTGGCGGCACAGCAGACGCTGGAATATGCAGGACAAGTAAATGGCACTGCCCAAGCCACTGCAGAGCTAGCCAAGCGCATGCAGCAAGTCGGTAATTTCAACAAGTTGCAGCGCGCGCGCCAACAGGTCTTTTATGCCGATGCAACGGCCCAACTGGCATCCGCACAGCATGCAGCTACCGTTGCACTGGAAGAACTGACGCGACTACTCGGTTTGACCGATGCGCAAGCGGCACAACTGAAGTTGCCAGAACACCTGCCTGAGTTGCCCAAAGAGCCGTTGCAAGCGGTGACGGTGAGCGCCAAAGCCACGCAGCAGCGCCTGGACGTGCAGATAGCACGCAATCAGCTCGATATGGCAGGTAAATCTCAGGGCCTGAACTTGATCAACAGCCTGGTAGACATCGAAATTGGCATCCGTCGTGACACGGTCTTCGATAAAGCCGCAGCGACTAAAACGCCACGTACAGGCTACGAATTGGGTATTCGTTTGCCGATATTTGATTGGGGCACTTCCAAGCGGGATGCCATGAATGCACAGTCTTTGGCTGCAGCCAGCCGCTACGAAAGTACGGTGCGTGGTGCTTCATCGCAGCTGCGGGAAAGTTACTCCGCTTACCGCACAGCGTATGACATTGCAAAGCATTACCGGGATGAGATTGTTCCGCTGCGCAAGGCTATGGCCGAAGAAAACGTGCTGCGCTACAACGGCATGCTGATCGGGGTGTTCGAGCTACTGGCAGACAACCGCGACCAAATCTCCAGTGTGATCGCCGCCATTAATGCCTACCAACAGTTCTGGCTCGCAGATAGCGCACTCGCCGCATCCATGACCGGCAAGCCAACTTCCATGGTGATGTCTGCTCCCGCATCCGGTGGTGCAGGTGAAGCAGCTGGCCACTGATCGACAGAACTACCCATTTATCGGATCGAATATGACGAACAGAAGAAGTTTCCTGACAGGTGCAGGTGCCATCACCACGGCAGTTGCCGCCGCCTCCGTCAGCCGGGTCGCTATGGCAGCCCTGCCAGAGCCGGTGCTCCAGACCCATGCAGAGACGATGTCACCGCTCGTACCCACCACGGGTCGCCCTTACAACCCGGTCGTGACACTGAATGGTTGGACGCTTCCTTGGCGCATGAACAACGGTGTCAAAGAGTTCCACTTGGTGGCTGAACCCGTCGTGCGCGAGATGTCCCCGGGTTTCAAAGCCCATTTATGGGGCTACAACGGCCAGTCCCCTGGCCCGACTATTGAGGTCGTCGAAGGTGACCGAGTCCGCATATTTGTCACCAACAAACTGCCCGAACATACCAGCGTCCACTGGCATGGGCAGCGGCTTCCTAATGGCATGGACGGGGTCTCGGGCCTGAACCAACCGGCCATTCCATCTGGCAAGACGTTTGTCTACGAGTTCGTCGCACGCCGCCCTGGCACATTTATGTACCACCCGCATGCCGATGAAATGACGCAGATGGCGATGGGCATGATGGGCTTCTGGATCACACACCCGAAGGTCAAACATCCACTGATCGACGATGTGGACCGTGACTTCGTGTTCTTGCTAAACGCCTATGACATCGATCCCGGTGCTTACACGCCGAAGATCATGACCATGCTCGACTTCAACCTGTGGAGCTGGAACAGCCGGGTTTTCCCAGGCATCGATCCACTGGTGGTGCGCAAGAACGACAAAGTTCGTATCCGCATTGGCAATCTGACCATGACCAACCATCCCATCCACCTGCATGGGCATGAGTTTTTGGTGACCGGCACAGACGGTGGTCCCACGCCGAAGTCCACGCGTATGTATGAGGTCACGACCGATGTCGCGGTGGGACAGATGCGGCAGATTGAATTCCTCGCGGATGAAGAAGGCGATTGGGCATTCCATTGTCACAAGAGCCACCACACCATGAACGCCATGGGCCATGAGGTACCCACCATGATCGGCGTAGACCACCGCAAGGTTGCACGTGAGATTACCAAGCTGGTTCCCGATTACATGGTGATGGGCGAACGTGGGATGGCCGATATGGCTGAAATGGAAATGCCATTGCCTGACAACACCGCACCCATGATGACCGGCGCAGGACCATTTGGCTCAGTAGAGATGGGTGGCATGTTCAGCATGCTCAAAGTCCGCAAAGACCAAAAACCGGGTGACTACAAAGACCCTGGTTGGTACAAGCATCCCCCAGGAACAGTTGCCTATGAATGGACTGGCATTTTGCCGGATCCTGCCCGCTTCGCGTCCGAAGGCGGCAAATCTATGCCTGCGCAGAACATGCCTGCCCAGGAAATCGAAGTTCAAGTTCGTAAGCCCGTGATGGGCAATATGAAGCATTGATGAGTTTGTTATCCACCACTATCCCGAAAGGTAAACCATGAAAACACGTAATATTTTGATCGCTATTCCCAGCATTCTGCTTGCTATGACAGCCATGGCCTCTGGCAACCACGCCGGAGGCCATGGGGATGTCGCTATCGGTAAACCGGGTGTCGCGTCCAAGGTCACTCGTACCATCGTTGTTGAGATGACTGACGATATGAAATTCCACTCTTCGGAAATTGCTGCCAAGCAAGGTGAGACGATTCGTTTCGTTGCCAAGAACTCCGGGAAGATGAAGCATGAAATGGTTTTGGGTACCACAAAGGATCTCAAAGACCATTCCGAAGTGATGAAGAAGAATCCGGAAATGGAGCATGCTGATGCCAACATGGTCACGGTCGCACCAGGCAAAAGCGGCGAAATCATCTGGCAGTTCACCAAGGCCGGGAAAGTTGATTTCGCTTGCCTGCAGCCGGGCCATTACGACGCGGGCATGAAAGGCCTCGTAAACGTTGGCAGCTAAGACTCCAACATCGCTAATGTGCCTCTTAGTGCCCCATTTCAAAATACCGAAAGAAGCTCGAATGAAAAATTTCAAATTCCTATTAGTCCTCGCCGCAATGATGGCTGGCTCTGTTCACGCCCAAGCCGCGATGAACATGGGCGATGCCAAAAAGGAAGCCTCTGCACCCGTAGTTGCAGCCGATATGACTGATGGTGAAGTGCGAAAAGTAGACCTGGACAACAAGAAAATCACCATCAAACATGGCGATATCAAGAACCTGGACATGCCAGGCATGACCATGGTGTTCCAAGTCAAAGATCCTGCGATGCTCGATAAGGTCAAGACTGGTGACAAGGTCCGGTTTAAAGCCGAAAAAGCAAACGGTGCCATCGTTGTAACCGATATCCAGCAGGCAAAGTGATGTCAGAAGCGCAACTGCCAACGGGACTACCCATGGCAGTTGCGCTTCGTATTTTGATAGGTCAATTTAATTTTGGGTAGCCCAAGGATGTCCCACGAACTCCGCAATATTCCCAATGCGTCACACGAAACCTTGACAAGGGCGCTGATCGCTGGAGGTATTCCGGCCGTGGTGCTCTTGGTATTGATTGGCTATCTTTGTTGGAGGGGTAGGAAGCCTAAAAAACCGGATCAAGCCACGAAAGATCCTTCAACGCGGACGAAAAAAAAGCGACGGAAATAAACAGAATGGCCAATGCAATCAGTTTGCCTAGACGGTTCCCACCAACCGGTGATCAATGCTTCAAAACACGGTATCGCTTGAGAATTTCCTGTATGTGGCCATACATTTTGTTTATGCAGCGATTGCATGCCTTGTTCCGCGTTTCGTCAATCCACACAAGGCATTGTCAATACTTTCTCGTGCTGGCGATTGGTGCAATGTTTTACCCAGGTGTCCAGGCCGCGTCTAACAGCGTGTACCTTGATGATCTGACTTGGACGGAGGTTCACAGTGCCCTCCAGAAGGGCTCAACCACTGTCATTATTCCTGTCGGGGGCACAGAACAAAGCGGCCCCCATATGGCTCTCGGTAAGCATAACGATCGCGTCCATGTGCTTGCTGGCCGTATTGCTGAAAAAATGGGCAATGCGCTTGTCGCACCGGTCGTTTCATACGTGCCGGAAGGGCAGATATCCCCGCCGACTGGGCATATGAAATTTGCCGGAACGATATCAATACCCGACGATGCATTTCTGGCGGTACTTAAGGGAGCCGCGCGCAGTTTGAAGCAACACGGGTTCTTGAACATCGTGTTCATAGGAGACCATGGTGGCTACCAGCATCTACTGAGAACTGAGGCCCAGCAGCTCAACCAAGAATGGTGGGGCTCTAAAACGCGTGCCCACTTTATTTCAGCCTACTATCGTGCGGCGACCGAAGATTTTGTACAAACTCTGGAATCAGCAGGCATACCTAAAGATCAAATCGGAGTTCATGCGGGACTTGCAGACACCTCATTGGCGATGGCTGTGGACCCAACTCTAGTTCGGGTCGAAAAGTTGAAGGGCGCCAGTTCTGGCGGAACTGTTACCACTGGAGTTGCGGGAAACCCCGCCGGATCAACTGCTGAGCTTGGTCGTATTGGCGTGGAAAAAATCGTAGAAAAATGCGTTCAATCCATCCGGGATTCGATTGCGTTGCGACCTAAATAACGATTTACAAATAGAAATTATTGAATATGTATTTCCCCAAAGTATTGGTAACTGCCACTATTTCGACTTTAGGATTCTGGACGCACGGCGCGCTTGCGGCGGCTCAAAACGCGCCCCAATCAACTGCGACAGTCAATGTGCCGGGGATGCCTGCTGTTGTTGATCGCAATAACCTCTACAGCGAGACCGCCGCTGGCCATTTGTCGGCGGCGGTTTCCAATGCCCTCAACAGGGTGTATGTTCCAAACCGTGCAGACAACACAGTTTCTGTGATCGATCCAACCACGATGAAGGTGGTGGATGCTTTCAAGGTCGGTGTGTACCCCCAGCACATTGTTCCATCATGGGACTTGAAAACTCTGTGGGTGGCCAACAACGCCGAAGGAAGAACCGATGGCAGCTTGACTCCGATCAATCCCGTTACTGGCAAAGCGGGCCCCTCTATACCGGTAGACGATCCCTACAATTTGTACTGGTCGCCTGACGGTCGCTACGCGATTGTGGTCGCTGAGGCCTTGAAACGGTTGGACTTTCGGGACCCTCACAGCATGAAGCTTGAGTTCTCGATCAAGACCCCTGCTTGTCCAGGTATCAACCATGCGGACTTCTCCATTGATGGCCGCTACGCCATATTTACCTGTGAGTTTGGTGGATCCGTTACCAAGATCGATTTAGCTGCCCGGCAAGTCGTTGAAACTGTCAACTTAAGTGCAAATTTCAACCATCCGGAAATGCCTAAAGCCAAGCAAGGCATGCCACAGGACATACGCATCTCTCCCGACGGGAAAACATTGTTTGTCGCTGACATGATTGCCAATGGCGTGCATGTGGTGGACTTTGCTTCTTTTCGGCAAACTGGATTTATCGCAACAGGGGTGGGGGCACATGGTCTTTATCCCAGCCGCGATGGGAAGACCCTCTACGTTGCGAACCGTGGAAGCAACAAGATCCGCGGCAGCGCAGGTGGTCAGGGTGGTATTGCCGTGATTGATTTTGCAACCCAGAAAGTGCAAACAACATGGGTGGTACCTGGTGGAGGGAGCCCGGACATGGGTAATGTGAGTGCTGACGGAAAGTACCTCTGGCTGTCAGGCCGATATGACAACGAGATTTACAGGTTTGACACATCCAATGGAGCCGTTGAGAAAGTCAAAGTTGGGCGTGAGCCGCATGGACTGACCGTTTGGCCTCAGCCAGGTCGATACTCGCTTGGCCACACTGGCAATATGCGCTAGTTTTCGGCCACCATCTGTCATCTCTGCACACGGTAACTTGTGAAAATTCTCATCATCGAAGACGAGCCCAAAGCAGCGGAATATCTGCGGCAGGGATTAAGTGAAAGCAGTTACGCGGTCGAGGTTACGCACAACGGGACAGATGGCCTCCATGCTGCTGCCAATGGCGATCATGACTTGGTGATCCTGGATGTCATGCTGCCGGGAATTGACGGGTTCGCAGTGCTATCAGCACTTCGTACTTCCAAACAAGTACCTGTTTTGATGCTCACTGCCCGTGGAAATACCGATGAAAAAGTACGCGGCTTTGGCTTGGGTGCTGATGACTATTTGGTGAAGCCTTTTCAGTTTCCAGAACTCCTTGCTCGGGTACGCGCTTTGCTCAAACGTGGACAGGCAGTCGCTGCCGATGTCATGTTGCGGGCAGCAGACCTAGAAATTGACCCTGTGCGCCATCGTGCGACGCGTGCTGGCCAACGCATCGATCTATCCGCCAAGGAGTTTGCCCTGCTGACCTTGCTTATGCAGAGAACTGGTGATGTGCTGTCTAGGACACAAATTGCCTCCTTGGTTTGGGATATTCACTTCGATTCGGATACCAACGTGATTGAAGTCGCAATTCGGCGATTGCGCGCAAAAATAGATGATCCCTTCGAAGAAAAACTGATTCATACCGTAAGAGGCGTGGGTTACGTCCTTGAACGTCGAGCCGTATCGTGATGTTGCGCCTATGGTCTCGGAACTCGTTGGCTGCACGTATTGCGATAGGCAGTGCATTCTTTGGACTGTTGATCACAGGCGGTGCTATCGTGATCGGTTTTTCTGCCTTGTCGCAGCAGCTCGACGAGCGATCGGCTGGCGAACTCAAGGGAAAGCGCGACTTGCTTTTGCATGTTCTTTCGGAAATATCTTCGCCGGAAGCCATTAACCAGAACAGACACCGTTTTGGCGATCTTTTGATTGGCCATGATGATCTTCATCTGGCGCTGATTGATCCGGCCAACGGTCTGATGGTGACTAGTTTTTCAAAAATTGCGCAGCAGTCAGTGCCCGCATTAGACGCGAAACCTGACAGTGCTACAGCCGATTACGATTGGACAGCGTCCTCTGCAGAGAAACTTACGGCTGTACGAGGTATCGGCTTAGTTATGAATGGATCGCCAGTTCGCTACTACCTTTCAATGGACCGCAGGCATGATAGCGAGTTGCTAGCTGGATTTATCAAAGCAACCTGGGTCGGCTTACCCATACTTTTGTTGATCGTTGCGCTAGGCGCTTGGCTCATAGCGCGTACCAGCTTGGCCCCCCTGCTGCGCTTCAACTACTTGGCAGCATCTATAGGTACCCAGTCGCTAAATCATCGGGTTTCTTTAGATGGTCTTCCCACGGAACTGAGCGAGCTAGCCACAGAGTTCAATGACATGCTGCAACGTGTCGATGATGGCTACAGGAGGCTGCAAGACTTTTCTGGTGAGCTTGCCCATGAAATGCGGACACCAGTCGCGACCCTCATGGGAAGAACGCAGGTTGCGTTGTCCCATTCGCGCACGATGGAGCAACTTCGAGAGGTCTTGGAAGGAAACGAGGAGGAACTGGAGAGATTGTCTCGTTTGATTTCCGACATGCTTTTCATCGCTCACGCTGACCACAATGAGACTATTTTGCAATCCGAAAAATTGGACTTAGCGGTTGAGGTGCAACAAGTCGCAGAGTATCTGTCACTGATTGCCGAAGAGCGAGGTATCACGATAGAAGTTACGGGTAGGGCGATTTTGATGGGAGATCGTCGGTTGGTGCAGCGGGCAATTACGAATTTGCTCTCCAACGCCATTCGCCATTCAACTGAAAATTCGCCTGTAAGTGTCATGATCTCAGAACAAAACGGAGAAGTTTCACTGGAAGTCGCAAACACTGGCGACGGCATCCCCCAGGTTCACTTAGACCGAATATTTGATCGGTTTTATCGGGTGGATTCAGCTAGAGCACGACTTGATGGTGGCACGGGTCTGGGCCTAGCGATCGTGCATTCAATTATGTCAGCCCACCAAGGCCAAGTGACAGTAAGTAGTGTGTTGGGCGGAATAACTAGATTTAGATTGTTATTTTACGCCGCTTAAAGTGATTGCATTAGGTTTTAAATTTATTAATCCTAGGGTGTCGATTTTAATCTAAATTAGTTGACTCTGCAGTCTGGCCAAAAAAGCTGTTGATGGACGCTATTTTGCTCTATTGGGTCTATCAAAACAATAGTCTTCGATAGTGTGCTATTCATTTTTCTAAGATACCTCCTAGCATCCAAAATCCACTTAATTTCGGCAATTTAACTGGTTGGCATTAATGGCTAGACCCTATCTGGGTTGAATTCTGATTTAATATAGAAATTAAATTCTAGAGATGGAAAAATTTAAAATAAATTAGCTATCTGCGGAGGCATCCTTAGACCATTGCTTGGCTGCCTTAATGCGATAAAGCATATGGGTTGGTAAATTTGTATGCATAGTATTCTCGTGACGTTTTTTTTCAGCATTGAAAATAGTTTTTTTAAAAATTCATTCAGTAGTTGAAATGGTGAATCAGAACACTGTTGCGTCACTTTCGCTAGGATAATTTTCAAGATGTGCAAATATATTTTTGCTTACGAGGATTAAATGGTGGATGCTTTTATTAAAAAATTATCTAACAATAATTTTCTTGCAGTCAATTCTGTATTTAAATATACTATGAATTAATGTTTTAGTTCCTTGTTGTATTTGTGTTTTTATTAATTTAGTGGTAAGTAATTTTTATTTGAATGCGTATGGTATGAAGGATTAGTAAGTGTGTCAATGAATTTGTATTGTTAAGGAGGGGAATAAAGGATGCGCACTTACCCTTTCTCTGAAATAAAGATAATAGTTGATGGACTAAACTTTAATTTTTTAAAATATTTTCAAAGGATTTTATGTTATGGCAACCTTTCATATAAGTGTTAAAAGTGGTAAGCCTGGCAGCGCAGCGAATCATGCGGCATATATTGCACGTGAAGGAAAGTATGGGAAAAATGGGAGGCAGTACGACCTCGTAACGAAAGAGCATGGGAACTTACCAGAGTGGGCAGACGGGAATCCTTTGAAATTTTGGAAAACTGCTGATGCAGGTGAGCGTATTAATGGTGCGGTCTATAGAGAGTTTGAAGTGGCTCTGCCGATGGAGTTGCCTATTGATGAGAATATTGGGTTAGTGCATGACTTTATAGCTATGGAAATTGGTGATAAACCATTTCAATTTGCTATTCATATGCCTATGGCTGCACTGGGAAAAGTAGAGCAACCTCATGCACACATTATGTTTTCAGATAGGAAGCCAGATGGTATTGAACGAGCAGCGGAGCAGCATTTTAAACGTTACAACCCGTATAAGCCTGAGTTGGGTGGTTGCAAAAAAGATAGTGGAGGTAAAGAGAAGGGTGTGTTAAAGGCTGAGATCGTTAAAACTCGTGAGGTATGGGCTGAATTACAAAATAAATGCCTTATTAAGAATGGCTACGATGCGAGAGTGGATCATCGTAGCAACCGGGATCGAGGTATCAAACATGAGCCTGAACAGCATCTAGGGCAGGTAGCTATTGCGAAGATGAGCCAAGATGAAAGAGACGCCTACCACCACAGACGACAAAGTCCTGAGCATGTTTAAAGATAGATATGGCAAAAATGTACATTTGAAGATGGGTATGTAGTGAGACTACTCCTGCTATCTTTGCTACTAATAGCAGAAATGGCAGGAGTAGCAGGTGCATATTACTAATTTATCCTGATTTGGCTGCCTGATTCGGGTAGGTAGCCTGGTGTGTTGAATGATGGGTATATGGTTGAAGTGATCGGTTGTTGTATGAAAAAAAACATAAGATTCAAATTTATCCATTTGGTTTTTCCATGAATTTCAACTCTTATTTTATTGTTAATTATTAGAGTATACAAAGCTGCATCTAATCTAGTTTTGTTTCTTAATTTGCTCGGTCCAAGTTGCGCAACGTAGTTTTTCTTGAGCATGTTTATTGCTGGATGTCGTTGTTTGTAGTCGCGCAGCCAATCTTCTAAAGTCTTAGCATCCTGCTGTTCAATTGGAATTTCATGTTTTAATCCAAAAGTATTTTTAAACTGCCCCAGATACCAGTTGCATATCCGTACCGCCTGTGTGATCGTTTCTGCATTAATGCTACCTTGCATGGAGCCGTAGTAGTGAAATAGGGCGGCCATGCGCACAGCGTTTTCAGCAATTTTAGATGCGCTGTCTCGAATATCTGATAGAAACTTTCCGTTTCCAAGATGGGTTTCGACATCGTTATAGAAGTTGTTCCAAATTCTCTTTGCGTCGGGGGATAAATCAATGGTTTGCCGGTGTGTCGAAGCCTCTTCCTCCATGAAATTTGATTTTTCTAATATTTCTAGTATTCGTTCTTGGTATATTTTTGTATGGTGCCAATGCGGTTCTGCGCCATCTTCTTGTCTATCACCTTGTGTTGAGGGAGGATATGCAAAAAGACATCGCGCAATAAAGCCGCTGTCACGCGCTAAGCGCCCACGATTGGCTAAGAAATTAGCCAATGTTTTGGGCTGCGTCATGATTGAAACTGTCAGCCTTGGATTAGGAACTGTAAAGCTTTCTGAGCTCACCCGGTCTACATGCAATGTATCTCCGTCCCAGCACTTGTTCAGTAAACCTAAATTACTTGCTGTGGGACTGTTGAAAATCATGCCGCCTTCATCTGAAATAATTCCAGCCGATGGCCATTGACAAAGACTTTGTGCGACAGCTTGTGGTGTTACATCGGTTAGAACAAATTTTGGTGCCTTTGGTCGTATAGGTCTATCTATTTCTATTTCCTCTATTCTTTTCTCTAGTTCGTTTGTATCCTCTTGTTTGGCGATTCGCTTCCTAAGCTCTTTTTTGGCATGCTCCAGCTCCTCTTCCCACCTAGTTGTAGCCGCACGATATTTAGCGTGTTGTGATTTCAACAGATCGTGTTGTTGAAGTTCAAAATCCTTTATAGGCTTAGAAAATATTCGATCGCAGGCAGTTTTCCGTTCGCCAGATTCTGCAACTGTCAGAAAGTTGAGGCTGCAAGGTGAAGTGATGCCATTCCTTTGAACATCAATTTTTCCTTGACATGCCAAAGAGATGGTCGAAAGTAGTGATGAGAAAATAAGAGCCTCTGGTGCTTTGATGTTGCACTGAACTTCAAAAAAAACTTCTTTCAATGATTCTGGAATTTCGTGGATCGGAAAACTTGAGGCATCAAAATAGTTCATGTATGTATTTAAATTTAATTAATGGTGGCTAGATCTTTTGAAATCGTGAAATTTTCAATTTTTTGATTTTTCCCTTCTTGTTGTGGATGTGAGGTGTTTAACATAGCGTTTTTGAGAAATAGCTTTCTGATGTGTTAGTCGATAAGTCTCCTATGTTGTCTATTCATTGGTGCTTAGTCTTGGATCGGTTCTTAATTGCGACCAACTCTGACGCGGGCTTCAAGCCACGCATCGATTTCTGACTCGATCCAACCTACGGCATGCGCGGAAATTTTTACGCTGCGTGGGAAGTGCTTATCATGGTGTGGGGAGTTTGAGTCCATTAGGTAATAGATGGCCGATCGCCCAAGACCTATACGCGCTTGCAACTCTTTTAAGCGTAGAAAACTGATTTTTCGTTGGTCAGTGTTGTTCACGCTTTTGGCTGACACCGAGTGATGTGATGCTTTTTGAGGTGCCGCATTCCTTGGAGGAACGGGTGTCTCAATCGAGCTTGTACTGCTTACTTGGTCACTCCGCTGCTGATTGAGTGGGGCAGGGGGCACTTGGCGGCTATGGGGAGCCTGTGCATTGAGGCCGTATAGGCCGATGCTGCGCGGAGCATTTGCTAGCTTGCGTCGAAGAACTGTGCGCGCTGTTTTTATTGGAGAGTTCTGCATAGGTCCACCATCGAGTTAGGCGGACCGCTTGCTTTACTGCATGTCCACCGTTAATTTGCCCACGTTTGCTGGGTTGATGGATGGACTTTAAAACCTTTTTTTGCGTTTTTTGCTTGCGTTCGTTATCGTATAAATACAATTTATTATCGATTGATAGAGTACAAAAAGAAAATATTTATCGACTACTTTTCTTCTTTTTTCTGTCTAGACGTGCTCGTAGTGCACTTATCGCCAGGGTTTCGAATGTCTGAGGTCCGCCCTTCCATTTGAGCCCCTCCCCGTTAGTACCCGTAAAAGGTGGTCTCGATTCTTTCGCAAACCCAGAAAGAATCAACCAAATTTCTGCAGTATCGTTGGGGTTTTTTGCCAGTGTCTGAGCCTCTTCTATGAGTGGCGTGAGTACATCTCTTCGTGTGCGAGTGTGTGTTTTTTTGACGGCATTACTATTGACAACAGTATTTTCATATAAATCAACCACATCAACCACATCAACCACATCAACCACATCAACCACATCAACCACATCAATAATTTTTGTCTTAAAATTTAGTTTTCTATTTTCTGATATTTGGTTTTCATTATTAAGAGGTAATGGTATTTTAGGTGTTATATTTTTGTTGTTGGGTCTAGTTGTTAAACCTATTTTTGCTAAGTATCCAATAACCTCATTGCGAGGAATGTAGGTTCCAGAACCTAAAAATTTCACAGACTTATGCTCATCATCGACTGCACTAATTTCTCCTTTGGAGAATGCATTTCGAAGTTCTTTGTGATGTTCTATGTATAAATTGTGTTGTTTGTTTTTATTTTCAAAAATTTGCTGTTCTCCGATTATCCAAGGGTCCCATTTGGGATGCGCGGGATGTTTGCGGTAGGCTTCTATGAAGTCAAATATTTCTTGTTTTGACATTCTTCCATGAAGTACAGGTAGATCGGGTAAAATATTTTCTAATAATTTAATATCTTTGTTAGACAGATCGGTCGGAATGCCATGTTTGAAGTTATTGCATGGAATCATTTTATTTATTATGCAGTCAATACCCTTTGCATCCTCTCCTGTTGGACATATGGCTTTCGCAATCTCTTGCGCAAGATATTGCGCGTCAATTAGTGAGTCGGATGGTAGATGTATTTTATTTTGTTTCATGTATTTTTGAATTATTAAAAAATTATGTGTATTTTGGTGCAGTGAATCGTTTTTCTATTATTTATTTTTTGGGTTGAGAAACACTGACCATTCATGCATCATTTGACGACGTTTCTCTAGTGCATCACCACGTCTATATGCTGCTTCTACTTTATTTTCGAGCACGTGTGCCAGTGCTTGTTCCGCGAGGTCACGTGGATAGTTGGTATGCTCTCGTGCCCAGTCTCGGAATGTCGATCGGAATCCATGGGGTACGGCATCGACTTTCATCCGGCGCATAACTGCAGTCATGGCCATGTCCGATAGCGGCCCGCCACGCGGGGCACTAAAGATCACTTTGTCGTCCTCTTGATGCGGTTGCATATTGAGTATCTGAATTGCCGACTCGGCCAGTGGAACACGATGCTCCTTACCGGCCTTCATTCTTTCACCGGGGATTGTCCAGACCTTAGCGTCCAGATCTACTTCTGCCCAGGTAGCACCTCTTACTTCGCCACTGCGCGAGGCACAGAGAATGAGGAATTCAAGTGCTCTTGCGGCTGTGCCTTCCCGTTTCTGCAGGTCGGCCAAGAAGCTTTGCATTTCGTCGATTGGTAGTGCACGGTGGTGCTCTACCTTTTGTATCTTGCCGGGCGCGGCGAGCAGCATGTCTAGATGGCCTTTCCAACGGGCTGGGTTCTCACCAGTACGGTACTTGCGTACCGTAGACCAGTCTAAAACGCTTTCGATTCGGCCGCGTACTCTGGATGCAGTTTCAGTTTTGGTTTTCCAGATGGGCTCTAATGCGCTCAATACGTGTTCTTGGTGCACGTCGCGCACCAATAATTTGCCCATGAATGGGTAAGCGTAGGTTTTTAATGAGTTGGTCCATTGGGTCCTATGCTTAGGGTTTTTCCAAGTGTCTTCGTGGGCTTCGAGATAGCCCTCGGCGGCTTGCTCGAAAGTTTTTTCCATGACCTGTTGTGCGAGCAGCAGGCTGGTAGCGGCCTTACGTTGTGCGATGGGGTCAATCCCTCGACTGATTTCGTCGCGGGCTTTTCGTGCTTTTTCCTTAGCCTGGGCGAGTGGTACGTCTGGAAAACCACCTAGACCCATGTGGCGGCGTTTTCCACCGACCATCGTGCGGAGTACCCATGACCGAGCCCCTGCATCATTGACGTACAGGTACAACCCCGCCACGCCTCCAATTGCATGGTTGCCAGGCGACACTAGTCTTCCAACTTCCAATGCGGACAAGTCCTTTGCTTTGCGAGCCATCGTTCCAATTCTCTTTTTTGTTTCTACCATCGTTTCTACCATGGATTGTAAGATTGGATCGAATGCTTGTGGACGTGCTTGGACTACTATTTAAAGATAACTTATGTAGATCAATGGGTTAGTGGAATTTGTTGGAATAGGTTGGACAGATATACGGCAGACACCTCTTCCTCCAAGTATTCTCAAAAAAGCGCCTGCCCAGGCGCTTTTTTTGTTTCTGCCCTGCGTTGGCCCATCGCCGTGATGGCAAGCGCGGCCAGCACCAGCAATGCCGCCACGCCGAAGGTCGTTTGCAGGCCTGTTGCCACCGCCTCGGGGCGGGCCGTGGTGATGTCGGTGGTGCCTGCGGCGAAGGCGAACACCGCGCCCATGACCGAGGCACCGGTGACCAGCCCCAGGTTGCGCGACAGGCTGAGCAGGCCGGAGACCACGCCGCGCTGGTCGGCGGGTACGTCCAGCATCACGGCGGTGTTGTTGGCCGCCTGGAACAGCTGGTAGCCCGGGGTCAGGATGGCGATGGCCGCGATGTAACCGACCACGCCGAACAGGATGGGCAGCACCGCCAGCGCCACGGCACCCGCCGCCATGGCCACCAGTCCGACCACAACCGTCGAGGCCGCGCCCCAGCGGTCCACCACCCGGCCCGCCAGCACGCCCCCTACGATGGAAATGGCCGGGCCGATGGCCATCACCACCCCGACCCTCGCAGCGCTCAGGCCCAGCGATTGCGACAGGTAAAACGGCCCTACCACAAAGGTCGCCATGATTACCGTGGCCACCAGCACATTCGTGGCCAGGCTGGCACCTAGCGCCGGGTCGCGGAAGGCGGCCAACTGGAGCAGGGGGGATGCCACGCGGGTCTGGCTGAACACGAACAGGCCGGTGCCGATGGCCGCCGCCAACAGCAGCGCCATATTCAGCGTGCCGAAGTGGCCGCGCCCCAGCGTCATGGCCAGTGCATAGGCCGCCAGGCTCAGCGCCAGCAGCAGGGTGCCGATGGCATCGAAGCGGGCTGTGCTGCGACTTTGGCGGTCTGCAGGCAAATGATGCCGCGCCAATAGAAAGGCCAGAATGCCCAGCGGCAGATTCACCAGAAAGATGCTACGCCAGCCGAGGCCGCCAATCAGCACCCCTCCCAGCGAGGGGCCCAAGGCCGTGCCTACGGCCGACATGGTGCCCAGCAGGCCCATGGCGCTGCCGGTCTGGGCCTTGGGCACGGTCTCGGCCACAAAGGCGATGGTCAGCGCCATCATGGTGGCTGCGCCCAGGCCTTGGGTGGCGCGGGCGGCGAGCAGCCAGGCGAGTGAGGGTGCGGCGGCGCACAGCACCGAGGCCGTGGTGAACAGCGCAATGCCGCCCAGCAGCAGCCGCCGACGGCCCAGGATGTCGCCCAGCCGCCCCACGCTGACGATCAGCGTGGTGATGGCCAGCAGGTAGGCCAGTACCACCCACTGGACTTGCTGGAAAGTGGCGCTGAAGGCCAGGGCCAGCGTGGGCAGGGCCACATTGGCGATGCTGGTGCCCAGCGAGGACAGCAGCATGGACAGCGACAGGCTGGCCAGTGCCCAGGGAATTTGGCGGGTTTTGAACATGGATGCGTCTTTCTGTGGAACTAGCCGCTAGCGTAGGTCTTTACCCGGCATGGCGGAAGGCGCAGCGTTTGCACTGTATGCGTGCACCAAACGCCATGCGAGAGCCGAATTGCGCTATCGTGGACCCATGGCAACCCCCGATTTCAACCTGCTGATCACCCTGGACGTGTTGCTGGCCGAAGGCAGCGTGGCGCGCGCCGCCCGCCGCCTGCGCCTGAGTCCGTCGGCCATGAGCCGGGCGCTGGCGCGGCTGCGCGAAACCACCGGCGACCCGCTGCTGGTGCGGGCCGGGCGTGGCCTGGTGCCTACGCCGCGTGCGGTCGAACTGCGCGACAGCGTGCGTCAACTGGTGCAGGATGCGCAAGCGGTGCTGCGCCCCACCGAGGCGCTGCAGCCCGCGCACCTGGTGCGCACTTTCACACTGCGCACCAGCGAAGGTTTTGTGGAATGTTTTGGCCCCGGTCTGATCGCCCGCGTGGCCGCAGAGGCTCCCGGCGTGCGTCTGTGTTTTGTGCAAAAGCCCGACAAAGACAGTGCGCCGCTGCGCGAGGGGGCGGTCGATCTGGAAATTGGCGTGGTGGGCAGCACGGCAGCGCCCGAGCTGCGCACCCAGGCCTTGTTCCGCGACCGCTTCATCGGTGTGGTGCGCGCGGGCCACGCGCTGGGCCAGGGCGAGATCACCCCCGAGCGCTATGCCGCCGGGCAGCACATCAGCGTGTCGCGGCGCGGGCTGTTCAAGGGGGGCATTGACGACGCGCTGGAGCCGCTGGGGCTGCAGCGGGACATTGTCACCATCGTCGGTGGCTTCTCGACCGCCCTGGCGCTGGCCCGGGCCAGCGACCTGGTGGCCAGCGTGCCCGGGCGGCACACCGGTGTGCTGCGTGCGGGCATGCACAGCTTTGACCTGCCAGTGGCCACGCCCGCGTTCACCGTGTCCATGCTCTGGCACCCCCGGCTGGATGCCGACCCGGCACAGCGTTGGCTGCGCACCTGCGTGCGCGAGGTGTGTGTGGCGATGGACTGAAGATTGCTTGTCCTCCAGGACCGACAATATGCGCTTGTTTTTGTAACCTTGTCGTCCTCCATAAGGAATCCGTGCCATGCCGCTTGTCGTTTTCAACCAGAAGGGTGGGGTGGGCAAGTCCACCATTACCTGCAATTTGGCCGCCATCAGTGCCAGCCAGGGGCTGCGCACGCTGGTGATCGACCTGGACCCGCAGGGCAATTCCAGCAGCTACCTATTGGGGGCGCAGGCGCGGGATGACCAGCCCACGGTGGCCGGGTTTTTTGAGCACTGCCTGAGCTACAGCCTGCGCACCGTGCTGCCCACCGACTTCATCGTCACCACGCCGCACGAAAACCTGCACCTCATGCCGTCCAGCCCGCTGCTGGGCGAGCTGGAGAGCAAGCTGGAGTCGCGCCACAAGCTGTACAAGCTGCGCGAGGCCTTGCAGCTGCTGGCGGCGGGCTACGACCGCATCTACATCGACACGCCGCCTGCGCTGAACTTCTACACCCGCTCGGCCCTCATCGGCGCGCGCGCCTGCCTGATCCCGTTCGACTGCGACGAGTTTGCCCGCAAGGCCCTGTACACCCTGCTGGACAACGTGGCCGAGATCCGTGCCGACCACAACCCCGGCCTGGTGGTGGACGGCATTGTGGTGAACCAGTTCCAGCCGCGCGCCAACCTGCCCCAGCGCATGGTGGGCGAGTTGGTGGCCGAGGGCCTGCCGGTGTTGCAGCCGTATTTGCCCTCGTCGGTGAAGATCCGCGAGTCGCACGAGCAGTCTTTGCCCATGGTTTACCTGGACCCGCAGCACAAGCTGACGCAGGCCTTTGTGGCGCTGCACGCGGTGGTGCAGGGTCTGCGGGCCGCGTAATTTCATTTGCTACTGATTTGGTAGCTGCTCGTGCTGGTGGAATCAGCGTGGGCGGCCTGTTTGCTTTAAATCCGGGTGGAGTTGTATCAGTCTGTACTTGACGCGTACCGGCTGCGCAAGGCATAGTCCATAACAAAATAATTCCTATTTTGTTATAACTGATACCACTATTGCAATGTCGAAAAGCGAACTGAATCTGAACTCCACCTACCCCAGCCTGCGCGAGCAGGCTGTTTTTATTACCGGCGGGGGCAGCGGCATTGGGGCGGCCATGGTGTCGGCGTTTGTGCGGCAGGGTGCGCGCGTGGCCTTTGTGGACATAGCCGAGACTGCCAGCCAGGCGCTGGCAGAAGAGCTGGTAGCGGCCGGTTACCCCGCGCCCTGGTGGCGTACCTGCGATGTGCGCGACATTGCGGCGCTGCAAACCGCCGTGGCAGACGCGGCCAGCGCCCTCGGCGACTTTGCGGTGCTGGTGAACAACGTGGCCAGCGACGACCGGCACACGCTGGAGTCCGTCACCCCCGCGTACTACGACCAGCGCATGGCCATCAACGAGCGGCCGGCGTTTTTTGCCATCCAGGCGGTGGTGCCGGGCATGCAGCGCCGGGGCGGCGGCTCCATCGTCAACCTGGGCTCCACCGGCTGGCAGACCAAGGGCACGGGCTACCCCTGCTACGCGATCGCCAAGTCGTCGGTGAACGGGCTGACGCGCGGGCTGGCCAAGAGCCTGGGCGCGGACCGCATCCGCATCAACACCGTGTCGCCCGGCTGGGTGATGACCGAGCGGCAGGTGGCGCTGTGGCTCAACACCGAGAGCGAGGCCGAACTGCAGCGCACCCAGTGCCTGCCCGACAAGCTGAGCGGCCACGACATCGCCCGCATGGTGCTGTTTCTGGCCTCGGACGACGGCGCGATGTGCACGGCACAAGAGTTCAAGGTGGACGCGGGTTGGGCGTGAAGGCGCGTCGCTACATTTTTTGATGTAGTTTTTGATAGCTGCTCACGCTTAATACATAAGCATGGGCAGCTTATTTAGTGCATGAAAAATAACCTAAATTTGAACCATCAGGCTTCGCTGGCCTCCAGCGTGCAGCCGTACAGGGCCAGGCTGGCGGCTTTCAGGGCGGTGAGCATTACCTTGGCGGCGGGCGAGGGCAGGCGGTCGGTGCGGGTGATGATGCCGAACGCGTCCATATGGCAGGGCATGTCCAGCGGCACGATGGCCACCAGGCCGTGGGCGGCGTAGTAGCGGGCCACGTCGGCGGCAATCACCGCCAGCATGTCGCTTTGCTGCAGCATGCGGGTGATGAACAGCAGCGCCGACGACTCGATCACATTGGTCGGCGGTGCCAGGCCCACCTCCTGGAACATCAGGTCAAACCGGTGCCGCAGCACGCTGCCCGCGGGCGGCACGATCCAGCCCGCGCCCACCACATCGCGCAGGCTCAGCCCGTCCCGGCGCACCAGCGGGTGGCCGGGGCGGGCGATGGCGCACACCGGTTCCTCGATCAGCGGCTCGTAGCGCAGATTGGTCTTGTCCTGCTCGGCAAACAGGCGCGCCACCACCAGATCCAGCTTGCCCTGCTGCAGCCGCTCGATCAGCACCGGGCTGTTTTCGATCTCCAGCCCGACCCGCAAGGTGGGCTGCTCCTGCTTGACCATGGCCACGGCGCTGGGCAGCAGCGTGAGGCCGGGCGACGTGATGGCCCCCACGCTGACCTGGCCGAAGCGCCCGGCCTTCAGCGCGGTGAGCTCCTCGTGCGCCTGGTTCAGGCTGGCCAGCGCCACCCGGGCGTGGCGGATCATGGTCTCGCCGTACCAGGTGGGGCGCATGCCACGCGGCAGCCGGTCGAACAGCGGCACCTCCAGCACGTCTTCCAGGTCCTTGAGCAGCTTGGATGCGGCGGGCTGGGTCATGTTGAGCACCTGGGCGGCGCGGTGGATGTTGCCCTCGTCGTCCAGGGCCACCAGCAGCAGCAGCTGGCGGGTCTTGAGGCGGGCCCGGATGAACCAGGGTGTGCTTGAGGCCATGGGGTTTTCCAGAATGTGAATATTGATATGTATTTTGGCTAAAAAACCATTGGATTGATACCTGTTTTGTTCTTAGACTCGCAGGGTGTTTGTAATTAAGCATTCATCTAATTGGCCAAAGAAGCTAAAACCGGGTTCTAACCCCGTCCATTCGGACGGTGGACAGGGCAAATAACTAAACCATCAGGAGACAACATGCGCATCCATCGCCGTACCCTCGCCATCGCACTGGCCGCTGCACCCTTGGCGGCACTGCTGCCAGGCACCGTGTTCGCACAGAAGAAGATCGTGCTCGGTTTTAGCCAGGTCGGGGCCGAAAGCGAGTGGCGCACCGCCAATACCGAGTCCATCAAGGCCTCGGCCGCCGAAGCCGGTATCGAGCTGAAGTTCTCCGATGCCCAGCAAAAGCAGGAGAACCAGATCAAGGCCATCCGCTCCTTCATCGCCCAAAAAGTGGACGTGATCGCGTTCTCGCCCGTGGTCGAGTCCGGCTGGGAAACCGTGCTGCGCGAAGCCAAGGCCGCCAAGATCCCCGTGGTGCTGACCGACCGCTCGGTGAATGTGAAGGACGACTCGCTGTACGTCTCGTTCATGGGCTCGGACTTCATCGAAGAAGGCCGCAAGGCAGGCCGCTGGCTGGTGGAAGCCATGAAGGGCAGCACCGGCGATGTGAACATCGTCGAACTGCAAGGCACGGTGGGCTCGGCCCCGGCCATCGACCGCAAGAAGGGCTTTGAAGAAATCATCAAGGCCGACCCCAAGTTCAAGATCATCCGCTCGCAAACCGGCGACTTCACCCGCGCCAAGGGCAAGGAAGTCATGGAGGCCTTCCTCAAGGCCGAAGGCAAGAAAATCAATGTGCTGTACGCGCACAACGACGACATGGCCATTGGTGCCATCCAGGCCATCGAAGAAGCCGGCATGAAGCCTGCCAAGGACATCACCATCATCTCCATCGATGCCGTCAAGGGCGCATTCGAGGCCATGATTGCCGGCAAGCTGAATGTGTCGGTCGAGTGCAGCCCGCTGCTGGGCCCGCAACTGATGTCGGCCGTGAAAGACCTGAAGGCGGGCAAAACCCTGCAAAAACGCATCGTCACCGAAGAAGGCATCTTCCCGATGGAAGTGGCTGCCAAAGAGTTCCCCAAGCGTAAGTACTGATCTGTATCCCCCACGGCGCGTCAGATACTGGACGCGCCTTTTTCAAAACCCTCGGAGACAATTCCAATGAAACGTACGTTACTCAAATCTGTGCTGGCTAGCCTGGCCTTGGCGGCACTCGGTGTGGCACCGCAGGCCAATGCCCAAGACAAGGGCACCATCGGCATCTCCATGCCGACCAAGTCTTCGGCCCGCTGGATTGCAGATGGCGACAACATGGTCAAAGTGTTGAAAGACCGTGGCTACAAGACCGATTTGCAGTACGCCGACGACGACATCCCGAACCAGCTCGCCCAGATCGAGAACATGGTCACCAAGGGTGTGAAGGTTTTGGTGATTGCCTCCATCGACGGCACCACGCTGTCCAAAGTGCTGCAAAACGCGGCCGACAAGGGTGTCAAGGTTATCGCCTATGACCGCCTGATCAAGGGCTCGAAGAACGTGGACTACTACGCCACCTTCGACAACTTCCAGGTCGGCGTGCTGCAAGCGGGCACCATCGTGGACAAGCTGGGCCTGAAGCAGGGCAAGGGTCCGTTCAACATCGAACTGTTTGGCGGCTCGCCAGATGACAACAACGCCTTCTTCTTCTATGACGGCGCGATGAGCGTGTTCAAGCCCTACATCGACAGCGGCAAGCTGGTGGTGCGCAGCAAGCAAATGGGCATGGAAAAAGTCGGTACCCTGCGTTGGGACGGCGCGGTGGCCCAGGCCCGCATGGACAATCTGTTGTCGGCCTTCTACACCAAGGACAAGGTCGATGCCGTGCTGTCTCCGTACGACGGTATCTCCATCGGCATCTTGTCCTCGCTCAAGGGCGTGGGTTACTGCACCAAGACCCAGGCCTGCCCTGTGGTGAGCGGCCAGGATGCGGAAGTGCCTTCGGTCAAGTCCATCCTGCGCGGCGAACAGTACTCGACCATCTTCAAGGACACGCGTGAGCTGGCCAAGGTCACCGCCAACATGGTGGACGCAGAACTGTCCGGCAAGAAGCCCGAAGTCAACGACACCAAGACCTACAACAACGGCATCAAGGTGGTGCCTGCCTACCTGCTCAAGCCCGTGGCTGTGGATGCCACTAACTGGAACCCGATCCTGATCGGCAGCGGCTACTACAAAGAATCGCAAATCAAGTAAAGGCATACGCCCCAGGCCGAAAGCCTGGGGTGTTGCCAGTGCGCTTGAGTAAGGCCCTGCATTGCGAGGTGTAGGGCCTTTTTTTCGGTGTTTTATAAAAATAAAAGGGTGCTGATGGTGAACACGATCCTAGAGATGCACGACATCCGCAAGACATTCCCCGGAGTGGTTGCACTGAACAAAGTGAACCTGCGCGTCAGCGCGGGTGAAATACATGCCCTGGTCGGCGAGAACGGCGCGGGCAAATCGACCTTGATGAAGGTGCTGTCGGGCGTGTACCCGCACGGCGAATACACCGGCGAAATCCGCTACCAGGGCCAGGAGCAGCGCTTCAAGGGCATCCACGACAGCGAACAGCAGGGCATCATCATCATCCACCAGGAGCTGGCCCTGGTGCCGCTGCTGTCGATTGCCGAAAACATCTTTCTGGGCAACGAGACCGCACGCAACGGCGTGATCGACTGGATGGCCGCGCACAGCCAGACCCAGGCACTGCTGAAGAAGGTGGGCCTGAAGGAATCGCCCGACGCGCTGATCACCAACATCGGCGTGGGCAAGCAGCAACTGGTGGAAATTGCCAAGGCGCTGTCCAAAAAAGTCAAGCTGCTGATCCTGGACGAGCCCACCGCCAGCCTGAACGAGACCGACAGCGATGCGCTCTTGATGCTGCTGCTGGAGCTCAAGGCCCAGGGCATTGCCTGCATTTTGATTTCGCACAAGCTCAACGAAATCTCCAAGGTGGCCGACTCCATCACCATCCTGCGCGACGGCACCACGGTGGAAACACTGGACTGCCGCGCCGAGACCATCAGCGAAGACCGCGTGATCCGCGGCATGGTGGGCCGCGAGATGGCCGACCGCTACCCCAAGCGCACGCCGCAGATTGGTGAAACCGTGTTCGAGCTGCGCGACTGGCGCGCCTACCACCCGCAGCACGCCGACCGCGAGATGGTCAAAGGCATCAACCTCACCGTCAAGCGCGGCGAGATCGTCGGCATTGCCGGGCTGATGGGCGCCGGCCGCACCGAGCTGGCCATGAGCGTGTTTGGCAAATCCTGGGGCCAGCGCATCAGCGGCAAGGCGCTGCTGCATGGCAAGGAAATCGACGTGTCCACGGTGCAAAAAGCCGTCAGCCACGGCCTGGCCTACGTGACCGAAGACCGCAAGGGCAACGGCCTGGTGCTGGGTGAAGACATCCAGTGGAACACCTCGCTGGCGAATCTGCCCGGTGTGTCCAAAAACGGGGTCATCGATGATGGCCGCGAGTTTGCCGTGGCCCAGGGCTACCGCGAAAAAATGCGTACCCGCTGCTCGGGTGTGGACCAGAAAGTGGTCAACCTGTCGGGCGGCAACCAGCAAAAGGTGGTGCTCAGCAAATGGCTGTTCACCAACCCCGAGGTGCTGATCCTGGACGAGCCCACCCGCGGCATCGACGTGGGGGCCAAGTTCGAGATTTACACGCTAATTGCGCAGCTCGCCGCCGAAGGCAAATGCGTGATCGTGATCTCCAGCGAGATGCCCGAACTGCTGGGCCTGTCGGACCGCATCTACGTGATGAACGAAGGGCGTTTTGTGGCCGAGATGCCCACCGCCGAGGCCAGCCAGGAAAAAATCATGCGCGCCATCGTCAGCGCCAACTAGTCTAAAAACCAGAGCATTCAGACCATGGAAAACACAACAACAACCCCTGCGGCCCCTGCTGCCACCGCCGCGCCTTCGGGCCTGAGCTTCTTCAAGAGCAACCTGCGCGAATACGGCATGCTGCTGTCGCTGGTGGCCATCATGGGCTTCTTCCAGTTCATGACCGGCGGCACGCTGATGCAGCCGCTGAACCTGACCAACCTGGTGCTGCAGAACAGCTACATCGTCATCATGGCGCTGGGCATGCTGCTGGTGATCGTGGCCGGGCACATCGACCTGTCGGTGGGCTCCATCGTCGGCTTTGTCGGCGCGGTGGCCGCGGTGCTGATGGTCAACTACAACTGGCATTACCTGCCCACGGCCATCGTCTGCCTGGCGGTGGGCGGGCTGATCGGTGCGGCGCAGGGCTACTTTGTGGCCTTCTTCCGCATCCCGTCTTTCATCGTCACCCTGGCCGGCATGCTGGTGTTTCGCGGCCTGGCGCTGGCGCTGCTGCAAGGGCAGTCGGTAGGGCCGTTCCCTGACACCTTCCAGTCGCTGAGCTCGGGTTTCATCCCGGACCTGCTCAGCTCGGAAGGCCTGCGCCTGACCTCGCTGCTGCTGGGCGTGCTGGTGGCTTTGGCGCTGGTGGTGGCGGGCATACGCGCACGGGCCAACCAGCAAAAGCACGGCGTGACCGGCGAGCCCACGGCCTTCTTCTGGGGCAAGATGGTGATTTTCTCGGCGCTGCTGATCACCTTCAGCTATCTGCTGGCCTCCTACAAGGGCCTGCCCAATGTGCTGATCGTCATGGCGCTGCTGATTGCGGTGTTTGACTTTGTCACCAGCCGCACCACCATTGGCCGCCGCGTCTACGCCCTGGGCGGTAACGAAAAGGCCGCCAAGCTCTCGGGCATCAAGACCGAGCGCCTGGCTTTCTACACCTTCATCAACATGGGTGTGCTGGCCGCGCTGGCCGGGCTGGTGTTTGCCGCACGGCTCAACACCGCCACCCCCAAGGGCGGCCTGGGTTTTGAGCTGGACGTGATTGCCGCCTGCTTCATCGGCGGGGCCTCGGCTTCGGGCGGTGTGGGCAAGGTGATGGGCGCGGTGATTGGCGCGTTCATCATGGGCGTGATGAACAACGGCATGTCCATCATGGGCATCGGCATCGACTACCAGCAGATCATCAAGGGCCTGGTGCTGCTGGCCGCCGTGTTTGTCGACGTGTACAACAAGAACAAGGGATGAGCATCGCTGGCGCACTGCCCGTGCTGGAGCTCACGGGTATCGACAAAGAGTTTGCCGGTAACCCTGTGCTCCGTAGTGTGCAACTGCGCCTGTACCCTGGCGAAATCCACGCCCTGATGGGGCAGAACGGCGCGGGCAAGTCCACGCTGATCAAGGTACTCACCGGCGTGCTGGAGTCCAGCGGCGGGCAGATGCTGCTGATGGGCCAGTCCATCCGACCCGATTCGCCGTTGGCGGCCCAAAAGCTGGGTATCAGCACCGTCTACCAGGAGGTGAACCTCTGCCCCAACCTGTCGGTGGCCGAGAACGTGTTTGCCGGGCGCTACCCGCGCCTGGGCTGGATGCAGGGCTACCGTATCGACTGGGCCACCGTGTACCGCCGCAGCCGGGAGCTGCTGGAGCGCATCGGGCTGGACATTGACGTGACGCAGCTGCTCTCCACCTACCCCGTGGCAGTGCAGCAGCTGGTGGCCATCGCCCGGGCGCTGGGCGTGGAATCCAAGGTGCTGATCCTGGACGAACCCACCTCCAGCCTGGACGAGGACGAGGTGCAAAAGCTGTTCGAGGTGCTGCGCCGCCTGCGCGGCGAAGGCCTGGCGATTGTGTTTGTGTCGCACTTCCTGAACCAGGTTTACGCCATTTCCGACCGCATCACCGTGCTGCGTAACGGGGAGTGGGTGGGCGAATGGATGGCCGATGCGCTGCCGCCCCAAGCCCTGATCTCCGCCATGCTGGGCCGTGAATTTGCGGTGCAAAACGCCCATGCGGGACAGCAGCGCGATGCCGCCCAGGATGTAGTGCTGTTGCAAGCCCAGGGCCTGGGCCAGGCCGGGCGCTTGCAGCCGGTGGACCTGCAGCTGCATGCGGGCGAGGTGCTGGGCCTGGCGGGCCTGCTGGGTGCGGGCCGTACCGAGCTGGCGCGGCTGCTGTTTGGCCTGGAGGCGGCCGACAAGGGCAGCCTGCAGATCGACGGCCAGACCGTGCAGCTGGGCAACCCGTCTGACGCGGTGCAATACGGCATCGCCCTGTGCCCCGAAGAGCGCAAAACCGACGGCATCGTCGCCGAGCTGTCGGTGCGCGAAAACATTGCCCTGGCGCTGCAGGCGCGGCTGGGCGTACGCAAGTTTCTGAGCCTGGCCGAGCAGACCACGCTGGCCGAGCATTTCGTCAAAACCCTAGGCATTAAAACAGCCAGCATCGAAACACCCATCGGCCTGCTGTCGGGCGGCAACCAGCAAAAGGCGGTGATCGCCCGCTGGCTGGCCACCGACCCGCGGATGTTGATTCTGGACGAACCCACCCGCGGCATCGACGTGGCGGCCAAGCAGGAAATCATGGAAGAAATCCTGCGCCTGGCGCGCGGCGGCATGGCCGTGCTGTTCATCTCCAGCGAGATGAGCGAGGTGGTGCGCGTGTCCGACCGCATTGCCGTGCTGCGCGACCGCCGCAAAGTAGGGGAGCTGCCCGGTGGCAGCTCCGAAGACGAAGTTTATGCACTGATTGCCGCCGACCATGTTTAAGACCTTTTTGCGGCACCCACGCGCGTGGCCCTTGCTGACCCTGCTATTACTTTTGATAGTGAACGTGGTTTTTAACCCCGGCTTTCTGCACGTCGAGTGGCGCGACAGCCATCTGTACGGCAGCCTGATCGACATCCTGAACCGGGCCGCACCGCTGGTGCTGGTGTCGCTGGGCATGACCCTGGTGATCGCCACCCGCGGCATCGATATTTCAGTAGGTGCGGTGGTGGCGATTTCGGCCGCGCTGGCCGCCTGGATGATTGGCGGCGCGCTGGTGGTGCAAGACGGTGTGTCGGTACACGCCAGCCGCTTTCCCATGCCGCTGGCGATTCTGGCCGCGCTGGGTGTGGCGGTGGTGTGCGGCCTGTGGAACGGCGTGCTGGTGGCCCGCATCGGCATGCAGCCCATCATTGCCACGCTGATTCTGATGGTGGCGGGCCGGGGCATTGCCCAGCTCATCACCGGCGGGCAGATCATCACCATCTACTACGCGCCGTTTTTCTTTCTGGGCAGCGGCTATTTGGCGGGTTTGCCGTTCTCGCTGTTCATCGTGGCGCTGGTGTATGGCGTACTGCACCTGGCCATGACGCGCACGGCCCTGGGACTGTTCATCCAGGCGGTGGGCATCAACCCGGTGGCGGCGCGCGGTGTGGGTATCCAAGCGCGCAAGCTCACCGTGTGGGTGTATGCGTTCTGCGGCTTCTGCGCGGGTGTGGCCGGGCTGCTGATCAGCTCCAACGTGAAGAGTGCCGACGGCAACAACGCCGGGCAACTGCTGGAGCTGGATGCCATTTTGGCCGTCACCCTGGGCGGCACCGCGTTGACCGGTGGACGCTTTAGTTTGTTTGGCAGTGTGATCGGCGCGCTGATCATCCAGACGCTGACCTACGCCATCTATTCGCTGGGCGTACCGCCCGAGATCAACCTGGTGGTGAAGGCCGTGGTGGTGTTTGCGGTGATGCTGCTGCAGTCTGCCGAGTTCCGCGCCACCGTGGGCACCTGGGTGGTCCGTCCTGTGCAAGGCCAGCCATGAAGCGTATCAACTCTCAGCATCTGCCCATCGTGGCCACCGTATCGCTGTTTGCCGCGATGGCCACACTCGGCTCGGTGTTTTACGACGGCTTTTTCTCGCCGCAGGTTTTTTTGAACCTACTGATCGACAACGCCTTTCTGGTGATCGTGGCGGTGGGCATGACCTTTGTGGTGCTGTCCGGCGGCATCGATCTGTCGGTGGGCTCGGTGATTGCGTTCACCACCATGGTGTCGGCATCGCTGGTAGAAAAGCACGGCTGGAGCCCGGCGGCGGTGATTCCGCTGGTGCTGCTGATGGGCACGGCGTTCGGGGCCTTCATGGGCTTTTTGATCGAACGCTTTCGCCTGCAGCCCTTCATCGTGACGCTGGCGGGCATGTTCCTGGCGCGCGGCCTGTGCTACCTGATCAGCATCGATTCGATCAGCATGACCAACGAGTTTTATTCCGATGTCTCGCAAATGCGCATTCCGGTGTGGGGCGATGCCTCGCTGTCGATTGGTGCGGTGATCGCGCTCATCGTGCTGGCGGTGGCGGTGTTTGTGGCGCACTGCACACCGTTTGGCCGCACGGTGTACGCCGTGGGCGGCAGCGAAAACTCGGCCCTGCTGATGGGCCTGCCGGTGCGCGCCACCCTGATCGGGGTGTACACGCTGTCGGGCTTTTGCTCGGCGCTGGCGGGCGTGGTGTTTACCTTTTACATGCTGTCGGGCTACGGCCTGCATGCCGTGGGCATGGAGCTGGACGCGATTGCGGCGGTGGTCATCGGCGGCACGCTGCTCACCGGCGGCTCGGGCTACATGGTGGGCACCCTGTTTGGCGTGCTGATGCTCGGGATCATCCAGACCCTGATTTCCTTTGACGGCACTTTGAGTTCCTGGTGGACGCGCATCGTCGTGGGCGCGCTGCTGTTTCTGTTCTGCCTGCTCCAGCGCGTGTTTGCCGCCCATAAATCTCCCCAACCCTGAAATTTCTTATGACTGACACCCCTAAAAAAATGCGCTCCGCCGAATGGTTTGGCAGCGCCGACAAAAACGGCTTCATGTACCGCAGCTGGATGAAGAACCAGGGCATCCCGGACCACGAGTTCGATGGCCGCCCCATCGTCGGCATCTGCAACACCTGGAGCGAGCTCACCCCGTGCAACGCCCATTTCCGCAAGATCGCCGAGCATGTGAAGCGCGGCATCTTCGAGGCCGGTGGCTTCCCGGTGGAGTTCCCGGTGTTCAGCAACGGCGAATCCAACCTGCGCCCCACCGCCATGCTGACCCGCAACCTGGCCAGCATGGACGTGGAAGAGGCCATCCGTGGCAACCCCATCGACGCGGTGGTGCTGCTTACCGGCTGCGACAAGACCACGCCTGCGCTGCTGATGGGCGCGGCCAGCTGCGACATCCCCGCCATCGTGGTCACCGGCGGCCCCATGCTCAATGGCAAGCTCAACGGCAAAAACATCGGCTCCGGCACGGCGGTGTGGCAGTTGCACGAGTCGCTCAAGGCGGGCGAGATCAACGAGCACCAGTTCTTTGCTGCCGAGGCGGGCATGTCGCGCTCTGCAGGCACCTGTAACACCATGGGCACGGCCAGCACCATGGCCTGCATGGCCGAGGCGCTGGGCACCTCGCTGCCGCACAACGCCGCCATTCCGGCGGTGGACGCGCGCCGCTACGTGCTGGCGCACATGTCGGGCACACGGGCGGTGGAGATGGCCCGCGAAGGCCTCACGCTGTCCAAGATTCTGACCCGCGAAGCCTTTGAGAACGCCATCCGCACCAACGCGGCCATCGGCGGCTCGACCAACGCCGTCATCCACCTGAAGGCCATCGCCGGGCGCATTGGCGTGCAGCTGGACCTGGAAGACTGGACCCGCATTGGCCGGGGCACGCCGACCATCGTCGATCTGCAGCCCTCGGGCCGCTTCCTGATGGAAGAGTTCTACTACGCCGGTGGCCTGCCTGCCGTGATGCGCCGCCTGGGCGAACACGGCCTGCTGCCGCACCCCGATGCACTCACTGTCAACGGCAAGTCCATGTGGGACAACGTGCGCGAAGCACCCCAGTACAACGACGAAGTCATCCGCCCGATTGACAACCCGCTGATTGCCGACGGCGGCATCTGCATCCTGCGCGGCAACCTGTCGCCCCGCGGTGCGGTGCTCAAGCCGTCGGCTGCCACCCCCGCGCTGCTCAAACACCGGGGCCGCGCGGTGGTGTTCGAGAACCTGGAGCACTATAAGGAACGCATCGTCGATGAAAGCCTGGACATCGATGCGAGCTGCGTGATGGTGCTGAAGAACTGCGGCCCCAAGGGCTACCCCGGCATGGCCGAGGTGGGCAACATGGGCCTGCCACCCAAGCTGCTGCGCCAGGGCGTGAAAGACATGGTGCGCATCTCCGATGCCCGCATGAGCGGCACCGCCTACGGCACCGTGGTGCTGCACGTGGCCCCCGAAGCAGCCGCCGGTGGCCCGCTGGCCGCCGTGCGCGACGGTGACTTCATCGAGCTGGACTGCGAACAAGGCCGCCTGCACCTGGACATCAGTGATGCCGAATTGGCCGAGCGCCTGGCCGCGCTGTCGGGCAATGCACCCAAGCCTTTGTCGGGCGGCTACGCCCGCTTGTATGTAGACCACGTGCTGCAGGCCGATGACGGCTGCGACTTCGACTTCCTGGTCGGCTGCCGTGGCTCCACCGTGCCCCGCCATTCCCACTAATTACCTGTTGAACGCCATGCACAACGCATCCAACCCCCGCTACCGCGGCATTTTCCCTGTCGTCCCCACCACCTTCACGCCCTCGGGCGAACTGGACCTGCCCAGCCAGAAGCGCTGTGTCGATTTCATGATCGATGCGGGCTCCGACGGCCTGTGCATCCTGGCCAACTTCTCCGAGCAGTTCTTGCTGTCGGACGACGAGCGCGAGATCCTGACCAAAACTATCCTGGAGCACGTGGCAGGCCGCGTGCCGGTCATCGTCACCACCACCCATTTCGGCACCACGGTCTGCGCCCAGCGCAGCCGCCGCGCGCAGGACATGGGTGCGGCCATGGTCATGGTGATGCCGCCCTACCACGGGGCCACCTTCCGGGTGGGCGAGGCGCAGATTTACGAGTTCTACGCCCGACTGTCAGATGCGATCGACATCCCCATCATGGTCCAGGACGCGCCCGCGGCGGGCACGCCGCTGTCGGTGCCGTTTTTGGCCCGCATGGCGCAAGAGATCGAGCATCTGGCCTACTTCAAGATCGAGACCGCCGGGGCAGCCGCCAAGCTGCGCGAGCTGATCCGCGTGGGCGGTGAAGCCATCGAAGGCCCGTGGGACGGCGAAGAAGCCATCACCCTGATGCCCGACCTGGATGCCGGTGCCACCGGTGCCATGACCGGCGGTGCCTACCCCGATGGTATCCGCCCCATCATCGAAGCCCACCGCGCGGGCGATCGCGACAAAGCCTATGCGCTGTACCAGCAGTGGCTGCCGCTGATCAACTACGAGAACCGCCAGGGCGGCATCCTCACCGCCAAGTCGCTGATGGCCGAGGGCGGCGTGATCGCCTGCGAAGCCCCGCGCCACCCCTGGCCTGAAATGCACCCCGCGGTGCGTGCCGGTCTGATCGAAACCGCCCGTCGACTGGACCCGTTGGTGCTGCGCTGGGGTAAATAGCCGTTACTATAGTTTTTATAGCTTCTCACGCTGATGGAATGAGCGTGAGAGGCCTAAAAAGCTTATAAACCGCCGCGCAGTGCGGCGGGCCCGTCGGGCGAAGGCATGGGCCATGCGCCAGGCGCGTGCGTTTTTCACCTGCGCGATCACCCCGTCTTTCCACACCAGCCAACGCGGATACCAGCGGCGGAACCAGGCCAGTTGCATCAAGGCCGGTTGCGTCAGCTGGAACAGGCGCGCCGCCAGAGCCGTGCCCACTACCTTGGCAGCCAGCACCACCAGCAGACCCAGCACTGTGTGGCCCCGGGCCATCCAGTACACCGCCAGCAGCTTGACCGGCAGCAGGGTCAGCATGGGCACGCACAACACCAGCAAGGCCGCGTAGGGCGGCAGCCGCCGGATCAGCGCTTCCAGCTGCGACCACACCGGCAGGCGCGCCAGCCGGTCCATGGCCCGCGCCAGCGGTTCCCAGCCCCATTCGCCAAAGATCAGCAGCAGCGCCAACGTGGTGTGAAAGAGGGCCTTCAAAAAACGTTTCACGTAGTGCATGCAGGGGCCCAGGTAGACGGCCCGGCAAGGCCGCGGCGTTAGATGGTAAATTGCCCGATTGTTAGTACCCTGTCTGAAGCTGTTCTTAAACCATGCATTCCCGCGCCCTTGTTTTGTTTTCCGGTGGGCAAGATTCCACCACCTGCCTGGCCTTGGCCCTGTCCAAGTACGCCCATGTGGAAACCGTGGCCTTCGACTACGGCCAGCGCCACCACGTCGAGCTGCAAGCGCGTCTGCAGGTTCTGGCCAACCTCAAAACCCGGTTCCCCCACTGGGCCGGCAAGATGGGCGAAGACCACTTGCTGGATCTGTCGGTGCTGGGCCAGGTCAGTGAGACCTCGCTCACCCGCGACATGGCCTTCAAGATGGAGGAGGGCGGCCTGCCCAACACCTTTGTGCCCGGCCGCAACCTCTTGTTCCTGACCCTGGCCGCCGCGCTGGCCTACCGGCGCGACCTGGAAGTGATCGTCACCGGCGTGTGCGAAACCGATTTTTCTGGCTACCCCGACTGCCGCGACGACACCATGAAAGCCATGCAACTGGCTTTGTCGCTGGGCATGGACAAGCGCTTTCTGATCGAAACTCCGCTGATGTGGATCGACAAGGCCCAGACCTGGGCGCTGGCCCGGCAACTCGGCGGCCAGCCCCTGGTCGATCTGATCGTGGAAGACACCCACACTTGCTACCTGGGCGACCGCGTGCACCGCCATGCCTGGGGCTATGGCTGCGGCGAATGCCCTGCATGCGTGCTGCGCGCGCGCGGATTTGAGCGGTTTGTAACGCTGGTCTGAACTCCATGGTGGTCCGGTACCGACGGGGCCGTGACGGATTTCACTCTTGCTTCTCTTCCTTGGCCTCGGCAAGGGGGATCGGGTCGTTAACATTTGTTACCCAAGGTAACATTCTGAAATGTGCGCACGCCTTGTGTGCACTTTCAGTTGTTGGACCCTTGTATGAAGCCATTTCGCCCCCCTTGCCGCGCAATATTCCTGGCGCTCCTGTGTGCTGCCAGCGTTGCCAGCCATGCTGTCACGGACAGCAAAGCCTCCCGTTTTTACGAAGATGCCTTGGGCCGCTTCGAAAAGCGCGACATCCCCGGTGCCATCATCCAGCTGAAAAACGCGCTGCAAATCGATAAGAACATGTTGCCCGTGCAGGTGCTGCTGGGCAAAGCCTTGCTGGCCAACGGCGAGGCTGCAGCATCCGAGGTGGCCTTGCTGGAGGCCTTGCGTCTGGGTGTGAACCGTGCCGAGGTAGTCCTTCCCCTGGCCCAGTCTTTTATTGCCCAAGGCAAACAGAAAATGGTGCTGGAGCAGCCCCAGTTCAACCCTGCGGGCCTGCCGCAGGACATCCAGGTGCAGCTGCTGGTGTTGCGCGCCGCGGCGGCATCCGACACTGGCGACACCCGTGCGGCGATGCGAAATATCGAAGACGCCCGTGTCGCCGACCCGCGTTCTGCCGATGCCTGGTTGGCCGAAGTGCCTGTCCGCATCCGCGAGCACAAGTTTCGGGAGGCGCAAGATGCGGTGGGGCGGGCCATGGCTTTGGCTCCTAACGCGGCAGAAGTCTTCTACCAAAAGGCGGCGATTTTGCATGTGCAGGGCGACTTGAACGGCGCTTTGGCGTCCTATACCCAAGCACTGCAAATCAACCCCAAACATGCGGAAGCCAGGGTTGCCCGCGCCGGATTGTTTGTGGATTTGGGTAAGTCAGTCGATGCAGCCAAAGACGTTGCCGAGACGCAGCGGCTGTTCCCCAGAGAGCCGCGCGCAGCCTACCTGAAAGCGCTGTTGGCCGAAAAAGAAGGCAACACCAAGGCCGCCACGTCGGCGTTGCAAGAGGTCACGGCTTTGATTGACCCGGTTCCGTTGGAGTTCATCCGGTACCGACCGCAACTGATGATGCTGAACGGATTGGCCCATTACGGGCTGAACGAGCGCGAAAAAGCACGGCCCTACCTGGAGGCCTTCCAGCGTGCGCAAGGTGCCACCACCGTCTCCAAGCTGCTGGCCCAGGTGTACTTTGCCGAGGGCAATGTGGACCGGGCTATCGAGACGCTGGAGGGCTACACCAAAGCGATCCCCGGCGATAGCCAGGCGCTCGTGCTGCTGGCGTCCGCCCACATGTCGCAGGGCCGCAATGCCAAGGCAACCGCCCTGATGCAAGAGGCCTTACTCTCCAAAGATACCCCCGAGGTGCGCACCGCACTGGGCATGAGCTTGATGGGCAGCGGCCAATCCGGCAACGCCATCGTGCAACTCGAAACCGCGCTTAAAAACGATCCTACCCAGAAGATGGCAGGTGCCGCATTGGCCGGCCTGTATTTGCGTTCGGGTCAAAATGCCAAAGCGGCCACCGTTGCCCAAGGCCTGGTCAAACAGCAACCCGGCAATGCCGGATTTCAAAATCTACTCGGTATGGCGCTGGCCCAGACCGGGAACTTGCCAGGGGCGAAGGCCGCGTTTGAGGAGTCGGCCAGGATTGACCCGGCGCTGCTGCCGCCGCAGCTCAATCTGGCCCGGTTGGACATTGCCAGCAATGCTTTCGATGCGGCTGCCATCCGGCTTGCCGCCATGCTCAAGTCCAATGAAAAGAACGTCGAAGTGCTGATGGAATTGGCCAATTTGGCCGACCAGCGGGGCCAGGCCGACGAGGCAATCAGGTCACTGCGCAAGGCCGATGACTTCAGCGGTTTGCACGATGTGCGCCCCGGCTTGGCGCTGGTGCAATTGCATCTGCGCAAGGGGCAAGTGGCGCCGGCCATCGAAGCCGTCAAGAAACTGTCGATCAAGGCCCCGGAAGATTTGGCGGTTTTGCTCACCTCGGCGCGCGCCATGCTGGCCAACGCGGACCCGGCGGGCGCCCGCGCAGCATTGACGACCGCCACACGGGTGGCTGAATTCAACGCACCGCGGCAGGTGGAAATCGCGCTGTTGCAAATCTCCGCCAACAACCTGGCGGGCGCAGCCTACAGCCTGGATAAAGCCCTGTCGACCAGCCCTGCCAACTTGCCCGCCCAGGCGCTGAAAGCCGAGGTGCTGTTGCGCCAGGGTGATGTGGCAAAGGCGGATCAACTCACCCGGCAGATCCTGGCCCAGGCACCCAAGCGGGCGGTTGGCTATAGCCTTCAGGGCGATATTGCATTGGCGCGCGGGCAAAATGCCGCCGCCATCGAAGCCTACCGGCGAGCGCACCAGACCGAACCCTCCAGCGACACGCTGTTGCGCTTGTTCGGTGTGCTGTCGGCGCAAGACGGCGGCAAGGCCGCTTTGCAACTGGCAGACCCATGGACCAAGAGCCATCCACAGGATCTGGCGGTGCGCCGGGTGGTGGCTGATTTTTATGCCCGCAGTGGTAACTACGTAGCGGCCCGCACCGCCTACGAGGCGCTGCTGAAAACGGTGCCGGGCGATGCCAGGGTGCTGAACAACTTGGCCAATGTGTTGTTGCGCTTGAAAGATCCTGCCGCTGTGGCCATTGCCGAGCAAGCCTTGGCCAAAGACCCTGGCAATGCCAGCGCCATCGACACCCTGGGCTGGACGCTTTTCCAATTGGGTGGCAACGCCCAGTCGGACCGGGGCCTTCAACTGCTGCGGGATGCGCGCCTGCGCGAGCCCGGCAACCCCAGCATTCGCTACCACCTGGGGGCGCTGCTGGCCCAGTTGGGACGCAAGACCGAAGCGCTGGAGGAGGTGGAGGCCGCATTGAAACTGGGCCGTGGATTCGAGAGCGCCGCCGACGCGGAAAACCTGGCGAAGACGCTTCGGTAATGTGTCGGCATTGTTTACAATCCAACATAGGTGAATGCAAAAATTATATTTAAGCTATTGATAAATATAGGTAATTTTTGTCTGGTACGGTTCTGGCTTAAGTAGTATCAAATTGTATTTTCAGTAGTAAATCTTGAGGGGAATCAGATGACAAGTAAACGCAACCTTAATGTCGCCAAGTGGCTTGTAGGCAGTGCACTGGTGCTGGTCGGCTCGTCGGCCATGGCCGACTGGACCTTTGCTAACAGCACTACCGCTGCGCTTACTGGCACCACCATTACAGCAGTCGCTACTGCCATGTCTAATAATGGCGCGGGCAGTGCGTTTGCTAATGCCACTGCTACTCCTTACGGCGCGTCGTACGGACTTGGCGTGACTGCCTCTGGCGAGTCCACGGCTTCTCCAGACCACTCTACAGACAACGTGGGTAGCACAGATGCTATTTTGCTTACCTTCAGCAGCAGTGTTGTCTTGACGGGTATTACTTCTGGTTGGACTTGGAAAGACGATACGTTGAGCCAAGACACGGCTAATGGCGAGACTTTGGCTCAATTCAACGCCCGCAAAGCATTGCAAACGGCTTCTGATTCCGATGTCAGCGTGTTGCGCTACATTGGTGCGGTTTCCACGGCTGCTGCTGTTACGGCCTCCACCATTGGTAAGACTGTTCAGCAAATGACGGCTGCCGGGGGCGGGTGGGCCTTGGTGAGCCAGTTGGCGAATGTGGTCTCCGACGTATCGACGTCGACTGGTAACACCACCCAGGGCTCTAGCTGGTGGTTGGTTAGTGCCTACAACTCGGGCTACGCAAGTGTTGCGGGTTCTACCTACAGCAGTGCCGCCAACCTATTGAACGACGGCAACGACTATTTCAAGCTGTTGGCTGTGGCTGGTGTGGCTACGCCCACGGGCCGCGTGCCTGAACCCGGTTCCCTGGCTCTGGTCGGTGCGGGCTTGCTGGGCTTCCTGGCCAGCCGCCGCAAGGCCAAGGGCGAGACGGCTGCTTTGGCCGCCTAAGTTTCCTGTTTTCTGGCCGCTTGCGGCCATTCCCAAAAGGCACCGAGTTTCGGTGCCTTTTTGCGTTGGGGCATCGCGTTTTTCGGTTTCATCAAACTTGTGGATGCGGGATTGGACTGCATCGACCATCATGAAATCAATTCCATCCCGAGGACGGTCGATGCAAACAGCAGAACGCTTTGGAGCCAAGGTATCCATCGGTTTGCCAGGGCGAGGCATGTTTTTATTGGAGGCGGCGGAGCCGGGCGGTATCGATGCGGTGGCACGCAGTGTGGGCGGCCAGGTGGTGGCCCGGTTCGATACTGCCAAGGCTTTGGTGGTGATGGGAGTGGCTTCGTATATGGGTTTGCGCGGATCGCGGGCGGTGCGTTTCATTGGCCCGGTCAACGTGGACCAGCAACGGCTGACATCGGTCTTGGGGGCATTGAACCTGGCCAAAACGGTGCCTGCGCCCAGGGTTTCGTAACTGCTGCTGTGTGACCAGCGGCCCACTTCAAGGAGACAGCTATGGCCGGTAGTGTTGGACAAGAATTACTCGACGTACCCCTGCCCGATATGGTGCTGAAGCTCGCCCTGGGCATCGCCGAGGCACAAAAGGCGCTGGACGAGAACTCGGTGGAAACCGCCAAGGCCCTGGCCGAGACTGAACTGCCGCTGGTAATGGGCGTGACCCAGACCATTGCCGCCAATGGCGATGTCACTTTTGTGAACTCGGCCCCGGTCAACGTGTCGCTGATCCAGATCGGGTTGATGCCCACGTTCTACCAGTTTGCCGAAGCCACCATCGAAGTGACGATGGACATCAAGACCACCACCTCGGTGGAAACCAGCCTCAAGATCGGTGTCAAAGCCAAGGCCGGGTTTGCCTGCTGGAGCGCGTCGGTGTCGGTAGACGTGTCGCATAACCGCAAGTTTGGCAAAGAGGTGCACGGCACCAGCCGCCTGCTGACCCGCATGGTGCCGGTGCCGCCGCCACCGCGCATTGCCCCGCAGCTCACCGTGGTAGACAACCGTCCACCTAAAGTGCCCGCCTGACCATGGCCACGCTGGACAAGGCCCGTGCCTTTCGCACGCCCATCGTGGCGGCCGATGTGGCGGTGCAGGAAACTGCATCCACCTCGTTTGCCGACCTGGTGCGCCTGATGGCCGAGGGCATTGCCGATGCGCAAATGGCGCTGGACCGCAGCGCCGCCGAGATGGTGACCGAGCTGGCCGAAACCACGGTGCAGATCGTACCCAACATCACTGAAACGGTGGCGGCCGACGGCACGGTCAGCTTCACCCAGGGTGCGCCGCAAACCGTGTCGCTGCTGGCGCTGGGGGTGAAGCCGACCTTCTACCAGTTCTCGCAGGCCACGGTCGAGGTCAGCATGGACCTGAAGCTGGTGGAGCAAACCAACGAAGACGGCACGGTCAAAAAGGGCGGGCTGGGTTTGTTTGCGGAGACTTCCAACATCCGCTTCGAGCGTAAGCTCAACCGCGACGTGTCGGTGCATTCCAAAATTACCGCCACCCTGGTGCCCGTGCCCGCGCCGTTGCGTCTGGAGATTCCGCGCCGCACGGTCACCAGTTAACCCACCCGTTGTACCGATAGCAGGAGCATTCCCGCCATGGCCCTTGCCACCAACCCTTCCGCCTTGCCGCGCGCGCCCCTGGGCAGCTTGCTGGGCAACGCCGGTGCCGCCCTGACCAGCGCCCAGACCGACCTGGGTCTGGGTGTCGGCCTGGCCAGCGGCATGGTGATGTCCGAGGCCACGCTGGAGATCAAGGCCGCGGTATCCCGCAGCAGCACCGGCGAACTGGAGATCGAGCCGCTGTCCTCCGCCCACCTGGCAGGCGCGCTCAACGCCTCGGCCGTGTCCACCATCCGCGTCAACTTTGTGGCCACTGCCGCCACACCGGCCGTGGCCAGCAACCCGGGCGGCAGCACCGTGCCCGCCAAGTCCAAGGACGAGATCATCAAGGGCTTTCGGCAACGGGACGACCTGCAGGCGCTGGAGCGGGTGATCGGCCCGCTGGAGGTGCGCGCCACCTTCGTGCCGGGCAGTAGCCGCTGGCTGGTGAACGCGGTGGATGCCGATGGCCGCATGGTGCGTGAGCAGTTGGTGGCAGACTGATCGCCCGTCCTGTGCGCAACCGAGGAACCCAAGATGGTCACCAAACCCCCCACGCTGGCCCAGCTGCAAACCGCCTTGAAGGCCGCGCAAGCCCAGGCGGCAGACACCGAAGCCGCCGCCCGTAAAAGCCTGGCCGAAGCGGCCGATGCCATGTCGCGCCTGAAACTGGCCGCCACTGCCGCCAGCGACCGTGAACTCAAGGCTACCGCCGAGGCCGACGCGCTACGCCAGCAGCTGGCCAGCGTGCAGGCCCAGTTGCGGGCACCGGCAGAGGTAGACGACCTGGCCGCCCAGATCCGCCTGCTGAAAACCCAGATTGACGGCCTGCTGGCGGAAAACCAGCGCCTGGCCGAGCAGCGCGATGCCGCCCAGGCCGACAACCAGACCCTGTTCCAACGCCTGGACGGCAGCGCCGAGCGCGAAAAAGCCGCCATCGCCGCCGCCGTGCAAACCAAGGTGGCCGAGCAGGAGGCCGCCACCAAGGCCACCGCTGAAAGCCTGCGCCTGGGTGCCGAGCGCATCAAGACCTTGTCGGCCCAGTTGGGCGGCGCGGGCAAGCTGGAGGTGCTGGCCCCGGACCAGGTGGGGCATTTGATGGGCGGCTTCTTGCAGCAGCTGGAAACCGGCATGCCCACCCTGCGGCTGGCCGAGGGCGAGCTCAAGCTCAAACTGGGCCTGGCCCGCACCGACCAGCAAGACGGCTTCGTCATCCTGCCGCCCAATGCCAGCGCCGAGCTGCGCAGCAGCCTGCATGAAATCTCGCTGCGCTTCGACCGGGCGGGCAGCACGGTGTCGAAAACCGAAGTAGGTTGATTCAGAGCCTTTTTGGCCCGCCGTGCTTATCTCATAAGCGTGAGAAGCTATAAATTATGTAGCAAAAGTGTTTTCCCCTTCATTTGCTATGCAAAAAATAGCTGCCTGTGCTGATGCTATCAGCACGGGAAGGGGTTTTTACTTGGTAATGATGTCGCGGTGCATCGGGGCCAGCTTGGCCAGCAACTGGTTTTGCGCGGTAAACGCAATGCCGCGCGCGTCCATGGCGGCCTGCAACATCTCCACCACCAGGTTGAACTGGGCTTTGTCGATGCCGAGATCGGCGTGCGAATTCTTCATGGTTTCGCCGTCGTACTTGCAGGGCCCGCCGCTGACCTCACAGAACTGGTCGGCGATCTGTTCCTTCAGGTAGGCGGGCTTGATCTTGTCAAACATCGTGCCGATGCGCGGGTGGGCTTTCATGCGGTCCACAAAGTCGCTGGCCAGGGCGGTGATGCCGGGCTTTTCACCCAGGGATTCGTAGAGCGGGGTGGTTTGGGCGTGTACCGAACTGACCAGCAGTAGCACCGCAGCGGCCATCCAGTGGGCGAAATGTTTCATGCTGCGGCTCCTCAAAATGCGATTTGGGCGGACACATAGCCACCGGTCTGTTTGCGGCCCGACACCAAAGCGGGGGCGATGCGGCCCAGGTCTACGTAGGCCAGGGTCAGCGAGAAGTGCTTGCTGGGGGCCCAGGCGATGAACAGGTCCTTCCAGCTGTCTTCGCGCAGCGCGCCCGAGTTGGCGCCGAACACAGCGTTGCCCACCGGCTCCAGGTTGTTCGGCTTGAAGCGCACTTCCGCGCCAATGGCAATGTCTTTGCGCAGCAGGTAGGCCACCGAGAATTCGGGCACCAGGCGGTACCGGTTCTGGTCCAGCGCCCCGCCAAAGCCCAGCAGGCCGTTCTGGTTGGCCTGGGTGGCGCGCAGCGTGCCGTTGACCAGCAGACCCTGGCCCAGCAGCAGCTTGGTGGCGCTCAGGTACACGTCGGTGCCGGTGGTTTTGGCCCCCAGGGCCGTCAGCACCGGCTCCATGCTGCCGGCGTGCACGCGTTTGTGCTGCAGACCCACGGCGATTTGCGGCACCCAGGTATCGCTGTTGAGCACGGCATCGCCCGCCACCCGTACTTTGGCACCCAGGATGTCCATCTTGATGTGCTGACCGGGCGTGACACCCAAGGCCGCCAATGCCGAAGTGGGCCCGGCGTTGAAGTCTTGCTGGGCGATGGAGAGCTCAAAACGGTCGTGGATGCCCAGCGCCGCGCCCGCCACGTTCAGGCCGTAGTCGCGGGTGTGCACGCGGGTGAGGGCGGCGCTGACCCCGATTTCGTGCTCGGTGGCATTGCTGCCCACTACCGCCCAGGGGGTCAGGCCGCCACCGGCTGCGCCGTCGATGCTGCTGACACCGCCGGTCAGCAGCAGTTTGCCAGTGTCGGCAATCACCCAGGGACTGCACAGCGCCAAAGCCGAAGAGGCCAGTGCAGCGGTCAATAGACGCATAAAAACTCCTCGTGGAAAGGGGACGGAACAGACGACTTTATTCGTAACATGCGGGTGTAAATACACACATTCAGACACACCGAAAATACCTTAAAAACGGGACTCCCGCTTTCTGCTGTTGATAATTTCTACCAGGACACCTCCCATGCAACACCCCTGGCACGCCCACTACCCCGCAGGAATGCCCACGGCCATCGACACCACGGGCCTGCCGACCGTGGTAGCCCTGCTGGAACACAGTTTTGCCGCCCACCACGACAGCGATGCCTATGTTTTCATGGGCCACGTGCTGCGCTACGGCGATGTGGATGCCCTATCCAGGGCGCTGGCCGCCTGGCTGCAAGACCAGCCGCTGGCCCAGGGCGATTGCGTGGCCATCATGCTGCCCAATCTGCTGAGCTTTCCCGTGGCCATGGCGGCGGTGCTGCGGGCCGGGATGGTGGCGGTGAACATCAACCCGCTGTACACCCCGCGCGAGCTGCAGCACCAGTTGCAGGACTCGGGTGCCAAGGCCATCGTCATCCTCGACCGCTTTGTGCCCACGCTGGATGCGATCGTGGCCCACACCGATGTGGCCACCGTGCTGGTGGCCGCAGGCACCGACCTGCTGGGCCTGCCCGCCGGGGCGGCGCTACCCGCGCTGGCCGAAGGCGGCAGCAGCTTTGTCGATGCCCTGGTGCAGGGCCGCAGCCTGCCGTTTCATCCTCCTGTGCTGCGGCCCGGCGACCCGGCGGTGTTGCAATACACCGGTGGCACCACGGGGGTGAGCAAAGGGGCCACGCTGCTGCACAGCACGCTGGCGGCCAATGTGCTGGCCTCCGAGGCCTGGATGGCACCGGGCCTGCAGCGCCAGGCGCGCAGCACCCAGTTCACCATCGTCTGCGCGCTGCCGCTGTACCACGTGTTTGCCTTTGTGGCCTGCAGCCTGCTGGGCATGCGGGCCGGGGCGCGCAACATCCTGATCCCGAATCCGCGCGACCAGACCGCCATGATTGCGCAGTTATTGCCCTACAAGCTGCACATGTTCCCGGCGGTCAACACCTTGTTTGGCGCGCTCTTACAGCACCCCGACTTTGCGCAACTCGACTTCAGCGAGCTGTGCATCAGCAACGGCGGCGGCAGCCCGGTGCAGGCCGCCGTGGCCCAGCGCTGGCTGGAGGTCACCGGCTGCCCTATCACCGAAGGCTACGGCCTGTCGGAAACCGCCGCCGCCGTGGTTTGCAACCGCACCGATCTGGAGGTGTTTACCGGCGACATCGGCCTGCCCATGCCTGGCGTGCACATCCGCATGCTGGACGATGCAGGGGACGACGTGCCCCTGGGCCAGCCCGGCGAAATCGCCATCCACGGCCCGCAGGTGATGGCCGGTTACTGGCAGCGCCCCGAGGACACCGCTGCCGCCTTCACGCCTGACGGCTATTTCCTCAGTGGCGACATCGGCGTGATGGACGCGCAGGGCCGCATCCGTATCGTCGACCGCAAAAAAGACATGCTGCTGGTCAGCGGCTTCAACGTCTACCCCAACGAGGTTGAAGCCGTGCTGGCCCGCCACCCCGGCGTGCTGGAATGTGCGGTGGTGGGTGTGCCCGATGCGGCCACTGGCGAGGCGGTGCGTGCGTTTGTGGTGCGCAAAGATACGGTGCTTTCTGAGGCCGACCTCCTGGCCTTTTGCGCCGAGCAGCTCACCGGCTACAAACGCCCGCGCAGTGTGGAGTTTCTTGACGTACTGCCCAAGTCGGCGCTGGGCAAAGTGCTGCGGCGGGAGTTGAGGGCGCAAGGCGACGCTGAATAAGTCCCCGCGAGGCGGCGCGCCCTGGATCGGGATGGGATGCTAGGCGCACACCGCAGACATAGCTTGGGCTATGGCGAGGATTTGCAACGACGCAGACCGCCCGAGGCCAGGGATGCGCAGACCGCGAGGGACTTGTTCAGCGTTGCCTCAAAACAGCCAGCCCGTCTGTGCTTCCAAATGCATAGCTGCTTGCGCTGATGGAATAAGCGCTGAGGTCATATTTCCTTCTGAACCTGCTTTTACCAGCGAACCCACCCGCACGCCCAGCAGCCGCAGGCGTTTGTCCAGCGGCGCGCGCTTCAGGCACTGCCCGGCGGCGTGGCGGATGGCCCGTGCATCGGCCGTGGGCACCGCCAGCGTGTGGTCGCGGGTGGCGGCCTTGAAGTCGTCATAGCGCAGCTTGATGCCAATGGTTTTGCCCACATAGCCCTTGCGCTGCAGGTCGGCGGCCACCTGCTCGCACAGCCGGGTGAACACCGCGCCCAGCTCGGCCCGGTCGTGCACTGCGTGCAGGTCGCGGTCAAAGGTGGTTTCGCGGCTCATGGACACGGGCTCGCTCTCGGTCACCACGGGCCGGTCGTCGCGCCCGTGGGCCGAGGCATGCATCCACGCCCCGGTGGCCCGGCCAAAGTGCGCCACCAGCCACTGCGGGTCGGCCGCAGCCAGGTCGCCAATGGTGTGGATGCCCAGCGCCGTCAGCTTCTCGCCCGCCTTGGGGCCAATGCCATTGATCTTGCGGCACGACAGCGGCCAGATCAGGGTTTGCAGATCGTCCGGCCCGACGATGGAAATGCCATTGGGCTTGTTGAACTCGCTGGCCATCTTGGCGATCAGCTTGTTGGGTGCCACGCCCACCGAACAGGTCAGCCCCGTGGCATCCAGCACCGCCTTCTGGATCAGCCGCGCCAGCACCCGCCCGCCCTCGCGCTGGCCGCCGGGCACCTCGGTAAAGTCCAGGTAGATCTCGTCCACCCCCCGGTCTTCCATCAGCGGCACGATCTCTTGCGCAATCGCCTTGAACTGGCGCGAATAGCGGCGGATTTCTTCAAAATCGACGGGGAGCAAAATCGCCTGCGGACACAGCTTGGCCGCCTTCATCAGCCCCATCGCCGACCCCACCCCAAACTGCCGCGCCGCATAGGTTGCTGTGGTGATCACCCCCCGCCCCACGTAGTCCTTGAGCCTGGGGAATTCGTCCACACCAATCTCGGCCAGCGCCCGCCCGGCCAGCGCCTCGTCCTCCTTGCGCCGCCCGCCGCCAATCACCACCGGCAAGCCCTTGAGCTGCGGATAGCGCAGCAGCTCCACGGAAGCGTAGAACGCGTCCATGTCGAGGTGGGCGATGCGGCGGGGGCTGTGCATTTAAACAGTGTAAGGGGTTTGCAAAAGGTATTTAAGAGCAGTGTGATGCTTGCTGTTGAACTACTCCGTAGCCCTGCAAGGACGGAACTCACGTCGAGGACTGAACGAGAAAAGCTGTCTGTGGCCCATTGCCAGGAAATGGCATCGAATGAAGTAAATTAAATGTATACAATAAATATTTTTGTATGCGATAAAAAACTGAATTTTTAATGTCGCCTTGGCTCTGGTAGTGGCGCATTTGCCATTCGCCTTCTACCGTAGCTATTTGTTGTTGGTTAAATTTTTACCTTGAAATAGTACTTAAATGCGTCTACTGCTTGCTCTCCTGACTTCCATCGCCCTTTTTGGTTGTGCCACCGGGCCGGTGCATCTTCCTGTTGAAAACTTGGCAGCTTCAGCCAAAGCACCTATTGAAGATATGCGTCCCAAGAATGAAGGTGAACGCGAGATATTTAGTCTCATGATTACCAGCGATCGTTACGGTTATGTACGACTCGCTCAAGATGTCACTGAGCCCACAGGTCCGCGGTTATTTGCCCACCTGTTGCAGGAGGCAAACGCATCCGGAACAGTGCCACCTACAAAGTTGCTCCACTTTGCCGTTTATATGAATAATCGTTCTGAATTAAGGACCATGGCCTTGGGTGTGGCATTGGGTGGTGTACTCGGTGCCGTGATATCCAGTGGCACGATCACGCGAGAAGGTGAGGTTGTCCATACATTGGTTGATGCATCGACCTTCGCGGCGCTTTCAGGCGAAAACGAATACAAGCGGGCGTTTTACACAGACTCTGAGCTCAAAAGTGGCACCTCCGCGTTCGTGATCTTCATCGAAAGCGAGTCGCAGGGGAAGCGTCGTTTCACTCGCACTGTCTCACCCATTAAGCCCGCCCAAACAGGACAAAAGATACCGATGCACGAGGCCTTGGACGCTGCAATCCGCTTCCATTTGAACTCCTAAAAGTCTCGTTAACCACCATCAGCGCCCTTCCCAATACCCCGCCCGCCGCCGATGGTGTCCCACGGCCAGCATCCGAACCTCCCCTGGAACCACAGAAAAATAGACGGTGTAAGGGTACTGCTTCAAGATGCCGCGCCGTACCGTGTCATCCCACAGCGGCTAACGCTCCGGCGCGTGCGCGATCAGGTCAAACGTAGCGAGTACTTCGGCGCGGAAGGCGTTGGCGGCTTTGGGGCTTCTGGCTTGGTACCAGGCGAAGGCCTCAGCCATCTCCCGCTGTACGGCGGGCGAAACCCGGACCAGCGGGTCCATTACAAAGCGTTGAACCAGTGGCGGAATGCTTCCGCCGGTAGGGTCTGGGCACGGCCTGCCGTGATGTCGTCGTTGCGTCGCCGGGCCTCTGCCACCCAGGATGCTGTCACGTCATCGCGGTTGGAGCAGTCACCTTCCAGGCTGTCCAACAGCGATAGCGCAACCAGCGACCGCTCGTCCGGCGAAAGGGCCAGCGCTTCGAGGAGGACATGGTCTACGAGGGCGTTCATGCAGGGCAGCCTAGCACCGCACACCCCGGCCCGCCAGTGTCATTGCCAGCCGGATATTCCGCTCCACTACACGTTGAGAAAGGCTTCGATCTCCGGCGCATCCATTCACCGAGGGTGCTGCATCTGACCACCCCGGCCATGCACACGGATGAAAAATCGAATACGGTGGTTGACGACAATTACCTTGGCCGGTTAACGACAACTATGTTGGCCGGTTAGCGGCCTACACCGGGCGGGTCCGGGAGGCGGGGCTACCGTTGAACCTTCGAACATGAATCGAAGGTAGACGGCATGCCCGGCAAGAGAATCACGGACCACCAAGTGCACAAGTACAAGCAACACCGCAACCAGCTTAGCCAGGTCGCGTCTGCCGCCAAGGCCGGCATCAGTGAACGCAGCGCCCGTCGCATTGAAGACGCCAACCATCTGCCCTCACAGCGCCCCGAACGGAACTGGCGCACCCGCCCCGACCCATTGGAGGCGGTCTGGGACAGTGAAGTCGTGCCACTGTTGCAAACGGATGCCCGGCTCAATGCCGTTACCCTGCTCGAAGAGCTGCAACGCCGCTATCCGGGTCAGTGGGACAGCAGCGTGCTGCGCACCCTGCAGCGCCGTGTCCGTCAGTGGCGTGCCAAGTACGGCGCCGAACGCGAGGTCTACTTCGCCCAGGAGCACCCGCCCGGACGCCAGTGCCTGTCGGACTTCACCGTGCTCGATGAGCTCTGCGTCAAGATTGACGGGGTTGTGTTTGCCCATCGTCTGTACCAGTTTGCATTGGCCTATTCCGGTTGGCGCCACGCCACGGTCATCGACTCCGGCGAGAGCTTCATGGCGCTATCCACCGGACTGCAAGCGGCCCTCTGGGCCTTGGGCGGCGTGCCGGAAGAACACCGCACCGACAGTCTGTCGGCGGCGTTCAACAACGTGGCCGAGCAAGAAGAGCTGACGCGCCGCTATGCCGGCTTGTGCAGCCACTACGGTCTGCGGGCTACACGCTGCAACCCGGGCCAGTCCAACGAGAACGGCTCCATCGAATCGCGCCACGATTCCCTCAAGACGGCGCTCGACCAGGCCTTGCGGCTGCGCGGCAGCCGCAGCTTTGGGCTGCGCCGAGAATACGAGGCGTTTGTCGACACCATCGTGCAGCGCATGAATGCACGCACCACCAAGTTGCTGGCCATCGAGCGCACCATGCTCAAGGCCTTGCCGGTGCGGCGCACCGCCGAGTTCGAAGAGATTCCGGTACGGGTCAGCAAGTACGCCATCTTCACCGTCAAGGGTGCGCAGTACAGCACGCCAAGCCAGTTGATTGGGCACCGGTTGATGGTGCGTCAGTACGCCGAGCACATTGAATGCTGGCTAGGTGGCCAGTGTGTGTTGAGCCTTGCGCGTGCCAGGCCGGGCGACGGCCAGCGCCATGGACGCTCGATTGATTACCGCCATTTAGTTGGCGCATTGAAACGCAAGCCCGGCGCCTTTGCGCGTTGGGTGCTGCGCGATGCCGCCTTCCCGCGTGCGGTGTACCGCCAGACCTGGGAGCGTCTGGCTGGCAGCAAGCCCGAGCGCGAAGCCTGCAAGACCATGGTGGGCCTGCTGGTCCTGGCCGCCGATGGGCACGAGGCGCAGTTGGCGCAGGAGCTGGAGCAACTCATCGAACTCGACCAGTTGCCCGACCTGCATGCGCTGACGCTATTGCTGGCACCCCCGCGTGCAGAGATACCGCAGGTGATGGTGACGCTGCCGGCCTTGGCCAGTTACGACGCGCTGTTTGAGGTGGCCCCATGAGCGCGGCGCCAATTAGCACGTCAATTACCGCCACATCGGCACGTCTGGGCGTGATGCTCACAGACCTGCGCCTGCCCACCATCAAGCGCCTGGCGGGCGACCTGTGCGCACTGTCGGACCTTGAGGGTTGGCCCGCACACCGCCTGCTCGAAGCGTTACTGGAGCACGAAATCAATGAACGAGAGTCTCGCCGCATTGACCGCCACCGCGTGGAGTCCGGGCTCAGCCCGGATAAACGCCTCTCCAGCTTTGACTTCACGGCCGTTCCCACCGTGTCCAAGGCCCAGGTGATGGCACTGGCCGAAGGTACGCAGTGGCTGGACCGGGGCGCCAACGTACTGCTGTTCGGGCCACCCGGCGTGGGCAAGAGCCATTTGGTATGTGCTCTGGGCCATGCCCTGATTGATGCCGGGCGGCGGGTGCTGTTTACGCGCTGTTCGGACCTGGTGCAGCGCTTGCAGGCGGCCCGGCGGGACTTGCGACTGCCGCAGGAATTGGCCAAGCTGGACCGGTTTGACTTGCTGATTCTGGATGACCTGAGCTATGTACGGCGAGACCAGTCAGAAACCTCTGTGCTGTTCGAGCTCATATCGGAGCGTTATGAACGCAAGAGCCTGGCCCTCACTGCCAACACGCCGTTCTCCCAATGGGGCGAGGTGTTTGTGGAACCGGCTATGACGCTGGCGGCCGTTGACCGCCTGGTACACCACTCGACGATTCTGGAAATGAATGTGGAGAGTTACCGCCGACGAGCAGCTCAGCAGCAAGCCCCAGCAGTACGCAAGGCACGTTCAACGACATAAAGATTCAAAATCATTCCCCGCTTTCCACCGGCCAGGATAGTTGTCGCCGAGCGGTCAAGATAGTTGACACCGACCAATACGGTACACATCAACTCTTTCGGTGCCGAGGCTATAGTGCAAATTGCGAATCTGCTCCTGCATCTGGTTGGAGCCGAGCTTGGGCGGCACAGAAACCGTGGCACTACTGGAGGATGCAAGCATGATGCGTATTGCCAACATCGTCGTCGATGTCCGTTACCTGGAGCGGTACAGGGCCGCCCTCCAAGAGGGGATCGAGGCCGCCATCAGGCTCGAACCGGGTGTCCTGAGCTTGCATGCCGTTTCGGCGATAGAAGACCCGACACGCTTCACCATCCTGGAGGTGTACGCAGACCAGGCCGCCTATGAGGCGCACCTGAAGACACCCCACTTCCTCAAGTACAAGAACGCAACACAAGACATGGTCGTATCGCTGGAACTGGTAGATGTTGCGCCACTGATTCCGGGATTGAAGTTTAAGTGACCGTATGGGTGATGCCATCCGCTGCCGCCCCTTCACCCAACCGCAGAGCCCATTCCCCCATGATTCGAAACGAGCGCGTTACAGTGTGCTGGTCTAATTCCCCCGGACACCTCGATAGGTGGAATCCACCTGGACGAGAAATATGACCAAGAAGCAAAGACGGACATTCAACGCGGAGTTCAAGCTGCAAGTCGTGCAGATGATTCGCGAGCAGGGCTTGAGCGTGACTGAGGTTTGCCGCGACCTAAAGCTCGGCGAGACGGCCGTAAGGCGCTGGCTGGCGCAAGCCGATGAAGAGGCTGCAGGCCGACCCGGTATCGGCAAACCGCTCACCGCCGAGCAGCAACGCATCCGCCAGTTGGAGGCCGAGAACAAGCAACTGCGCGGCGACGTAGATATCCTAAAAAAAGCATCGGCCTTCTTTGCCCGCGAGCTTCGATGAGCTACCAGTTCGTCGAGCAGTTGCACAAGAAGGCCGTCACCGTTGAGCGGCTATGCCGGGTGCTGGGCGTCAGCCGTTCAGGCTACTACGGTGCCCGTCAGCGCACCAAGCTCGCGCCCAAGGCCTGCTTGCTCAGCACGCAATTGAAGGCCGAGTTTGCCGCCAGCGGCCGCGTCTATGGCAGCCGTCGCCTTGGCGCGGTGCTGCGTGCTCAGGGGCTGCACATCGGGCGTTACCGCGTACGGCGTTTGATGCGCGAGAACAGGCTGCGGGCCCTGTGGCGGCGCAAGTTCGTCCACACCACCGACAGCGGTCATGCGCTGCCGGTCTCAGACAACCTGCTGGCACGGCGCTTCAATCCGAACCTCCCTAATCAGGCCTGGGTGAGCGACATCACCTACATCCGCACGCGCAGCGGCTGGCTGTACCTGGCGGTGGTGCTGGACCTGTACGCGCGCAAAGTCGTGGGCTGGGCGATGGCGCCGACCATGCATGCCGAGTTGGTGTGCGCGGCGCTGCAGTTGGCCATCGCGCAGCGCCGCCCCGCGCCAGGGCTGATTATTCATTCCGACCGTGGAAGCCAATACGCCAGCGCGTTGCACCAGGCATTGCTGGTGCGCCACGGCTTGGTCGGTAGCATGAGCCGCAAGGGCAACTGTTGGGACAACGCGGTCATGGAGCGCTTCTTCCTGAGCCTCAAGACGGAGCGGGCTTGGCAGCGCGATTACGCCAACCACGCTGAGGCCATGACCGACATCGCCGACTACATCGTTGGCTTCTACAACAGCGTACGGCTGCACTCCAAACTGGGCAACTTGCCACCCAATGCTTTCGAGCAGCAATCGGCAATCAAACAACCTATCGCGGTGTCCGAAAAAACTTGACCAGCACACAGCCAGCCTGGAGGGTGAGTTCGTCGTCTTTCTGATCGAGCTGAGGATCAACCAGCCACTCAAGGTGCACAAATGGTGGCCCGTTTCCCGCGCCATGCCTCGGATGCTGGAAGAGCTGCACCGCCAACCCGAGTTGGGCTTCATGCATGCAGAAATGTGGTTTTCGCGGACCACGATCATGGTGCAGTATTGGCGCTCGATGGAGCAGCTCCTGGCCTATGCGAAGAACAAGACGGCTGCGCATCTTCCGGCGTGGCAAGCCTTCAACAAGGCGGTGGGAACCAACGGTTCGGTCGGCATCTGGCATGAAACCTACGCGGTCTCGCCCGGCACCTACGAAAACGTGTACGTCAATATGCCGCCGTTCGGCCTGGGCAAGGCCGGTATCTTGCATCCCGCCTCGGGCGGCAGGCAATCTGCGGCGGGCCGGCTGGGTGGCGGTCGGCATGCGGCCTGAGCCAGTGGTGGGATGGGGTCGGCTTTGAAGCACCTACAGTCTGTAAATTATGATTGGATGCCACCAGCCGCCAAAACACCTGGGAGCCATGCCCATGCCACCGGAACTTCAGGCTTTTGACCACATCCACGTCTACGTGACCGACCGTGCCAAGGCCGAGGCGTGGTACCACCGGGTTCTGGGGTTGCATCGCAGCCCTGAGCTTGCATTCTGGGCGACCGGCGGCGGACCGCTGACGGTCCAGAACGACTCGGGCAGCATCCACATCGCACTGTTCGAACGGCCTGCGCAGCCCTGCCGCTCCGTGGTAGCCATTCGGGTAGATGGGGCCCAGTACCGGGCGTGGAAGGCCTACCTGGAAGAGGTGATGCCAGGGGGCGTGAGCGAACAGGACCACCAGGCCTCCATGTCCTTGTATTTCCGGGACCCGGATGGCAATCCGTATGAGTTGACCACCTACGAAGTTGCGGGGAGAAAGCCTAGCGCGGCAAGTGCGGCTTAGCTGGTGTCGCTGGTTTGGAGTGCCAACTGCGCAGCCTGGGTTGGGTTCGGACACAGGCTAGTAAGCTGTAGTCCCCACAGTCCACTTACTTCGACATGAGGTCTACCATGGTTTTTGATCACATTGGATTCAACGTCTCTGATTTCCCCAAGGCCCGGGAATTCCTGCTTCGGGCCCTGCAGCCTTTGGGCATAGGGATCACCATGGAGGGCGAGGGCTGGGCCATGGTGGGGCGGCAGGGTGAGGGCAACTTCTGGTTCGGAGCCTTTGGCACGAGCCCGGGTCCGATACACATGGCCTTTGCGGCGAAAAACCGCGAGCAGGTCCGGCAGTTTTACGCGGCGGCCATCGCCGCTGGGGGCCAGGACAACGGCGGCCCGGGGCTGCGGCCCCAGTACCACCCACATTACTATGGCGCTTTTGTGATTGGGCCGGACGGGCACAACTTCGAAGCCGTCTGCCATGCGCCAGAGGACGCTTCTTGACCGTCCGGGCACTGAATGCTTCTATTTTGATAGTAAAAAATAGGAGCTTCTCGTGCCCATTCCATAAGCACAGAGGGTCATTTCGGCACCTAAAAATAGGCCTAAAAACGCAAAATAGCGGAATACCCCACCCGCTTCACCCCGCCAGCGTCAGCGCCAGCCGGTTATGCCGCTCCACCAGCGGCCCCAGCGCCACCGTCACCAGCTGCCCCTCCCGCACCACCACCCTGCCATTGACCACGGTGTAGGCCGCCTGCGCGCTGGCGCACAGCAGCAGGCTGCCGACGGGGTCGTGCACGGCACCGCCTGCGAAGGGCAGGGTGCGCTGGTCGAACAGGGCCAGGTCGGCGCACATGCCGGGGGCGAGGTGGCCGATGTCGCTGCGGCCCAGCACCTGTGCGCCGCCGCGGGTGGCGATTTCCAGCACGTTGCGGGCGGTCATTTCCGCCGGGCCGTGGTCACAGCCGAAGGGTTCTAAAGACCGACCCACCCGTGCCAGCAGCAGGGCCTGCCGGGCTTCGTTGAGCATGTGGGCAGCATCGTTGCTGGCGCTGCCGTCCACGCCCAGGCCCACGGGTACACCGGCGTTGAGCATTTTGCGGATGGGGGCGATGCCGCTGGCCAGGCGCATATTGCTGCAGGGGCAGTGGGCCACGCCGGTGCGGGTGGCCGCAAAAAGGCTGATGCCCTCGGCATCCAGTTTGACGCAGTGGGCATGCCACACGTCGGGGCCCAGCCAGCCCAGGTCCTGGGCGTATTCGGCGGGGGTGCAGTTGAATTTTTCGCGGGTGTAGGCGATGTCGTGATCGTTCTCGGCCAGGTGGGTGTGCAGGCGGGCACCGAGGCTGCGGGCCAGGCTGGCCGACTCGCGCATCAGGTCGCGGCTGACGCTGAAGGGGGAGCAGGGGGCCAGGGCCACCTGGGTCATTGCGCCATGGCGGGTGTCGTGGTAGCGGGTGATGAGGCGCTGGCTGTCGTGCAGGATGGCCTCTTCGCGCTCGACCACGCTGTCGGGCGGCAAGCCGCCCTGGCTGGCACCGACGCTCATGCTGCCGCGGGTGGCGGTGAAGCGCATGCCGATGTCCCGTGCGGCGGCGATGCTGTCATCGAGCTGCACGCCGTTGGGGTAGATGTAGAGGTGGTCGCTGCTGGTGGTGCAGCCCGAGAGCAGCAGCTCGGCCATGGCGACCTGGGTGGAGACGTGGACCATCTCGGGCGTGAGTCCGGCCCAGAGGGGGTACAGGCCGCGCAGCCAGCCAAACAGCTCGGCGTTTTGCACCGGGGGGATGGCCCGTGTCAGGCTCTGGTACATGTGGTGGTGGGTGTTGACCAGGCCGGGGATGAGCAGGTGGCCGTTGGCGTTGATCACCTCGTCGGCGCCGTGCAGCAGGGCGGGGGGCAGGTCGGCGGCGCTGCCCAGTGAGTCGATGGTGCCGTCGCGGATGAATACCCAGCCCTGGCGCAGTTCGCGGCGGGTGGCATCCAGGGTGGCGATGCAGTCGGCGTTGTGGATCAGCAAGGTGGGCATGGCAGGCTCCGAAATCGGTTTCCTGGATATTACATGCCAAATACGGTCCTCGTGCTTATTACATAAGCATGAGCAGCTATAAAAACCGTAGTGTGGGCTGGCTCAGGCCATGCGCCCGTTGGTGCCCTGTACAAAGCAGCCGGTGATGCGCCACTGCTTGTTCTTTTGCTGCTGCAGGGTGTAGATGGTGAGCCAGGCCACGCCTTCGGCATCGGACATTTGCACGGGCTGTACCACCAGGTCGCCGTCGCGCTCGGGCTTCATGAAGGCCACCGAGGCCGGGCGGTAGACCACGGCGTACTGGCCGCGCACCATGGCCATGAAGTGCTCGGCCGAGACCAGTGATTTGCGCACATTGGGGGCGGCGTACGAGAAGGCTTTGGCCGCGTCGTCGGCGGCAAAGGCGGCCAGTTGGGCCTGGATGACGCTGCGCACGTTTTTGGCCTCTTGGGTGCTGAGCGGTGCAGCCAGGGCCGACAGCGACAGCAGCAGCGCGGCCAGGGCGGTGCCCAGTTTGCGCCAGAGGGCGACACCGTGGAAATGGGGGTGGGTAAGCGTGTGCATGGCGACCATCCTTTCAGAAATGCCACTGGGTGCATGGCAGCCCTATTCTCAACCTGTCGCGCTAAAAAGCCAGTGCTTTCAGGGCGATAACTGCGGGCGCTGTGGTGGCTCTTCCAGGGCGGTGCCGGGCGGCGCGGCGCAGTCTTTGCGCGAACCAAAGGCATTGGCGTAGCACCAGGTGAATTCAGCCCCCACCAGGAAGATCTGCGCCGAGTAGTACACCCACACCAGCATCACCACCAGCGAACCCGCCGCGCCAAAGGCCGAGGCCACGCCGCTGCGGCCTACGTACAGGCCGATCAGCGACTTGCCCACGGTGAACAGCAAGGCGGTAAAGAGCGAGCCAATCCACACGTCTTTCCACTCCACCCGGGCGCGGGGCATGATTTTGTAGATCAGCGCAAACATGGTGGCAATGAGTGCAAAGCCGCCCACGGCGTTGGCAATCGACGCCACTGCCAGCCAGCTGCCAAAGATGGGTTGCAGCCAGCGCTCGGTATAGGCCAGGGCGGCGCTGACCACCAGCGACACCATCAGCATGAAGCCAATGGCCAGGATCATGCCGAACGACAGCAGGCGTGCGCGCAGCATGCCGACCCAGCCCGCCTGTTTGCTGTGGGCCGGCACACGCCAGATGCGGTTCAGCGCGTCCTGCAGCTCCCCAAATACCGTGGCGGCACCGATGAACAGCAGCGCCACGCCCAGCAAGGTGGCCGCGATGCCTTCGCCGGGCTGGCGCACGCTGGCCAGCAGCTCCTGCACAGCACCGGCCCCCTGGTCGCCCATCAAAGAGCGCAGTTGCGCGGCGATTTCACCGCGGGCGGCTTCTTCGCCAAACACCAGCCCGGCCACCGAGATGGCGATCAGCAGCAGTGGGGCTACGGAAAAGGTGGTGTAGTAGGCCAGCGCCGCTCCCATGCTGAGAGCGTAGTCGTCTACCCACGAGTTGGCGACCTGCTGGAGCAGCTTCCCATAGGGTTTCAAGGATTTCAAAAGCATGCCTGCATCATCGCCGAGGAGGAGGGGGCGGTATGGCAGCGGGCATGACTTCGGGGTGTCGGATGCGGCCTACGCGGTGGGGGGCGCAGCCGCTGCGTAAGGCTCGGGCGGGGTGGTTTCGGCCCAGCGGTTTTTTACCTCCAGGATCTCGGGCAAATGGGCTTCGAACAGGCTGACCAGGGTGGGGTCGAAATGCTTGCCGCTTTGGGCGCGCAGCAGGTCCAGTGCGGCTTCCACGGTCCAGGCCTTTTTGTAGGGGCGCGCGCTGGTGAGTGCGTCAAACACATCGGCAATGGCGGCGATGCGCCCGGAGATGGGGATGGCAGTGCCCGCCAGGCCCTGGGGGTAGCCGCTGCCGTCCCATTTTTCGTGGTGGGTGATGGCAACCTCGCTGGCCACCTGCATCAGCCCGGGCGGGTGGGTGCCCAGGATGTCGGCACCGATCTGGGCGTGGGTGCGCATGACGGCCCATTCCTCGGGGGTCAAGGCGCCTTTTTTCAGCAGCACTGCGTCGGGGATGCCGATCTTGCCAATGTCGTGCATGGGCGCGGCGTTGAACAGGTTTTCTACCTCCGCTGGCCCCAGTCCGGCAGCCTGCCCCAGGATGCGCGAAAAGTAGCTCATGCGGATCACGTGCATGCCGGTTTCGTTGTCCTTGAATTCGGCGGCCAGGCCCAGGCGGCGGATGATCTCCAGCCGGGTGGCACGCAGTTCGTCGATCTGCACCAGCGACAAATGGGTGCGCACCCGGGCTTTGACGATGGCCGGGCTGACCGGCTTGGTGAGGTAGTCCACCCCGCCCACGTCAAAGCCCTTGGCTTCGTCGTCGGTGTCGGTCAGCGCGGTCACAAAGATGACCGGGATGTGGCGCACCGAGGGCTCGCGCTTCAGGGCTTCGCAGACTTCGTAGCCGGTCATGCCGGGCATCATGATGTCCAGCAGCACCAGGTCGGGGTGCTCGCTGTGGGCCAGTGCGATGGCCTTGGGGCCGTCTTTGGCGAACACCAGCCGGTAGCCGTCCTGCAGCACGTGGCGCAGTACCTGCAGGTTGGTGGCTTCGTCGTCGACCACCAGAATTGTGGGACGGTTGTCTGCAGAGACGGTCATGGTGTGGGTTCCTCGGCCCGGGGGGCCAGTTCCAGCAGCAGGGCTTCGAGAAGCCGCTGCGCGGTGTCGAATTCAAAGGCCATCAAGGCCGATTCCAGTGCGGCCACGCGCGCACTCTGCCCGGTGCCGCGCAGGGCCTGGCCCAACTGCTCCAGCGTGGTTTCGTCCAGGGTGTTGCGCCGCGTGGTGGCCAGCAAGGTGTGGAGCAAGTGGTGGCAGTGCGCTGGCACGGCAGGCGGTGGGGCCGACGCAGGTAACAAGGGGGCTGGTTCCGTGTCCGCGTCGTTCAGCGCCAAGTCAACGGCGGCCATGGCCGCCGACACGTCTTTCAGCGCCAGACGGGCCTGTTCGGGCTGGGCCGATGGCAGGATGTCTTCCAGCACGTGGGCACTGTGCGCCAGGGTGGGCAGGCACAGGTTGCCCGCCGCGCCGCGCAGTCGGTGGGCCAGGTAGCGGGCGGCTTCACGGTCTTTGTGCTGCAGCAAGGCCGTCATTTGCGGGAGGACGGCATGGTTTTCTTCCAGAAAGCGGCGGATGGCCTTGGTCAGCGTGGCACCGCCGCCCCACAGGTCGGCACCCCGCTCCCAATCGATGGCCGGGGGGCTGCTGTGGTCGTGCCGGATGGCGTGGGTGGTGGCGCCTTCGGCATCGGGCAGCTGGATGCCCATGACGCGGGCGATCTCGGCGGACAGCTCCGGCAGCTGGACCGGTTTGCTGGCAAAGCCGTTCATGCCTGCTGCTTCGGTGGCGCGGCGGTCGTCTTCCATGACGCTGGCCGTCAGTGCCACGATGGGGGTGGGGCGCAGCTTGCGGTCGCGTTCGAGTTGGCGGATGCGGCGGGTGGCCTCCAGCCCGTCCACGCCAGGCATTTGCACGTCCATCAGCACCACGTCAAAGGTGTGCTCCTGGAAGGTCTGCACCGCCTCGGCTCCCCCTGAGGCGGTCGTTACCCGGTGCCCGACCTGGCCCAGGGCCAGCGACAGCAGCTCCAGGTTTTGCGGCACGTCGTCCACCGCCAGAATGCGCAGGCCGGGCAGCTCGTACAGCAGCACGTCATTCACGGCTTCCACCGGCTGGCCGGGTGCCAAGGGCAGGCGCACGTGGAAGGTACTGCCCACGCCCAGCGTGCTTTCGACCTGCAGTTGCCCGGCCATCAGCTCCACCAGTTGCCGCGCAATCGTGGTGCCCAGGCCGGTGCCGCCAAAGCGGCGGCTCATGGACGCATCGGCCTGTGCAAACGGGTCGAAGATCTTGTCGATACGGTCCTCGGCGATGCCGATGCCGGTGTCGGTTACCGCGATGTGCACCAGCCCCAGGTCGGGCTGCACCGTGACCTGCACCGAACCCACGTGGGTGAACTTGACGGCGTTGCCCAGCAGGTTGTTCAGCACCTGCAGCACCCGCATCGCATCGCCTCGAAAGAACTCGGGCATGGCGGGCGCGTAATGCACCTCCAGGTCCAGGCCCTTGTTTTCGGCTGCCAGGCGTTGGGCATCGGCGGCCTCGTTCACCAGGGCCTTCAGGGAAAAGTCTTTGTGCTCCAGCTCTACCGCGCCTTTTTCCAGCTTGGCGGTGTCCAGGATGTCGTTGAGCAGCCCCAGCAGCGAGCGGGCCGACTGCCGCACCGTGGTCATGTGGCGGCGCTGCAGCTGGCCCAGGTCGGTGCCCAGCAGCAGCTCGGTAAAGCCGATGATGGCGTTCATCGGCGTGCGGATCTCATGGCTCATATTGGCCAGGAAGCTGATCTTGGACTGCACCGCGATTTCGGCCAGCCGGTGGGCCTCGCGCAGCTCGGCCTCCATGGTGTGGCGCTCGTGGATGTCCATGATGAACGCATCGATCCACAGCGCCTGCCCTGCATCGCTGTAGGTGGCGCTGCCCCGGCCCCACACCCAGCGGTAACTGCCGTCGCGAGAGCGCAGGCGGTATTCGATGGAGTAGGTGGTGTGGTCTGCAATGGCCTGGGCCACGACGGGCACGATGACCGGCAGGTCGTCGGGATGGACCAGGGTGGCCAGATTGAGATCGCCGTGCACAAATGCCAGTGCCGGATAGCCGGTGAAGGTTTCCACCGCATCGCTGATGAACTGCACAGGCCAGTCGTCTTTGGCCATGACCCGCAGGGCAATGCCGGGAAGGCTGCGTACCAGCGAGGTGATTTGCGCCTGGCTGGCTTCCAGGGCGCTCTCGACCGCCTTGCGCTTGGAGATGTCCATGAGGATGCCGTCCACCCACAGCGGCTTGCCCTGCGCGTCGTAAGAGGCCACGCCGCGTGCCCACACCCACACGTAGTGCCCGTCACGGTGCAGCAAGCGGTGCTCCACGTCGTAAGTGGTGTGTTCCGCAAGGGCGTTTTCCAGGTGGGTCAGGACATTGGACAGGTCGTCCGGGTGGGTGAGCTGGGGCAGCGAAAGCTCGCCGGCGACAAAGGCCGAGGCGGGCCACCCGCTGATGGCGGCCATGGCATCGCTCATGTAATGGATGCTCCATTCACCATCTGCCACAGCGCGCAGCACCACCCCCGGAATGCTGTGTGTCATGGTCTGGATTTGCTGCTGGCTGGCATTGAGCGCCTGCTCTACCAATTTGCGTGCCGTGATGTCGGTCAGCAGGCCGTCGTACCAGCGTGGTGTGCCGCCGTCGTCATGGACCACCCGGCCGCGCGCAAGCACCCAGCGGATGCTGCCGTCGCGGTGCACCATGCGGTGTTCGCTTTCGTACGTGGTGCCCGCAGTCCGGTGGGCACTGACGCTGGCCTCAATTTGCGACCGGTCATCGGGGTGGATGTAGTCGAGCAAGTTGTGGTGCAGGGCCAGAAATTCCGGGGCGGTCCAGCCGGTCAGCGCCAGCACGCCGTCGCTGACAAACAGCACGCGCCGCGCGCCTGTGAGCTCACGGCGGAACGCCAGGCCGGGGATGTGCAGCAGCAAGGAGCGGTATTGTGATTCGCTGGCGTGCAGCGCCTGCTCTATGGTTTTGCGCTCGGTGATGTCGGTCAGCAGACCGTCCAGCCACAGGGGCTTGTCATGGGCATCCACGACCACGCTGCCACGCGACAGCACCCAGCGCAGGCTGCCATCGCGGTGCACCAGCCGGTACTCCATGGCGTAACTCTGGCGCGTGGTCTGGGCCTGGCGTATGCCTTGTTGAAGGTAGGCGCTGTCCTCGGGATGGATCTGGTCCCAGAAGTCGTGCCCATCGGCCATGCACTCTTGCGCCGACCAGCCGGTCATGGCCAGGGCACCGTCACTGACGAACACCAGCGCGCGCGTATCCAGTCGGCGGCGGTAGGCCAGGCCGGGGATGTTCAATAGCAACGATGCATACTGGGATTCGCTGGCCACCATTTGCTGGTAGAGCGTGCGATAGCGCAGCAGCAGGTTGCTGACAACCGCCACTACGATGGTGCCCAGCACAGTGACCACGGTGATTTTCAGTGCGTCTGCGTGCGCGCCGTTATCGGAGGCAGCGGGCACAAATCCCATTTCCACACTGAACCGGGTCGCTGCAGTGCCAAGGTAATGCATGCTCACCGCAGCCATCGCCAGCACGCCGCCGCTGAGCACAATCGTGTTGCCCATGGCGTATTTGCCATGGCCCAAGGCCCTGCGCAGCCCAAACCGTATCCATAGCGCCAGGATGGACAGCGCGATGGCCAGGGCCAGGGACAGCAGCAACCAGCCCAGGTCGTAATGCCGCTGCGGCAGCATTTGCATCGACGCCATGCCGCCGTACACCACGGCTGCCATGCCACAGCCCAGCAGTACCCCGGCCAGCCCGATATGCCGGGATCCGATCCGGTTGAGTGCCAGCATGAACAGCGCCAGCCACGATGCCAGCAGTGCGGGCAGCAGCGATAGGAGGGAGTAGCCCAGGTGGTACTGCACCGGAGTGCCCAGCTCAAACCCCAGCATGCCGACGAAATGCGTGGCCCACATGCCGCCGCCCATCGCCACGGCACCCGCCAGCAGCGCCAAATGGCGGTGCAAAGGCTCCGTCAGTGCACGTGCGATACCGGCAATGTGCAGCGCCATGCAGGCGGTGAAGATGGCGATGCCCACCGCCAGTGCGAGGAGCCAAAAGCCGTGGCTGCCGTGCAAAAGAAGGGCCGAGCTGGGTGGAGGAGAAAAGAATAACGGCATGCAAAGTTTATTTTGTTTGCGAATGAAACTACAAATTCGCACGGTATACGAAATATTCTGCGCCCAGAGTGGGGTCTTGGCTAGCACATCAGCCGGAAATCAAGTTATGGATTGGTGTAAGAGTTGCTTGTATGCAAAGCTCTGCTTACTACTGGATACCCTTGGGTCATCCATGTGCAGCATTTTTCGTTTGGATGCCTTTTGGCATCTGGCGCATGCGGTCTATACCGATATAGCTATTAAAAATATAGCTTTTGCCGGATGGCCGATGTGGAATACCCTGCGGATGCCCTGCGGTGGGTGAGCCCGAACCGGTTGTCGTGTACCTCCAACACCAAAACCCTGGGGGGCGGGCCTGTGGCCTGTAGGAGGATGGCGAGTGCCTGGGCGCGGCCCTGTCCTACTGCGGGTTGCGCGGGTGTCCGCTGGGCAGGATGAGAGGGGATTTCTACACTGAATCCAGCTTCAGATTCACCTTGAAGCCCTTGATTCACCCCAGGACCCCGCTATGGTTAGATTGAAATTTTCGATAGGTCTGAACTACGACATCGCCGCCCCCGGTTGCGATTTCATCTTCAGCATCCACGCCGCGCAAACGCCGCACCAGACCGTGGTGAACGAGCTGCTGCAGATCAGCCAGCCGGTGCAGTCGAACATCTATACCGACCCGGTCACCCACACCCGCTTCCTGCGCTTCCATGCGCCAGCAGGCCCATTGGCGGTGCACTACGGCGCGATCGTGGATCTGGCCCATTTCACCGCGGCACCCGAGAGCATTCCCGAGGCCCTGGTGGCCAACCTGCCCGGTGCCGTGCTGCCGTACCTGTACCCCAGCCGCTACTGTCCGTCGGACCGCCTGCACCGCCTGGCGGTGAAAGAGTTTGGCCATCTGCCGCAGGGCTACAGCCGGGTGCAGGCCATCCATGACTGGGTGACCGCCCGGGTGTCGTTCCAGTCCAATACCTCCAACGGCAACACCACCGCCATCGACACCCTGGTAGACCGGGTCGGCGTGTGCCGCGATTTTGCGCACCTGATGATTGCGCTGTGCCGCGCCGTCAATATTCCCGCCCGCTTTGCTTCCGGTATCGACTTTGGCGCCGATCCGGCGCTCGGCCCCACCGACTTCCATGCCTATGTGGAGGTGTTCCTGGGCGACCGCTGGTACATCTTTGATGCCTCGGGGCTGGCCATTCCCATGGGCTTTGTGCGCCTGGGCACCGGCCGCGATGCCGCCGATGCGGCCTTCGCCACCATGTTTGGCGGCGTGACCGGCTCTGCGCCGACGGTGCAGATCGAGGCCATTCCCAATGCCGAGGGCGTGCTGGTGCAGCCCGTCCAGGTGCCTTACGGCCTGTCTACCGACGGACAAACCCAGATTTTTTGATTTTCAGGGTCTGCGCAGCGCGCAGGCCTTTCACTTTTCCACAGGAGACTTTATGAACAAAAACACATGGGCTTTGGCCTTGAGCGCCACCGCACTCGCATTGCTGGTGGGCTGCAGCAGCATGAAAACCCCCGCCACCGCCAACGTGGCCGTGTCCAAGGCCGCGGTCGACAGCGCCGTGGGCGCAGGTGGCGCGGAATTCGCCCCACTGGAGATGGATTCGGCCCGCACCAAGATGGCCGCCGCCAACAAGGCCATGGCCAACAAGGACTACAAGCTGGCCGCCACCCTGGCCAATGAAGCCCAGGCCGATGCCAAGCTGGCCCAGGGCAAAGCCAACAACGCCAAAGCCCAGGCGGCGGCCGAAGCGCTGCAAGACAACCTGCGGGTTCTGCGCGAAGAGCTCGACCGCGCCAGCAAGACCAATTAATAAAACAACTCGTTCAGGACATAAAAAATGAAAAATCTCTACACCCCCCTTGCCTTGGCCGTTGCCGTCCTCTTGGGTGCCTGCAGCTCCCTGCCCACCAGCACCACCCTGCTGGACCAGACCCACAGCGACTACCGTATGGCCCAGGCCAGCCCCAACGTGAACCGCTACGCCCCGCTGGAACTCAAGCAGGCCGGTGAGGCCCTGGCCCGCGCCGATGCGTCCGCCAACGACAAGGACAAGCCCGCCAAGGTGGATGAGCTGGCCTACCTGGCCAAGCAAAAAATTGCGCTGACCCAACAGGTCGCCCAGCAAAAATTTGCCGAAGCCGAAGTGCTGCGCACCGGCAAGGAAAGCGACCAGTTGCGTCTGCAGCAGCGCTCCAACGAGGCCGACGCAGCCAAGGCCAAGGCCGTAGCGGCCCAGCAGGACGCGATGGTCGCCCAGGGCGATGCGGCCGATGCCCAGCGCAAAGCCGCCGAAGCGCAGCGCAGCAACGACGAAGCCCGTCGGGTAGCCCAAGAAGCCCAGGCCCGCAATGCGCAGCTGGAGGCCCAACTGGCCGAGCTGTCCGCCAAAAAGACCGAGCGCGGCATGGTCATCACCCTGGGCGATGTGCTGTTTGGCACCGACCAGGCCCGCCTGACCCCGGAAGGCCTGCGCACCGCCCAAAAGCTGGCCGATGTGCTGCAGCAAAACCCGCAGCGCAAGGTGCTGGTCGAAGGCTTTACCGACAGCACCGGCGGCAGCGCCCACAACCAGGAGCTGTCGGACCGCCGCGCCGCTGCCGTGCGCACCGCCCTGGCCGGCATGGGCATTGGCAACGACCGCGTGGCCACCCGGGGCTATGGCGAGGCCTACCCAGTGGCTGCCAACGACACCGCCCAGAACCGCCAGATGAACCGCCGCGTCGAGATTGTCCTGTCCGACGAAACCGGCAAAACCATCCAACGCTAGGAGAACTGCATGCCCCAAACCCCCTTTGAACGCTTTGCAGCCATCGCCTTGGTCAGTGCCATGGCCCTGTCCATCGTGGCCTGCAGCAAGCCGGTTGAAACGGCTGGCAGTACGCCGGTAGCTAGCACCACCGTGGGCACCGAGATCGATGACACCGTGGTCACCGCCAGCGTCAAGTCGGCCTTGCTGGCCGATGCGGATGTGAAAAGCCTGGACGTGAAGGTCGAAACCCGCAAGGGCGAGGTCATGCTCAGCGGTTTTGTGGACAACCTGGCCCAGATCGAGCGCGCCACCTCGGTCGCCAAAGCCGTGGCCGGTGTGAAAAGCATCGACAACAAAATGGCCCTGAAAACCGCCGACACCACCGTGGGCAACAAGGTGGACGACAGCATCGTCACCGCCCGCGTCAAGTCTGCGCTGCTCAACGATGCCAGCATCAAAAGCCTGGACATCGCCGTCGTCACCCGCCAGGGCGAAGTACAGCTCAGTGGTTTTGTAGACAACCAGGGCCAGATCGACAAAGCCTTGCTAGTCGCCAAAGCCACCGAAGACGTGAAGGCCGTGAGCAACGAAATGAGCATCAAGAAGTAGGCTGGGGGGGCGTTGCGGCGACCCCCATCTTTGCCGTCCCTGGAGGAATCTTGGACGGCTTTTTTACGTGCTTTTTAGGCCCCCAGCGCTTATCACATAAGCACAAGCAGCTATCAAAAGTGTAGTTTTTAGCTTTGGTGCAAGTAGCGCACAAAACTGAAGCCCAGCCCGGTACTGCTGGTGTGTGCCTCGCGGCTGGCTTCCACCCAGGTAGCGTCAAAGGTGGGGGCGAATGCATCGCCGTCAAAAGCGCTGTCGATCTCGGTCACCACCGCCGACTGGGCCAGCGGCAAGGCCTGGGCGTAGATCTCGGCTCCGCCGATCACCCAGGCATCCGCATCCGCCGGGCACAGCGCCGCTGCCTCGGCAATCGACCCGGCCCGCAGTGCACCCTCGGCGTGCCAATCGGCTTGCCGCGTCACCACAATATTGACCCGCCCTGGCAACGGCCGAAACCGTGGTGGCAATGAGTCCCAGGTCTTGCGCCCCATGACCACCGGGCAGCCCAGCGTGGTGCGCTTGAAGTGCGCCATGTCTTCCGGCAAATGCCATGGCAGGGTGCCGCGTACGCCAATCACGCCGTTGGCGGCGCGGGCGAAGATCAGGTGCAGGCGCGTCATACCGCCACCGGGGCTTTGATGGCCGGGTGGCACTGGTAATCCAGCACCTCGAAGTCCTCGAATGCGTAGCTGAAGATGTCTGCCGGGCGGCGCTTGATATGCAGCGTGGGGTAGGGGTAGGGCGCGCGGCTGAGCTGCTCGTTCACCTGGTCCACGTGGTTGCTGTAGATGTGGCAGTCGCCGCCGGTCCAGATGAAGTCGCCCACTGCCAGGTCGCACTGCTGGGCCACCATGTGGGTCAGCAGGGCGTAGCTGGCGATGTTGAAGGGCACGCCCAAGAAGATATCGGCACTGCGCTGGTAGAGCTGGCAGCTGAGCTTGCCGTCGGCCACGTAGAACTGGAAGAAGGCGTGGCAGGGCATCAGCGCCATCTTGTCCAGCTCGGCCACGTTCCAGGCGCTGACGATGATGCGGCGGCTGTCGGGGTTGGTCTTGAGGGTCTTGATGACTTCTGCGATCTGGTCGATGTGGCCGCCGTCGGGTGTGGGCCAGCTGCGCCATTGCACGCCGTACACCGGGCCCAGGCTGCCGTCTGCACGGGCCCATTCGTCCCAGATGCTCACGCCGCGCTCTTTGAGCCAGTTGTTGTCGCTGCTGCCGGTGAGGAACCACAGCAGCTCCTGGATGATGGAGCGCAGGTGCACTTTCTTGGTGGTGACCAGCGGAAAGCCTTCGTTCAAGTCAAAGCGCATCTGGTGGCCAAAAACGCTGCGCGTGCCGGTGCCGGTGCGGTCGGTTTTGGCGGTGCCGGTGGTGTGCACCAGGCGCATGAAGTCCTCAAATTGGGAGCGAGTAGGGCGGTCAGTCATGGCGATTCATTTCAATACGATCCAAAAAGCAGGTCCAGCGCCGCCACGATGTCGGTCTGCCGGTCCAAAAGATTGCCCACGGACTTTTTTAGTCCGGATGTAGGAAAAGCCGCCAGCGCGGTAGTGTCCAGCACCACGGCCACACCGGCCACCACAAACTGCGGGTTCAGGTCGCGCATGGGAGGGCCAAATACGGCGGCGGCGCGCAAGGGCACCACGATGCGGGTGCTGACGCGGTCGATAAAGTTGTTTTGCACATCCAGCAAAAACGGGGTGCGGCCCCGCAGCTCCGCCTCGGGGTGCGGGTACACGTCAAACCGGGCCATGCTTAAAAAGTACGGTACTGCGCCAGGGGCAAGCCTTCGGCTTCGATACGGGCGTTGTAGTGGTCGATGGCGTCTTTGTTCTCGGCGTTCCAGCGCTCCCAGTAGATGCGCTTGACCTCGGCGGCCAGCAGTGCGTCCACGGTTTGCGACACGTTGATGCCCAGGCTGCGGGCCATTTCCAGCGTCTTGGTGTTCAGCGTGAGGTTGGTGGCTTTTTTGGGGGCTGCGGCGAGATCCAACATGGTCGGCTCCTTAAATCATGCGCACAGTATATGCGCATGGGTCTAAAATCCCGCAGCTGCCACCTGCACTACCCGCCCCGGATTCATCAGGTTCTGCGGGTCCAGGGCTTCCTTGATGCTGCGCATCAGCGCCATGGCCACGGGGGATTTGTAGTGCTCCAGGTGGCCCACTTTCAGGCTGCCCACGCCGTGCTCGGCCGAGATGGAGCCGCCATGCGCCACCACGGCATCGAACACCAGGGTGTTGACGCGGTCTTCCTGCGTGCGCAAAAACTCAGCCGCATCGCCCTCGGCGGGGGCCTGCACGTTGTAGTGCAGGTTGCCGTCGCCCAGGTGGCCAAAGTTGACCAGGCGCACGCCGGGGATTTGCGTGGTGAGCAGGGCATCGGTGTGGCGCACGAACTCGGGGATGCGCGACACGGGGATGGAGATGTCGTGCTTGATGTTCAGCCCCTCTTCGGCCTGGGCCATGGAGATGCTTTCGCGCACGTGCCACAGGGCGTGGGCCTGGGCGATGTTCTCGGCCACCACGGCATCGCTCACACAGCCTTGTTCCATGGCCAGCTCCAGCAGGTGCTCGAAGCGGTCGCGGGCGTGGGTTTCGGACTCGCTGTCCGAGTTCTCCAGCAGCACGCACCAGGGCGTATCAAGGTACAGCGGCACGCGCTGCTGCGGGTAGTGCTTGGCCACCAGGCTGAGGGCAAACTGGCCCATGACTTCAAAGCCGGTGAGCCCGGCGCCCAGGTGCTGGTGGGCCAGGCCGAGCAGGGTGACGGCGTGGTCCAGGCTGGGCACGGCCGCCCAGGCGGTGAGTGTGGCGGCGGGCTGGGGTGCCAGCTTCATGGTGGCGGCGGTGATGATGCCGAGCGTGCCTTCGCTGCCGATGAACAGGTTGCGCAGGTCGTAACCGGTGTTGTCCTTGCGCAGGCCGCTCAGGCCGCTCCAGATCTCGCCGTGGGCTGTCACCACTTCCAGGCCCAGGCAGAGCTCGCGGGTGTTGCCGTAGCGCAGCACCTGGGTGCCGCCCGCATTGGTGGCCAGGTTGCCGCCAATGGTGCAGCTGCCTTCGGCGGCCAGGCTCAGGGGGAACAGAAAACCGGCTTTGTCGGCCACGTCCTGCAGGTTTTGCAGAATGCAGCCCGCCTCCACCGTCATGGTCAGGTTGGCCGCGTCCACACTGCGCACGGCCTGCATGCGCTGCAGGCTGAGCACGATTTGCGTGCCCGAATCGTCGGGCGTGCTGCCCACCACCAGGCCGGTGTTGCCGCCTTGCGGCACGATGCTGACACCGGCGGCGGCGCAGGCCTTGACCACGGCGGCCACCTCGGCCGTGCTGCCGGGGCGCACCACGGCCAGGGACTTGCCGCGGCTGCGCTTGCGCCAGTCCAGCTCGTAGGCGCTGAGGTCGCCGTCGGTGAGCACATGGCTTGCGCCAACGGTCTGGCGCAGGCTGTCGATCAGGTCTTGCATGGCAGATATCTCGTTAATTAAGCGGGAAGGGCGGCGGCCTTGGCATTTTTGAAGCGCAGCCGCACGTGCATGGCGCAGGCGATGAACAAGGCCACGCACAGCAGGGCCTCGCCCAGGGCGTACCAGCGGCTGGGCGCGGCATCGCTGTAGGCGCGCACCACGCCTTCGGTGAAATACAGCCACACCATCAGGCTGACCCAGCGGTAGGTGTACATGCGGTTCTTCAGCAGGCCGATGAGCGGAAAGCACAGCGGTACGGCTTTCAGCGCCAGCACCACGCTGCCGGGGCGCAACGGGGCCAGCACCAGCTCCCAGGCCAGGCTGAGGGCAATCAGCCCCAAAAGGCTGCCCACAGCCAGGTTGCGGGTCCAGGAGATAGGGTTTTCAGGGGTGGTCATAGCGATGGCATCATAGCGGCCATGTCTTTGTCCCTCTCTGCCCTGTCCCGACGTTTTGACCAGTTCCTGAAAGACCTGTCCCGCTTCCCCTGGAAAACCACCGCCCACACCCTGCGCGAGCGCTTTCGCGAGGACCAGCTGGGCCTGACGGCCAGCAGCCTGACATTCACCACCTCGCTGGCGCTGGTGCCGTTTTTTACCGTGGCGCTGGCCATCTTCACCGCCTTTCCGATGTTCAGCAAAGTGCAGGGCGTGCTGCAAAAGTGGCTGGTGCAAAGCCTGATTCCCGAGAGCATTTCCCGCCAGGTGCTGGGCTACCTGACCCAGTTTGCCAGCCAGGCCAGCAAGCTGGGGGCGGTAGGCCTGGCCCTGGTGCTGTTTACCGCGCTGGCGCTGATTTTGACCATAGACCGCACGCTCAACGCCATCTGGCGCGTGCGCCGCCCCCGGCCCCTGGGCCAGCGGGTGCTGATTTACTGGGCTGGTATCACCCTGGGGCCGGTGCTGCTGGGGGCCAGCCTGGCGCTCACCTCGTACCTGATCTCCAGTTCGCAAGGCGTGGTCGATAGTCTGCCCGGCGGGGTGCGGCTGCTGTTCAGCCTGCTGCAGGTGGTGTTGCTGTCGGGCGGCATGGCGGCGCTCTACCACTATGTGCCCAATACCCGGGTGCGCTGGGCGCATGCCTGGTCGGGCGGGGTGTTTGTGGCGGTGAGTATCGAAGTGGCCAAGCGCCTGCTGACCTACTACCTGGCGGCCGTGCCCACGTATTCGGTGGTGTACGGCGCATTTGCCACACTGCCCATCATGCTGATCTGGATCTATCTAGCCTGGGTGATTGTGCTGTTGGGCGCGGTGATTGCGGCCTACATGCCCAGCCTGCTGGAGGGGGTGCCGCGCCGCTCCACGCCCCACGGCTGGTCGTTTTTGCTGGCTATCGAGGTGCTGCAGCACCTGCACACCGTGCAGGCCCGGGGCGACAAAGGCCTGAGCATGGCGCAACTGGCCCAGAGCATGCAGGTCGATACCTTGCAGCTGGAGCCGGTGCTGGCGGCCCTGGGCGGGCTGGACTGGGTGGGGCGGCTGGACGAAGCCGACCCGCTGGACACCACCGCCAAGCCCCGCGATCCGCGCCTGCTGCTGCTGGTCAACCCCGACACCACGCTGCTGCTGCCGCTGGTAGACCAGCTGCTGCTGACCCCGGCCCCGGCGCTGGAGAATTTATGGAAAAACAGTGGTCGGCGCAGTATGTATCTGCGTGAGGTGCTCTAAAAATCCTAGCGTATTAACCCCGCGCGGGACAACGTGGCGGCGGCCAGGCTGGCGGGCACAGCTTCCACCCGGTTGCGGCCCAGGTGCTTGGCGCGGTAGAGCTGCTTGTCCACTGCGTCCAGAAAGTCCGCCATGCTGGAATCCGCTCCCGGAATGCAGGTGCCCACGCCCAGGCTGGCGGTAAGCTGGCCCAGGGGCGAGCCTTGGTGGGCAATCTGTAGCTGGGCCAGCAGGTTGCGGCAGCGTTCGGCGATTTTCAGGGCGGCTGTGGCATCGGTTTCGCTCAGCACCAGCACAAATTCTTCGCCGCCATAGCGGCCCACAAAGTCGCGTGACCGGGTGGCCGCCGAGGCCAGGGTCTGGGCGACCAGCTTCAGGGTGTCGTCGCCCTTGAGGTGGCCGTAGTGGTCGTTGTAGGGCTTGAAGAAGTCGATGTCCAGCATGATCACCGACAGCGGCTGGTGGTTGCGCCGGGCGTTGCCCCATTCGATCTCCATGATGGAGTCGAACAGCCGCCGGTTGGCAATGCCGGTGAGGCCGTCCTTGAAGGACAGCTCTTCCAGCTCTTTTTGCAGGGTGATGAGTTTTTCTTCGGTCTTCTTGCGTTCGCTGATGTCGAACATGAAGCCCACCAGCGCCTCCACCTCGCCATCTTTGCGCACCACGTGCACTACGTCGCGGATCCACACGTAGCCGCCGTCCTGGGTGAGGGCGCGGTAGTCGGCCTCGTGGTCTACCCCGGCCTGGGACTGGCTGACGCAGAAGTTGAAGGTTTCCTCGCGGTCCTCTGGATGCATGCGGTCGGCCCAGTCTTGCGCGCCCACCCAGCTTTCGGGGCTCCAGCCCAGTAGCGCTTCGATTTGCGGGCCGATGTAGGTGAACTTCAGGGTTTTCCAGTCGATCCGCCAGGGGATGGCTTGGGTGGATTCGAGCAAGGTCTTGTAGACGGAGGGGTCAATGTCCATGGGGCAGTGCGATGAAAAAGTCGCAGCTTACCGCATTTGTGCAAATTTGTAACAAGTTGTACTGATTCCCTATTTCACCCAGAAGGAATTTATAGGAAATCGGCCTCCAGTGCTTACTCCATCAGCACAAGAAGCTATAAAAACAGGAGTATTCAGACCCCGGGCGGCGTGGGCACTGCATGCAGGTCGGCCCGCCGAAACGGCTTATCGTGGCCAGACAGGCGCAGCGCCAACTGCGTCACCATATCGTGCGACCGGGACGGGGCAGCTTGTACCGGCATCACCCCCAGCCAGCCCAGCAGCGCCAAAAGCACCCAGCGGTGCGGGCGCGGATGGGGTGCGTCCAGCGTGCGCGACAGACGCCAGATCGTCCAGCCGCTGGTGCTGGCACCCAGGGCCAGACCCGCCACCACTTCGGACACAGAATGCACCTGGATGTGGACCCGGCTCCAGCCAATCACCAGCGCCAGGGCATAGCCCGCCAGCGGCGCCCAAAAACGGGCTTTGGGCTGCTGGCTCGCCTGCGCGGCCAGTACGTAGGCCACCACCGGGTAGATGGCCGCCGAGAACATCGCATGGCCCGAAAACCCGGTGAAATCCATCGCCGCAATGCCTAGGCCCCAGCCGATAAACGCGACTTTGGACAGGGTGGTGATGCCCACCGCCAGCCCCAGCGGCAGCAGCCACTGCACCACCGGGCGGATGGCGCGGGTGGTCGCCAGCATCCACAGCGTGAGCGCCGCGGCCAGTGGCACGACGATGCCGATCTCGCCAAAACGGGTGATCCAGTAGGGGGCTTTGGCGATGAAGAAGTCCATGGGTGGATTTTATTGCAGTGCAACATGGCTTGGGAGGGCCGCGCAGGCGCATTTCCTGCCGTGCCATAGGCGTTTGTGGGCTATATTGCAAGCACATCTGTCACTTATCCATCCATTGCGCTCTGCGTTACCAGGAGAACCCCATGAAAGTCAGCGACATTCTGCGTGTGAAAGGCAATACGCTCTATACCGCCAGCCCCGACGAGCCGCTTGCGACCGCCCTGGCCATGATGGCGGAGAAGGACATGGGTTCCCTGGTCATCATGTCGCATGGCGACCTGGTGGGCATGCTGACCTTTCGCGAGGTGATCCAGCTGGTGGTGAAAAACGGCGGCACCATTGGCACCACCCTGGTCCGTACCGCCATGGACGACCACCCCCTGACCTGCACCCCCAACACCGAGCTGGACGATGTGCGCCGCATGATGCTGGAGCGCCACGCCCGCTACATGCCGGTGATGGACGGCAAGATGCTGATGGGTGTGATCAGCTTCTACGATGTGGCCAAGGCCGTGGTGGACAGCCAGAATTTCGAGAACAAGATGCTCAAGGCCTACATCCGCGACTGGCCGGCGGGCGAAGAAGAAGGTTCTTAGTTTTTGCTCACCCCCAGGTCCCTGGGGGAGTTCAGCATCTTTTAGGCTGCTCGTGCTTACTCAATGGGCGTGAGCAGCTACTAAATATATAGCGATTGATTTTTGGCATAAAAAAAGCCCGGTGTTTCCACCGGGCTTTTTGCTGTTCAAAGCTGGTTGGCGTAGATCATGTCGCGCACGCGGGGGTAGATCTGCTGGTTCCACTTCTTGCCGCTGAACACGCCGTAGTGGCCCACGCCGGTCTGGATGTGGTGGGTGCGCTGGCTGGGGCGCACGCTGCTGGCCAGGTCCTGGGCAGCCATGGTCTGGCCGACCGAGCAGATGTCGTCGCGCTCGCCTTCCACCGTCATCAGCGCGGTGCGGCGGATGGCGGCGGGATTCACGATGCGGTCCTTGTAGGTGAGCACGCCCCGGGGCAGGTCGTAGGTCTGGAACACCTTGGCCACCGTTTCCAGGTAGAACTCGGCGGGCAGGTCGTTGACGGCCAGGTACTCGTCGTAGAAGTTGCGGATGGTGTCGGCCTTCTCGATATCGCCTTCCAGCAGGTATTTGTACATGTCCTTGAACTGGGCTTTGTGGCGGGCCGGGTTCATGCTCAGGAACGCGCTGAGCTGGATGAAGCCCGGGTATACCCGGCGCATGAAGCCCTTGTGCGGCAGGGGCACGTGGGTGATCAGGTTCTTTTCAAACCACTCGATGGGCTTGCTCACCGCCAGGGTGTTGACCCCGGTGGGGTTGATGCGGCAGTCCACCGGGCCGGCCATCAAGGTGAGGCTGCGCGGCTGGCAGGGGTTGTCGTCCTCGGCCATGATGGCGGCAGCGGCCAGCGCGGCCACACAGGGTTGGCACACGGCCACCACATGGGTGCCGGGGCCGATGGCCTCGATGAAGCGGATCATGTGCTCGGCGTAGTCGTCCAGCGCAAAGCCGCCGTCGGTGAGCGCCACATCGCGGGCGTTGTGCCAGTCGGTGATATACACGTCGTGGTCTTGCAGCAGGGTGCGCAGGGTTTCGCGCAGCAGCGTGGCGAAGTGGCCCGACAGCGGGGCTACCAGCAGCACCGGGGGCTGGTCGTCCATGTCCACCGCGTCGCCCGTGCGCTTGAAATGCAGCAGGCTGCCAAAAGGCAGGGTGAGGGTGGTTTCTTCCGTCACCGCCACCTCGACATGGCCCACTGTGACCGATGTGATGCCGTAGCCGGGCCGTGAATGGGTGAGTCGCAGGCGTGAAAACACATCGCAGGCGGCGGCCATTTTGCGCACCGGGCTGTTTTCTGTGTCTTTGAACCAGAGCGACGCGCCAAGGCTTTGCGCCATCAGGCGCAGCGGCGACATCAAGTCGGACTGGAGTTGGTAGGCCTGGTAGAGCATGTGTGTTATTCCTGACTTGGTGCGGGGTGTGCACCATCTACAGGCAAGTTACGGGCCACTTACCAGGGGAAGGCTAGAGGTGGTTCTCCATTTGGCAGGGCGTAAGTAGAAATACGGATTTGGATGCGCGCAGGCTCTGGCACAACCCTTGCTGAAAGCTCAACAACACAAGGAGCTACCCATGCGCAAAGCAGAGTTGACGATCAGCAGCAAAAACTACGGTGCCTGGGCTCTGCGCGGGTGGCTCGCCGCCAAGTTTGCCGGGCTAGAGTTCACCGAAAATGTGGTCTCTCCTGATGATCCGGCCATGAAAGCCGAGATGATGTTGCTGTCGTCCTCGATGCTGGTGCCCTCCTTGCAGCACAACAAGATCAAGGTCTGGGACACGCTGGCCATTGGCGAATACCTGAATGAAATCAAGCCCAAAGCCGGTTTGCTCCCTGCTGATCCAGCCGCCCGCGCCCACTGCCGCGCCATTTGCGGTGAGATGCACTCGGGCTTCTCTTCGCTGCGTACGGCACTGCCGATGAACATCAAGGCGCACTTCTCCGAATTCAAAATCTGGTCGCGCGCGCAGGCCGACATCGACCGCATCGTCGAGATCTGGAAAGAGTGCCTGGCCAACTACGGCGGCCCCTATCTCTTTGGCGAGCAAGTGGGTATGGCCGATGCCATGTACGCCCCGGTGGTCACCCGCTTTCTGACCTACAACGTGGCGCTGGACCCGGTGTGCGCCGCCTATTGCCAGCGCATCATGGCCTTGCCCGCCATGCAGGAGTGGGTGGCCGAGGCGATGAAAGAGCCGGAAGAAATCGACGAACTCGACGCAGAGTTCTGACCAGGGCGGGCGGGGGATTTCGGGTCCCCTGCCTGCTGTCCCTGCTGTAGCCTTACTTCCAGGGTGTGGATTCGGGAACCTCGCAGACCGGCTCCACATCGACCGACTTGAAATCGGCGGGCGACACGATTTCCAAATACTCCATATCGGGCGAGTAATCGAACAGGTAGTGGCGGATGCCCGGGCGCTGGTGCACACAGTCACCGGCCTGCACCAGGGTCTCTTTGTCTTCGTACATGAAGCGCGCCCAGCCCTTGACCATGATCACGATCTGAAAATCCGCCTCATGCCGGTGCCAGCCCGTGCCCTTTTCTGGAGCCATATTCGCCTTCACAAGGTGCGCAATCACCTTTCCGTGCGTGGCCTCGGCAATGCCAAGATCGCGGTACAGAAAAAAGTCGCGTAAACCGCCTTGGACAAAATCAGTGTCGCCGGGTTTGACGTGGGAAAACTCGGTCGTGGTTGCTTGCAGCATGGGCCTCTCCTGGGTGGATGTAAGTGAAAACCCGCGTGGGGTGCGACGCTATAAGCATGAACTGTTCCCAAGTTTGGGCAGCATCCTCTACCTCGGGGATAATCGGCAGCTATGAGCGGAAATACCTTCGGAACCCTATTCGCAGTCACCAACTTTGGTGAATCCCACGGCCCAGCCATTGGCTGCGTGATCGACGGCTGCCCCCCCGGCATGGCCTTGTGCGAGGCCGACATCCAGGCCGACCTGGACCGCCGCCGTCCCGGCACCAGCCGCCACGTCACCCAGCGCAACGAGCCCGACGCGGTCGAAATCCTGAGTGGCGTGTACGAGGGCAAAACCACCGGGACCCCCATCGCCCTGCTGATCCGCAATGCCGACCAGCGTAGCAAGGATTACAGCGCCATTGCGCAGAGCTTTCGCCCCGGCCACGCCGACTACACCTACTGGCACAAGTTCGGCATCCGTGACCCGCGTGGCGGTGGCCGCTCGTCCGCCCGCCTGACCGCACCCACCGTGGCTGCTGGTGCCGTGGCCAAAAAATGGCTGGCAGAGAAGTACGGCATGGTGTTTCGCGGCTGCATGACCCAGGTAGGTGACCTGGTGGTGCCGTTCGAGAGCTGGGACCACGTGCCCAACAACCCGTTTTTCGCCCCGGTGGCCGACGTGTCGGCACTGGAAGACTACATGGATGCCCTGCGTCACGCCCAGGATTCCTGCGGTGCACGCATCCGCGTCACCGCCACCGGCATGCCCGTGGGCCTGGGTGAGCCGCTGTTTGACAAGCTCGATGCCGACATCGCCTTCGCCATGATGGGCCTGAACGCTGTCAAAGGCGTGGAGATCGGTGCCGGCTTTGCCAGCGTGGCCCAGCGCGGCAGCATGCACGGTGATTCGTTGTCGCCGCAGGGCTTCCGAACCAACAACGCGGGCGGCGTGCTCGGCGGCATCAGCACCGGCCAGGACCTGGAAGTGTCCATCGCCATCAAGCCCACCAGCTCCATCACCACACCCCGTGAGACCATCGACACGGCAGGCCATTCCACCGAAGTCATCACCAAAGGCCGCCACGACCCCTGCGTAGGCATCCGCGCCACCCCCATCGTGGAAGCGCTGCTGGCCCTGGTGGTGATGGAACACGCCTTGCGCCAGCGTGCGCAGAATGCCGATGTGGTGCAGGCGGTGGGGCCGATTGCGGCATCGGCGGGCTGATCTAGGCCCAACAGCGCTCTATCGCTCTATTGGTGGGCGTGAGTAGCTATTTATTGGATAGCAACTGGGGGCTGGAGAGTGGTATGTTTTCCGGTTCCAGCGTGAACACCCGTGGCTGGAATCCAAAATCCCGTGCAGCTTCGGTGTGGTCGAACACCAGGTCGCGGTTCATCCGTTCGGCCATGGCCGCCGACCACTGGCGGTAGCGTGGCAGGCAACGCAGCAGCGTTACGGCCAGCTTGAACATCCACAACGGCACGCTCAGCACACGTGCTCTGCGCCCTTGGGCTGCAAATATGCGGCCCACCATGCTGCGATACGGCAGCGTCTCGCCCCCGGAGATGTTGTAGGCCCGGTTGGCGACGGTGGGGGAATGCAGCGCTGCAACGCATGCATTGGCAACATCTGCTGCGTGGATAGGTTGGCGCAAGCCGTGGGCTCTGCCCAGCACCGGGAAAAACCCGAAGCGCCTGATGAAACGCGCAATTTCAGACACGTTCTTGTCTTGGCCGGGCTGGTAAATCAGGGTAGGGCGTAGCACCACCCATTCAATTCCACGGCTTTCGGCCCAGGTTTGCAGCTGGCTTTCTGCATTTACCAGGCCTTGCGCGATGTTTTGCTCCAGGAGATCGGAGGACGTGTCTTTGGTGAAGCGGCTGGTGGACGACAGCGCCACAATACGCTTGACACCTCGAGCTTCCAGCCAAGCAAAGTGGGCTGGCAATGTCGCGATGGGGGCGATGTAGATCCAGTAGGGAATTACCTTCCCTCCCTGCGAAGCTTTTCCCGGTGCCATCGGGATTTGCTGCCAAATGACACCGTTTCCGGCTACCGCCTGCAGCCCGGTGGCCTTGCGAGAAAAGGCGTAGACCGACCCATATGCCGGGGTCACTTGCGATAGCACGCACTGCCCCACCATGCTGCTGGCCCCCAGTACCCCTATGGGCTGGGGCTGCTGTGCTTGTTTTGCAGCCTCAACCACGGAGCAACCCCAGTGCCCGCCCAGCACGTCTCGCCAGGTAATACGCAGCCACACTGCCAAAGCGTAGCCACACGCCCACCGCAACCAGCCCCATGAGTACGCCTGGGTACTGGTGGCGAAAGAACTTGCGGTAAAAGCGCATCATCCCCTTGTGCTTGTGCCACTCCACAAAAATCGGCCTGCCACTGCTGCTGACGCCCAGGGCGTGGAACACATGAGCTGCCGGAACAAACAAAATTTTCCAGCCCGCTTTTCTAAAGCGCATGCACCAGTCCAGGTCTTCACAGTGCAAAAAGTAGCCTTCATCCCATAAGCCGACTGCATCCACCGCCTGCCGCTTGACGAGCATGCAGGCGCCAGAGATGGCTTCTACTTCAATGGGGCCAGGTGGCAAAGGCTGCTGGTGCAGGTGGAAGTCAAAAAACAATTTGGGCCAGCGCTCTTCAAGTCGGTTCAGCCCAAACGCCCGCACAAAAGATCGCCAGGGCGTAGGAATGGCGCGCCTCCCCCCGCCTTGCTCGGAGCCGTCGAGGTTCATTAGCAAGCCGCCCACCATGCCCACAGTGGGGTTGCCGTGCAAAGCATCGGCCAACAGCGCCACCGCCGCAGGCTCCAGCCGACAATCGGGGTTGAGAAACAGCACCGTATCCCCGCTGGCCCGCACATAGCCCATATTGCAAGCCGCCGCAAAACCGTGGTTGGCGGTGTTCAAAATCAATTGCACCCGTGCATCGCCCGCAAACTGCCGTGCGCAATCCTGCATGCTGGTATCGCGGGACGCGTTATCCACCACCAGCACTTCACCCACTTGCGGCAAAGCTGATGCAATGCATTCGGCCAGAAGATGGCCTGCGTTGTAATTGACGATGACGACGGAAATCAAGATGGACCTCTATGCAGTCTCAACGAAGCATTGCTTTATCACGTAATTTATTTTCACTATTTTGAATTAGATCGCGATATTGAGTATTCTGAAAACCCCACAGTGTGGAGGCCACTTCTTCTCTGTGTCCGACCAAGAATGGTAATGCAACTATGACGCGAAGATTAGATTGCCGTTCTAGAAATTTATCAATAGTGTTAGTTTGGTCGTTTCTGTCGTTAGAATCCCATTTGGCTAAAATTTTCAATGCGCTCTGGTTGTAAATATTGCATACAGTGCTGGTCATTTTATCAATGGTTAGAAACCTAATTCCATGATAGGTTTCATCTTTGATAATTTTTGCTTCATCATGAAGTACAGCAATAACGCCAGAAAAAATGTCCCATTGATTATTTTGTACATCAAGATAGTCATGGATGATTTGCATTTTTTCTTCGAAATCATCAGAAATTAATACATCATCTTCGAATATGGAAATTCTTTGAATATCGCATTTTAAGGCGTGCTTTGCAAGAGTTGCATATGAGAGCCCACAGCCAACCCAGCCGGGTCTCAAGCGCACACCATCAAAAATGTGGCAGTTGTCGACAGGACTTTTTTCATAAATACGACGCCGAGCAATCGTCTCTGGCATGGATAAGGCTATGCGCGAAGCATTACGAGGCAGTGGCAAACCGCTGATAACAAGTTTTGCTGCATTAATAAATCCCATGGCTACAAGAAAACGGTCGAACATAAAGTTAAACCGAGTAGAACCAAGGTTAGCTGCATTCTGAACTGTAAGCGCATCTACTGGTGTGTTCAATGCTTGTCTGACGACTTTCAGCATATCCTGCTCATTGCCTTCTTCGAAGAAGATTACTGCCTTGGAGATTTCAGGGTAATCATTCTGATCCTGTGACGATTCCGAGACAACGGGCACGCCTAAAGATAAGCACTCTTGGATTCGGGGCATTTCCAGTAATGCATTCTCATAGTAATGCAGATTTACGACAACACGTGCTGATTTGATTTTTCTGACAATATCGCTACCGAAAACTTCGCTGCAAACTTGGACATTGAAATTATTGGAGAGTGTTTTAAGCAGCTTTTTTCGCCGTGGCGAACTGTTTGGATCTCCGTAGAAAAGAACATCGTAAATTTTCTCCGAGGATGATACATCCGCCATATAAGAAGGGTCTGCGCCAACAGGGAGGTAATGTACGTGTGGATATGCAATTGATTTGCTTGATAAAAACTCTATATTTACTAAAGAATATTCTAAAACTGCAAGGCAGTTATTTAATTTTTGTATATAGTCTTCAGTGAACCAACGCGAGCTGACTGATTGTTCCATTTGGTAAATGATACATTTTTCACCCGATGGCAATTTCTTGAATATCTGCGGACAAATAACTATATACATATCCAAGATAAATTCATCAGGATCACCTGTTATGATTTCTACCTCCCAGCCATTATCTTTAAGGCGTGAGCATATTAGATGTGCTATGAACAATGTGTGAGGGGTCGTCATGACGCCCCATTTGGTCGGAGTGGGCATTTCAGCCATTCTCAGTGCTTTTGCTTCCGACTTAATACTTGTGACGCGATCTCTTAGACCAGAAACATCTCCGCGAACGATATAGCGAAGGGCATTTTTTGCTCGACGCGTAATACCAGCGGTTCGTCCAAGCGCTGTCATTGCTACTCTTAAAAAGTGTGTCACGCGCCAGGATTTCGAATTATGCAATATATCAATAGTTGCCTCATGGGTTGCAGAAATTCTATTGGCAACTAAAAATTTTTCTTCGTTTTCAGTGCAAATTAAATGAAGATCCGTTATTTTTTTATCGCGAATAAGAATCTGATTTTTTAAGTCAGAATTGATTGTTTGATATTCAAGAGCTCTTGCATTGCTTAGATCAATATTTTTTTGAAACATTAAATTTTCATCGAAAATTTTTGTATTTTCTTGATTTAAACGCAGTATTTCCTCTCTATTCTTCGTGATGCTTTCATTTAGTTCAAAAAATTGTGTTTTGCTAGCAAGCAGAAGTTGATTAAGTGCAGTTATTTCAATATTTTTGGCTTCGATGAGTTGGTTTAAGGTTGAAATATTATTTTTATCTGTTGCGAGCTCTATTCTAAGATCTTCAATTTTTTTAACGTGTTCAAGCATATAGAATTTTAGGTGTTTTTTAATGATTTCGGCATCGCCTGGATTCGTCAATCGATAGCGCAAATATTCTGCGCTAAAAATAAGATGCATGGGCACCAGGTACGCAAAGAGATAATGCTCAAGCCGACGAACTCTTTCGTTTGAATTATTTGCTTCATTAATGAAGCGATATGAGCAATCGCCTAGTATCTGCACAGGAACGTCCATCAAGATGGCTTCTAATCCAACACTTGAATTGATCGTTAGAATTTTTTTGCAGCGATGAATGAAGGCAATGCTATTTGGGGATTTATCAATCGAGTAATGATCTGCCCGTGGACTAAACAAACTGCCTGGATGCGAACGTACTAATAAATTATCATTGCTTGCATGGAGTCGAGCATACACAAGTAAATCTTGATTGGTAAAACCTTCGCCAAATGCAACTAAATTTGAATCATCCTCAATCTGGAGTACCACACCTGTATGGTGATTTGTGACGATATTTTTTTCATCTACTGGGTCAATAAGAAAGAAAGCGCGTAGTGACTGTACAGACGCTGATGGTTCAAATTTATAATTTGTTGCTTTATAGCGCGCAAACGCTTCTGTTTCACCATTTACTCCCTTGAAATCTAAATATGCTGTTGGTAGGTAGTGTGGTGAACGCAATGGACCAAGTTCTATGTGTGCGACTGGTATATTGAGAGATCGAGCAACTGCGCTTAGTGATGGACAGTTGCATAGTGTAATTATTACTTCAATATCTTTTTTATCAGATAATGCTTGTGATATTGCTTCTTCTAGGGCGGGAATTCGTGCTGATAATATTCTTTTAAAAACAGCAATCGAATTGTCTGCGGAATCTTTCAATAAATCGGTGTATATCTTATTGGGAATAATTTCATACAAATGTTTATTTATTAAATCTTTTGTTGGTACTTCGTAGTTTAGTTGCTTGAGCGTACTGTTGCTTACTTCCCATCTTTCATCGTCTCGCCAAATTTGAGCATCATTTTTATAATCATTCCCTGTCAAGAAAAGCATCTTTTCTTGAATTTCAGATAATAACTTATAGTAAATCCATAGATACGGCGCGCGAAAACCACGAATGGGATAGGGGAGTAAAAATGCAGCAATCATAGTGTGGATTTTTTAGTTTAGTCACTATTTTCGATAACTTGGAAGTTATTCAAATTATCATTGTTTGATACGAAAACTTGAATTGGCGCGTAAATAAATCCAACCTGTTCGCGTGGGGATAAAAACCGTACACGCATCATGGGACGTCTCTGATCTAACTCTTCACGCAGTTCACCGTTAAAGCATGCAAGTCCACAATGTATTAAATATTCCCCCGAGGCAATCGGTAAACGAACCCTATATTCGATTGATTGCTCGCCTGGTACTAGGGTAATTGTTTGACCCGCATGAAGATTATTGTCACCCCATACATCTGCTCCTTGGCTTTTTGAGAGGGATATACCTAGAACAACATTTTTAATCTTTTCTGCAGCAAGAAGTTTAAAATGAAAAATTACTTCATCGCCAGATTTAAATATTGGCTGGTGAATTTTTTGTGAGCTATTGGATTTTATTAGCTTTAAGTTTTCAATAATGGCTCTGCCTGTACCAAAGCGTTTCTCTCCGAGTTCAGAATCCTTTTGTTCAATTTGAATTCTCTGTAAATCTTCAATACTCACTTTTCTCTCGGAGTTGGTATTTTCGACATTGATGGAACTCTCTTTAAACGAAGTAAGCATTCCTTTTTCATATGTCAAAATTGCAGCCAACACATCCGTCGTATCAAGAATAATATTACCTTTCTCCATGACTATGCAGCGGTCAGCATGTTCGAGCACTGTTCCCGTACTGTGTGTGACCATAATAATAGTTACACCTTTATCACGGAGTGATTCCATTCTTTTAAAACATTTGTATTGAAATCCAATATCACCAACGGACAAGGCTTCGTCTACAACCAAAATTTCTGGATCGACACAGGCTTGCACTGCAAATGCTAAGCGCACAAACATGCCACTCGAATAGGTTTTTACTGGTTGCTCAATAAAATCGCCAATGTCAGCAAAGGTGGCTATTTCATTAAATCGGTTATCAATATCTTCTTTGGATAATCCAAGTATCGATCCATTCAAATAGACGTTCTCTCGACCCGTAAATTCTGGATTAAATCCGGCTCCCAGTTCAAGCAGTGCGGCAATTCGACCATTTGTTTTAACACTCCCATTTGTGGCGTGTAATGTTCCGCATATCATTTGAAGCAGTGTTGATTTTCCGCTTCCGTTGTGGCCGATAATTCCGATTGTTTCTCCTCTATTTATTTTTATCGAAATATTTTTTACAGCCCAAAATTCTCTGAAGTATTTTTTTTCTTGTGCATTAATTATTTTTCTGAGGCGAGGTAATATAAATTGTTTTAATCGATCTCTCGGATTTTCATATATTTGGTAACACTTGCTGAGATTTTCAACTTGAATGGCAATGTCATTGTTCATGTGAAGGTTTTTGTGTTTTGTATTTTATATAATCTCTGAGATCGGTGGTTGGTTTCTCGAAGTATTTATATACCATATACGATGCTAGTAGAGTAAAAGTTATAAATTGCAACCATACTTGCCACCATGGAAGTGGTTGATTTATTTTATTGATTATTGAGAGGATGGGTAAATTTAATAAATATGCTGAAAAAGATATTTTTGCTAATATATTAAAAAAATTTGCCCATACTTCTGGAAAATTTAATTGAAGCCCGCTGATAACAACTGCTGCACATCCAAGTGAAGCGAAGTTAAATAAAATAGTTTTTGAAAACATGGAGTCATCAAGTATCTTGTTAGGTGTGATGGCTATATATACAATGGATGCAAAAAAGATAAAAATGCCAAAGTTAATGATCAAAGTATTTGGTTTTTTATTCTTTTGTTTCCATAGTGCAAGAAGCACGCCCAACATTAAGGCATCGAAACGCAGGAAAACAATCTTGCGAATACCTTCATCCCAAGAGAAAACATGATTTGCAACTGAAATTCGACCGATTAGCGAAGCTACAATTACTAAGATGGAACTTAGTAACATTGCTTTATTTTGTTCTATTTTTAGAATTTTAATAAAAAATAATAGCGTCAACGGATAGGTTAGATAAAAAATTTCTTCAACCGCTAGGCTCCAGGCTTCTGGAAAAAACGAGGGGTGAGGCGAAAATAAGTTTTGCGAGAAAAATACATAATATCCAATATCTGAAAGAGTGCCGGGACGATATTCGGTGTATATTAAAATGATGTTTATTAATATAAACAAATAATAATTTGGAATGGTTCTAAACCATCTGCGTAAATAAAAATTATTTATCCATTTATTTTCTTGTTTGTTGGTTCTTATTAAAATCCCACCTATTAAGTATCCACTCAAGACAAAAAATAACTCTACTCCAATAAATCCACCAAAACGTAAATATTCGCGCCAGAGGAAGTCTTCGGGTAAAATTTTTCTTCCGTGACTTAATAACACGAGTAGTATTGCGATTGATCGACAAAAATCAAGCCAATGATTTCTTTCGGTATGAGAATGCATGGATTTTTATGGTTTAACTAGATTTAAAGAACGTCGGAAAATCCGGGGCGTGTCTTTTGAAACCAAAATAAACCAAATGCAGCAATTGCTGTAGAGTAAATAATTTGTTTTAACCAAATTATTAAATCTAGGTTTTTACCCCATATCATCGTATCTCTTGATTGCTCAATGAGAGAAGTTAGTGGATTTAGTTGCATCAACTCCTGATATTCTTTGGGTAATGATGATATTGGATAAAATATGGGTGATAAAAACATCAATATTGTGGTCGCAATTCCAATAATTTGTGTTACATCGCGAAGATATACCCCTAGCGATGCAAATAACCATGAAAGCCCTAGCGTCATTATAAAAAGTGGAAGCAAAACTATTGGTAATGTTAATATGGTGCTGCTCGGTATGCCAAAAAAGAATGTGTAAAAAACGATCCAGACGATCAAATTAATGACTAAGTTGAATATTGCTGATCCGAGTGAGACGATAGGCAGTATCTCTAGTGGAAATACTACTTTTTTTACGTAATTTGAATTGCTGAGTATTAATGTGGGAGCTCTATTTATACATTCGGAGAATAGATTGAATACCATGAGGCCGGCGAATAGAACTAATGCAAATTCAGTTTTTGATTCAGATCCTCCGACCCAGCGGGATTTGAATATTACGCTGAATACGAATGTATAAACGGCAAGCATTAATATTGGATTGAACAATGACCAAAGTAAGCCCATGATGGATCCTTTGTATCGCCCGTGAATATCTCTTTGTATTAAGTTTAATATTAAATTTTTATTTTTATATGTTGATTTGAATATTTCTGATATATGCATAGTATTTCTTAGATTGTTGTAATTATTGCGAGTATTAAATAAATTTTTGAATTAACGGGACGTCTTGGCGATATAGAATAGCACTCTGCATTTATGCGTATGCTTGATCGTGACAGGATAAAAAAAAGCCCCAGCGGGGCTTTTTAATTTTTGGCGGAAGCGGTGAGATTCGAACTCACGGATAGTTTCCCATCGCCGGTTTTCAAGACCGGTGCAATCGACCACTCTGCCACGCTTCCTGGCTTTCCATTCTAACCTCGGTATTTTTACCTATGTTACAAAACGTACACCATTTAGAGGACGTCTAAAACACAGGCATCGCCCAAGGCGTCACGCCACACACGCACCCGACTTACGGGGGGGCGCACGTCGGCTAGCTGTGTGGCGATGAAGGTGCACAGGTTTTCCAGCGTGGGGGTGCCCAGGTCGGGCACTTCGTCCAGCAGATGGTGGTCGAGTTGGTCGCGTACGGCCTCCAGGCGTTGGCGCAGGAAGCCCAGGTCGAGGACCATGCCGTTGGCGGGGTCGCGCGGGCCGCTGATGCTGACTTCGGCGTGGTAGGTGTGGCCGTGGATGCGGCGGCTGCCTGCGGCTTCGATCTCGCGCTGCAGGGTGTGGGCCGCGTCAAAGTAGAAGCGTTGGCTGATGGTGTACTGCATGAAAGCGTCCGTGGGTTAACGGATCTGGGTGATCTTGTGGGTTTGCAGGCTCAAGCGCCAGGCGGGGTGCTGCATGCAGGTGTCTATGCACAGAGCGATGTTGGCGGCTTGGTCTGGGCCGTCCATGGGCTGCAGGAAGCGGTGGGTGAACTGGCCGGTACTGGCCAGGGTGGCCAGGTTCAGGCCGGGTTGGGGCCACACCACCTTGAGCTCCTGCCCTTGCTGCTGGATCCAGGGCGCACCGGCTTTGGGGCTGATGCACAGCCAGTCTATGCCTTCGGGGGCGCGCACGGTGCCATTGCTTTCCACCGCGATGCGAAAGCCGCGCGCATGCAGAGCGGCGACCAGGGCGGTATCTACTTGCAGCAGGGGTTCGCCGCCGGTCAGTACCGTCAGGCGGTTTTGGTTGTTGCCTACGGGCCATTGGGCTGCGATTTGGTCGGCTAGCGCATCTGCGTCGGCAAATTTACCGCCCAAGGTGCCGTCGGTGCCCACAAAGTCGGTATCGCAAAAACGGCAGACGGCGGTGGCGCGGTCGCTTTCGCGGCCGGTCCAGAGGTTGCAGCCGGCGAAACGGCAGAACACCGCGGGGCTGCCTGCCTGGCCGCCTTCGCCTTGCAGGGTGTAGAAAATTTCTTTGACGCTATAGGTCATGGGAGAACGCCGTTGTAAGCGGCGTGGAGCTGGCTAAGCCCTTGATTTTACTGGGCGTGCTGGGTCACCAACATTCCCTTGGTTTCGATAAAGGCCACCACCTCGGCCAAGCCACTGAGCGTCTTTAGGTTGGTCATGACAAACGGTTTGAGACCCTGGGCATTGGTGCGCATACGGCGGGTGTCCGATTCCATTACGTCCAGGTTCGCGCCCACGTGGGGTGCCAGGTCGGTTTTGTTGATGACGAACAGGTCGCTCTTGGTGATGCCGGGGCCGCCTTTGCGGGGGATTTTTTCGCCTGCGGCCACGTCGATCACGTAGATGGTGAGGTCGCTGAGCTCGGGGCTGAAGGTGGCGGCCAGGTTGTCACCGCCGCTTTCGATAAACACGATGTCGGCATTGGGATGCTCGACCAGCATGCGGTCAATGGCTTCCAGGTTGATGGAGCAGTCTTCGCGGATGGCGGTGTGCGGGCAGCCGCCCGTTTCCACGCCCATGATGCGCTCGGCGGGCAGGGCACCGCTGACGGTCAGGATGCGCTGGTCTTCCTTGGTGTAGATGTCGTTGGTGATCGCAACCAGATCGTATTTTTCGCGCATGGCTTTGCACAGCATTTCCAGCAGCGTGGTTTTGCCGGAACCCACCGGGCCGCCAATGCCGACGCGCAGCGGGGGGAGTTTTTTGGTGCGGTGGGCGATGTGGTGCAGAGTGGACATGGTGTTTTGCTATTGAAAAAAGAGCTGCTTGTGCTGATGGGATAAGCGCTAGGACCTGAAAAGCCTTGAATATTGCACTTCGTGCTGGCTACTCAGAATGGCCAGCATGGGCGAAAACGCCTGGCGCTGGCTGTCGGGGATCTGGGTGGCGCGGTCTACTGCCGCAGGAATGTCGGCGGCCAGGCGCGCCAGGATGCGCTGCCCTGCGCTTTGGCCCAGCGGCACGGATTTGATGGCCGACTGCGTCATATTTTCGGCCCAGCCAAAGGCGTAGGCCAGCAGGCAGTCTCGCAGCGGGGCCTGGGTGGCTGCAGCGGCCAGGGCGTAGGCGATGGGGTAGGTGGGCTGCATCTGGGCGCAGGCCGCTATCTGCGTGGGTGTGGCCGTGTCGTGGTTGCGCAGCCATTCCAGCAAGGAGCGGCCCATCTGCTCGGTCTGGGCGCGCAGTTCGCTGGTTTCGCGGGTCTGCAGTACCCAGGCGTTGAGCTCGGCCACATGGGTCAGATCACCGCGCCGCCAGGCGGGTATGGCCTTGGCGATGGCGGCCAGGTCGCCCCGGGTCAGCGCTAGGTGCAGTTGGTCGATCAGCCAATCGGATGCTGCACTTTCTGTAGCTACTCCTGCCCTGTCTACCGCCGCTTCCAGCCCTTCAGAATAAGAAAATCCGCCTACCGGCAGGGCGGGCGATGCCAACCAGATCAGCTGCAGCAGGCTGGGCGTGGCCGATTCTGGCGGACTGGCGGCGTGGCTAGCGGCTCTGGCCGGGCGGCGGCGGACCGGTGGCACCAGCGGGCGGACTCTGCGCACGGTCATGGGATCAGTGGGAATGGCCGTGCCCATGGTCATGCCCGCAGCCAGGGCCGTGGACGTGCGGGGCGGCTTTGACCGGAATGGACACGGGCTTCGGTGCCGGATGTTCGTGGCCATGGCTGTGTCCGCCCGCCGCGTAGGCACCGCCTTCGGGCTCAAACGCCACCGTGGCTTCCACCACCGTCAAATGCATGGCGCGCAGCATCTCGGCCAACACATGGTCGGGTTCGATCTTCAGGTGGTCGGGCTGCAGCTCGATCGGCACATGGCGGTTGCCCAGGTGGTAGGCGGCGCGGGTCAGGTCGAAAGGTGTGCCGTGTCCGTGGATGGTAATGACCAGCACCGGCTGGGGAGCCGCCACCACCTGGACCAGGGAACCGTCTTCCACCACCAGTACGTCGCCGCCGCGCACCAGCGTGCCGCGGGGCAGGAAAACGCCGAGCTGGCGGCCCAGGGAGTCGGTGGCATCGAAGCGGCTTTTTTGCCGCACGTCCCAGTCCAGTTCGACGGTGCTGCCACGTTTGAGCAGGGCAGGGGCCAGGCCTTTGCCTTGGGGAATGAGTTTGGAGGTTTGGAGCATGGGGCTGGGGTTGAAATTTAAAAAGTGATCGTTGCGTACAGGTCTTCGACCGTCAGCACCATGGGTAGGCACAGAAAAGAAATGTTGTCACCCGCGCCGAGTTGGCTGTGGCCCCATTCGCGCAGGTTGACGCGGGCGTAGTGGTCTACGCGGATTTCGTCTTGCGACACGATCAGGTATTCGCGCAGCGTCGGTAGCTTGGTGTAGGCGGCAAACTTCTCGCGCCGATCGATGGCCTCGGTGCTGGGCGAGCTGATCTCAGCCACCATGCAGGGCTGGGTTTTGCACATCGGGTCGTTGTCTTCCGCGTGGCAAATCAGCATCACGTCGGGGTAGTAGTAAGTGTGTCCGCCTTCCAGACGCAAGCGCATGTCTCCCATAAAGGGGCGGCAGCCAGAGTCTTTGCGGGCTGCGTGGCACGCGGCGAACAGATTGCCCGCTAGGGTGTTGTGGCGCTCTGATGCTCCGGCCATGGCGTACGCCACGCCGTTCACAAGCTCGTGCTTTTCCGTGGCAGCGTTTTCAGCAGCCAGGTAGTCCTCTTCGGAAAAAGGTTTGACCAGTGCGTAACCCATGTTTACTCCCGGGGTAGTTTGGCGATAATATAACAAACGTTATAACTTTAGGGGTTCGCTATGGCTGCACTCAAATTGACCCAAATCGGCAACTCGGTGGGGGTGATCTTGCCTAAAGAACTGCTCACGCTGCTCAAGTTGGAGAAGGGTGACTCGGTATTCTGGACCGAGGCGGCCAACGGGGTGATGTTGACTCCTTACGACACCGAGTTTGAAGACCAGATGACCGAAGCGCGCAGCATCATGAAGAAGCGCCGCAACGTGCTGCGGGAATTGGCCAAATGAGCCAGCCCAAGTCCGGCTGGCGTTGGCTGAGCCCGGATGTCATGCGGGCCGTGCACGAAGAGCAATTGGCCGAACATGGCGGCGGCACGGGCGTGCGGGATGCGAACCTCTTTGCCTCTGCCATGGCTCGACCCCAGCAACTGGCGAACTATGCCGAACCCGATGCAGCAGACTTGGCGGCCAGCTACGGCTTTGGTATTGCCCGCAACCATCCGTTTGTGGACGGCAACAAGCGTACGGCCTTTGTGGCGGTGGAGCTGTTTTTGGCGCTGAACGGCCATGCCTTGACCGCAGCCGATGCCGATTGCGTTTTCACCATGCTCGACGTGGCTATGGGCAAACTGGAAGAGGCTGCCTTCGCAGCCTGGATTCGGCAGCACCTGCAGGCTCTTTGAGTTCTAAAACAAGAAATACCGCTGCGCCATCGGCAAACTCACCGCCGCTTCACACGTCAGCAGCACCCCATCCGCCCGCACGCTGTAGGTTTGCGCATCGATCTCCATCTTCGGCAGGTAGCTGTTGTGCACCATGTGCTGCTTGCGCACCGCGCGGATGTCCTTTACGGCGCTCAAAGTCTTGGACAGGCCAAAGCGTTCCTGGATGCCGCCGGTCAGCCCGGCTTGCGACACAAAGGTCAGCGAGCCGCGCGCCAGCGCCGTGCCGTACGCACCAAACATCGGGCGGTAGTGCACCGGCTGGGGCGTGGGGATACTGGCGTTGGGGTCGCCCATGGCGGCCATGGCGATGAAGCCGCCTTTCAGGATGAGTGCGGGTTTCACGCCGAAGAAGGCCGGTTTCCACACCACCAGATCGGCCCATTTGCCCACCTCGATGCTGCCCACCTCGTGGCTGATGCCGTGGGCCAGTGCCGGGTTGATGGTGTACTTGGCCACGTAGCGCTTGGCGCGGAAGTTGTCGTTGCGTGAGGAATCCTCTGGCAAGGAGCCACGCTGCTGCTTCATCTTGTGCGCCGTTTGCCAGGTGCGCAGAATCACCTCGCCCACGCGCCCCATGGCCTGGCTGTCGCTGCTCATCATGCTGATGGCACCCAGGTCGTGCAGCACGTCTTCGGCGGCGATGGTTTCCTTGCGGATGCGGCTTTCGGCGAAGGCCAGGTCTTCGGGGATGCTGGCATCCAGGTGGTGGCAGACCATCAGCATGTCCACGTGCTCGTCCAGCGTGTTCACGGTGTAGGGCATGGTGGGGTTGGTGCTGCTGGGCAAGAAGTTGGCCTCGCCCACCACCCGCAAAATGTCAGGCGCGTGCCCGCCGCCCGCGCCTTCGGTGTGGAAGGCGCACAGGCCACGCCCCTTGGTGGCGGCAATGGTGTTTTCCACAAAGCCGGATTCGTTTAGCGTGTCCGAGTGGATGGCCACCTGCACGTCTTCCAGCTCGGCCACGTCCAGGCAGTTGCTGATGGCGGCGGGGGTGGTACCCCAGTCTTCGTGCAATTTGAGGCCGATCACGCCCGCACCGATCTGCTCGTGCAGCGCGGCGGGCAGGCTGGCGTTGCCCTTGCCCAGAAAGCCCAGGTTCATGGGGAAGGCGTCCGCCGCCTGCAGCATGCGCTCGATGTTCCAGGGGCCGGGCGTGCAGGTGGTGGCAAAGGTGCCGGTGGCCGGGCCCGTGCCGCCGCCCAGCATGGTGGTCACGCCGCTGGCCAGGGCTTCCTCGATCTGCTGTGGGCAGATGAAGTGGATGTGGCTGTCGATGCCGCCCGCGGTGACGATGTTGCCCTCGCAGCTGATGATCTCGGTGCCGGGGCCGATGATGATGTCCACGCCCGGCTGCACGTCGGGGTTGCCCGCCTTGCCAATGGCCACGATGCGGCCGTCCTTGAGGCCGATGTCGGCCTTGACGATGCCCCAGTGGTCCAGGATCAGCGCGTTGGTCATCACGCAGTCCACCGCGCCCTCGCTGTTCATGCGCTGGCTTTGCGCCATGCCGTCGCGGATGGTCTTGCCGCCGCCGAACTTGACTTCTTCTCCGTAGGCACCGGCGGCCAGGGTGTAGTCTTTTTCGACCTCGATCAGCAGGTCGGTGTCGGCCAGGCGGACCCGGTCGCCCACGGTGGGGCCAAAAATTTCGGCGTAAGCGCGTCGTCCAATCGTTGCCATCAGAGTTTTCCTTGCACTAGTCCGCGAAATCCATACACCGTGCGGTCGCCCGCGTAATCCACCAGTTCCACCGTGCGCTGCTGGCCGGGCTCAAAGCGCACCGCGCTGCCCGACGCAATGTTCAGCCGCATGCCCTGGGCGGCGGCCCGGTCGAAGCCCAGCGCGCCATTGGTTTCGGCAAAGTGGTAGTGGCTGCCCACCTGGATGGGCCGGTCTGCGGTGTTGTTGACCACCAGGGTGACGCTGCGCCGCCCGGTGTTGAGCGGGTGTTCGCCGTCGTCTACCAGCAGTTCGCCGGGGGTCATTTGCCGCCCCGGTCGCGCCACACGGCCCAGGCCGACACCCCCGCCAAGGCCGCCAGCACGCAATAGCCCACGGCATCGGACGCGTGCCAGTGCGGGCCGCTCAGGCCGGGAATATCATGGCCAAATACGGTGCCCGTGCTGATCAGACCGGCACAGGCAGCTATCAATTTAGTAGTTTTCATGCGGGGCTCACACAATGGGTTGATGGACCGTGACGAGCTTGGTGCCGTCCGGGAAGGTGGCTTCCACCTGGATGTCGGGAATCATCTCGGCGATGCCGTCCATCACGTCGGCGCGGGTCAGGATGTTGCGGCCTGCGCTCATCAACTGGGCTACGCTCTGGCCGTCACGCGCGCCTTCCATCACCGCGGCGCTGATGAAGGCGATCGCTTCGGGGTAATTCAGCTTCAGGCCCCGGGCTTTGCGCCGCTCGGCCAGCAGGGCGGCGGTGAAGATCAGCAGCTTGTCTTTCTCTCGGGGCGTGAGTTCCATAGGATCTTTAAAGTTGTGACTTATTCCACGCATTATTAAGCAAGCGGTATGCCTTAGCCCTACGCCAAATGGCGCACAAGCTTGGTGCATGGCTGGGCACAAAAGCTGCGAAGATCGTGCAGTGACCGATTCCGACCTTACTCCCCTGTCTCCCCTGAACGATGCCCCCCAGCAGGTGGTGAAGATCCGGCGCGACTACAACAGCTGGGTGGCCAGCGAGACCCTGGAAGACTACGCCCTGCGCTTTGCCCCGCAGCGCTTTCGCAAGTGGTCCGAGTGGCGGGTGGCCAACACGGCGTTCGGCGCGGCATCGTTTTTGATTCTGGAGGCCGTGGGGGCCACCTTGCTGGTGCAGCACGGTTTTGTGAATGCCTTCTGGGCGATTGTGGCCACCGGGCTGATCATCTTTCTGGCCGGGCTGCCCATCAGCATCTACGCCGCCCGCTGCGGGGTGGACATGGACTTGCTCACCCGCGGCGCAGGCTTTGGCTACATCGGCTCCACGCTCACCTCGCTGATCTACGCGTCCTTCACCTTCATCTTCTTCGCGCTGGAGGCCGCGGTGATGGCCTACGCGCTGGACCTGTCGCTGGGCATACCGCCGCGCTGGGGCTATTTGATTTGCGCGCTGGTGGTGATTCCGCTGGTCACGCACGGCGTGTCCATGATCAGCCGCCTGCAGGTCTGGACCCAGCCGCTGTGGCTGGTGCTGCTGGTGGTGCCGTTTGCCTACGTGTGGATGCGCGAACCAAGCGCGTTTGCCGGGGTGCTGCACTATGGTGGTGTGGCCGGGCATGCCGATACCTTCAACCTGCTGTCGTTCGGCGCGGCGCTCACCGTGGGCATTGCGCTCATCACCCAGATGGGCGAGCAGGCCGACTACCTGCGCTTCATGCCCGCCTACACGGCTGCCACGCGCCGCCGCTGGTGGCTGGGCGTGCTGGCGGGCGGGCCGGGCTGGGTGCTGCTGGGGGTGCTGAAGATGCTGGGCGGCGCGCTGTTGGCCTACCTGGCCATCACCCACATGGTGCCGCCCGAGCGCGCGGTGGACCCCAACCAGATGTACCTGGCGGCCTATGAATACGTGTTCCCGCAGTACGGCTGGGCGGTGGCGGCCACGGCCTTGTTTGTGGTGCTGTCGCAGCTCAAGATCAATGTCACCAATGCCTACGCCGGGTCGCTGGCCTGGTCCAACTTTTTCTCGCGTATCACACACAGCCATCCGGGCCGGGTGGTGTGGGTGGTGTTCAACACGCTGATCGCCTTCATGCTGATGGAGATGAACGTGTTCGAGGCGCTGGGCGACGTGCTGGGGCTGTACTCCAACCTCGCCATCGCCTGGATCATGGCCGTGGTGGCCGACCTGGTCATCAACAAGCCGCTGGGCCTGTCGCCGCCGGGCATCGAGTTCAAGCGCGCGTATTTGTACGACATCAACCCGGTGGGCGTGGGCGCGATGGCGCTGGCTTCTACCCTGTCGATGCTGGCCTACCTGGGCCTGTTCGGGCCGATGGCGCAGGCGTTTTCGGCGGTGATCGCCCTGGGCACGGCCATGGTCGCCTCGCCCTTGCTGGCCTGGTGGACCCAAGGCCGTTACTACATCGCCCGTGGGCCCCAGTCGGATTGGAAAGGCATCACCCAGCCGATGGCCGACGATAGCTACCAGCGCCTGCGCGTACAGCGCTGCGTGATCTGCGAGCGCGAATACGAAGCGCCCGACATGGCCCATTGCCCCGCCTACCAGGGCGCGATCTGTTCGCTGTGCTGCACGCTGGATGCGCGCTGTGGCGACCTGTGCAAACCCCAGGCCAGCCTGAAAGTGCAGTGGGCGGCAGCGCTGCGCTGGCTGCTGCCCCAGCGCGCCTGGCCCTACCTGGAAACCGGGCTGGCGCACTTCATTTTGCTGATGCTGGTGGTGGTGCCGATTTTGGCTGCGCTGTTTGGATTGCTATATTTTCAAGAGCTGCAAGCGCTAGTCCAATCAGCGGTAGAGGCCGATTTTGATCCCGGTTCTGCGCTGCGTTCCGGCTTCGTCAAAGCCTATATGGCCCTGGTGCTGATGGCCTGCATCGTGGCCTGGTGGTTTGTGCTGGCGCACAAAAGCCGCCAGGTGGCGCAAGAAGAATCGAACCGCCAAACCCATTTGCTGCAGCGCGAAATCGCCTCGCACGCGCAAACCGACAAGGCCCTGCAAGCGGCTACCTTGGTGGCAGAGCAGGCCAGAGCCCAGGCGGACCAGGCCAACCAGGCGAAAAGCCGCTACATCAGCGCCATCAGCCACGAGCTGCGCACCCCGCTCAACAGCATCCTGGGCTACGCACAGCTCATGGGCGAAGACACCGGCGTGCCACCGCACCGGCAGCAGGCCATCGGCGTCATCAAGCGCGGCGGCGAGCATTTGCTGTCGCTGATCGAAGGCACGCTGGACATTGCCCGCATCGAGTCCGGCAAGCTCACCTTGGCCACCCGGCCCATGCCGTTTGCCGACCTGCTGCACGAAATGGCCGAGATGTTCGAACCCCAGGCCCGCGCCAAGGGCCTGGCTTTCCACTTCGACCCGCAGGGCGTGCTGCCCGAGCAGGTACGTGCCGACGAAAAGCGCCTGCGCCAGATCCTCATCAACCTGCTGGGCAACGCCATCAAGTTCACCGCCACCGGCCGGGTGCGCCTGCGCGCCCGCTACGCGCTGGAGATGGCCTTCATCGAGATCGAAGACACGGGGCCCGGCATGCACGCCGACGAGCTGGCGCAGGTGTTTGAGCCCTTCGAGCGCGGTGCATCCCCGGGCAGTGGCGGCGCGGGCCTGGGCCTGACCATCGCCAAAATGCTCACCGACCTGATGGGTGGCGAGATGACCGTGGTCAGCACGCCCGGCAGCGGCTCGGTGTTCCGCGTCAAGCTCTTCCTGCCCGAAATCCACGGTGCCGACCTCAAAACCGTGCAGCGCAGCACCCCGCGCCTGCGCCGCGCCTACGTTGGCCCGCGCCGCAAGCTGCTGGTGGTGGACAACGAAGAACCCGACCGCGAGCTGCTGGTGCAGCTGCTGCAACCCCTGGGCTTCGAAGTGCGCACCGCCGCCAGCGGCCATGACGCGCTGGATCTGCTGGCTGCCGGGTACCAGCCGGATGCCGTGCTGATGGACCTGGCCATGCCCGGCATCGACGGCTGGGAAACGATAAGACGCATCAAGGCGGATGGGCTCACGCAAGCGCACGTGGCGATCGTCTCCGCCAACGCCTTCGACAAAGGCCTGGAGAACGATGTCGGCATCCGGGTGGACGACTTCATCACCAAACCCGTGCGCCATAGCGAGCTGCTGGACTGGCTGGAACGCCGCCTGCAGCTCCAGTGGGTAGAGGCCCCCGCCGTGGCCGAGGCGGTGCCCGCCGCACCGGTGCTGCGCGTCTGGCCCGACGCGGCCCGCCTGCAGGCGCTGCGCCAGGTGGCCGAACTGGGCTTTTACCGGGGTATCCTCAACCAGTTGGCCGCGCTGGAACAGGCGCAGCCCGCATGCCGGGGCCTGGCGCAGGAAGTGCGCACCCTGGCCCAACAATTCCAGTTTGAAGCCATCGGTCGCCTGCTGGCCCAGGCACCCGCCAGCCCAGATACCACCCATGCTCCCTGAACCCGAAGCCATCCTCGACCGCAGCAACTCCGACGTGGTGCTCATCGTCGACGACGTACCCGACAACCTGGCCGTGCTGCACGACGCGCTGGACGAATCCGGCTACACCGTCCTCGTCGCCACCCGCGGCGAAACCGCCTTGCAGCGCGCCGCCCAGGCCCTGCCCGACATCGTGCTGCTCGACGCGATGATGCCCGGCATGGACGGCTTCGAAGTGGCCCGTCGCTTGAAAGCCAACCCGGCCACCGCCCACATCCCCATCATCTTCATGACCGGCCTCACCGAGACCGAGCACCTGGTGGCCGCGCTGGAGGCGGGTGGGGTGGACTATGTCAACAAGCCCATCAAGCCCAAGGAAGTGATGGCCCGCATGAACGTGCACCTGCAAAGCGCCCGCCGCGCCCGCCAGCAGGTCCACCAGGCCGGCCAGGCCCGCAACGCGCTGGACGCTTTCGGCTACGCCAGCATCACCGTGCGTGCCAGCGACGGCAAGCTGATGTGGCAAACCCCGCTGGCCCGCGACCTGCTGCGCGACTACTTCGGCACCAGCGCTCCCCAAACTCCGCCGCTCGTGGTGGACTGGCTGCAGCAGCACCTACCCGCCGCCCGGCAGCAGATCGAACCCCCGCGCCTGAGCGTGGAGCAGGGCGCACGGCGGCTCAGCTTTCGCCTGCACCAGCAAACCGGCGATGGGGAAGGTGACGGGGAGGGTGAGGGCGATTGGCTGATCGTCATGCGCGAGGTGTCCGACGCGGCGGTGATTGAAGCCATGAGCCTGAGCTTCAAGCTCACCACCCGCGAAGCCGAGGTGCTGTACTGGGTGGTCAAGGGCAAAACCAACCGCGACATTGGCGAGATCCTGGGCAGCAGCCCCGCCACCGTGAAGAAGCACCTGGAGCGCGTCTACGTGAAGATGGGGGTCGAAACCCGCACCGCCGCCGCCGGGGTGGCCATGACCAAGATCCGCCAGCTGCACCCGCAGTTTGAGGGCTGACGCAGCGCACCTGGCCGTTGCCGCCCGCGTGTAGCCCAATTTAAACAAAAAGAGCTGCTAGCGCTGATGGAATAGGCGCTAGCAGCTCTTGAATTTATAGCATTTCTGTCGCTGGCTTAGAAACTGGTCCAGTCGTCGTTGCCGGTACGGGCCTGCACTGCCGTGGTCTGTGCCTCCTTGGCCTTGGGGGCCGCCAGCGCAGCTTTCTTGCCAAAGGCGGGACGGGCTACGTTCTTGGCACGGTCGGGGGCGCGGCGCTCGATCTGCGGCGGCTTGACCGCGCTTCGGGCCTGGGGCGTGGAGGTGCTGGCGGTTGCCGCGTTCAGCTTGAACACGGCAACAGACTGCAGCAAATCTGTGGCCTGCTGGCTCAGGCTGTTGGCGGCAGCGGCGCTTTCTTCCACCAGGGCGGCGTTTTGCTGGGTGACCTGGTCCATCTGGATGATGGCTTCGCCCACCTGGGCCACGCCGGCGCTCTGCTCGGTGCTGGCGGCGCTGACTTCGGCAATGATGTCCGACACGCGCTGGATAGACTCCACCACTTCGGCCATGGTGCTGCCCGCCGTGGCCACCAAGGCGGTGCCCTGGTCCACCTGGGTGACGCTGGCGTCGATCAGGCTCTTGATTTCTTTGGCGGCCCCTGCACTGCGCTGGGCCAGGGTGCGCACCTCGCTGGCCACCACGGCAAAGCCACGGCCTTGCTCACCGGCACGGGCGGCTTCCACAGCGGCATTCAGCGCCAGGATGTTGGTCTGGAAGGCAATGCCGTCGATCACGCTGATGATGTCGGCAATCTTCTTGGAGCTGTCGTTGATGCCCTTCATGGTGTCCACCACCTGGTTCACCACGTCACCGCCGCGCACTGCCACCGTGGAGGCGCTGGTGGCGAGTTGCTTGGCCTGGCGGGCGTTGTCGGCGTTTTGCTTCACGGTGCTGGACAGCTCTTCCATGGAGGCGGCGGTTTCTTCCAGTGCGCTGGCCTGTTGCTCGGTGCGACCGCTCAGGTCGTTGTTGCCCTGGGCGATTTCTGCGCTGGCGGTGACCACGCCGTCGGCGTTTTGGCGCACGTTGTGCACGATGCTGGCCAGTTGGGTTTGCATGTCCGACAGCGCCCGGAAGAGCTGCGCGGTTTCATTGCTGCCGCGGCTGTCGATGGTCTGGGTCAGGTCGCCAGATGCCACGGCGCGGGCGATATCCACCGCCTTGGCCAGCGGCCGGGTGGTGCTGCGGGTGATCCAGATGCCGACAATGGCGGCAAACACCAGCGCGAAAGACGCCAGCCCCAAGACACTGGATTCGGATGTTTCGAGCGTGCTTTGCACCGACGCGCTGGCCGTGTCCATCAGCTTCTCTTGCAAGGCGGTGAATTCCGCCAATGCGGCTTGGTAGCGCTGTTGCGCCGGCGTCAAATCGGCATACAGGGCGGTGGTGGCTGCGGCTTTGTCGCCCGCTTTGACCAGGTCCTGGACCTTGTTGCGCAAGGTGGAGTAGGCGGCCCGCGCCTCCAGGGTCTTGTCTAAAGCGGCCTTGCCTTCAGGGGATTTGACGCTGGCCTTTAACGTGTCAAAGTAGCCGTTGATGGCTTTGGAATTGGCTTCCAGTTCGCTGTACAGCGACGCTACTTTGGCGGCGTCGTTCTGCAGTATCAGGTCGCGCAGCGCCCGCACGTTGGCGGAATTGGCTTCAATAATGTCGTTCAACACGGCTACCTTGGCGTAGCGGTCTTTCACCACCAGCGTGAATTCCGCGCCCAGGCGGTTGAGGCTGAGGGTAGAGACGGTGCCCATCAGGACCATCAAGAGGCCCATCACGGCAAAGCCCAGGACCATACGGGTGGAAATTTTGAGATTGTTCATGGTGTTGCTCTTGGGTTTTTAGGGCGTGGGATCAGGCCAGGGCTTCTTCGGCTTCATGCACGGTGGCCCGGGTGGGGGCCAGCATTTTTTCGATGTCGAGCAGGATCAGCATGCGCTCCTCGTCGGATTCGCCCAGCGTCCCCAGCCCGAGGATGTGGTCGGCGTTGATGTCGCCGTCAAAATGGGGCGTGGGGCGTATCTGCTCGGGGGCCAGCACGATCACATCGCTGACCGAGTCCACCACCACGCCGACCGGGCTCTTCTCCAGGTTCAGGATCACGGTTACGGTCAGGCTGTCGAAATTAGCCTGCTCCTGCGCCAGCTTTACCCGCAAGTCCATCACCGGCACGATGACACCGCGCAGGTGCAGCACGCCCTTGAGATAGTCGGGTGCATTGGCAATCCGCGTGGGCTGTTCATAGCCGCGAATCTCTTGCACTTTCAGAATATCAATGCCGTACTCCACGCTGCCCAGCCGGAACAACAGGTATTCGTTGGGCAGGCTTGGGCTGCTGTCAGGGCGGGCGGAGGCGGCGGGTGTGTGCATGGTGGCTGCTGGGAAGAAAAGTAAGGGCCTTTGGCCGGATACTGCGGGCTGCAGTGCGTCGGTTTTTCTGAAAAAATATGATTTTATTTTTTCCTTGTATCAATTTTATGGCCATCTGTAAAAATTGATAGGCCTAAATCCATCGTTAGTATCATTGTTTGATGCAAATGTGATTTATTCGATGACATTTTGACCTGGAATGGCCTTCGCCGTTCGTGTGCGTGCACCCACCCACCAGGGTGGGCATGCGACTTGCTGCGGGAACCCATGGGCCACCGCGTCTTTAACTCCTATTTTTCACCATGAACGTCGACTTTGCCACCCTTACCGAGTACCAACGCTACAAGATGATGGCCAGCCTGATCGTGCCGCGGCCGATTGCGCTGGTCACCACGCTGAGCGAGGGTGGGGTGGTCAACGCCGCGCCCTTCAGCATGTTTGCCATGGTGGGCGAGGAGCCGCCCATCGTGATGATCAGCCTGAACCGGCTCAAGGACGGCCAGCTCAAGGACACGGCCACCAACATCCTGCGCAGCAAGGAGTTTGTAGTCCACATGTGCGACGAAGACCTGGCCGAGCAGATGCACCGCTGCGGCGACCGCCTGCCGCCCGACCAGAGCGAACTGGACGCGGTGGGCCTGAGCACTGCGCCTTCGTGTGCCATTGCCCCGCCGCGCATTGCCGAGGCTCCGGTGGCGTTTGAATGCACGCTCTGGGAGCTGCTGGAAACCGACAGCCGCCAGATCTTCATCGGCAAAGTGCTGTGGATGCACGCCCGCGACGAGCTCATCGACACCGCAACCTGGCGTGTGCGCCTGCAGCACTACCACCCGGTGGGCCGTTTCGGCGCCAGCTTTTACGTCAAGACCCGCGAGCGCTACGCGCTGGAAGCGCAGGCCGGGAGCCGGTCCACGCCCATCGACGAGATGTAAGCTTTTTAGGCCTCCAGCGCTTATCCCACCGGCACGAGCAGCTATTTTTTAAATAGCAATCAAGCGTCGACCAAACTGCTGTACGCCTTGCGGGTTTCGGGCGATACCGCGGCCACCAGTTGGGCGTAGGTGGTCTGGTGGCGGGCCATCATGCGGGCCGAAGCCACGGTTTTGGATTTGCAGAACCAGTGGCAGGTGTGCTGCATCAAAAACAGCTCGGCCGACATGGTGAAGGCCTTGTCCTTGGCCGAGGTGCCGATCGCCGCGTCGGCGGCGCGGGCGATGCCCTGGGCGTGGATGGCAAAGGCCTTGCGCAGGTCGAAGGTGGCGCTGGGGAACAGCGTGTCGGCATAGGGCAGGGCGATGGCGATCTTGCTCACGCGGGTCTGCTCGGCACCGGCCTTGGCAAATTCGCTGGCAAAGCGCTTGAACTGCTCGGCCAGCTGGGCTTCGCTGGTGTTCAGCAGGGCCCAGATCTGCTCTTGCCGGGCCCCGTCTTTTTCGCCCAGCGCCCGCAGGTAGCCCTGGGTGACGGTCTCCATCAGTTTTTCGATCTGGTACTGGCTGAGGTGGCTGCCCAAGGTGGCAATGCGCAGGCGCTGTTCGCGCGAGGTCAGCGCGTAGCAGCCAATGGCGATCAGGATCGCCAGGATGAGAAAGTCCATGGAGGGGTTAGTTCAAGCCTGCATAAATGTTTTGCACGTCGTCGTTCGCGTCGATGGCGGCCAGGAAGGCTTCGACTTCTTCCAGCTGCTCGGCGCTCAGGCTGGTGGCGGCGATGGGGTTCTTGGCCTTGTAGCCCAGCTTGGCCGACAGCACGGTAAAGCCGTGGGTGGGCAGGGCGCGGCTGACCAGATCGAGGTCTGCGGGGTCGGTCAGGAAGGTGGTGCTGCCGTCTTCCTCGCCGGGCTCGAAGTCCTGCGCACCGGCTTCGATGGCGGCCAGCTCGGCATCCGCACCCTTGGCGGCGGGTTCGGCTTCGATCATGCCGACGTGGTCAAAGTCCCAGGCCACCGAGCCGGAGGTGCCCAGCTGGCCCTTGCGGAACAGCACACGCATCTCGGGTGCGGTGCGGTTGACGTTGTCGGTCAGGCACTCGACCATCAGCGGCACGCGGTGCGGGGCAAAGCCCTCGTAGATCACGTGCTCGAAGTTGACGGCTTCGCCGGTCAGGCCTGCGCCTTTCTTGATGGCCCGGTCCAGCGTGTCCTTGGGCATGGAGACCTTGCGCGCCTGCTCCACCAGCAGCCGCAGCCGGGCATTGGCGGCGGGGTCGGCCCCGCTGCGCGCGGCGATCATGATGTCTTTGGACAATTTGCCAAATACGCGGCCCCTGGCGTTGGCTGCCAACTCTTTACCTTTTGCTTTCCACTGCGCGCCCATGGTGGGTTTCCTTCTGTTCTATTGTCTTTGGCTCATCCCAGGGGGGATGATTTGCGGGGCTTGGTTATAACACCGTGCAGAATGGCCAGCCCCACACCCTTTCCGGAGACCCCCTTGGCCACTGAAATCGAACGCAAGTTTCTCGTCACCGGCGATGCCTGGCGCCATGGCCCTGGCACCCGGCTCAGCCAGGGCTACCTGAACCGCGACAAGCAGCGCACCGTGCGCGTGCGCATCGCGGGCGAGCAGGCTTTTTTGACCATCAAGGGTGCGAACCAGGGCGCGACGCGGGCCGAGTTTGAATACCCGATTCCGCTGGCCGATGCGGCGCAAATGCTGGCGCTCTGCGATGGACCGACCGTCGAGAAAATCCGCCGCGTGGTGCAGTTTGAGGGCTTCGCCTGGGAGGTGGACGAGTTTCTGGGCCAGAACGCCGGGCTGGTGGTGGCCGAGATCGAACTGGCATCCGAAGACCAGGTGTTTGCCCGGCCCGCCTGGGTGGGCCTGGAGGTGACGGACGATGCGCGCTACTACAACTCCCGCCTGGCGACGCACCCTTACGGCGATTGGCAAGCGCCCTAGTTCAAGCGCCCGCCATCGCCCGGCGCACGGGCACACCCCGGTCCAGCCGCGCGCTGTACAGCGTCAAGGCCAGCGCAGCCAGCGTCACCCCGGCGGCAAGCAGCGGCAAAGTGCGCAGCGACCAGCCCGCGGCAATCGCGCTGCCGCCCAGCCAGGCCCCCAGCGCGTTGCCCAGGTTGAATGCGCCGATGTTCAGTGTGGAGGCTAGGCTGGGTGCGTCTCCGGCCTGCGACACCACCCGCACCTGCAGGGGCGCGCCGGTGGCAAACGACACCACGCCCCACAGCACCAGGGTGGCCACGGCGGGCCAGACCCACTGGCTGGTCACCGAGAACGCGGCCAGCACCACGGCGATGGCGGCAAAGATGCACATCAGCGACGGCATCAGCCGCCAGTCGGCCAGCCGCCCGCCCAGCAGGTTGCCGATGGTCAGGCCCACGCCGCACAGCAGCAACAAGTAGCTGACGTTTTGCGGCGCAATGCCGGTCACGTCGCGCAGGATGGGCGTGATGTAGGTAAACATGGTGAACATGCTGGCCGATGCCAACATGCTCATGCCCAGCGCCAGCCACACCTGCTTGTGGCGCAGCACGCGGAACTCGCCCAGGGCGCTGCCGCTCAGCGTCTGGCGCAGCGCAGGCACCCAGCGCAGCACGGCGGCCATGGCCAGCACACCAATCACCGACACCGCCCAGAAGGTGCTGCGCCAGCCGGTCTGCTGCCCCAGCAGCGTGCCCAGCGGTACGCCCAGCACATTGGCCAGCGTCAGGCCTGCAAACATCATCGACATGGCCTGGGCACGCTTTTCCGGTGCGACCACCTGGGTGGCCACCACCGCGCCAATGCCGAAAAAGGCCGCGTGGCAAAACGAGGTGAGCACCCGCGCCACCATCAGCCAGCCGTAGCTGGGGGCCAGCGCGCAGCCGATGTTGCCCACCACAAACAAGGCCATCAGCCAGGCCAGCGTGGTTTTGCGCGGCATCCTGGCCGTGGCCACGGCCAGCACCGGGCCACCTACGGCCACGCCCAGGGCGTAGGCCGACACCAGCATGCCCGCCGCGGGGATGGTCACGCCCAGGTCGGTGGCGACTTCGGGCAGCAGGCCCATGATGACGAATTCGGTGGTGCCAATGCCAAAAGCGGCCACGGCCAGGGCTAGCAGGGGGAGGTTCATGGAAGAGAGGGAATGCGGGAAAACCAGGATTCTAGGGGGATTGGCGATTTCGTGCAGGCATCGAATTTTGTAAGCTTTTTATGCCGTCTGCGCTCTATCCATCGGCGCAAGCAGCTACTTATTTTGTAGTAACCGGAACCAGGCTGCTAGGATGGGCCATGCACTCCATTCCTCCCCAAGACCCCGCCGCGCCGCTGATCTTCGTCATCAACGCCGCCTCGGGCCGCAGCGATGCCGATGCCAAGCGCGCGGTGATCGAACAGGCTTTGCAGGATGCCGGGCGCACCGGCGCGCTGCGCTTTGCCCGCCCCGCCGAGCTGCCCCGGGTGGCGCGCGAGGCCGCGGCCACCGCCCTGGCCACCCGCTCGGCGGTGGTGGCCGTGGGGGGCGACGGCACCATCAACGCCGTGGCCCAGGCGGCGCACGCGGCGGGCTGTGCCATGGGCGTGGTGCCGCTGGGCACCTTCAACTACTTTGCGCGCACCCACGGCATTTCCACCGAGCCCGCCCAGGCCGCGCAGATGCTGATGCAGGCCGTGCCCACGCCGGTGCAGGTGGGCACGGTGAACGGCCAGGTGTTTCTGGTCAACGCCAGCCTGGGCCTGTACCCGGTGCTGCTGGAAGACCGCGAAACCTACAAATCCCGCTTTGGCCGCAGCCGCTGGGTGGCCCTGGGCGCGGCCTGCATGACCCTGCTGCGCTTCCACCGCCAGTTGCACCTGCAGATCGACCAGGGCGGCGTGGTGCGCAATGTGCGCACGCCCACGCTGTTTGTGGGCAACAACCGGCTGCAGCTGGAGCAGGTGGGCGTGAACCTCAGCGAGCACCCGGCGCGCCCGCTGGACGACGGCCAGATCGCCGCCGTGATGCTCAAACCCATGGGCACCCTGGCCATGGTGGGCCTGATGCTGCGCGGCGCCATGGGCACCCTGGGCGAGGCCGACAGCGTGGACAGCTTCGCCTTCTCGCGCATGGTGGTGCAGCCGCGCCGGCGCAAGATCAAGGTGGCGTTTGATGGCGAGGTGACCCGCATGCGCACCCCGCTGGAGTTCCGCGTGGCGGCGCAGCCCTTGTTCCTGCTCAAGCCTGCCGAGGGCAGCCGTTCATGACCGTGCTGCTGCAGATATCCGACCCGCACTTCGGCACCGAGCAGGCCCCGGTGGTGGAGGCCCTGGCCGCCCTGGCCCGGCAGCAGCGGCCCGATCTGCTGGTGCTGTCGGGCGACATCACCCAGCGTGCGCGCCCAGCCCAGTTCCGCGCGGCCCGGGCGTTCATGGACCGGCTGGGCGGGCCACTGCTGGCCATTCCCGGCAACCACGACATCCCGTTGCTCAACCTGTGGGCGCGCTGGCAACACCCTTACGCCGGGCACTGCGCGGCTTTTGGGCCCGACCTGGAGCCGGTGTTCCGATCCGCTGACCTGCTGGTCATCGGCGTGAACACCACCCGCGCCGCCCGGCATGAAAACGGCGAGGTGTCGCCCGCGCAGATCGACCGTGTGGCCACCTTGTTGGCTGGAGCCACGGCGGCGCAGTTGCGCGTGGTGGTGGTGCACCAGCCCATCGCGGTGCAGCGCGCCGAAGACGTGAAGAATCTGCTGCTCGGCCACACCGCCGCACAGCAGGCCTGGGCCCGCGCCGGGGCCGACCTGGTACTAGGCGGGCACATCCACCTGCCGTTTGTGCAGCCGCTGCCCGGCCTGGCGCGGCCCCTGTGGGCGGTGCAGGCGGGCACGGCGGTGTCGAGCCGGGTGCGCGCGGGCGCACCGAACTCGGTGAACCTGCTGCGCTGGCAGGCGGCCACCGGGCGCTGCGAGGTGGAGCAGTGGGATTTCGCTGCCCCGTCTGGCGCGTTTGCGTGTGCGAAAGTGACATCCATCCAGGTGGACCGGGGGCTGCATGCTGCTTGATGTACAGGCCTGGGCTCCGTGGGCGCTGGAAATTTATGCGGCTGCGCTGGCGCTGTTGCTGCTCACCGCCACGGGCGGCTGGTGGCTGGTGCAGCGCATCGACGTGCCGCGCGACCAAAGCCGCCTGTCGCCCGGGCTGTACCTGGGCGTGCGGCTGGCGGCGGGCTTTGCGGTGATCGTCAGCGGGGCCTGGGTGTTTGCCGAGCTGGCCGAAAAGCTGGGCACCGATGGCGCCATGGGCCGGGCCGACCAGGCGCTGGCCGACAGCCTGCGCACCCAGTTGCCACCTGCCGCGCTGCAGGCGTTTGCACTGATCACCCACCTGGCCGATCCCGCCACGTCCACCGGGGTGTGCATCCTGGTGGCCGCGTTGCTGGTGTGGCGGGGCCGCCGCTGGCTGGCGCTGGCCTGGGTGCTGGCCGTGGCGGGCAACGGTGTACTCAACACCACGCTGAAACAGATTTTTGCGCGTGTGCGGCCGGTGCACGACGACGGGCTGGTGATGGCCCACGGCTTCAGCTTTCCCAGCGGCCACAGCTCGGGCGCGGTGGTGCTGTACGGCATGCTGGCCTATGTGCTGTGCCGCTTTGTGCCGCCGCGCGGGCATCTGCCGCTGGTGCTGGCCGCGGTGGCGTTGGCGTTTTCGGTGGGGGTGAGCCGGGTGTTTCTGCGGGTGCACTTTGCCAGCGATGTGCTGGCCGGCTTTGCGTCGGGCACGGCTTGGCTGGTGGTGTGCATTGCCAGCATCGAGCTGACGCGCTGGACACGCACGCGTACCTGAGACGGTCTGGGCTGGCCGGGGTCAGGCCCCGCTGTGTGCACCGTACAGCACGGTCTGGTTGCGGCCAAGGGCCTTGGCCTGGTAGAGCGCCAGATCGGCCTGCTGGACCAGCAACTCGGTGGCTTCGCCCACGACAGGAATGTGCAGTGACACGCCCAGGCTGGCGGTGACCGTGCCCAAGGGCGATGCCGCGTGCGGCAGGGCCAGGGCAACCAGGGCCTGACGGGCGGTTTCGGCGATGTGCAGGGCATCGGCGGCATCGCGCACCGGGGCCAGCAGCACAAATTCTTCGCCGCCGTAGCGGGCCACCAGGTCGCCGCCGCGGTGCAAATGCGCGGCCAGCACGCGGGCCACGTGGCGCAGGCAGTCGTCGCCTGCCAGGTGGCCGTAGTGGTCGTTGTAGGCTTTGAAAAAGTCTATGTCCAGCATCACCAGCGCCAGGGGCTGGCTATTGCGCGCGGCACGGCTCCATTCGCTGGCCAGCACTTCGTCGAAGCGGCGGCGGTTGGCGATGCCGGTCAGGCCGTCGGTGGCGCTCAGGGAGGCGAGCCGGGCGTTGGAGGCTTCCAGCGCCTGGGTGCGTTCGCGCACTTTGTCTTCCAGCCGGCGTTCGTGGGTTTTCAGCTCGGTGAGCAAAATGGCGAAGCCAATGCCTACGGTGCACAGCGTGAAGATGAACTCTTGTGCCCGCACGATTTCCAGGTGCACGTCGACCGCCCCAAACGGCTGGTGACCGGTGGTCAAGACCCAGGCGGTGGCCAGCGAGATCAGCGCCACCGCCAGCGCCGTCCAGCGCACGCCAAAGCGCACGGCCAGGTACAGCACCGGGGGCAGCAGCAGGTCGGGCGTGACCGACACGCCGCCGACTTCGCCCCCCTGGGCGGTGAACACCAGTCCGGCCAGCGCCAGGCCCAGCAGCACGATGGTGCCGTCAAGCAGGGTGAAGCGGGTGGGGGCTGACCGTACCGGTCCCGAAAAGCTGAGCAGCAACGGCGTGTAGATCAACAGCCCCAGCGCGTCGCCAAACCACCACACCCGCACCAACGTCAGATACGGCGTGGTGATGCTGCCATCCAGGTGCAACAGCACGGCCGAGGCCAGCAGTGCGGCCAGCAGCGCGGCCACGATGGGCCCGGCGGCGATGAACTTGCCGAAGTCCTCAAACCGCTGCAGCCCCCGCGATACCTGCATGCGGCGCATCAGCCCGTAGGCCAGCAGCACCTCGGCCAGATTGACCAGCCCCAGCAATACCGAGCTCCCCAGCGGAAAAGCCGAGGTGGTGGCCAGCACGTCCGAGCTGGTCGTCAGCATTGCCATGGCCCAGCCGCGCTGGCCCTGGTAGCGCAGCAGGGCGGCCAGCAGTACGGCATTGGGCAGCCAGACCACGGCCTCGGTTTCCGGGGTGACGGCGAAGAAAAGGGTGAGCTTGACGCTGCCGAAATGCAGCAGGGGTAGGAGCAGGTAGATCCACCACGGCGGGCGGTCGAGGCCGGTGGGCGACGGGGTGGGTTGAATGGCGGCGTGCACGTCCCTATCGTATAAGAATCTGGTTACATTTTTAAACTCTTTATTTGTGGATATTTTTGGCCCCCCATGCTTATCCAACCAGCATAAGAAGCTATATTTTTTGTAGCGTTGGTTCAACAGATTGCCAGATGCGCCGCAGGGCCGGCACCAGGGCCAGGTAGACCGCGCCAAACAGCACAAAGCCCAGGGTCAGCACCTGGCTTTCGAACCGGCTGTGCAGCAGCACAAACAGGCCCACGCCCACCATGCGGCCCAGGCCTAGCGGGATTTCGCGCACCACGATGTAGTCCAGCTTGTGCTGGGCGTAGTCGGGGGCGGACTCGATGGCGGCGTAGCTCCAGGCCATTTCGCAGGTGGTGATGGTGTTCATGCCGATGGCGCTGGCGATGCCGTAGACCACCAGCATGGCGGGCTCCTGCACCAGGGCCAGCGCGATGGAGGCCGCGCACACCAGCAGCGCGCCCAGGGTGTAGGTGCGCAGCCGGTGGCGGGCCTGGCTGCGCGCGGCCAGCACCACGCTGGACACCAGGCCTACCAGCGCCACCAGGGCGCTGTAGGCCCCAAAGGCGAACTCGTCCTGCAGGATGGCATAGGCCATGATGGTGACCAGAAAGCTGGTGTAAGTGCCCTGCACCGTGGCCATGGCAGTGCTGACCCAGAACATGCCGCGCCAGGTGCGCTGCTTGTTGCGCCACGCGCCCAGCAGGTTGGAGGCGCGGCCCAGCGGCTGGCCGGTGATGCGGGTAGACCACCAGGCCGCCACGGCAAAGGTCAGCAGCGACAGGCCGAACACCAGGCTGTAGCCGGGTCGGCCCGCGATGTGGCGGATCAGCCAGCCCGCCAACAGCGGGGCCACGATGGCGGCACCGCTGGTCATGTAGTTGGCGGCATAGAGAAAGCGGTCGCGCTGTGCATCCTGGGCGTTTTCCAGAAACTGCATGTGCTGGCCGATGACGAAAAAGCTCACCGCCAGGCCCAGCAGGCCGCCAATCCACCCTACATGCCGGGCGCAGTCTTCCTGCAGCCACAAAATGACGGCGTAGGCCAGCATGAAGATCACCAGCCCTACCCGCGAGCTGGCCATGGGCGAGGTGCGCCGCGCGTGCAGGCTGCACAGCGGAAAGCTCAGCAAGATCGCCGCCGACTGGCTCAGGCTGTAGTGGGCCTGGGTGATCAGCGAGCGGTCGATGTTCCAGATGTAGAGGTTGACGAAGATGTTGGACAGGCCTACGGCAAAGGCCTGTAGCAGCATCAGCACCAAAAAACGGCGGGCGTTGAGGGTCATGTAACCGAGTATGTCCTCGGAAGATCGGGACTTTTACAACCGCCGTCCGTCCTCGCCAAACAGCGAGATGCGCCGCACATCGCAGCGCACGCCCAGGGTGTGGCCGCGCTGGTGGGGGGTGTGGCTGTCGGCGATGCATGACATGGTGGTGCCGCCCAGGTCCAGCCACAGCACCACCATCGCGCCCATCGGTTCGGCCAATGTGACGGTAGCCTTGCCCAGGGCGGGCTGGTCCTCGGGCACCAGGTCCACGTGCTCGGGGCGCACACCCAGCACGGCTTTCTGGCCCATGTGCGGCGGCGTGGCGAAGGGGTAACCAGCCACGTCGACGCTCAGGCCCGGGCCCCGCCACACCAGTTGGCCGTTGTCGGAGGCGATCACGCCCTCGAAGAAGTTCATGGTGGGCGAGCCCAGAAAGCCCGCCACAAAGCGGTTGATGGGCCGGTCGTAGACCTCGGCGGGGGTGCCAATCTGCTGGATCTTGCCGTCCAGCATCACCGCAATGCGGCTGGCCAGGGTCATGGCCTCGGTCTGGTCGTGGGTGACGTAGATCATGGTCTTGCCGATGTCCACGTGCAGCTGCTTGAGCTCGCGGCGCAGCTCGTTGCGCAGCTTGGCATCCAGATTAGATAAGGGTTCGTCAAACAGGTACACCCCGGCATCGCGCACCAGGGCGCGGCCAATCGCCACCCGCTGGCGCTGCCCGCCCGACAGCTGCGACGGCTTGCGCTGCAGCAGCGGCCCCAGGTGCAGCATGGAGGAAGCACGTTCCACCCGGCGGGCAATCTCATCCGCCGGGATACCGGTGATGCGCGGGCCGAAGGACATGTTGCGCTCTACCGTCATGGTGGGGTAGAGGGCGTAGCTCTGGAACACCATGCCGATGGAGCGGTCCTTGGGGTCGGCCCAGGTGACATCGGTGCCGCCGATCTCGATCACGCCGTCATGCACGTCGATCAGACCCGCAATGGTGTGCAGCAGGGTGGATTTGCCGCAGCCCGAGGGGCCCAGCAGCACCAGGAATTCGCCGTCGACGACCTCCAGGTTCATGTTTTGCAGGATGTCCACATTGCCCAGGCGGATGTGGAGTTGTTGGATGGAAACGCTAGCCATAATTTTTCTTTCAACCTTTTACTGCACCGGCGGCGATACCACGCACGAACCAGCGACCGGAGATGAGATAGATGAACAGCGGCACCGACGACGTGAGGATGGTGGCCGCCATATTGACGTTGTACAAACGCTCGCCGGTGGTGGTGTTGATGATGTTGTTGAGCTGCACCGTCATGGGCAGGTTCTCACGTCCGGCAAACACCAGGCCCAGCAAAAAGTCGTTCCAGATACCGGTGACCTGCATGATCACGGCCACGATGATGATGGGCGTGGACATGGGAATCATCAGCTGGAAGAAGATGCGCCAGAAGCCTCCGCCGTCGATGCGCGCGGCCTTCACCAGCTCTTCGGGCAGGCTTGCGTAGTAGTTGCGGAACAGCAGCGTCATCACCGGCATGCCGAAGATGGTGTGCACCAACACGATGGCGGGCAGGGTGCTGAACAGGCCCATCATCGACAGCCCACGCACCAGCGGGTACATGTGCACCTGGTAGGGAATGAACGCGCCCAGCAGCAGGATGCCAAAGAACACCCCGGCCCAGGGCCTGCGCCAGTAAGCCAGCGCGTAGCCGTTGAGCGCGCCCACAAAGATGGACAGAATCGCGCTGGGGATGACGATCTTCAGCGAGTTCCAGAACCCGACCTGGATGCCGGTGCATTCCAGCCCGGTGCAGGCGCTGGACCAGGCAATGCCCCAGGCCTCCAGCGTGGGCTTGCTGGGCAGGGCGAAGATCTGGCCCAGGCGGATCTCGTCCATGGGCTTGAGCGAGGTCACCACCATCACATACAGCGGCAGCAGAAAGAACACCGCGCTCATCAGCAGGAAGGCATAGATGCCGACGCGGGCCGGGGTGAACCAGGATTGGGCAGGGCGCTGGTTGCGCACCTTGACAGGGTTGGCGGTAGTCATGGTCAGTGGCCCTTGCTATTGTTTTTTTCCATGCGGTTCTTGGCGTACAGCCAGGGCAGCAGCAGGGCCAGCACGGTCAGCAGCAGCACCACCGAGGCAGCCGAGGCCAGGCCGATGTTGGCGCGGTTGAACAGGTAGTCCATGATGAACTTGGCAGGCACCTCGCTGGCAATGCCGGGGCCGCCGCCGGTCATGGAGACCACCACGTCGAACACCTTGATCACCCCCAGCGACAGCAGCACGGTGGCGGTGGCGATGCTGGGCGCAATCATGGGCACCACGATGCTCATGTAGACGCGCCATACCGGGATGCCGTCGATGCGTGCGGCCTTCCAGATTTCTTCGTCCACGCCGCGCAGGCCCGCCAGCAGCAAGGCCATCACCAGCCCGGCAGACTGCCATACGGCGGCCAGGGCGATGGCGTACATCACCTTGTCCTGGCTGATGATCCAGTCGAATTCAAAGTTAGGAAAGCCGAGCTGGCGTACCGCCTCCTGCAGGCCCAGGCCGGGGTTCAGCATCCACTGCCAGACCAGGCCGGTGGCCACAAAGCTCATGGCGTAGGGGTAGAGAAAGATGGTGCGAAAAATGCCTTCGCCGCGCACCTTCTGGTCGATGAACACCGCCAGAAAAAAGCCCAGTACCAGGCAAGCCACCACAAAGATCACGCCAAACAGCGCCATGTTGTGCAGCGACAGCCACCAGCGGTCGGTGGTGAACAGCTTTTCGTACTGGGTCAGGCCCACGAAGTTGGTGTTGGGGAAGGTTTTGGAGCTGGTCATCGACACCACGATGGACCACAGCACGGTGCCCAAGTAGCAGAGCAGCACGGTCACGGCCATGGGCATCAGGGCGAAGTTGACCGCCCAGTTCTGGCGCTTGCCGCGCCGGGGCGAGGGAGGGGAGTGGGTGGCCATCTAAGGTGTCCTTTGTGCAATTCGGAATGCGGTGCGGAATGCGGTGCCGACGTGGTGTGGCACGTCGGCACGGGGGGGGGCCGGCGGGTCAGCGCCGGGCCAGCCCTTGTTTAGCCCTTGATCGCGCTCTGCAGCGCCTTGACCACATCGTCCACCGACTGGGCGGTATTCCAGTACTTGGAGATGATGTCCTGCACGGCACCGCCCACATCGGGGGCCAGCAGCATATCGGGCACGGCGATCTGGCGGGTCTTGTCCTTCATGATGGCCAGACCGGTCTGGGCGCACATGTCCATTTGCGACGCGTCGACATCGGTGCGGATCGGGATAGAACCCTTTTTGTTGTTGAACGCCACCTGGGTGGTGGGCGAGGTCATGGAGGTGGCCAGCATCTGCTGGGCCTTGATGGCGTTGGCATCCTTGGTGCGGGGGAACACAAACACGTCACCGGCAATGATGTAGGGAGACTTGGGGCCAAAGCCGGGGAAGCAGCCAAAGTCTTTGCCTGCCACCTGCTTGGCGTTGTTGAACTCGCCCTTGGCCCAGTCGCCCATGATTTGCACGCCAGCTTTGCCGGTGATCAGCATCGAGGTGGCATCGTTCCAGTTGCGGCCTGGCGAGCCTGCGTCGGTGTAGCTTTTCAGGCGCTTGAAGTCGGTGAGCACCTTGCGGAAGGCGGGGGTGTTGACGACCGCTGCATCGTGGTCCTTGAAGAACTTCATGTACAGGTCGGTACCGCCCACTTGCGCCACCCAGCTGTAGAAGGTGATGTATTCCTGCCAGCCCTGGCCACCCAGTGCCAGGGGCACCAGGCCTGCGGCCTTGAGCTTGTCCAGCGCGGCGAACAGCTCGTCGGCGGTCTTGGGTTCGCTGGTGATGCCGGCCTTGGCAAACGCGGGCTTGGAGTACCAGAACCAGCTGGGCATGTGGATGTTGACCGGCGCGGCGTAGTAGTGGCCGTTGACCTTGATGCTGTTGATCACGGGTGCGGGCAGCATGGTGTCCCACTTTTCCTTGGCGGCCACGGCATCGATGTCGTTGAGCATGCCCTCTTTGATGATGTCCAGGTACTGCTGCGAGGTGTTGAACATGGCCGCAGTGGGCGGGTTGCCACCGACGATGCGGTTGATGGCGGCAGCACGGGCGGCCTCGCCACCGGCCACGGCCGTGTCGACCCATTGGCCACCGGATTTGTTGAACGCGCCGGCCAGCTCCTGCACCGCAGCCGACTCACCCCCCGAGGTCCACCAGTGCATGACTTCCGCCTTGGTCTGCGCCTGTGCGCCCGTGGTGGCCAGAATGGCCAGCGATGCGATGGCCAGGGCCACGGTGGTACGAACTTGTGCTTGCATGTTGTCTCCAGTTTTTATAGAAAAGGGCTCACTGCCCAGGGGGTAAAAAGGGCAGAACCGGCATGTTGACACCGGCTCTGCCAGGGAAAAAAGTTAGCCCAACGTAGGCCGGGGGCGTTCCTTGCGCTGCTGCAAAAAGGCCTGCACCGCCAGTGAGCTGTGCTTGGGCGTGCGCACCTGGGTGGTGTAGTCCACATGGGTGATGCCGAAGCGGCGCTCGTAGCCGTAGGCCCATTCAAAGTTGTCCATCAGCGACCAGATGAAGTAGCCGCGCACGTCCACCCCGGCTTTGATGGCGGTGTCCACGGCCATCAGGTGCCGCTCCAGGAAACGGATGCGCTGGGTGTCTGCCACGCTGCCGTCGGCGGCCACGCTGTCGTCGTTGGCCATGCCGTTTTCAGTGATGTAGACGGGGGGCATGTCGGGATAGCGCGCATCGAAGTCCACCAGCAGGTCGGTCAGGCCCTGGGGGTACACCTCCCAGCCCATTTGCGTGCGTTCTACCTGCTTGGACTGGGCGGAGTGGGGGGCTTCCTGGTAGCCGCCCTTGCCGTCGGATTCCACCTCGGTGCGGAAGTAGTAGTTGATGCCCAGGAAATCCATCTTGGTGGAGATGATCTCCATGTCGCCCGCCAGCACCAGCGGCTCGCAGCCCGGCCACAGGCGGAACAGGTCTTGCGGGTAGGTGCCCAGCATCAGCGGGTCAAACACCCAGTGGTTTTGCTGCACATAGGCCAGGTAGGACGCGTCCTGGTCGGCGGCGCTGTCGGTGTGCGGGCCAAACACGCCGGTGTTGCAGACGATGCCACGCATCGCGGCGGGGTCGTTGGCCTGGATCTTGGCCAGCGCCAGGCCGTGGCCCAACAGCAGGTGGTGCAGGGCCTGCGTGGTCTGGCGCAGGTCGGTCACGCCGGGGGCATGGCGGCCAATGCCGTAGCCCAGGTAGGCCGAGCACCAGGGTTCGTTCAGCGTGGCCCATGCCGTTACTTTGCCCGCCAGTTCGCGGCTCATCAGGTCGGCGTACTCGGCGAAGGCGTAGGCGGTTTCGCGGTTGGCCCAGCCGCCCTTGTCTTGCCAGTGCTGGGGCAGGTCCCAGTGGTACAGGGTGACGTAGGTTTGAATGCCTTTGGCCTTCAGCGCGTCCAGCAGGTTCTTGTAGAAGCCGATGCCCTTGGGGTTGGGCACGCCTTTTTCGTCCATCACGCGCGGCCAGGCGATGGACAGGCGGTAGGCATCCACGCCTAGCCCGGCAATCATCTCCACATCGGCCTGCCAGCGGTGGTAGTGGTCGCAGGCTACGTCGCCGGTGTCGCCGTGCAGTACACGGCCAGGTTCGTCGCAGTAGGTGTCCCAGATGGACTGCAGTCGGCCATCCTCGTCGGCAGCGCCTTCGATCTGGTAAGAGGCGGTGGCCACACCCATCAAAAATTCAGGTTGGGCAATGGCCGAGGTGGCGGGGATGTTCAGGGCGGGTACAGCGGACATGGTGCTCCAGAAAAAGCGGCAGGTTGGGTGCAAGGTGGGTAAGTGCCGCGATGTTAGGGACGATGGATCGCCTAGTCTGTAGGGAAAGTTTGATACCCGTACTATGGGTATCCCTGAGTGCCTGTTCTGCCACCCAGGCTTGCGGCACACTTGGTAACCATTTAGTTGAACGATGCACCACCAACCCCCCCATTCCACCGATCGTCCGGATGCCGAAGGCCCGTTGGGCGTGTCCGGCAAGCCCGTGCAAAAGCTGCCATTGACCGACCGCCTGGGTGCCGATGGCCTGCCCGGCGTGCCCGGCTACCAGGAGCAAAAGCAGCGCAACGACCCCCGCTTTGGCCAGGGCGCGGTGTGGCGCTGGCTGAGCGAGGCCGACCTGCTGGACCAGCGTGGCGAGGCCCAGGCCGAGTCGGTGTTGGTGTCGAACAGCCACCGCGTGTGGCAACTGCTGCGCGAGATGCCGGTGGGCCTGGTGCTGTACGACGCAGACTTCAACGTGGTCTACCAAAATCGCGCCAGCGAGCTGATGACCGGCTTCTGCGCAGACGAAGCCGTGGGCCGCTCCCCCATCGGCCTGTGGATCCTGCCCGACCAGGTGGCCAACCTGCAAAACACCCTGCGCCGCATGCGTACCGAACGCATCTCGCTGCACGGGCGCGGCGTGCAACTGCGCCGCGACGGCCATGTGGCCTGGGTGCAGTGGTACACCACGCCGCTGTTCGAGGGCGATGTGTTCATCGGCTACCTGGGTACCCACACCGACATCAGCGAAGAGCTGCGCGCCCATACCGCCGTGCGCGCCGCGAAGCAGCAGGTCGATCTGCTGGTGGACGCGGCGGTAGACATCGCCATGCTGCAGCTCTCGCCGCTGGGCCGGGCGCAAAGCTGGAACCGCAATGTGCAGGCCCTGTTTGGCCTGCCCGCCCTGGACGTGCTGGGCCAGGACATGGCCCAGGTGCTGGCCCTGCCGGAGCAATGGCCCGCGCTGCTGGCCGGGGCCGCAGGTGGCGAGCGCATGGAGTTTGAAGGCTGGCTGCCACGCCAGCCCGGTGGCCGCTTCTGGGGCAACCTGCTGCTGTACCCCAAGACCGACGAAAACAACGCCGTGGTGGCCGTGGTGCTGGTGGCCCGCGACCTGAGCGACCGCCGCCTGGCCGAGCAGAAAATCCGCGACAGCGAGGCCCTGTTGTCGGCCATCGTCTCCACCACCAGCGACGCGATCCTGGGCCTGGACGCGCAGGCCTGCGTGGTCTTCAGCAACCCCGCCGCACAGCGCATCTTTGGCCGCAGCGCCGCGCAGCTGCTGGGCCGGCCGCTGGCCGACGTGATGCCCGATGTGGACCTGCCCAGCCTGATCGGCGCGGTGCGCACCCTGTCGGCCCGGCACCCCGACGGGGCCACGCTGCACCTGGAGGCTTCGGCCAGCGAAACCCGCGTCAACGGCGAGGTGTTGTTCACCCTGACCGCCCGCGACGTGACCGAGCGGGTCGAATCCGAGCAGGCCCTGCTGCACTACCGCCAGCAGCTGTCGGCCCTGTCGCGCCAGCTGATGGAGGCCGAGCAGCAGACCAACCAGCGCCTGGCCCAGCTGCTGCACGACCAGCTGGGCCAGACGCTGACCACGCTGCGCATCTCGGTCGATGCCCTGCGCGCCCAGTTGCCGCCCCCCGCCACCCCCGCCATCGACAAGAGCTGGACGCGCGTCTCCGGCATGATCGACCGCGGCATGCGCGAGGTGCGCCAGGTGCTGGTCGAACTGCGCCCGCCGCTGTTGCAAGAGCAGGGCCTGGGCGTGGCGCTGGACAACGAAATCCAGGCCGAGGCCGCCAACCACAGCGCCGTGGCCCTGCGCCTGCACATTCCCCCCGCCATGGCCGACCGCCGCTGGAACCCCGAGGTGGAGTACGCCGTCTTCATGGTGGCCCGCGAAGCCATCGGCAACGCCCTGTGCCACGCCCGCTGCCAAAGCCTCACCGTGGGCATAGAACCCCTGGGTACGCAGGGCCTGCGCCTGCTGGTGCAGGACGACGGCATTGGCCTGGGCCCCATCGGCCAGGCCCTGAAACCCGGCCATCTGGGCCTGGTGGGCATGCGCGAACGCTCCCAGGCCATCGGTGCCCACCTGAGCGCCCGCACCGCCGACAACGAGCGCGGTACCGTCATCGAACTGAGCTATTCCCCATGACCGATTCTGTGTACCTGGTAGACGACCACGCCATCCTGCGCGAAGGCCTGCGGGCGCTGCTGGAGCCGTCTGGCTTTAACGTGGTGGGCGAGAGCGGCGACCTGCCCACCGCCTTGCACGACATCGTGCGCGCCCCGCCGGACTGCGTGCTGCTCGATCTGTCGCTGGGCGAGCGCTCCGGCCACGAACTGCTGGCCGAGCTGCAGCGCCGCAAAATCCCCAGCCGCGTGGTCGTGCTGAGCATGATGGCCCAGCCCCGCCAGGTGATGGATGCCGTGCGCATGGGGGCCATGGGCTACGTGCTCAAGGGCGCGTCCGGTTCCGAGGTGATCAATGCCCTGCGCCAGGCCTGCTGCGGCCAGCACTACTGGAGCGCCGCCATCGAGCGCGTCGCCCAGGAAGCCCTGCTGCCCGCCGACCCCGGCGCCGCACCCGAGCCCCTGCACACCCTGTCGCAGCGCGAGCGCCAGGTGCTCAACCTGGTGGTGCGCGGCCAACCCAGCAGCAGCATCGCCCACACCCTGAACCTGTCCGCTAAAACCGTGGAAACCTACCGCTCCCGGGTGATGGCCAAGCTGGGGGTGAGCGACATCACCGGGCTGGTGAGGTTGGCGGTGAAGGAGGGGTTGCTGGATGGGGAGTGAGTTTCAGGTTTTTGGGGTGTTTTTGAAGCGTTAAATCGGCAGCCTGCGCCAATGGAATGGGCGTGACGCGCTCCTGTTTTTAACTATCAAAAGAGCAGCAATCTGTGGGGCTGTACGGGCGGTAGCCAATGGGGTCGGATCATCCGCGCGCTCTAAAAGCTGGATGCCGCCCAGGCCGTATCTCGCGCGTGTGCTCCGACCCCTTTGGCGGGTTGGCGTTCCAACGATCCCCGGCCGGGTAGTGCGCCCGGCAGCGCAGTCACTTGTTCTTTTGCGCAAAAGAAAAGTAACCAAAAGAAAGGCGCCCCAACTGTCTGCGCCCTTCGCTGGCGCTACGGGAACCTGCGGTGCGCGCTTTGGGCGGGGTCTGGCTAAACTCGCCTGCGGCTCAGACAACGCCAGCCCTTTTCCGCCCAAAGCTGTGCTCCTCGGCGCACACAGATGGGGATCCCGGGGAGCGGGATCGGCCCGGCGGTGCCGGGCATCGCGCCGGTCGCGAGTTGGGGGTGTCTGGTGCGTGGGGGGCTATTTCGCCCACCTCTCACACCAGCGGATTCACCGTCTTCAACGCCTTGAACCGCCCAAAATCCCGGTCCGCACTCCATAGCACCGACACGCCGTTTTCGATGCAAATGGCGGCAATGCGCGCGTCGTGGAACTGGCCGCCTTGCAGTTTGGCTTTGCGGGCCAGCTCGGCCAGGATGCGCCAGTGTTGTGCGCCGCTGTGTAGTACCTGGGCCTGGGGCGATTCCAGCCAGGCATTGACCTGTGCCAGTGCCTGCTCGTAGCTGCTGGCGGGGTTGAAAATTTTGGGGTTGGTTGCGATGGACAAAAACTCGTGCAGGCAACTCACCGGAATGCCCCACGGCTGGCTGCCCTCGGCCAGGGCTTGCAGGCAGGCATAGGCCGGGGTGTGGAAAGGCGACTCTGCCCGGTGTGCGTACACCAGGACGTTGGTGTCTACCGCGATCATGCTTGGGACTTGGTGAGGCGCTGGAGCTCTTGCTCTGCTTCCATCTGGTGCCATTGCCGGGGGTCTGCCACGTGCATGGCTTGCCCACGCACCCGTGCGTCCCGCAGCTTGAATGCCGGTGGGGCCTTGGCCTGGGAGTCGGCCAGAACCCGGCGCAAGCCGTCTTCGACCAGGGCGCGCAGCGTGGTGTGGCGGGTACTGGCGAGTGCTTTGGCAGAGCTGAAAAGCGCGTCCGAAAGTTCGATGGTGGTTTTCATACGGGTACCCATATCTACTGGTATGGGTATATTGTACTTTTTTGCCTCTTGGAGGTTGGTGTTGAATCTCCGGCAGATTACTCCGCTGTCAATATGATGCTAAAAGTGCTTCTAGCGCTTATTAGATAAGCACAAGAAGCTATCTAAAAAATAGCACCCATCACCCCTTCAACGCCCGCCATTCCTCCTGCAACCACGCCGCGCAGGCGATGTTGTTGTCCATGATCGAATAGCGGCCGCCGCCGCCGTAGTCGGCGAACGGGATGAACTCGCAGCTGATGCGCTGCGGCGTAGACGCGGGGTGGGCGTGCATGGCGGCGAGCAGTTCGCGCACCGCTTGTTTCCACGGCTCCAGTTTTTGCGCGTCCCAGGGGCTGTGGAACGTGCCTGCGGGGGGCGCGATGAAGGGGTACTGGATGGCACGGCCGGGCTGGCCGGGTTGGCGGTCCATGGCCTGGTTGTGGGGGATGCCGGGGGCGACGCTGCGGGTGTGGGCGTGGGCCACCCAGCCCTCGGCCAGCCACTGGCGGTAGAAGGCGGGCAGCACCTCGCGGCTTCCGCCATCGGGCAGGCCGCTCAGGGCGAGTTCTTCGGGGTGGTCCATCTTGAACACCAGATGCGAGTGGTCCAGGGTGATGCGCAGGGGTACGTGGCGGTGCGCCAGCAATTCGGCTACGCGCTCCACGCGGGCGAACTGCTCGCTCCACATGTCTACGTGGACTTCCAGGCTGGGCAGGCAGCCCACCGGCGCGCCCACCTGCATGGCATCCAGGAAGAAGTCGGCCACTTCCTGGTCGGTGATGGCCGCGCCGTCGGCCCGCCGGGCAAACAGCTGCATGTTGAACACTTTGGCCCCGAGCTGGCCGCCGGTGGCTACGCACCAGCGCATGCGTTCTTCGTCGCGCCCGGCGCAGAAGATGCCGCCGAACACGGCTATGGGTACGCCGTATTCCTGCACCAGGTCGAAGTAGGGCGCGAAGTCTTCCGCCGGGTTGTGGTTTTTCTCGATGTAGGCAAACGCACCGCTGTCGCGCACCCAGGCAAAGCGGGTGGCGGCATCGGGCGTGGGCAGGCCGTCGTGGTGGAGCACGCCGTCGAGGTTGATGCCGATGGGCAAGTTAGTGGTCATGGCTTGAGCAGGCTCTTGAGTTTGGTGGCTGGGTCGGCCAGCACGTCGGCGCTGGCGGTGATGCGTCTTTCGACCAGGGTGCGGGCCAGCTTCAGTTCTTTGGCCACCCGGCTGGTTTCGCCCCAGCCGCAGGCCCCGACCAGGCGGTTCTCGGCATCCAGGTAAAAAATCACCATGCCGCCAGCGTCGTCCAGCGTGCGGGTGACCGATGTGGTGGCCAGTGCGGGTTCGCCCATGACCTGCAACTGGTGGTCGTACTGGTCGGACCAGAACCAGGGCAGGGAGGTGTAGGCGGCCAATTCGCCATTTACACCTTCCAGCATGTTCTGGGCGGCAATGGCGGCCTGGGTTTCGGCGTTGTGCCAGGTTTCCTGCCGTACCAGCTGGCCGGACAGCACGCTGGGGAATTCGGCCACATCGCCCGCCGCAAAAATGCCCGGCAGGCTACTTTGCAAATGCGCGTTGACCAGCACGCCGCGGCCCACCGCCAGGCCCGCCGCTTGCGGCAGTGCCAGGTCGGGTTCGATGCCAATACCGGCCAGGATGGTGTCGGCCTCGATGCTGCTGCCATCGGCCAGCTCCATGCGCACGCCGTGGGCGGTGCGGGTAATGCTTTGCGGGCTCACGCCCAGCAGCACGCGCACACCGCGCGCCCGGTGCAGGGCCAGGGCACGCTCGGCCACCGGCTCGGGCACGGCGCGGCCCATCAGGCGCGGCGCGCCCTCGACCACGGTGACCTCGCAACCCAGCTTGCGGGCCGAGGCCGCCACTTCCAGCCCGATAAAGCCGCCACCCACCACCAGCAGGCGCTGGCCTGGGGTGAGGCGCTGGGCCAGCACGGCGGCATCCCCCAGGTTGCGCAGCGTCATCACCTCGGGCAGGTCGCCGCCGGGGATGCGCAGCGTGCGCACCTTGCCGCCGGTGGCCAGCAGCAGCGACTGGTAGGCCAGGGTTTGGCCGTCGGACAGGGTAAGTTGGCGGGCCGTGGCATCGATGGATGTCACGCGCGCGACATGGCGGGTGATGCGTGCACCATTCGGATCGTCAAGCAGGTCGGCATCCGACAGCAGGGCGCAGGCCTCGGCGGTCTTGTCGCCGGTGAGCAGGTCTTTGGACAGGGGCGGGCGCTCGTAGGGGTGGTGCGGCTCGTCGCCTACCAAATGGATGGCGGCCTGCCAGCCCGCGGTGCGCAATGCCAGCGCCGCGCGGCCACCGCAATGGCCCGCGCCCACAATGACCATGGCCGGGCTGGACGTACTATCGGGGGTTTGCATGGCTGTTCGTCTCTTGAAAATAGAAAATAATTATACAAACGCGGCCCTTAAAATAACAAGAAATTTCTATTTATATTTAGTGATGAAAATTTTTTTACACGAAAGAATCCATGGCCGTTGACAAGGTCCAGCAGCTCAGCGTTGACCAGCTGATCAAGCGCATTACCGGCGAGTACGAGTCCTTGAGCAAGCAGCTCAAGGTGATTGCCCGCCACGTGGAGCTCAACCGCCACCACATCGGCCTGGACGGCATCCAGCAGGTGGCCTCGCAGTGCAGCGTGCAGCCCTCGGCGGTGGTGCGGTTTGCCAAGCACTTTGGGTTTTCGGGCTTCTCGGAAATGCAGGCCATCTTCCGCGAGGGGCTGTCGCGCCAACTGGCCCCGGCGCGCAACTACAAAACCCGCATCCGCGACGTGATCGAGTCGGGCGCGGGCAGCCTGTCCAGTGTGGAGATTGCCAACGAATTTTTGGCGGGCAGCATTGCGGGCATGCAAGAGCTGCAAAACAGCCTGCACGGCCCCACCTTCAAGAAAGCCGTGGACCTGCTGGCCGAGGCCGACAGCATCTGGATCGCCGCTTCGCGCCGCTCGTTTCCCATTGCCGTGTACCTGGATTACGCCTTGCAGCACACCGACAAGCGCGTCGGCCTGGTGTCGGGCATGGGCAGCATGCACCTGGGGCAGATGCGCTCGGTGCGCAAGGGCGACGTGATGCTGGCCATCTCGTTCCTGCCCTACGCGGATGAAACCATCGCCGTGGCCAAAATGGCGGTAGAGCGCGGTGCTCGCCTGATCGCCATCACCGACAGCCGCATGAGCCCCCTGGCCAAGCTGGCCCAGGTGACCCTGGTGGTGCAAGACAACTCCACCTTCGGCTTTAGATCGCTCAACAGCACCATGGGCCTGGCGCAAAGCCTGTTCATCGCCCTGGCCTACATGCTGGAGCTGCCCTACCAGACGACGACACCGCAGGGGACGCCTTCTTAGGGAAATTGGCTTCTTGTGCTTATCCCATCAGCGCAAGCAGCTCTTAATTTAGTAGCGAATCCCGTGCCCGCAGCGGCCCGCAGGCTCGGTGGGTACGGGCTGCTGCCGGTTGCCCCTGCGGTGCTACTTGCCTACCAGCTGGGTAAATTTCTCGGCTTCGAAGCACTCGGTGCGGGCTGCGTCGCAGGGCACGCAGTCGGGGGTGGTCTGGGTGGCCGAGAGTTTTTCGATGGCCTGCCAGAGCAGCGTAATCTGGTGCTCCTGGCTGGAGGCGCTGTCGATCAGGCCGCGCATGGCCTCGCCGATGGGGTCGCCATCGGGGGTGATGCCGTAGGCCGAGAAGCGCGGTGTGGCCATGGCCGCGTCCCCCGCCGGTCCGTCTTTGGGCAGGATGATGCGGGCCGGAATGCCTACCGCTGTGGCCCCTGCTGGCACGGGCTTGATCACCACCGCGTTGGAGCCGATCTTGGCCCCATCGCCCACGGTAAAGCCGCCCAGCACCTTGGCCCCGGCGCTGACCACCACGTCGCGGCCCAGCGTGGGGTGGCGCTTGGTGCCCTTGTACAGCGAGGTGCCACCCAGGGTTACGCCCTGGTAGATGGTGCAGCCGTCTCCGATCTCGGCGGTTTCGCCCACCACCACGCCCATCGCGTGGTCAAAGAACACCCGCTCGCCCAGCTTGGCACCGGGGTGGATTTCGATGCCGGTCAGCCCCCGCGCGATGTGCGAGATAAAGCGCCCCAGCCACTTGAAGCCGTGGTGCCAGCACCAGTGGGCCGGGCGGTGCAGCACCACCGCGTGCAGGCCGGGGTAGCAGGTCAGCACCTCCCAGGTCGTGCGCGCAGCAGGGTCGCGGTCGAGGATGCAGCGGATGTCGGAGCGGAGGCGGGAGAACATGGTGGAAGTCTAGTCGTTCATTTCAGGTTTCGCTTTGTCCGCAGCTTGGGTAATGGCTTTGGCGATGCCGCGCAGGATGTGGATCTCTTCCTGCAGCGGCTGGGCGCGGTTGAACAGCTGGTTCAGGCGCGGCATCAGCTTCTTGGGGGCGGCGGGGTCGAGGAAGCCCAGCGCCGTCAGCGCCTGCTCCCAGTGCGCCAGCATGCCGCCCACCTGGCGCGCGTCGGCCTGTGCGGGCGGCGGGGTGGCGGCTTCCACGCCGTAGCCGCCCAGGGCCATGCGCCATTCGTAGGCGATGAGCTGCACGGCGGCGGCCAGGTTGAGCGAGCCAAAGTTGGGGTTGGTGGGAATGCTCAGTGCCACGTGGCAGCGGTACACGTCTTCGTTGGCCATGCCGAAGCGTTCGCAGCCAAACAGGAAGGCAATGCCCTCAGGACGTTTAGGTGTCAAATCGGACTCTATCGCTGATTCCGTCAGCGTAGGCAGCTCTCTTTTCAATAGCGATTCGAAATGCGGGCGTGGCGTGGTGGTGGGCGGGCCGAAGTCGCGCGGGGTCATGGCGGTGGCGCACAGGTGGTCCATGCCATCGAGTGCTTCGTCCAGCGTGGCGACGATGCGGGCGTTGTGGAGCACGTCCAGGGCACCGCTGGCGCGCTGTATCGTTTCCAGGCGGCGCAGCACATTGGGCCAGCGTGGATCGACCAGCACCAGGTCGTCAAAGCCCATCACTTTCATGGCGCGGGCAGTAGCACCCACATTGCCAGCGTGGCTGGGTTGGATCAAAATAAATCGGGTTTTCATCGACGACATGGGGAGAATGGGGCTAGCGGGTAAAATCTAAGGATTGTCGCTGCCCGCATCGCCCGGCCGCTCTTCTTTTGCTCTTCTTAAAAATCTATGGCGCTACCCAACCTACACCCGATGCTGAACGTGGCCGTCAAGGCCGCCCGCGAAGCTGGCAAGCTCATCAACCGTGCGGCACTCGATGTCGAAGCGGTCCGTATCAACCAGAAGCAGATCAACGATTTCGTTACCGAAGTCGATCAGGCCGCTGAAAAAGTGATCATCGAGACGCTGACCACGGCCTACCCCGGCCACGGCATCCTGGCAGAAGAATCGGGTTCAGAGTTTGGCGCCAAAGATTCCGAATTTGTGTGGATCATCGACCCGCTCGACGGCACCACCAATTTCATCCACGGCTTTCCGTTCTACTGCGTCAGCATCGCGCTGGCCGTGCAGGGCAAGATTGAACAAGCCGTTGTATTCGACCCCACCCGCAACGACCTGTTCACCGCCACCAAAGGCCGTGGTGCCTACATGAACGAGCGCCGCATCCGCGTCTCCAAGCGCGTGCGCCTCAACGAATGCCTGATCTCCACCGGCTTCCCGTTCCGCCCGGGTGACAATTTCAAAAACTACCTGGGCATGATGTCCGACCTGATGCCCAAGCTGGCCGGCATCCGCCGCCCCGGCGCTGCCGCGCTGGACATGGCCTATGTGGCCGCAGGTTTCACCGATGGCTTTTTCGAGTCCGGCCTGCACCCTTGGGACGTGGCCGCAGGCTCGCTGCTGATCACCGAGGCCGGTGGCCTGGTGGGCAATTTCACGGGCGAAGCCGACTTTCTGGAGCAGAAGGAATGCATGGCCGGGAACCCGCGCGTGTACGGCCAATTGGTGTCGGTGCTGGGCAAGTACAGCAAGTTTGCCAGCGCGGGCGAAAAGGCGACTTTGCGCCAGGCACCATCGACCGAAGCGGTTGAAGTTGCAGAAGAAGCCGCGTCTGCCGCAGCCGAAGAACCCACCAAGAGCGAAGACGCGCCCTTTTAAGCGCTTCAGTCGTTGTCCCGGTAGGTGTTGGCGATTTCCTGGAAATCGTCGGCAATCGCCACAAAGGCATCCAGGATGTCGGGGTCGAAGTGGGTGCCCCGGCCCTGCACCACGATGCGGCAAGCCTCTTCGTGGCTGAAGGCGGGCTTGTAGACGCGCTTGCTGATCAGCGCGTCGTATACATCGGCCAGCGCCATCAGGCGGGCCGAGATCGGGATCGCATCGCCCGCCCAGCCCTCGGGGTAGCCTGAGCCGTCCCACTTTTCCTGGTGGCTGTAGGCAATTTCCTTGGCCAGCGTCAAAAACGCCACCTGCATCCCCAGGCGCCGCTCGGCGTCCTCGATCGAATCCCGGCCCAGGCGGCTGTGGGTCTTCATGATCTCGAATTCTTCGGGGGTCAGCTTGCCGGGCTTGAGCAAAATGTTGTCCGGGATGCCGATCTTGCCAATGTCGTGCAGCGGTGCCGACTTGAACAGCAGCTCAATCGTGGCATCGGTCAAAAAGCTGGCAAACCGGGGGTGGTCTCTCAGCTGCTCGGCCAGACGCTTGATGTACATCTGGGTGCGGCGGATGTGGTTGCCGGTTTCGTTGTCGCGGGTTTCGGCCAGCGAGGCCATGGCCATGATGGTCACGTCCTGGATGGCATGCACTTCCTGCGTGCGCTTGACCACTTCCTGCTCTAAAAACTCGCTCTTGTCGCGCAAGAAGTCGGCCGATGCCTTGAGCGCCAGATGGGCATGCACACGCGCCAGCACGATGGACGGGCTGATGGGCTTGGTGATGTAGTCGGCCGCGCCCAGCTCCAGGCCCCTGGTTTCGTCTTCCACTTCGGACTTGGCGGTGAGAAAGATCACCGGAATGTCGCGGGTGCGTGGCTCGGCCTTGAGGCGGCGGCAGACCTCGTAGCCGTCCATGTCAGGCATCATGATGTCCAGCAAAATGAGGTCGGGCGGCGCATCGGAGTTGGCGATGCGCAAACCCTTTTCGCCATGGTTGGCCACCTTGACCTTGTAGTGGTCTTTGAGCAACGAACTCATCAGGGACAAATTGTCCGGCGTGTCGTCCACGACCAAAACGGTCACCACCGGCTTGTCAATGAAGGTAGTTGGAAGGTCCATAGGTAGTGCCGAAAAGTATTTTTGTCGAACAAGCGTGAACAAAACCAAGCACCGTCGGGCTGCTTGCCCGGCGTATGGAAGCGCAGGGTATCCATAGTTTAGGAGATGCAGCATACCTGTGTTCTGTTGCCACCGGTAATCGAGGCGGTGGCGGAATGCACAAAGCCAAAAGCCGACGGGCGGTATACCGGGTTGCCCCCGTATACCGCCCGTCGGCAGGGACGACCCTGTTCAGACCGTTTCAGGCATGCCGCTGCGCAGCGATTTGGCAATCGCCAGCCCGATACGGGTGGCTTCCAGCGCATCCGACAGCGTCAGCGTCAGCGGCTGCACGCCCCGGCAGGCGGCCACAAACGCGGCCATCTCGGCGGCAAAGGCGGCTTCGAAGCGCTCGTAAAAGTCGCCCAGCACCGCGTGGCGCACGCCCAGGCTGTCGCTGCGCACAATGCGGTCGCGCGCGGCGTGCTCGCCCACCAGCAGCTTGCCTGCGGTGCCGATCACCTCGGTGCTGGTTTCGTGCCCATGGGCCATGGTGCGCGAGGCGTACAGCACGGCCTTGGAGCCGCCTTCAAATTCGACCACGGCCAGGCCGTTGTCCACATCGCCAAATTCGGCCAGCGCCGGGTGCAGCGCGTTGGTGCCGGTGGCAAAGGCGCGCAAGGCCTTGGGGCGGCCCAGCATCCAGCGCGCCAGGTCGATGTCGTGCACGCTGCAGTCCATGAAGATGCCGCCCGAGGTGGGCGCAAACCGCACAAAAAAGCCTTCGGGGTCGTTCTGGTCGCAGGTCTGGCTGCGCACCAGAAACGGCTTGCCGATCTCGCCCGCCGCCACGCTGGCCTGCGCGGCCAGATAGCTGGGGTCGAAACGGCGCACAAAGCCGACCATGGCCACCTGGTCCGGGTGCTTTTCGGCCACGGCCAGCACGCGCTCGCAGTCGGCCAGGTTCAGCGCCAGCGGCTTTTCCACAAACACATGCTTGCCTGCTTCCAGCGCGGCAATCGCCTGGTTGGCATGCAAGGACGTGGGGGTGACCAGCACCACCGCGTCAATGTCCGGGTCGGCAATGAATGCGTCGAAGTCGTCATACAGGCGGGCGATGCCTAGCTGCTCGCCCGCAAAGGCGCGCTCGCTGGCCACCGGGCTACAGGCTGCCACCAGGCTGCAGTGGCGGGTGCGGAAGGCCAGGGCCTCCGCGTGCCGCTGGCCCAGGCGGCCCAGACCGGCAATGCCAATCCGTAGAGCTTGGGATGTAGCCATGGCTTAGAACAGAACCGGTTGGCCGCTCTTGCAGCTTTCAGCGGCGGCATCGGCCAGCTTTTGCGCAGCCACGCCGTCGGCCACCGTGGTCTTGAACGGTGTGCCGGTCTGCAGGCATTCGAAGAAGTGCGCGATCTCCAGCTTGTAGGCCGCAGCGTAGCGCTGCAGGAAGAAGGCTTCGGGCTTGTCGGCGCGAATGCCGTTGGCATCCCACTGCACCACGGCCGATGGGGTTTGGTTGCCACACTGCAGCAAACCGCCCGAGCCCAGCACTTCAAAGCGCTGGTCGTAGCCGTAGGCAGCGCGGCGGCTGGTGTTGATCTGGCACAGGCGACCGGACTTCGTACGGATGGTCACGGCGGTGCTGTCCACGTCGCCCAGGTCGGCAATGGCGGGGTCGGTCAGCACCGAGCCGGTGGCGCTGAGCCAAACGGCTTCGTCGCCGTCGGCGCACAGGATCCAGCGGAACACGTCCAGGTCGTGGATCAGCATGTCGCGGAAGATGCCGCCGGAGGCCTTGATGTAGTCGGCCGGGGGCGCGCCGGGGTCGCGGCTGGTGATGATCAGCATCTCGGGCTTGCCGATGTCTCCGGCGGCCAGGCGGCGGCTGGCATCGTTGAAGGTGGGGTCGAAACGGCGCTGGAAGCCGATCATGCAGGCCACACCGGCGGCCTTGACGGCTTCGGCGCAGGCCACGGCGCGGGGTACCGACAAATCCACCGGTTTTTCGCAAAAGATGTGCTTGCCCGCGGCGGCGGCGCGGGTGATCAGGTCGCTGTGGGTGGCGGTGGACGAGCAGATCGCCACGGCGTCAATGCTCTTGTCGGCCAGCACGGCTTCGATAGTGGACACCTGGGCACCCAGTTGCTGCGCCAGGTCGGCAGCGGCGGCGGGCACCGGGTCGCACACGGCTTGCAGCTTGACACCGGGCAGTGCGGCGATATTGGAGGAGTGGATGCGGCCAATGCGACCGGCACCGAATACAGCAACGTTTTTCATAGGGTTTACCAGAGAAGAAAACACAAAAAATCCGCCTGAACAGGGCAACGGCGGGAACCAAGATGCCGGACTATACGGGGATTTTCGACAAACGAAAATAATTTTCCAAAAAAATTTAAATTCGAATTTAACTTCAAGGTAAACCCTTAGAAATGACCATAAATGGTCAAAAAACCGGCTGCCAAGCGGGCCCGGCTTGTCTACAGTGGCGGCCAGACCCGTCCACCGACAAGCCCATTTTTTCCAGGAGACAAACCCCATGACACAAGCCATCCCTTTTTCCATCAACCGCATCAGCGCACCGCGCATCCCCTTCGCTGCCTTTGCCGCCATGGCCAAGCGCCTGGGCGTGGCTGCCATCGAAATCCGCAACGACCTGCCCGACGCTGAAATGGTCAACGGTGCCAAGGCCGCCGATATTGGCGCTGCCGCCAAGACCCAGGGCCTGACCATCCGCTCCATCAACGCGCTACAGCGCTTCGACCAGTTCGATGCCAAGCGCCTGGCGGAAGCGCAAGAGATGATTGCCTACGCAGTGGCCTGCGGTGCCGAAGCCCTGGTGCTGTGCCCCACCAACGACCTGCGCGACCACCGCACGCCCGACCAGCGCCACCTGGACCTGGTCAACGCCCTGACCCAGCTCAAGCCCCTGCTGGAAGCCGCCAAACTGGTCGGTCTGGTGGAACCCCTGGGTTTCGAAGAATGCGCCGTGCGCCGCAAGTCGCAAGCCGTGCGCGCCATCGACGAAATCGGCGGCGGCAGCACCTTCCAACTGGTGCACGACACCTTCCACCACCACCTCGCGGGCGAAGGCCTGTTCTTCCCCGAGCACACCGGCCTCATCCACATCTCGGGTGTGGAAGACACCGCCCTCACCCCCAACCAGATGCGCGACAACCACCGCGTGCTGGTAGGTGCCAGCGACCGCCTGGGCAACGCTGCCCAGCTCGGCACCCTGCTGGACGCAGGCTATGCAGGCTTTGTGTCGTTCGAGCCCTTCGCCGAAGAAATCGCCGCCGCGTCCGAGGCCGAGATCGAGCAGCAACTGGCCTCCAGCATGGCCTACCTGACGAAGGCCGTGGCGGCAGCCCGCAAAAAAGAAGCACAGCCTGCCTGATCTACAGTGCGGGCATGCCCGACATGCCCGCACCCCGTAGAAAATCCAGCGCCCGCTTTATCGACATTGCCGCGCTGGCCCAGGTCAGCCCGGCCACTGTCAACCGGGTGCTGAACGACCGGGGCAGCGTCTCCACCGCCACGCGCGAAAAGGTTATCCGCGCAGCGCAGCAGCTTGCCGTGCCGCGCCTGATGCCCGAGGTGCACCGGGGCCTGACCCGGCTGGATGTCGTGTTTGCACGCAGCCAGACCCCGTTTTTCCGGCGCATGGAGCTGGCCCTGGAGCGCTTTATGCCGCTGCTGGACCGGCGCATCGTGGTGCACCGCCACACGTTTGCGCCCGGCGACGACGAACGCACCGCGCAGTTCATCCGCCAGCCCCCGCATCCCCGCCACGGCCTGCTGCTGGCCGTGCACGACACCCCGGTGCTGCGCGCCGCCGTGCAACAGGTCAGCCAGCAAGGCGTACCGGTGGTCACCTTGATGAGCGACATCAGCGATGTGTCACGCCTGCATTACGCGGGCATAGATAACCTGCACGCAGGCCGCACCGCCGGGCACTTCATCGGGCGATTCGCCCGGCAAGGTGGACGTTTGCTGCTGCTCACCAACGACCTGCACTTCCGCGCCCACCGCGACCGCACCGCCGGGTTTCTGGACGTGGTGCAGGAAAAATGGGGCCAGTTCCCCTGCGCTCCCGCCGTCCCCTGCTTCGACGACCCCGACCAGGCCTTCCAGGCCGTTGATGCCGCCTGCAAGCAGGGCCCGCTGGCGGGCATTTACCACAGCGGTGCGGGATCGGCGGGCATCCACCAGGCCCTGCAGCGCCATGGTTTGACCGGCCAGGTGGTGTGGATAGGGCACGAACTGTCCGACGAGCACCGCCGCTGGCTGCAGCAGGGCGCGATGGACCTGGTGATCGACCAGGACCCGGATGGCCAGGTGCTCTCGGGCATGCAGCACCTGCTGTTCCAGAACAAATGGCTGGCGCAAAAACCCGTGTCCGGGCCGAACGAGTTCCGCCTGTTCTGTGCCGAAAACCTGCCCAGCCAGCCGTACCTGCCGGGCAGCGGCTTGTTGCCGCATACATAGCGGCTGGCCAGCACAAGCAGCTCTTTTTTCAATAGCAATCTAGTCCGCCATCACCCGCGCCGTGCCGGACACGCGCACCGAGCTGCCTGGCGTGTCGGACAGTTCGGCCCGCAGCAGTGAGCGCATGCCCATGTCTTCGCCTTGCACCACGTCGATGCGGCCACCATGCGGCCAGGCGATGTCGCGCAGGTAGCCGGATAAGGCGGCGGTGGCGGCCCCGGTGGCGGGGTCTTCCAGCACGCCGCCCGAGGCAAAGGCGTTGCGGGTGTGCAGGCGCTGGGCGGATTCGGCGAACACCAGCACGATGGTGGTCAGGCCTGCGTCGCGCATCAGCGTACGGCCCGCGGCCAGGTCGTAGTGCATGGCGGCCAGGGCGGAGCGGGTTTTGAGCGCCAGCACCAGGTGGTCGGCACCGCCGTGGGCCAGGGCGGGCGGGATGCGCGGGTCCAGGTGGTCCGCCGTGTAGCCGAACAGCGCCAGTGCGGCATCCACCAGCGCTGCCGCGGCGGGCTGGCTGCGGGTAGGAGGGGACTGCAGCGCGGCTTGCACGGTGGCATCTTCACGGCGGCCTTCGACGGTGATCTGGGCGTGGTTCAGCGCCAGCGCAAATACGCCGTCGCCCTGCTGCAGCGCCAGGGCCGCGCCCAGCGCAATCGTGGCGTGGCCGCAGAAGGCGACTTCGCTCTCGGGCGAGAAGTAGCGCACGCGCCAGCCGTCGCCCACCGGTGTGGCGAACACGGTCTCAGAAAAGCCCACCTGTGCGGCAATGCGCTGCATGTCGGCATCGGGCGGCAGTGCGTCGGCCAGCACCACACCGGCCGGGTTGCCGCCGCTGGGGCCGTCGGAGAAGGCGGCGATTTTCTGGATGTGCATGGGGGTCTTTCTAGAGAAGGTGGGCGACGTGCGGGCCCAGCGAAGCCAGGTTCACAAAGCTCAGTGCGTGCAGGGCCGACAGACCGGCGGCTTGCGCGTCGCTGAGGTCGGCGGCGCACAGGATGAAGCGGCTGCGGTCCAGGCCCAGGCGGTGGCGCAGGCGCAGGCAGGTGTCGATGTCGCTGCGGGATGCGCCGGTAGTGCAGGCCACGCACACCGGCGGCTGGCCTGGCGACAGGAACAGCACGTCTACCGTGTGCTGCACCTCGTGGCTGGGCACCAGCTTGGCGCTGCGGGCGCACGCATAGCCGGGTGCGCGGTGGGTGAACAGGTCTTGCAGGCGTAAAAATACCGCCCGTTGCAGCCAGCCGCCGTCGAAGAAGTCGCGGATGGTGACGGACGGGCGCAGCGTCAGCTGGATGGTTTTCTCGGGCTTTTGGTAGTGGTAGCGGGCAAAGAAGCTGCGCACATACAGCCAGCCGCACAGGGCGTTGACGGCCTGCGCATCCTGCGGGGCCTGGCTGCTCAGGTCCAGGTGCACCACGGTGTGGCTGTTGCGGTAGGCGTAGCCAATGCGTTCTATCAGCTCGGCAAACCGGTTGTACTGCGCGCCGATCTGGCGCGCTGCGTCGTCGAAATAGCCGTGGGTATCGACCTGGGCGTGCTCGAAGCGGATGTCGATCTGGCGGGCGGCGAACCAGGCGGTGAGGGGGGCGGTGTGCTGGCTGTCTTGGTCGGCTAGCGTGGGGAGCAGGGTGGCGGGCAGGGTGTACGGGGCTGGGGAAATGGGTGCCGTGGGGAGGTCGGCGCTGTCGAGTGCCTGCAGGGCCTTGATGTCGCGCATTGCTGCAGCGTAGCGCTTGACCAGCCTCTCCACAAAAAACACCGTGCCGTAGACCACGCAGGGTGTGCCGCAGCGGGCGCAGGCGATGGTGTCGCCTACCGGGGTGGACGCGTCTTCCGCCACGAAGCTGCACTGCTTGCATCGGTAGATCGGCATGGCAGGTTTACTCTATTTTTGATAGCTGCTTACGCTGATGGAATGGGCGTAGAGGCCTCATTTGGCTATATTTTTAGGGCCCGCAACGCCGACTTGGGCCGAAATGCCTTGCACACCGCGTCATGGCTTTCCAGGTAGGGGCCGCCAATCAGGTCGATGCAGTAGGGCACGGCCGCAAAGATACCGGGCACGCCCCGCTCGTGCAGACCTTCCAGCGTCTCGGCGATGGCCTTGGGCTGGCCGGGCAGGTTGAGGATCAGCGCCTGGTCGCGGACCACAGCGGTTTGCCGCGACAGGATGGCGGTGGGCACAAACTGCAGGCTGATCTGGCGCATCTGTTCGCCAAAGCCGGGCATTACCTTGTGGGCCACGGCCAAGGTGGCCTCGGGGGTCACGTCGCGCAGGGCCGGGCCGGTGCCGCCGGTGGTCAGCACCAGGCTGCAACCAGCGTCGACCAGCTCCACCAGCGTGGCGCTGATGGTGGCCTGCTCGTCAGGAATCAAGCGGGGGAGGAATTCAATCGGGTTCTTCAGGGCGCGTGTCAGCCAGTCTTGCAGGGCGGGCAGGCCCTTGTCTTCGTACACGCCGCTGCTGGCCCGGTCGCTGACCGAGACGATGCCGATCTTGACCGGATCGAACATGTCGATGGAGATGCTCATTCTTCTGTCTCGTCGATGGTGCCGTCGTTCAGCGGGCCGTCGATGTCGGCCAACTGCTCGCGCACCAGCTGGAAAATCTCGCGGTAGGCGCGGCCATGGCGGGGCAGGGCACCGGGCTTTTCGGGCACCAGGTCTTTGCGGGCCTGGCGCACCAGGGCGCGCAGTTGCTGGGAGTCGGTTTGCGGGAACTCGGCGATCCAAACGCCTACGGCATCGTCTTCGGCGATCAGGCGGTTGCGCCAGGTTTCGGCCTTGTGCAGGGCCAGGTTTTCCTGCGCCGAGCCCGAGTGCTGGATCTTCAGCGCGCCGCGGATTTCTTCGAGCTTTTCGGGCTCTTGTTTGCGCATGAGTTTGCCGATGAACTGCATCTGGCGGCGCTTGCCTTCGAAGTTGGTGATGCGCTTGGCTTCGAGCACCGCGTCATGCAGCTTCTCGGTGAGTTGCAGCTTGGTGAGCAGGTCCAGGCGCAGGGTCAGCAGGCTTTCGCCCAGGGCTTGCAGTTCATCGCTTTCTTTCTTCAGGTCGGTGCGGCTGGAGGCATCCGTGCCCTTGAGTTCGGCTTTGAGCTGGATGTCCAGTTCGCTCCCTTCGGCAACGAATTTGCCCTGGACGTAGTAGCCTTTGGTGAGTTTGCGTGACATGTTTTTGTGTGTAGTGCGCGCGGTGCGCGGGGTATCCGATGGGGGTGCAGCAGAGGGGGCTGCGTGGCAAGTATCATAGCCGCCAACATGAAAAAACCAGTTTCCCCTTCTGCCAGCGACAATCGCCAGCCCGCCACCGGCTTCGCCTACAGCCGTCCCTTCTTTGAAGAGCTCGTCGACAGCGCCCTGGCACATGCCAAAAAACTCGGTGCCACCAACGCCGGTGCCGAGGCGTCCGAGGGTTGCGGCCTGAGCGTCTCGGTGCGCAAGGGCGCGCTGGAAACGGTGGAACGCAACCGCGACAAATCGCTAGGCATCACCGTCTACCTGGGCAAGCGCCGGGGCAATGCCAGCACCTCCGACTTCTCCAAGGCCGCCATCCAGCAAACCGTGCAGGCGGCGTACGACATTGCCCGCTTCACCGCCGAAGACCCGTTTGCCGGTTTGCCGGACGCCAAGAACATTGCCAAGCGCCAGGTCGATCTGGACCTGTTCCACCCCTGGGCCATCACCAGCGAAGACGCGGCCCAGATCGCCATGGAATGCGAGGCTGCGGCCCTGCAGACCAGCAAGCACATCACCAACAGCGAAGGCGCGGGCGTGTCGGCCCAGCAGTCGCACTTCTTCAGCGCCCACACCAACGGCTTTCGCGGCGGCTACGCCAGCTCGCGCCATTCCTTGTCGGTGGCCCCCATCGCGGGCAAGGGCAGCGGCATGCAGCGCGACTCGTGGTACAGCTCGATGCGCAGCGCCGAGGAACTGGCCTCGCCGCAAGCCGTGGGCCGCTACGCCGCCCAGCGCGCCCTGAGCCGCCTGAAGTCGCGCAAGATCCCCACGGTGGAATGCCCGGTGCTGTTCGAGTCACCGCTGGCCGCCGGGCTGCTGGGGGGCTTTGTGCAGGCCGTCAGCGGCGGTGCGCTGTACCGCAAGAGCACGTTTTTGCTGGACTCGATGGGCAAGCAGATCTTTCCCAAGCACATCCAGCTGCTGGAAGACCCGTTTGTGAAGCGCGGCAAAGGCAGCTCGCCGTTTGACGACGAAGGCGTTCGCGTCAAGGCCCGCACCGTGGTGGACGCAGGCCGCGTCGAAGGTTACTTTTTGAGCAGCTATTCGGCCCGCAAGCTGGGCATGCAAACCACCGGCAACGCAGGCGGCTCGCACAACCTGGTGCTGACTTCCAGCCGCACCCGTCCCGGCGACGACCTGGACGCGATGCTGAAGAAGTTGGGCACCGGCCTGTTCGTCATCGAGCTGATGGGCCAGGGCGTGAACTACGTGACCGGTGACTACTCGCGCGGTGCCAGCGGCTTCTGGGTGGAAAACGGCGAAATCGCCTTCCCCGTGGAAGAGATCACCATCGCCGGCAATCTGAAAGACATGTTCAAGGGCATCCAGGCGATTGGCGCGGATACCTACAACTATGGGGCCAAAACCGTGGGCTCCATTCTCATCAACAAGATGAAGGTGGCGGGGAGCTGATGTAAGCTTTTTAGGCCTCTCGCGCTGATTCCATAAGCGCCACCAGCTATTGAAATGATAGCTGGTGGCGTTTTTGCGTGGGGCGCACTGCGATATGCTGCCAATATGTCAACTACTACTGCATTCAGCCATTCGCACCTGCGCCAGCATGGGTTCGGTGCGGATGTGGATATTCCATTCTCTGTGTTGAGTGACCTTGCCGTCCTGAAAGCACACAGAGACTACCAGGCTGCCAAAGCAGGAGATATTTCCGCAGCTATGAATCTGGTCTGGGATTTGGCTGCGATGTCTATCGTTGAATACACGCATCGGTTTCCATCCCACTGCATTTTTGTTGCGCCGCACGCCCAAGAGGCCAGTGGCGACAATGCGATTCCCCAGGTGCTAGCGGAGGTGTGCGCGTTGGTGAGAATGGCAACCGCCGACACTGACATTGTGCAGACGACGCGGGTCTTTCACACAGGTGCAGATCCGATGGAACGCATGGCCTTGCGAGCGCAGTTCGAAGGTGCGGTGCTGGCACAGGGACAATATGTCTTGGTAGACGATGTGAGCAATATGGGTGGGACGCTGGCAGAATTGGCCAACTACATCTATTCCCACGGTGGATATGTCGTCGGTGTTATGGTGCTTGTGAATGCGGGCAGAAGCCCTCACTTAAAACCTGATGCAAAGTCCATTCGTAAATTAGAAACGAGGTACGGCCATGAAATCACCCAACTCTTCGGAATCGAACCCTCTGCCCTCACGGCCAATGAAGCCCATTACCTCATCGGTTTCAGAACAATTGACGAGATCAGAAATCGACTCGCTAAGGCAAGGCAAGAAACACATCTCCGACTGCGTTCAAAAGGTATTGGGTCCGAAGATCCGGGCCAGGCAGCTGGCTGACGCGGTGGTGTCTCACTAGCGTTTCCTGCCTCCTGCGCCCGGCGGGTTCAAATCTGAAGTGCAACACCTTATTCAACTAAGGTGCAGAAATGACAAAAGTCCCCCAGTACCAGCAACTTCAGTCGGACGAACGTATCGCGCCGGCGCAGTACCGCGAGCAAGGCTTGGGCATTCGGGCCATTGCCCGACTGCTTCACCGCTCGCCTTCCACCATCAGCCGTGAGATCGAGCGCAATGCCCCGTTGCTCGCCTACAGCGGCACTTTTGCCCATCAGCGCTGTACCCGCAGGCGCAGACTCTGCCGCCCAGCCCCTAAACTTGCCCGCACGGGGGCCTTGTTTGCCCAGGTCTGCGTACTGCTCAAACGCAAATGGTCACCCGAGCAGATCTCCCTCCACTTAGCTCGGCAATCCCCTTCTGATTGGACCCAACGCGTGTCCTTTGAAACCATCTACAACGCCATCTACGCCCAACCCCGAGGCGAGCTACGCAAAGACCTGATTGCCTGCTTGCGCCATGCACGCTCCAAACGCATGCCGCGCACCCGGGGCATAGACCGCAAAGCCCGAAGCGCCGACATGCTCAGCATCCATGTTCGCCCACCCGAGGTCAACGATCGGCTGTTTCCCGGCCACTGGGAGGGGGACTTGATCAAGGGCCGCGCTAACGCCAGTGCCGTAGGCACGCTGGTAGAGCGTTCCTCACGCTTATTGATTCTGGTGCACCTGCCGCACCCCAAACCCGCCAGTGCGGCCAATGTATTGCAGGCTTTCACAGACAAGCTGCGCTGCATTGCCCAGCCCATGCGCCAGAGCATGACGTATGACCAGGGCAGCGAGATGGCGCGCCACAAGGAGCTCAGCGCCAACACCGGCATTGCGGTGTACTTCTGCGACCCCCACAGCCCTTGGCAGCGCGGCACCAACGAGAACACCAATGGCTTGGTGCGCCAGTACCTGCCCAAAGGCATGGATCTCTCAGATGTGAGCCAGGAGCAACTCGATGCCATTGCCGATGAGATCAACAACCGCCCCCGTAAGACATTGAATGCGTACTCGCCTATCGAGGCCTATCGCGACCTCTTGCTCAAACACCATCCCCAGCACGCTACCATTCAATGATCCTTGTGTTGCACTTGGACTTGAATCCGCCCCCTTTGCATAAGCGCCACCAGCTATTAAAATAATAGCTGGTGGCGTTTTTGCGTGCGGGCCTGGGTTGGCTTACTTGCCGCGCTTCTTGGCCAGCTCGGCCTGCGTTTCCTGCCACAGCTCCATGCCCACATTGGTCGCAACCTGGGCATTGATCTTGGTGAGTTTGTCGCGCATGCGGGCGGTCTCGGCGGGGGCCAGTTCGTTGATTTGCATGCCTTTGGACTTCAGGTCGGCCAGGGCCTTGGCCGCTTCATCGCGGGTGTCCTTGCGTTCGAAGTCGCGGCTGGCTTTGGCGGCGTCGAGCAGCACTTTTTGCTCGTCCTTGCTCAAGCCGTCCCACCACTTCTTGCTGGCCAGCACGATCCAGGGGCTGTAGACGTGGTTGGTCACGCTGAGGTACTTTTGCACCTCGTAGAACTTGCTGGAGACGATGGTGTTGAACGGGTTTTCCTGGCCGTCCACGGTCTTGGTTTCCAGGGCGCTGAAGAGTTCGCTAAACGGCAGGGGGATGGCGTTGGCACCCAGCGATTTGAAGCTGTTGAGGAAGACCTCGTTTTGCATCACCCGCAGTTTCACGCCGTCCATGTCTTCCAGCTTGGTGATGGGGCGCTTGTTGTTGGTCAGGTTGCGGAAGCCGTTTTCCCAGTAGACCAGGCCAACCAGGCCTTTTTCTTGCAGCTTGGCCATGACTTTCTGGCCGATGGGGCCGTCCAGCACGGCATCGGCTTCGGCGGCGTTGTTGAACAGGAAGGGTGTGTCCCACAGCGCCATTTCCTTGGTGATGCCGACCAGGGTGGCGGTGGAGCCGACCATCATTTCCTGCGCGCCGCCCACCAGGGCCTGCTGCATTTGGGTGTCGGGGCCGAGGGCGGCGGCACCGATGGCGCGCAGCTTCATCTTGCCTCCCGAGGCCTTGTCTACCGCATCGGCAAACACCTTGGACGCGCGGCCCTGGTTGCTTTGCTCATTCAGGCCGTAGCCAAAGCGGATCAGGCGGGGTTTGATGTCTTGTGCCAGTGCGCTGGTGGCAGCACCGAGGGTGAGGGCGGCCAAAGTGGCCAGGGCGGTGCGGCGAAGAAGGGTTTGCATGGTGTCTCCTAGGGTAAAAAATTAACGCATCCACGCCACCGGCGCGATGACGATCTGCGGGAAGATGACGAACAAAATCAAAATCAGCGTGTAGGTAATGAGGAAGGGGTTCACGCCCTTGATCACCGTGTGCATGGGCAGGCGGCCCACCCCGGCAATCACGTTGAGCACGGTGCCCACCGGCGGGGTGATCAGGCCGATGGCACCGTTGAGCACAAACATCAGGCCGAAATACACCGGGTCGATGCCCGCCTTCACGGCGATGGGCAGCATTACCGGGGCGAAGATCAGGATGGTGGGGGTCAGGTCCAGTGCGGTGCCGATCAGCACCAACACAATCATCATCACCGCCATCAGCAGGCGCGGGCTGTCCACCAGCGGGCCGAGCCAGTTCGATAGGGTGCTGGGCAGGTCAGCCAGGGTGATCATGTAGCTGGCCACGGCGGCTCCGGCGCACAGGAACATCACCACCGAGGTGGTCTTGGCGGCCCGCACCAGTACGGCATACAGCTCGGGCACACGCATTTCGCGGTGGATGAACAGGGCCACGATGAGGGCGTAGAACGCGGCCACCACGGCGGCTTCGGTGGGGGTGAAGAAGCCGGTCTTCATGCCGCCGATGATGATGATGGGCATCAGCAGCGCCCAAAAGGCTTTGCCGGTGGCGCGCACGCGCTCGGCCAGGGGCAGCGGCTGGCCCATGGGCAGGTCGATCTTGCGCAGCACCAGTTTCCAGGCCACGATCAGGCCTACGCCCATGATCAGGCCAGGCACGATGCCCGAGACGAACAGGGCGGAGATGGAGGTGTTGGTGGTCACGCCGTAGATCACAAACGGCATCGACGGCGGAATGATGGGGGCGATGATGCCGCCCGCGGCCAGCAGACCTGCCGATGCGGGCAGCGGGTAGCCGTTGTTGCGCATCATGGGCAGCAGGATGGTGGCCAGCGCGGCGGTGTCGGCCAGGGCCGAGCCGCTCATGCTGGCCATCAGCACCGCAGCGCCAATCGCCACATAGCCCAGGCCGCCGCGGATGTGGCCCACCCAGGCTTGGGCCATGGCGATGATGCGGCGACTGATGCCACCCGAGTTCATCAGCTCGCCCGCCAGGATGAAAAACGGCACGGCCAGCAGCGGAAAGCTGTCTACCCCGGCCACCAGGTTCTGCGCCAGCAGCTGGGTATCCCAAAACCCCAGGACCCAGGCCATACCGGCCCCGGTAAGCACCAGCGCCAGCGCCATGTTCATGCCGATACCCATCAGCAGCAACATGCCTGCCGAGAAAACGACGAAAGCTTGACCTTCTGCGGACATAGCGATTACTCCATCTCGACGCTGTGACCGAGGTCCAGCGTCTGGTTGCGAACCAGCTCCCACAGCGCCATCAGTCCGATGGTGGCAGAGCACAAAAAGGCGGGCAGGGGCAGCAGCGCGCTGGAATAGCCCAGCACCACCGAATGGCTGCCCAGGCCCACGACCACCTGCAGCCAGGCCCCCCAGGCCAGGAAGGCGCAGCCCAGCACCACCAGCACCCGGATCAGCACCGCCATGGCGGTGAGCATGGCGGGCTTGTCGCGCAGGGCCAGCAGCAGGCTGGTGAAGGCCATGTGCTCGCCCATGGGGTAGGCGGCGGTGGCACCGATAAACACCATCCACACAAACAGCAGGCGCGAGAGTTCTTCGCTGGCGGCTACGCCGCTGCCAAAGCCGTAGCGCAGCACTACGTTGATGAACACCGACGAGGCCATGACGGCCAGGCACAGCGCCATGGCGGCATTGGCCAGGCGCACCAGCTTCGGTGGGACGGGTGGGGTTTCAGAGTTTTGCATCGGGGGTCTCCTGCGTCCAGCGGACGGCGTGGGGGGTAAGTTCGGCCAGGGTCTGGGTGGCATCCAGCGTCAGCACGCCGGGCTCGCCCTGCGGGTCCTCGAGCGTGGCGAACTGGCTGTCGACGAGGTTCGCCTGGAAGTAATGACCACCCGCGCGCTGCGCCACGCGGGTGCGGGCGGCATCGATGCTGAGGGCCAGGTGCACAAAGCGCAGGCCGGGCAGGGCGGCGCGCAACTGGTCGCGGTAGGTCTTTTTCAGGGCCGAGCAGGTCAGCACCGCACCACCGGGGTGGCCTTGCAACTCGGCCCCCAGCAGCGCCAGCCAGCCCACGCGGTCGGCATCGACCAGCGGAATGCCGGCGCGCATTTTTTCCACGTTGGCGGCGGGGTGGAAATCGTCCCCCTCCACCAACGGCCAGCCCAGCGCCAGGGCGACTGCGTGGCCCAAGCTGGATTTGCCGCATCCGGCAACGCCCATAACAACCAGAGAAACCATGTTGGACAGCGCTATCCCAAAAAGGTTGAAAAATGCAGGCCACCACGTGAACGCAGGGCCTGCGGAAAATCCAGGTTTGCGGTTTGCAAATTTGGACAGCGCTATCCTAAAGGCGATGCAGGCCATTCGCGCTCAGGGTTTTCACCAGCCTCAGCCGTTTATTTGGGGGCGTGTGGAAGGCGTTCCAGCGGTGGGTGGCGTGGTTAGAATCGCGTCCAAATCCCATGGACAGCCCCTCCAACCCTCCTCTGCGCCGCCGCGCCACGGGCCGCGCCACCCTCAGCGATGTGGCTGTGGCCGCGGGTGTCAGTGCCATCACGGCATCCCGGGCACTGCGCGGCGCGCGGGCGGTAGACCCACTGCTGGTGGAGCGCGTGCAGGTGGCGGCGCAGCAACTGGGCTACGTGCCCGACCCCGCCGCCCGCGCCTTGGCCTCTGCCCGCAGCACACACGTGGCGGTGCTGATTCCGTTGCTGTCCAACGCCTTGTTTGTGGAGCTGCTGGAGGCCGTACAGAACACCCTGGCCCCGGCGGGCTACCAGACGCTGATGGGGGTCACGCACTACCAGCCCGCCGAAGAAGATGCCCTCTTGCGCAGCTACCTGGCGCACCGCCCGGCGGGCCTGCTGGTCACTGGCCTGGACCGCAGCGATGCCGCCCGCCAGATGATTGCGGCCAGCGGCGTGCCCTGCGTGCATTTGATGGAGATCGCGCCCACCCCCGGGGTGTACGGCGTGGGCTTGTCGCAAATGGACGCGGCACGCACCCTCACCGAGCATTTGCTGCAGCGGGGCCGCCGCCGCATCGCCTACGTGGCGGGCCAACTCGACCCGCGGGTGATGCAGCGGGCCGAGGGCTACCGGGCGGCCTTGCGCGCAGCCGGTTGCTACGACCCGCAGCTGGAGGTGCTGGACCCAGCGCCCACCTCGATGGCATTGGGCGCGCGTTTGCTGGAAGACCTGCTGGCGCGCCACCCCGACGTGGATGCGGTGTTTTTCTGCAACGACGACCTGGCCCAGGGCGGGCTGCTGGCGGCGCTGCGTTTGCAGGTGGCCGTGCCACAGCGGATTGCGGTGGTGGGTTTCAATGATTTGGCGGGCAGCGACCAGATGCTGCCGCCACTGACCACCATCCGCACCCCACGCGCCGAGATTGGCACCCAGGCCGCCCGCATGCTGCTGGCCCTGATGCGCGGCGAAACCGTGCCGCAGAGCACGGTAGACCTCGGTTTTGAATTGGTGGTGCGCGGCAGCAGCTGACGGTCAAGCGTCAGTCTCCGGGGTGTTGGCCCGGAAACGGAAAGCGCCGACGCGGGTCTGGCGAAGCGGGCTGGGGTTCCTGCATCTGGGGGCGCGGCAAGGGGCGTGCTTGCTCTACGCGCTGGCGGTCTTGCTGCTGTTGTTGGGCTTGGGCGTCGCGCTGGCTTTGCTCACGTTGTTGTTGCTGCTGCTGGCGGTTTTGCTGTTCACGCATTTGCTGCTGTTGCTGCATTTGCTGTTGCGAGGCCTCGCGCTGGCGCTGCATTTGCTCGCGCTGGCCCTGTTGCTGCATCTGGTTGCGGTTTTGCTCTTGCTGCTGGCGTTCGCGGTCCATCTGCTGCTGGCGCTGCATTTGCGCCCGCTGCTCCAGCTCGGCCTGGTTGCGGGGGGTATCCTGCATACGCAATTCAGGGCGTGGATGGGGAATCGCCTGCTGCTGTGGCCAGACCGGTGGGGGGGGTGGTTGCACCATGGGCTCCACCCGCATGGGTCGCTGGTCGTTGTAGGGGCGCGGGGCGCGGTTCCAGTCTTGTGGCTGGGGGCGGTTGTTCTGGTTGTCGTTGGGGCGCTGAAACTGCGGGTAGCTCGGCCGCCAGGGTTGGCCGGGGGCCAGCGGAGTCCAGTTGCCTTGCGGCGGGTTGCGGCGGTCGTGGTCAAAGCGGTGGAGGCCGTCAAACTGCACCAGGGCAGGCGCGTAGCTGGGGCGCTGCTGCATCGGCCCGGGCACCCAGGCCCACTGCGCGCCAATCTGCGCCCAGCGCCCGTAGTGGAAGGGCGCGAAGCCCCAGGGGGCGTTATCGACCCAGGTCCAGCCCCAGGGGGCCACCCAGCGCCATTGGCCGTTTTGGTAGGGGGCCCACTGGCCCGCGGTGACGCGCGGAAACCACACTGCGCCGTAGGCGCTGTCATTGCGCCAGTCGCCATAGCCGTCCAGTTGCTGGTAGCCAATGACCTCGCGGGATACATAGCGGGCGCTTTGCGACTGGTCCTCGGCCCGGTCGCGGGCGAAGGTCCAGAGATCGAAGTTGTCGCGTTGCAGGTTGGCGTGGATCTCTTCCTGGCCCAGTTTGCGGTCAAAGAAGCGAGCCTGCTGCTGGCTGCCCAAGGTGCGCGACGCGCCGTTTTCGCCGTACACCACGGCACTGCCGCTGCGCACGGTAACAGCGGTGGTGCCAAAACTGGCATCCACATCCAGCCGGTACTCACCGGGCTCGCTGGCGGTGAAGGCCAGGTTGGGGGTGTTGACCTCCAGGGTTTCGCCGGGGTAGAGGTTGCGTACCCGCAGGGCCAAGCTGCCCTGGGTCAGGGTGAGGCGGGTGTTGTTGTCGTCTTGTTCGCTGATTTCCAGCGCGGTTTGGCCATTCAGGCGCAAGGCGGTGGAGCCGCTGTGCAACTCGGCCCGTGCGCCGGGCGCGGTTTGCAGCCGGTCGCCGCTGGTCAGGGGGCGGTTGAATTCGGCCGGGCTCCACTCGTCGCTACCGGCCGCTGCCAAGCTGACCCCGCCTTCCATCAGGCTCAGGCGCGCTATCCGGCCCGGCGGGGCGGCTTGCGCCAGGGCGTGGGTGGTGGCCAGAGCAATGACCAGCGCGCCCAGCAGGTGGGCGGCTTTTTGCAAAAAGGTAGACGGCATGGCTTTTACGACGTTTGCGAGAGTGATCACTCTTGTGTTAACGCGACAGCATGCCATTCGGTTGGCTTGAGGCTTACCCTGCCAGTGCGGCCTTCACCGCAGCCGATACCTGGCCCATCTCGGCCTTGCCCGCCAATTGCGCCTTGGCGGCACCCATCAGCTTGCCCATGTCGCCCGCACCCAGGGCGCGGCCCAGTTCGGCCACCATGGCTGCGGCCAGGGTGCGCACCTCGGCTGCCACCTGCTCGGCATCCAGGCGCTGGGGCAGGTAGGCGGAAAGTACGGTCAACTCGGCTTTTTCGATGTCGGCCAGGTCGGCACGCTCGGCCTTGGTGAAGGCATCGATGGAGTCCTTGCGCTGCTTGATCAGCTTGTCGACGATGGCGACCACGGCTGCGTCGTCCAGCACCACACGCTCGTCCACCTCTTTTTGCTTCAAGGCGGCCAGCAGCAGGCGCACCGTGCCCAGGCGAACGCTGTCCTTGGCCCGCATGGCGGTTTTCATGTCTTCGGTGATTTGTTCTTTGAGGGACATTGTGATTCCTGGTATTTGAAAGCCAATTACGTCCCCCATGTCGCAGCCATAACGTGAGCTTTCCAGAAACACCGTGGAACCGGCTTTGCCGGGCCACTGGTGTTGCCCCCTGCAAGGGGGTTGGAGGAAAGTGCGCAGTACTGGAGCCTGGGGGTGAGCCTAAAAGTCAAAAAGCCCGCCCTGGCGTCCCTGGGCGGGCTTGTCAAACTGCGGACAGTTTGAAAAGGCGCTTAGCGTGTAACAACTTTCATGGCTCGGGATGCTCTGCACCCGAGTCCATGCAAATTAGTACAGCTTTTTAGGCAGCTGCATGGAACGCACGCGCTTGTAGTGGCGCTTGACAGCGGCCGACTTCTTGCGCTTGCGCTCGGTGGTGGGCTTTTCGTAGAACTCGCGCGCACGCAGGTCGGTCAGCAGGCCGAGCTTTTCAATGGTGCGCTTGAAACGGCGCAGGGCGACGTCAAAGGGTTCGTTTTCTTTTACACGGATGGTTGTCATGACAGGAATGGGTTCCGATTTAGGTGCAGGTCTTGTCGAAAGGAAGATCAGGCCGTTGGACGCAACATCTGCGGTGTTCCCCTGCTATTAAATTGATCAGGCAGCAGGGGTTTGCCAGCAAAGCCTTGGATTATAGCCTGTAACCTGCCCGATTTGCGCGTGCTTCCATCTGGGTGATGGCATCATAGTCGGCCAGCGGGATCTCGGCGAAATCCTGGATCAGCAGCGCCGCGCGGGCATCGGCCAGGGCCGGGTCGCGCATGGCGTGCTGCAGGGCCTGGCGCAGGGCGAGCAGCAGCTCGCGCGGAGTCTCTATGGATGTGATCAGCGGCAGGCCCGGGGCCGGTGCGGTGTGGCCGCAGACCTGCACACCGCGCACCGCCTCAGGCTGGTCACGCTGCAGCAGCGCCAGGGTGACGCAGTCGATGGCGGCCAGGTCGGCCTTGCCACTGCGCACGCTCTCTACCGAGGCGTGGTGCGAGCCGGTGGCCACGGCGTTACCAAAAAAATGGCCGTTGCGCGCCAGCGGGGCTACCAGTGCCCGCAGGCTGTTGTGGCCCGACTGCGAGTCTTCCGAGTTGTAGGCCACGGTGCGGCCCCGGAACCCGGCCAGCGGCAGCCCGGCATCGGCACTGCGGCACACCAGCTGGCTGCGGTAGCGCAGGCCGTCGCAGCCGGGGGCGGTGTAGCTAAAAGCGCCCACCAGTTGCACCCGCCCGGCCAGCGCGTGGGTCAGGGGGTAGCCGCAGGTTTGGCTGAGCAATAGTTTCGGGTCCAGCCAGTGGGCCAGCAGATCGGTGGGCTGCGCCAGCGTGGCGGGGAGGTTCAACTGCGCGGCCACAGATTGCCATAGCGCCGCATTGGCTGCCGACCCGGCCGCGTACATCGGGAAAGAACTCAGCATCGGATGCAGTGCGTGTCAGTGTGTAGCGTGGCTCTTGGGGTGCAGCACCAGTTCTTCGGGCAAAACCGGCGAATCGATGGGCGACAGCGCAAACCGGCGCACCAGATGGCCATAGCCGGGCACCAGAAAGCCGCCGTTGCGCCGCAGGTAGCCCGCGCGGTCAGCCAGGTAGGTGGTGCGCAGCCGGTACCAGGGCATGGTGGGCGTTTCATGGTGCACCACGTGGAAGTTGTTGTTCAGGTAGAGCAGGCGCCAAAAGATGCCTGCCTCGTTGATGGCGATGCGGTGCGCGGGGCGGTCGGCCGGGCGGTGTTCGTACAGCGAGCGCAGCATGGCCAGGCCCAGCGCCGGGTAGGTGATGAGCAGGTAGTGCAGCGGGTGGATACCGGCCCAGTGCTGCAAGGCCCACAGCATGCCCGCCAGCAGCAGCAGGTGCTCGGCCCAACTGGCGGTTTGCGACCAGTCGCCGCGCAGCGGCTTGCGCACGATATCGGCCCAGGTGGGCACGATGGCCAGCGCCGGACCCACCACCAGGCGGCCCAGCACCGAGCGCTGCCAGCGCCAGCAGAGCTTTTGCCAGGCGGGCAGGGCGGCAAACTGGGCGGCGGTGAGGTAGTTGCTTTCGGGGTCGATGCCGGGGCGGGTCAGGTGCTCGTCCTGGTGGTGGACCAGGTGGCTATGCAGATACAGGTCAAACGGGTACCACACGGCCAACGGCGCCAGGCCCAGCAGGCGGTTGATCTTGGGCGATGCCGTGGGGTGGCCGTGCACCAGTTCGTGCTGCAGGCTCATGTACCAGCAGGTCAGCAGCAGCAACGCAGCACTGCCCCAGCCGGCACCCAACACCGACCAGTAGCCCACCACCAGACCCCAGCCCAGGTACACACATGCCGCCAAAAGCCAGGTCGGCCATTCAAAGCCGTGGGATGCTGCGTCGCTGGGGCGGGTCATGGCGGTACTTGTATAGGGTAGTATGGACAGGTGATGCTAATGGACTTCACTGGGATAGCGCAACTGAATTATTCACATAAGCATATTCAATGCCAGCCAAGCTTCTGAAATGTATGCAAACCGGTGGCTAGAATGTTTGCACATGCTGGCTGGCACCGGCTGCAGCCCGCTCACTTCCACCCCTCGTTTCAAAGGTATTCCATGCTGAAAAAAATCTGCGCCGCAGTACTGTGCTTCGGTCTGGCCCATGCGGCCCTGGCCGACGACCTGCTCGACACCATCAAGTCCAAAGGCGTGGTGAAGATCGCCATGGAAGGCACCTACCCGCCGTTCAACTTCAAGGATGCCAAAACCGGCGCGCTGCAGGGTTTTGACGTGGACATCTCCAACGCCATCGCCGCCAAGCTGGGCGTGAAGCCCGAGTTCGTGGCCACCGAATGGGCCACCATCCTGGCCGGTTTGCAGGTGGGCAAGTACGACCTGGTGGTGTCGCAGGTCACCATGACCGAAAAGCGCGCCATGGAATTTGACTTCTCGGTGCCCTACACCGTGTCGTTCGCGCAAATTATCCTGCGCAAGGACGACAAGGCCGAGTACGCCAACCTGGATGCCCTCAAGGGCAAGAAGGTCGGCGCGGGCCAGGGCAGCATTTATGCCGAAACCCTGGCCAAGGTGGGCGGTATCGACATCAAGGCCTACACCTCCGCGCCGCTGAACCTGCAAGACCTGGCCAATGGCCGCATCGATGCCGCGCTGAACGACCGCCTGCTGGTGCCCTACATGATCCAGGAAGCCAAGCTGCCCCTGCGCCCGTCCACCGTGCTGCTGGACAACCCGCAAAAGCAGGGCATCGCCTTCCGCAAGGGCAGCCCCAAGCTGAAAGACGCGCTGGACAAGGCCCTGGGCGAGCTGGTCAAGGACGGCAGCTACGCCAAGATTTCCATGAAATGGTTTGGCGTGGACGCATCCAAGTAACCCAAAGCCAATTCCTGTGACAATGCGCCCGCCCACCAGCGGGCGTTTTTCTTGCTAGGCCTACTTTTGTGATCGACTACCTCCAACCCATCTGGGATTCCGCGCCGCTCATCGCCTGGGGCACGGCCTACACCATTGGCTACGCCTTGCTGGGCATGGTGTTTGGCCTGCCGGTGGCGCTGTTCATCACCTGGGCGCGGTTTGAAAAAGTCCCGGTGCTGGCGGGGCTGTTCAGTCTGTACGTGAGCTTCATGCGCGGCACGCCGCAGCTGATCCAGGCATTCTTGATTTACTTTGGGATCGGCTCCATGGGGCTGGACCTGCCGCTGGTGGTGATTGGCACCCTGGTGCTGATCGTCAACGCCAGCGCTTATTTGTCCGAGACGCTGCGCGGGGCGCTCAACGGCATCACCCACGGCCAGTGGAGCGCGGGCCTGAGCCTGGGGCTGACCCAATTCCAGACCCTGCGCTACGTGGTCACGCCCCAGGCGCTGCGGCTGGCGATTCCGGGCATCAGCAACACCTTGATCGGCCTGTTCAAAGACACCTCGGTGCTGTCGGTGATCACCGTGGCCGAGCTGCTGAAGATCATCAACGACGTGATCTCGGCCACCTTCAAGCCCTTCACCTTCTACCTGCTGGCGGCGATGATTTATTGGTCGCTGTGCCTGGTCTACGAATACGCGGTGCACCGCCGCCTGGAAGCGCGCTACAGCAAAGCCTACGCGCGCTGAATATATAAAAAATAAGCCGCTAGCGCTCATGGGGTAAGCGCAAGCAGCTATCAAACCGATAGTGAACGCAGTTGTGTAAGCGACTGCCGCTGCTGCCCCTGCGCGTCAAAATTGTCCGCCGCCAGCCACTGCGTAAAGGCCGAGCGCAGCACCGGCCATTCGATGTCGATGATGGAAAACCAGGCGGTATCGCGGTTGCGCGCCTTGTACACCACGGCCTGGCGGAAGATGCCCTCGTACTGGAAACCCAGCCGTTTGGCCGCCACCATGGACGGCGCGTTCAGGCTGTCGCACTTCCATTCAAAGCGCCGGTAGCCCAGGCCGTCGAAGGCGTACCGCATCAGCAAAAACTGCGCCTCGGTGGAAATCGGCGTGCGTTTGAGCAGGGGCGAGAACGCCACAAAGCCCACCTCGATCACGCCGTTGGCCGGGTCCATGCGCATCAGCGCCAGCGTGCCCACGGCGCGCTCGGTGCGCAGGTCGATCACCGCGTAGTGGAGGAATCCGGGGGCTACCGCCGCCTGCGTGGCATGGGCGCGGTAGTCGGCCAGGGTGGCAAACGGGCCCACCGGCATGTAGGTCCAGTCGCGGCCATCCGGGGCCTGGCTGTAGGCGGCGAACAGGTCGTCGGCGTGGCGGGCGGCATCCAGCGGCTCCAGGCGACAAAAGCGCCCCGGAAGGGGGGCGGGTGCGGGCAGGGCGCGGGCCGTCCAGACGGGCAGGGCATCGCCGATAGGCTGGTCGTAGGTGTTGGTGGTGGGCATGGTGCGGTCTGGGTGGCTAAAAGACTAAAGTTACGCCATCCGTGGCTGCATGAAAAGCACCACAAACCCTGCATTTCATGGTGCCATGATGACCCCCCACGCCTTGTTTGACACTCCGCTGGACAAAGACAGCGCCGCCGCGCCCCTGCAGCGCCAGCTGCACCACCGCCTGAAAACCGCCATTCTGGACAACCGCCTGGCCCCCGGCAGCCGCCTGCCCGCCTCGCGCGGCTTGGCCGAAGTGCTGTCCATCTCGCGCAACACCGTCACCGCCGCTTACGAGCATCTGGCGGCCGAGGGCTATGTGCAGCAAGACCGCCAGGGCACGCGGGTGGCGGCCTTGTCTGGCAGCCGCCCGGCCCGGCCCCGCGTGGCGCGGGAGCCCACCGCGCCCCCGGTCACGGCACGGCGGCTGGCGCAGATCCGCCCCACCGTGCCGCCCAGCGCCACCGGCAACGCCTTGCGGCCCGGCATCCCGGCCTTGTCGCACTTTCCGCTGGCCGCCTGGCGGCGCGCCTGCGACCAGGCCATCCGCCGCGCCGGGCCCAGCGCCCTGGGCTACGGCGACCCGCTGGGTGAGCCTGCACTGCGCACCGCCATCGCCCGGCACCTGGCCGTGGCCCGTGGTGTGCGCTGCGCGCCGGAGCAAATCGTGATCACCGAAGGCGCGCAAGAAGCCTTGGCCCTGTGTGTGCGCCTGCTGTCCAACTCCGGCGACACCGCCTGGGTGGAAGACCCCGGCTACCGCGGTGCCAAGGTGGCGATGCAGGGCGGCGACCTGCGCATCGTGCCGCTGCGGGTGGATGCCGACGGCCTGCTCGCCACCGAGGCCGACTGGGCCCGCCAGCCGCCGCGCCTGGTCTACACCACGCCCTCGCACCAGTACCCGGTGGGGGCCGTGCTGACGGTGGCGCGCCGCCTGGCCCTGATCGCCCAGGCCCGCGCCCAGGGGGCCTGGATCCTGGAGGACGACTACGACAGCGAATTCCGCCACGCGGGCGAGCCCATCGGCGCGATGCAGGGCCTGGTGGCGCAGGCCCCGGTGCTGTACCTGGGCACCTTCAGCAAAACCATGTTTCCGTCCCTGCGCCTGGGTTTTCTGGTGCTGCCCGAGGCCCTGCTGGAGCCCACCCGCACCCCGCTGCAGGAGATGCTGCGCGGCGGCCACCGCTTTGAGCAGCTGGCCCTGGCCGAGTTCATCGCAAGCGGCCAGTTCAGCCGCCACCTGGGCCGCATGCGCCGCCTCTACCGCGACCGCCAGCAGGCCCTGCGCGAGGCCCTGACCCAGCACCTGGGCGTGCCCCACCGCATCGAAGGCGGCCACTGCGGCCTGCACCTCACCGTGCGCCTGCCCAGCGAATACCCCGATGCCGCCATCGCCCAGGCCGCCCAGCGTTACGGCATCGCGCCCACCCCGCTGTCCGGCTTTGCGCTGCAACCGCAGCCGCAGGACAACGGGCTGGTGCTGGGCTACGGCAACACCTCGGCCGAGCTGTTTGCGCCACTGGTGCAGCGGCTGGGGGCGCTGGCGCGGGAACTGCGGGTGTAGCGGATTGCTATATTTACAGTAGCTGCTCGTGCTTATGGAATAAGCGTTAGAGGCTTATTTTCTATAAATTCAGCATTACAGCCCTGCCAGCCCCAGCGCCTTGGCTTTTTGGTCCATGTCTTTCATCCCCGCGTAGGCGGCCGCATCGACCACTTCAAATCCGCCGATCAACAACTCCGCCCGCGTGGCGGCCAGGGCCGGGTCGGCCATCGCCTGGTGCAGGCTCTGGCGCAGCAGGGCCAGCAGTGCGGGCGGGGTGCCCAGGGCGGTGATCAGTGGCGTGCCCGGAGCCGACGCGGTACGGCCCAGGATGCGGATGCCTTCCACCACCTCGGTTTGGTAGCGCTGGAACTGCGCAAAGCTGATGCAGTCGATCGCCGCAATATCCGCCTGCCCGCTGCGCACCAGGGCCAGCGAATCGACGTGCGCGCCCGAAGCCATGGCCTTGGCAAAGAACCGCCCACCTTCCGCCAGCGGCACTACCATGTCGCGCAGGCTGCGGTAGCCCGACTGCGAATCGATGGAGTTGAAAGCCGCCACCCGGTGGCGAAAAGCCTCCAGGCTGCTCCCCGGGTCGTCGGCGCGACACACCAGGTGGCTGCTGTAATTGATGCCGTCGCAGCCCGGCGCGGTGTAGCGCAACGCGCCCACCAGTTGCACCCGCCCCTCCAGCGCATCCACCATCTGGTAGCCGCAGCATTGGCTCAGCAGCAGGTCGGGCCCCAGCCAATGGGCGGTGAGGTCGGCGTTGGTGGGTACCGTCAATTCGGCAGGTACATCGCCCACCCCCGCTTGCTGCAGGGACCGGGCGATGGTGCGCCACAGCGCGGCGCTGCCTGCGGGGTGGGACAGGTACATGGGGAGGGAGGCGATCATGGGGTGGTGTCAGGGGGGCTTATACGTGCCAAAATGCACTTTGTTTGTAACACATGGAGGCTGCCATGACCGAAGCCACTTTTACCTTCCGGGTAGATGCCGCGTTGAAAGACGATTTCTCCACTGCTGCCAAGGGGCGCGACCGCAGTGGTGCCCAGCTTTTGCGCGACTTTATGCGCGATTTTGTGAAGCAGCAGCAGGAAGCCAGCGCACACGACGCGTGGTTTCAAAGACAGGTGCAATTGGGCGTGTACGCGGCGAACGCGGGCGATGTGCTCTCCTCCGAAGAGGTGGAAGCAGAGGCATTGGCCTGGCGTGAACAAACCCGGCGGAAGGCACAAGGTTCTGGCGCGTGAAATTGGTTTGGACCCGGCCCGCCCACCAGGACCGTAAAGCCATCCGGGAATACATCGCTGCCGATAACCCAATAGCGGCTATCGATCTGGACACCTTGTTTTCCCAAAAAGCCGCCTACCTGATCGACCATCCCGGCCTGGGTCGACCGGGCCGCGTGCCAGGCACGCGCGAGCTGGTGGTGCACCGCAATTACATCCTCATTTACGACGTGGTGGACGTGCAGGTCCGGGTACTGCGGGTGCTGCATGCGGCGCGGATGTGGCCGCCGGGGCCTTGAGCGTCACTGCGAAGCAAGCAACCCAATTTCAAACGCTGAGCCGCAACATCAATGTCAACGGATGCAAAGGCGAGCCCTGAAATCCATAGTGCGCATAAAACGCCCTGGCCGGTTCGTTCAGCGCATGGACCAGCAGCGCCCGTACACCGGCGTTCTGCGCAACCGCCAGCGCCCGGTTCACGGCATCTTGCAACAGCGAGGCACCCAGCTTCAGCCCTTGGGCGCGCTGATCCACCGCCAGCCGGGCCAGTACCATCACGGGCACCGGGTCGGGCATGTTGCGCCGCACCGCGCTGGTGGCATCCTGGTGCGCCACGGCACCGGCGGCCAGGGCGTAGTAGCCGAAAACCTGGCCTTCCGGGTTGGCCACCACAAAGCTGCGGCTGGCTCCGCTGAGGTGGTTTGTCAGGGCCCGGCGCTTGAGCCAGTCGTCCAGCGAGGCCTCGCCGCAGGCAAACTGGCGGAGTTGGTGGTTTGCAGTCAGCGGCTGCGGGGCTGACAACTGCAAACTCATGCGGCTTTGCTATCCCAAGGAGGCTGCACCTCCATCAGCCGCGCCAGCCCAGGGTTGGGGCTGGCAGGTGCATCCAGCAGGGCGGTGAAGGCCTGGAAGCGGTCTGCGTCCAGGCCAAAAAACACCTGGTCCAGCACCACCGCCTGGGCGCGTTCACAGGCGGCCTCCAGCATGAAGTCCGAGCGGTTCTTGCCCAGCAAAACCGCCGCCTGGTCGATCAGGTCGCGCTGGGCGGGTAGGGCGCGCAGGTTGATGGGGGCGTCACGCATGGGGATCTCCTGGTGTGTGGACGATAGATATACGATTTTAGGTGATGTGTAGCTGTTGTCAATACGCCGTTTAGGTTGAAGCTACCCTCAACGCCCCCCCACAAGCAAACCCACTCGCCCAGGCCCACTGGAAGTTATACCCCCCCAGCCACCCGGTCACATCCACCACCTCGCCAATGAAAAACAGCCCCGGCTGCTTGGACTCCATCGTCTGCGACGACAAATCCCGCGTGTCCACACCCCCGGCAGTCACTTCGGCTTTTTTGTAGCCTTCCGAGCCGTTGGGGGAGAGCTCCCAGCGGGCGAGTTTTTCGGCCAACTGGGCCAGGGCCTTGTCGGTGGCATCGCAGATGGGTTTTTGCCAGGCAGGGTCCTGGCCGGCCCAGGCATCGGCCAGGCGCGAGGGGACGAGCTGGGCGAGTTCATTGGCAATCAGCTTGCGCGAGGTGGCCTTGGCGCGCGCCAGGGCGGGGGGCAGGTCGACCTCGGGGGCCAGGTTCAGGCGGATGGGGGTGCCCTCGCGCCAGTAGCTGGAGATTTGCAGCACGGCCGGGCCGCTGAGGCCCCGGTGGGTGAAGAGCAGGTCTTCCAGGAAGGCGGTTTTGGTTTTTTTGGCACCCACCTCGATCTGCACCGGCAGCGCCAGACCGGACAGATGGGCATACGGTGCCCAGGCTTCGCTGTCGAAGGTCAGGGGCACCAGGGCCGGGCGGGGGGTGACCATGCGCAGGCCGAACTGCTGGGCGATGCGGTAACCGAAGTCGGTGGCGCCGATCTTGGGGATGGACAGGCCGCCGGTGGCCACCACGATCTGCGGCGTGGTGATGTGGCCATGGCTGCTATCGATGGTGTAGCTGCCTGCGCCAGTGCCATCAGCGCCAGCGGCCGAAAAGGCTATATTTTTGACGGTGCACGGCTGCCATCGCGTAACGTTGCCTGCGGCGCATTCGGCCAGCAGCATGGTGACCAGGTCTTCGGCGCTGCGGTCGCAAAAGAGTTGGCCTTTGTGCTTTTCGTGGAAGGCAATGCCGTGCCTTGTCATCAAGGCAGTGAAGTCCTTGGGCGTGTAGCGGCTCAGGGCGCTGCGGCAGAAATGCGGGTTGTCGCTGAGGAAGTTGGCGGGGGTGACATCCTTGTTGGTGAAGTTGGCCCGGCCGCCGCCCGAGATGCGGATTTTCTCGGCGACCTTTTCGCTGTGGTCAATCACCAGCACCTTCAAACCGCGTTGCCCGGCGATACCGGCACAAAACAGACCGGCGGCACCTGCGCCGATGATGACGGCATCATATTTATGCATGAAATCGGCCTTCTGTGCTGATTCCATGGGCGTGAGAAGCTATCAAATTCATTGCACGGCTCCCAGCGCCTTGGCGCGCGCTTGGGTATCCGCCAGGGCCTGGGCATCCGGCGCGGCCTGCGTGGGCCAGCCTTGCAGATGGGTTTGCACGAGGGTGCTCAAGGCGGTGATCCAGTCCGGTTCGCCGTTCAGGCAGGGGATGTAGTGGAATTCCTTGCCGCCCGCGTTCAGGAACGCGGCTTTGCCTTCCATGGCAATCTCTTCCAGCGTCTCCAGGCAGTCGCTGGTGAAGCCGGGGCAGACCACGTCCACGCGTTGGACTCCGGCTTTGCCCATGGCAATCAGGCTGGGCTCGGTGTAGGGCTCCAGCCATTTGGCGCGGCCCAGGCGGGACTGGAAGGTGAGTTTGTACTGCTCTTTGGTCAGGTCGAGTGCGTTGGCCAGCAGGCGGGCGGTTTTTTGGCATTCGCAGTGGTAGGGGTCGCCCAGCGCCAGAGTGCGCGCGGGCACGCCGTGGAAGCTCATCACCAGCTGGTCGGGCCGGCCGTGCTGCTGCCAGTGGCTGCGGATGCGGCGCGCCAGGGCGGCGATGTAGCCGGGGTCGTCATGGTAGCGGTTGACGAAGCGCAGCTCGGGGATGTTGCGGGTCTGGCGCGCCCAGTCGTACACCGCGTCGAACACGCTGGCGGTGCTGGTGGCCGAATACTGCGGGTAGGCAGGCACGATGAGCACGCGGGTCACGCCATTGGCCTTGAACTTGTCGAGTTGCTCGGCGATGGACGGGCTGCCGTAGCGCATGGCGTAGTCCACCTGCACCCGGTGGCCGCGCTCGCCCAGCCAGCCTTGGAGCAGGGTGGCCTGCTGGGCCGTGCCGGTGCGCAGCGGCGAGCCCTGCGGTGTCCAGATGCTGGCGTATTTGGCGGCCGACTGTTTGGGGCGGGTGCGCAAAATGATGCCGTGCAGGATCACATTCCAGATGACTTTGGGGATTTCGATGACGCGGTGGTCGCTTAAGAATTGCCTCAGGTAAGGGCGCACCGCCGCTGCCGTGGCTGCGTCGGGCGTGCCCAGGTTGCAGTACAGCACGCCGGTGCGGGCGGTCTGGGCGTGGTTGAAAGGGGGTTCTGGCTTGAAGGGCGATGCGAGTAGGGACATGGCGGTATTCTCCTGTACCTATGCTGCACCTCGCCCCCATCCAAGCCATATCCCTCGACCTGGACGACACCCTGTGGCCCGTCTGGCCCGCCATTGAGCGGGCCGAGGCCACTTTGTTGCAGTGGCTGGGCGACCACGCTCCAGCTACCGCTGCGCGCTACCCCACCACGCTGGCGCTGCGTGCCGTGCGTGAAGAACTGGAGACCCAGCGGCCCGATCTGCGCCACGACCTGAGCACCCTGCGCCGTGAATCCATCCGCCTGGCGCTGCGCCACGCGGGCGAAGACCCGGCCCTGGCCGAGCCCGCGTTCGAGACCTTTTTTGCCGCCCGCCAGCGGGTGGATTTCTACCCGGATGCCTTGCCCGCGCTGGCCCGGCTGGCGGCGCGCTACCCGCTGGTGGCCTTGAGCAACGGCAACGCCGATGTGCACCGCGTCGGTATCGGCCACCTGTTCCACGCCGCGGTCAGCGCCCGCGAATTCGGCGTGGCCAAGCCCGACCCGCGCATCTTCCACGCCGCCGCCAGCGCCGCCCAGGTCGCTCCGCACCAGGTGCTGCACGTGGGCGACGACCCGCTGATGGACGTGGTGGGCGGTGTCAACGCCGGCATGCAGACCGTGTGGGTGAACCGCGGCGACCACACCTGGGACCACCCGGTCCAGCCACATCTGCATGTGGTGGAGCTGGGCGCGCTGTGCCAAGTGCTGGGAATTTGAATTTATATAAAAAGTGCCCCTCGTGCTGAATCCACCAGCACGAGCAGCTATCAAATCGATAGTTTTGGATTTACCGACACCTTGCAGCCCATGCTTCTTTCTGCCGTTGCCATCCCCCCGTACCTGCGCGGTTTTGCGTCCGACGCGCCGCCCGGCCAGGCCTTTGACGTGGTCTTGGACGGCCCGCTGGTCGCCCGCATCCAGCCTGTGCCCGGCCCGGTGCAGGGCACGCTGCTCAGCGCCTTCGTCGATGCCCACGTGCACCTGGACAAAAACTACGCCGCCGACAGCGTGGGCGGGGCTGAGGGCGATCTGCTCACCGCCATTGCCCGCATGGACCACTTTCTGGCCGGGGAGGGCGCGCCCACCCTGCAAGCCCGCATGGAGCGTGGCCTGGCAGATGCCTACGCCTGCGGCAGCCGCGCCCTGCGCACCCACTTGAACTGGGACGGTGCCACGCCGCCACCGTCCCTGGCGGTGTTCACCGCGCTGCAAGAAGCCTGGCGCGGGCGGCTGGAGCTGCAGTGGGTGTCGCTGATCCGGCTGGACTTTTTTGCCGATGCGGTTGCAGCCGATGCCGCTGCCCGGGCCGTGCGCGAGGGCGGCGGCGTGCTGGCGGCTTTTGTGTACCGCAATGCCAATATCGAGGCCCTGCTGCACCGCGTCTTCACCCTGGCCCAGCGCTACGGCCTGGCGCTGGACTTCCATGTGGACGAGGGGCTGGATGCCGATGCCACCGGCGTGCACAGCATCGCCCGGCTGACCCAGGCGTTTGGCCTGCAGGGCCGGGTGGTTTGCGGCCATGGCTGTTCGCTGTCGGCCCAGCCCGCAGCACAGGCGCAGGCCACCCTGGCCCTGTGCGCCCAGGCTGGCGTGCACCTGGTGGCGCTGCCCACCACCAATTTGTACCTGCAGGGCGCGTGGGATGCCACCCCGCAAGAGCGCGGCATTACCCGGCTCAAAGAGGCGCTGGCGCTGGGTGTGTCTGCGTCTATAGCTACCGATAACGTAGCAGACGCGTTCTACCCCTACGGCAGCTACGACCTGTTCGACAGCTTCAGCCTGGGCGTACAAATGGCCCACCTGGCCCCGGCGCAGGACGCGCTGGCCACCATCACCACCCACCCCGCCGCGGCGCTGGGCCTGGCCTGGGACGGGCGCATCGCCTCCGGCTGCCCGGCCGACCTGGTGTTGTTGGCCGCACGCAACGGCAACGCACTGCTCACGCCCCAGGGCCGCCAGCGCAAGGTGGTGCGGGCGGGAGTGGTCTTGTCATTGAATTAATATAAAAAGTGGCTTCCGTGCTTATTCCACAAGCACGAAAAGCTATCAAATAAATAGCAATTAAAAACCCATCCTGCGGCGCATGCTCCTGCACACAGGATATGGCTTGGCTGACGTACAAGCCACGCTCCCGGCAGGAAGATGGATGCACTTGCCGAGGTGCCGATGGCGGCTCGGATTCCATTCCCTGAATCGAAGGAGTATTTACATGGCTAACGAAATCAACCTCAACCCTGGTCTGTTGGGGGGCTTGGCGGTTCCTGTGGGAGGCATGGCCGATGCCGGGCTGCCCATGCACAACGACGACGTGGTCGACACCTTGAACGACCTGATCGAAACCTGCTACGACGGCGAGTACGGTTTCCAGGCCTGTATCGAACGCACCAACACCCAGAGCCTGCAAGCCGTCTTCGGCGAGCGGATGCGCGAATGCGCCGGCGCAGCCGCCGAGCTGGCCAGCGAAGTGGTGCGACTGGGCGGCACGCCCGAAGACAGCGGCACCGTCGGCGGCACGGTGCACCGGGGCTGGGTGGCTGTGCGCGACATGCTGAGCAGCGACGAGGGCAACGACCTGGCCGTGCTGGAAGAGTGCGAACGCGGCGAAGATCTGGCCCTGGGCAGCTACCGCAAAGCGCTCAAGGGCGCGTTGCCGATCGAGATCCGCGCCCTGGTAGAGCGGCAGATGGTGGGCGTGCAGAAGAACCACGACATGCTCAAGCAGCTGCGCGACAGCTACAAGCTACAGCGGTAATCCCGTTACGCGCCTTCTGCCAGCGATGACGCTGGGTGCGCTGTGCGACGGGCGGGGAGCCCCATAGGGGGGCCTGGCCAAGGCTCTCAACGCCCAGCGCGGTTTTTGCAAATATTGTATGATGCACATCATGCGAAACTCGAAGCCCAACGTCAGAACCACGGCCAAGGAGGCCTCCCACGAGCGCATCGTGTCCGCTGCCGCGCGGGCGATCCGCCGCAGCGGGTACGGTGGCACCGGCGTGGCGGACATCATGCAGGAGGCGGGCCTGACCCATGGTGCCTTCTATGCCCACTTTGCGTCGCGCGAGGCCATGCTGGCGGAAGCGGCAGGGCGGGCGTGCGCAGAGTCCGCCGCCGTCGCGGCGGAGGTGGCCGCCAGCGCACCGCCTGCGCAGGCTTTGGCATCCATGCTGCAGGCTTACCTCTCCAGGGAACACCTGGCGCAGGTGGAGTTGGGGTGCCCGCTGGTCGCGCTGGGCTCGGAGACGGCGCGCCAGGCCCCCGAAGTCCGCCAGGTGACCACCCGGCACATCAAGGCCATGGTCGATCTGGTCGCCCGCCAGTTGCCTGATTGGGGGCAACCGGAGGCGCACGAACAGGCCCTCGTCACCGTCGCCACCATGGTCGGCAGCTTGCTGCTGGCCCGTGCCGTGGACGAGCCCGCGCTGGCCGACAGCCTGTGCGCGGCTGCCTTGAAGCACCTGAGCCCCGCCTGAATCTGCACCCGCACCGCGTTTTCTGCACGTCAAAAAATATGATGATCATCATGCCAAAATTCTATAAGCAAGACCAGGAAAACCCATGAAAGCATTTGTTCTCGACCGGTACGGCAAACAGGGCGCGCTGCGCCTGGCCGACATGCCGCGGCCCGAGCTGCGTGACGACGAGGTGCTGGTCCAGGTCCATGCCGCTGGCGTGAACCTGCTGGACTCCAAGATCCGGGACGGCGCGTTCAAGCTCATCCTGCCCTACCGCCTGCCGCTCATCTTGGGGCATGACGTGGCCGGGGTGGTGGTGCAGGTGGGCCCGGGTGTGCGGCAGTTCCGGCTGGGCGACGAAGTCTATGCGCGGGCGGATGATTTTCGGATCGGCAGCTTCGCCGAATATGTGCCGGTCAGGGAGGCATCCCTGGCGCTTAAGCCTAAAAACCTCACCATGGAAGAGGCCGCGTCCCTTCCCCTGGTAGCGTTGACGGCCTGGCAGGTGTTGGTGGAAAAGGCCGGGCTGCAGAAAGGGCAGAAGATCTTCATCCAGGCGGGCTCTGGCGGTGTCGGCACGGTGGCGATCCAATTGGCCAAGCACCTGGGCGCTGTGGTGGCCACGACCACGGGCACCCGCAATCTCGCGCTCGTACAAAGCCTGGGTGCCGATGTCGCCATCGACTACAAGACGCAGGACTTTGAGGATGTCTTGCACGGCTACGACGTGGTGCTGAACAGCCAGGACGGCACAACGCTGGCCAAATCCCTGCGCGTGCTCCAAAGCGGCGGCCAGCTCATCTCCATCTCCGGGCCGCCAGACCCTGCATTTGGCCAGCGCATAGGCGCACCGGGGTTTGTGCGGCTGCTCCTGCGGCTCTTGAGCGCGGGCATCCGGCGCAAGGCCCAGCGCCTGGGGGTGGACTACGGGTTCCTCTTTATGCGGGCGGACGGCAGCCAGCTGGGCGAGATCACCCGGCTCGTCGAGGCGGGTGCCATCCACCCCGTGGTGGACCGGGTCTTTATGTTCGAGCACACCAACGAGGCCCTGGCCTACGTGGAAGCGGGCCGTGCCAAAGGCAAGGTCGTCATCAAAATGAAGTAAGTGCGAAAAGTGGCGTTTGTGCTTATGCCATCACCATGAAAAGCTACTGAATAGATAGCAATGCCGCCATGCCGCTGCGCACCGCGCCTTCGAGCGTGGCCGGGTACGGCCCGTCCACATAGTCGCCGCAGGCCGCCAGGCCGGGCGCGATGTGCTGAGCGGGCCGCTGCAGGCCGGGCGTGCAGGCGAAGGTAGCGCGTTTTTCCACCACGGTGCGCAGAGGCTGCAGATCGGGCAGGCCCAACTGGGCGCGGCCCTGGGCGATGACCGCATCCTCCAACGTTTGCCGGTCGCCCTGGCTGGCGCTGGCCACCAACGCCAGCAGGCCCGCCGTGCCGCCGAGCTGGCCCCGGTCGAAGACGAATTGCGCAGGGCCACCGCGTAGCGAGAGCATGGGCTGGGAAAGCCGGTAAAGCGGGGTAGGGCTGGTGGCGTAGACGGTGGCGATGGACTCGAATTGCAGGGCGTGGGCCTGCGCCAGCCACACGTCTGCCGCCACGCCGCTACTTTCCACCAGGCGGGCGGCATCCCATGGCGGGCAGGCGAGCAGCACCTGGTCGAACACGGCACCATCGACTTGCCATTGCGTGTCCTGGGGTTCCACCTTCAGCACCCGGTGGCCCAGCGTGACGGTGGCCCCGTGGGATTCCAGCCAGCGTACGGCGGGGCTGGGAAAGAGGGCGCTCAAGTCCACTTTGGGCAGCAACAGGTTCGAACCGCCGGGGGCTCCGAACAGCGAATCCTGGATCACCCGCAAAAACACCTGGCCGCTGGAGCGGTGGGCGGGTGTGTTTAGCGCCGCCACGCACAGGGGCTCTACCAGTTCATCCACCACCCGCGGCGTGAGCCCGGCGCACAGGTCGGCCACGGATTGCTGGGGGCTGCATTGGAAGCGCGCCAGTTGCCAGTCCAGCGCCGTGCGCAGCAGGCTGGCTTTGTCACGCCAGCCCCAACCACGGGCTTGCAGAATGCCGACCAAGGCATCGAAAGGCGCGGGCAGGGTGGGCAGACGCAGGCCGTCGCCGTTGGGGAACAGCAGGGTCAGCGGCAGGCGCAGCAGGGCTTGGTCGGGGTCTACACCCACGGTGCGCATCAGCCGCAGCGTGTCGGTATAGGCCCCGATCAGAATGTGCTGGCCGTTGTCGAGTTCGGTGCCCAAAATGGCCCTGGCGCGCCCCCCAACGGCACGGGATGCTTCAAAAACCGTAGCATGGTGCCCGGCCTGGGTGGCGGTGACGGCGGCTGCCAGTCCGGCCCAGCCTGCGCCGATCACCGCAATCTTCATAGTTTGTTCAAGGCTTGGACCTTCCAAGCCAGCCAGAGCTTGCGCAGCGGCGTGAGGCTGACGCGCTGGTGCAGCACCTGGAAGTTGTCGGCCTCGATCTCGCGCAGCAGGGTGCGGTAGATGCTGGCCATCATCAGGCCCGGCTTCTGGGCGCGGCGGTCGGCTGCGGGCAGCATGGCAAAGGCTTCTTCGTACAGGGCGTGCGCGCGCTGGGCCTGGAAGCGCATCAGGGCGGTGAAGCGGTCGGAGTAGGTGCGCTTGAGGATCTCGTGGGCTTTTACGTCGAACTGCTGCAGCTCGCCCACCGGCAGGTAGATGCGGCCCATCAGCGCGTCTTCGCCCACGTCGCGGATGATGTTGGTGAGCTGGAAGGCCAGGCCCAGGGTGTGGGCGTAGGCGGTGGTGGCGGGGTCGGTCTGGCCGAAGATGCGGGCCGACACCTCGCCCACCACGCCCGCCACCAGGTGGCAGTAGCGCTGCAGGCCGGGGAAATCCAGGTAGCGGGTCTGCTCCAGGTCCATGTGGCAGCCTTCGATGATGGCCTGCAGGTGGCGTTGCTCGATCTGGTAGTCGGCGGCCAGCGGCATCAGGGCTTTCATCACGGGGTGCGTGGGTTGGCCCGCATAGGCGTTGGCCACTTCGCTTTGCCACCAGGCTAATTTGGTGCGGGCGACGCTGGCATCGGCTATTTCGTCCACCACGTCATCCACCTCGCGGCAGAAGGCATAAAAGGCGGTGATGGCGGCCCGGCGCGGCTTGGGCAGGAATAGAAAGGCGTAGTAGAAGCTGCTGCCAGAAGACGCGGCTTTGTTTTGGACGTATTGCTCAGGGGTCATATAGATAACGATTGTTACATCCACAGCGCGCGCCACAGCATCACGGGGATGTCGGCTTTGCCGACCGTGGGCCGGACGTGGCGGGTGGCACAACCCAAGGCTTCAATCTTGTCCAAGATGCGCAGGCCGCCTTGCACCACCAGGCGCAGCTCCCACCCGGCACGGCCCGGCACGCGGTGCACCAGGGGCGCGCCGCTGCGCATCAGGGCACGGGCCCAGGCCAGGTTTTCTTCCATCAGGCGGGTCAGGGCGGGGCTTTGGGGGTTGTGGGCCAGGGCGGCAGCATCCACGCCATGGTGCTGGCTGCGGTCTTGCGGCAGGTAGAAGCGGCCGCGCGGCAGGTCCCGGCTCAGGTCTTGCCAGAAGTTGATGAGTTGCAAGGCGTTGCAAATGGCATCGCTGTGTTGCAGCGACTGCGCGTCCTCCACACCATACAGGTGCAGCAGCAGGCGGCCTACGGGCGCGGCGGAGCGTTGGCAGTAGTCCAGCAGCTCGGCGCGGTCGGCATAACCACTTTCTTCATCATTTTTGATGACGTCTTGCTTGAAGGCGCTCAGCAGGTCGGCCAGCAGCGGCTCGGGCAGCTTCCAGGCGGCGATGGCGGCCTGCAAGGGGCCGAACACCTGGGGCCAGCGGCTTGACGCGCTGCGGCCCGCGGCGGCATCGGCCAGGTCGGCTCTGAATGCGGCCAGGTCGGCCAGCCGCTGGGCGGCCGGGGCATCGCCCTCGTCGGCCAGGTCGTCTGCGGTGCGCGCAAACCAGTAGATGGCGGCAATGGGCGGGCGCAAATGGGCCGGGCACAAGACCGATGCCACCGGAAAATTTTCATAGTGGTCCACGGTTTGTGGGATAGCATTTTGTTTCAAAGTGATATCAACATGGGTAGGGCGTTCATGCCGGGATTGTCGCCTGCCCCGTTTTGGGTTTCTTTTGGTTCACTAACCCGCGAGTCAGTAATAATAGTTCTTGGCTATTTTTGTAGTTTTCACGACTTTTGCAGTGCCACGGTGTGGGGCCCCCGGTCCGCTGGCGGACGCTGCGCCAGTCCTATTTTCTTAGGCTCGCTATGTCTCATCAATTCTCGTCGCCGCCCAATCTGCGTTCCCTGTTCCGTGCCAGCGTGTGCTGCTTCGGCGTGGCGGTGGTGCTGGCTGCGTGTTCCAAGCCCGAGCCTGCGCCTGAGCCCGTCCGTGCCGTCAAGGTCCTGACCGTGGCCCCCAGTGGCATGCAGGCGACGCTGGAGTTTGCCGGTGAAGTGCGTGCGCAGACCGAGTCGGCCCTGGGTTTTCGGGTGGCGGGCAAGATCACCCGGCGCCAGGCCGAGCTGGGCCAGCGCGTCAAGGTGGGCCAGGTGCTGGCGCAGCTGGACCCCAAGGACTACCAGTTGGCCGCCGACGCGGCCCGCGCGCAACTGGCCTCGGCCACCACCAACCGCGACCTGGCCAGTGCCGACTACAAGCGTTACAAAGAGCTGAAAGAGCAGAACTTCATCAGCGGTGCCCAGCTGGAGCAGCGCGAGAGCGCCCTCAAATCGGCCCAGGCCCAGGTGCAGCAGGCGCAGGCGCAGCTGTCGTCCCAGGGCAACCAGGCGGCCTACACCCAGTTGGTCTCGGACGTGGCGGGGGTGGTCACCGCCGTGGCCGCCGAGCCGGGCCAGGTGGTGGCGGCCGGTGCGCCGGTGGTGCGCGTGGCCCGTGACGGGGCCCGCGACGTGGTGTTTGTGGTGCCGGAAGACCGGGTGGCGGCGGTGACGCTGGGCTCGGCGGTGGAGGTGCGGGTGTGGGCCAGCAAGACCACGCTGGAGGGCAAGGTGCGCGAAGTGGCGGCCAGCGCCGACCCGGTCACCCGTACCTTCCAGGTGAAGGTGGCGATCAATGCCAAGACCGCCCCTGGGCTGGGCACCACGGTAAGCGTGCTACCCAAGGCGCTAAGCCTTGTGGGCACGCGGGTCATCAAGCTGCCGACCAGCGCACTCAAGCAAGAGGCCGACGGCACCACAGCGGTGTGGCTGGTAGACCCTGCCACGATGACGGTCAGACCCCAGCAGGTGGTGGTGGCCACGGCGGATGGCAACGAGGCCGTGATTGCCAGCGGCTTGCAACCCGGCATGCAGGTGGTGTCCGCCGGTGTGCATGTGCTGACCGCGGGACAAAAGGTGTCTATTTACCAACAAAAACCGACTCCTGAGCAGACTGGATCAGCACAAGAAGCTACTGAAAGTGTAGTGCCACCCGTGGCTGCGTCCGCATCTGCCGCACAGTGAGTTTCTGATGACGCAACCCCATACCCCTGAGCAGCCCAAGTCGGGCTTCAATTTGTCCCAATGGGCGCTGGAACACCCTGCGCTGACCCGCTACCTGCTGGTGGTGCTGATGGTGATGGGCTTTGCCTCTTACTTCCAGCTCGGCCAGGACGAAGACCCGCCGTTCACCTTCCGCGTGATGGTGGTCAAGACCTTCTGGCCGGGTGCCACCGCCCAGCAGGTGGCCGAGCAGGTCACCGACCGGCTGGAGCGCACCCTGCAGGAAGTGCCGTTTGCCGAAAAGATCCGCAGCTATTCCAAACCGGGTGAGTCGCTGATCACCTTCCAGGTCAAGGATTCGATCAAGGGCAGCGAAGTCGCCAACCTTTGGTACGTGGTGCGCAAGAAGATCGGCGACATGACCTACACCCTGCCGTCGGGCGTGCAAGGGCCGTTTTTCAACGACGATTTTGGCGATGTGTACGGCGTGATCTACGCGCTGGAGTCCGACGGCTTCAGCAATGCCGAGCTCAAGGTGTTTGCCGACGAGGTGCGCCAGAAGCTGCTGCGCGTGCCCGACGTAGGCAAGGTCGAGTTGTTTGGCGTGCAGGACGAAAAAGTCTATGTCGAGGTGTCGCAAAAGCGCCTGGCCCAGCTCGGGCTGGACCTGAACCAGGTGCTGGCCCAGCTGGGCCAGCAAAACGCAGTGGAAAGCGCCGGCGCGGTGCAAACCCCGCTGGACGTGGTGCAGGTGCGGGTGGGCGGGCAGTTCCAGTCGGTGGAGCAGCTGCGGGCCATGCCCATCCGCGGGGCCACCAGCGCCACGGCGGGCGCGGGCCAGCTGCGGCTGGGCGATATCGCCGAGATCACCCGCGGCTACATCGACCCTCCCAGCGTGAAGGTGCGCTTCCAGGGCAAGGAAGTGATTGCCCTGGGCGTGTCCATGGCCAAGGGCGGCGACATCATCGTGCTGGGCAAGGCCATGGATGCCATGGCGCTGCAGATCGGCAAAAGCCTGCCCGCCGGGGTCAAGCTGGTGCAGGTGCAAGACCAGCCCAAGACCGTCAGCACCTCGGTGAACGAGTTCATCCATGTGCTGATCGAGGCGGTGGTCATCGTGCTGGCGGTCAGCTTCATCAGCCTGGGCCTGCACAAGCGGCCCGGTAAGAACCCGCTGTGGCGGCGCTACACGCTGGACATGCGGCCCGGCCTGGTGGTGGGAATCACCATTCCGCTGGTGTTGGGCGTGACCTTTCTGGGCATGTGGTACTGGGGCATCGGCCTGCACAAGATTTCGCTGGGCTCGCTGATCATTGCGCTGGGCCTGCTGGTGGACGATGCCATCATCGCCGTGGAAATGATGGTGCGCAAAATGGAAGAGGGCTATGACAAGGTGCGTGCCGCCACCTTCGCCTACGAGATCACCGCCATGCCCATGCTGACCGGCACGCTGATCACGGCGGCGGGCTTTTTGCCCATCGGCCTGGCCAAGTCCACCACCGGCGAATACACCTTTGCGATCTTTGCCGTCACCGTGATGGCCCTGCTGCTGAGCTGGGTGGTGTCGGTGTACTTCGTGCCCTACCTGGGCGTGGTGCTGCTCAAAGCCCCGCCGCACGCCAAGGTGCTGCCGGGCGATGGCCAGCCGCAAGGACACGGGCATGACAGCTTTGACACCCCGTTCTACCAGCGCTTTCGGCGTCTGGTGGGCTGGTGCGTGCTGCACCGCTGGATCACCATCGCCCTGACCTTACTGATTTTTGCCCTGGGCATCGTGGGCATGGGCAAGGTGCAGCAGCAGTTCTTCCCTGACTCCAGCCGACCGGAAATCCTGGTGGACCTGTGGTTCCCCGAAGGCACCTCGTTTGAGGCCAACGAGGCCACGGCCAAACTGGTGGAGGCGAGTCTGCTGAAGGAGCCGGGCGTGGCTTCGGTGGTGTCCTGGGTGGGTTCGGGCGTGCCGCGCTTCTTCCTGCCGTTGGACCAGGTGTTTCCGCAGACCAATGTGTCGCAGCTCATCGTCATGACCAAGGATCTGAAAGCCCGGGATGTCTTGCGCAACAAGCTGCCCACCCTGCTGGCCACCGAGTTCCCCGAGGTCCGCGGGCGGGCCAAGCTCTTGTCTACCGGCCCGCCGGTGGCGTATCCGGTGCAGTTCCGCGTCATCGGTACCGACCCCGGTGTACTGCGGTTGCGGGCCGACGAGGTCAAGGCCGCGATGCGCCAGAACGCCAACACCCGCGGGGTGAATGACAACTGGAACGAGTCGGTCAAGGTGATGCGCCTGGAAGTGGACCAGACCAAGGCGCGTGCGCTGGGTGTCACCAGCCAGTCGATCGCCCAGGCTGCCAAGGTCATCCTGACCGGTTCCACCGTGGGCCAGTTCCGCGAGAACGACAAGCTCATCGACATCGTGCTGCGCCAGCCGCTGGACGAGCGCAGCGCCATCACCGACATCGGCAACGCCTACCTGCCCACCGCCTCCGGGCAGTCGATTCCGCTGCTGCAGATCGCCAAACCGGTGTTCGAGTGGGAGCCCGGCGTGATGTGGCGCGAAAACCGCGACTACGCCATCACCGTGCAGGCCGACATCACCGAGGGCTTGCAGGGTGCCACCGTCACCAATGCGCTGCTGCCCACCCTGCGCGCCCTGGAGGCGCAGTGGGCGGGCAAAGGCATGGGGGCCTACCGTATCGAAGTCGCCGGTGCCGTGGAGGAGAGCAGCAAGGGTTCTTCGTCCATCGCCGCGGGCATTCCCATCATGCTGTTCCTCACCTTCACCTTGCTGATGCTGCAACTGCAAAGCTTCAGCCGGGCCATGCTGGTGTTCCTGACCGGCCCGCTGGGTATTGCCGGGGTGGCCGGAGCCTTGATTCTGCTGGGCCGCCCGTTTGGCTTTGTGGCGCTGTTGGGGGTGATTGCGCTGATGGGCATGATCCAGCGCAACTCGGTGATCCTGATCGACCAGATCGAGCACGAACGTGCAAGGGGCGTACCCACCTGGGACGCGATCGTGGAGTCGGCCGTGGGGCGCTTGCGTCCGATCGTGCTGACCGCGGCGGCGGCCGTGCTGGCCATGATCCCGCTGTCGCGCTCGGTGTTCTGGGGGCCGATGGCCGTGGCCATCATGGGCGGCCTGATCGTGGCCACCGTGCTGACCTTGTTGGCCTTGCCCGCCATGTACGCGGCCTGGTTCCGGGTCAAGCGCGACTCCCACTGAGGCCCAGGTTAGCCCGTACGAAAACCGGTCTGCGAGCACGCTAAAATAGCGGGCTGACCGATTTCACACAAACGGTCTTGGCGTAACAACCAAGACCGTTTGTTAGTTCTGAATCTGCGCGGGTGGCGAAATTGGTAGACGCACCAGGTTTAGGTCCTGACGTCCGCAAGGATGTGGGGGTTCGAGTCCCCCCCCGCGCACCACACTTTTTTATACGAGACCGAGACCAAGATGGCTGTTACTGTTGAAACCCTTGAAAAGCTGGAACGCAAAATCACGCTGTCCCTGCCTGTGGATGTGATCCAGAACGAAGTGGCTACCCGTCTCAAGAAGATGGCCCGCACCGTCAAGATGGACGGCTTCCGTCCAGGCAAAGTGCCCATGAACGTGGTCGCCCAGCGCTACGGCTATTCGGTCCACTACGAAGTCATGAACGACAAGGTGGGCGAGGCTTTTGCCGTGGCCGCCAACGAAGCCAAGCTGCGTGTCGCAGGCCAGCCCCGCATCAGCGAAAACGAATCCTCGCCCGAAGGCCAAATGGCTTTCGACGCGGTTTTCGAAGTCTTCCCCGATGTCAAGATCGGCGACCTGGGCACCGCCGAAGTCGAAAAAATCACCACCGCCGTGGACGACGGCGCGATTGACAAGACCGTCGAAATCCTGCGCAAGCAACGCCGTACCTTCGCTCAGCGCGCTCTCGAAGCCGCTGCCGAAGACGGTGACCGCGTGACGGTGGACTTCGAAGGCAAGATCGACGGCGAAACCTTCGAAGGCGGCAAGGCCGAAGCCTTCCAGTTTCTGGTCGGCGAAGGCCAGATGCTCAAAGAATTCGAAGATGCCGTGCGTGGCATGAAGTCCGGCGAAAGCCGCACTTTCCCGCTGGCATTCCCGGCCGACTACCACGGCAAGGACGTGGCTGGCAAGCAAGCCGACTTCATGGTCACCGTGAAGAAGATCGAAGCCGCCCACCTGCCTGCCGTGGACGAAACCCTGGCCAAGTCGCTCGGCATTGCCGACGCTACGGTCGAAGGCCTGCGCGCCGACATCCGTAAAAACCTGGAGCGCGAAGTCAAGTTCCGCGTGCTGGCCCGCAACAAGCAGGCCGCCATGGACGCCTTGGTGTCCAAGTCGGAACTCGACCTGCCCAACTCCAGCGTGCAGTCCGAACTGAACCGCCTGGTCGAAAACGCCCGCGCCGATTTGAAGAAGCGTGGCATCAAGGACGCAGACAAGGCCCCGATTCCTGACGACCTGTTCCGCCCACAGGCCGAGCGCCGCGTGCGCCTGGGTCTGGTCGTGGCCGAGCTGGTGCGCAGCAACACGCTGCAAGCTACCACCGAGCAGATCAAGGCCCACATCGAAGAGCTGGCCGCCAGCTACGAGAAGCCCACCGACGTGGTCCGTTGGTACTACAGCGACAACCAGCGCCTGGCCGAAGTCGAAGCCATCGTGATCGAAAGCAATGTCACCGAATTCGTCCTGGGCAAAGCCCAAGTGGTGGAAAAAGCGGTTGCCTTTGACGAACTGATGGCGCAGAACTGAAGATTTTGAATTTTTAAAGCAATGGGGTTGGTGTGTGGATTGAACTCCCGCGCACCAGCCCCATTTGTTTTGTCTAAAGTAACACAGGACTTACGCAAGCGCCTCCTGTCAGCCCGCAGGGCGATGCAGGGGCACCGCGTAAGTCCTATAACATCTGTTCAAACTTCGGAGTCACCCCATGTACAGAAACCAAGCTGACAGCATCCCGTTCGGCGCTTACGATTCATTGCAAACCGAGGCCCTGGGACTGGTGCCCATGGTGATTGAGCAGTCCGGCCGTGGCGAGCGCTCGTACGACATCTACTCGCGCCTGCTCAAAGAGCGCGTGATTTTCCTGGTGGGCCCGGTCGAAGACTACATGGCCAACCTGGTGGTGGCCCAGTTGTTGTTCCTGGAAAGCGAAAACCCGGACAAAGACATTTCGCTCTACATCAATTCGCCTGGCGGCTCCGTCAGCGCAGGTTTGGCGATCTTTGACACCATGAACTTCATCAAGCCCGATGTGTCCACGCTGTGCACCGGTATGTCGGCCAGCATGGGCTCTTTCCTGTTGGCCGCCGGTGCCAAAGGCAAGCGCTTTGCGCTGCCCAACTCCAGCGTCATGATCCACCAGCCCTCGGGTGGAGCACGCGGCATGGCCAGCGACATCGAGATTTCGGCGCGTGAAATTCTGAAAACCCGTGAGCAGCTCAACAAGATCTACGCCGAGCGTACCGGCCAGCCCGTAGAAAAGATTGCGCGCGACATGGAGCGCGACTACTGGCTGTCGGCCAATGAAGCGAAAGAATACGGCCTGGTGGACCAGGTCATCGCCAAACGTTCCTAGCCTAGAAATAGGGGGCTAAGAAGTCCATAACGGCGTTTTCTGCAACAGAAAGCGCCGTTTTTATTTGGTTATCATTCAGTAACGACTGAAAAGGCATTCCTCCCATGGCCGAGAAAAAAGGCTCCTCCAGCGAAAAAACCCTGTACTGCTCCTTCTGCGGCAAAAGCCAGCACGAAGTGAAAAAGCTGATTGCAGGGCCTTCGGTGTTTATTTGCGACGAATGCATTGACCTGTGCAACGACATCATCCGTGATGAACTGCCCGCAGGTACCGAAGCCCGCGATGCCGGTGCCGCGCTGCCCACGCCGGTAGACATCAAGAACAATCTGGACAACTACGTCATCGGCCAAGAGGTCGCCAAGCGCACTCTGGCCGTGGCGGTGTACAACCACTACAAGCGCCTGCGCCACAAGGAAACCGCCAAAAAAGACGAGGTCGAGCTGACCAAGAGCAACATCCTGCTGATTGGTCCCACCGGTTCCGGCAAAACGCTATTGGCGCAAACCCTGGCCCGCATGCTCGACGTGCCCTTTGTGATGGCCGACGCCACCACCCTGACCGAAGCCGGTTATGTGGGCGAAGACGTGGAAAACATCGTCGCCAAGCTGCTGCAAAGCTGCAACTACGAAGTCGAACGCGCCCAGCGTGGCATTGTCTACATCGACGAGATCGACAAGATCTCGCGCAAGTCCGACAACCCCTCCATCACCCGCGACGTGTCGGGCGAGGGCGTGCAGCAGGCCTTGCTCAAGCTGATCGAAGGCACGATGGCCAGCGTGCCGCCGCAAGGCGGGCGCAAGCACCCCAACCAGGACTTCCTGCAGGTTGATACCACCAACATTCTGTTCATTCTGGGCGGCGCGTTCTCGGGGCTGGAAAAAGTCATCGGCAACCGCACCGAATCGTCGGGTATCGGGTTTGGTGCTTCGGTCAAAAGCAAGGCGCAGCGCAGCCTGACCGAAGTGTTCCGCGATGTCGAACCCGAAGATCTGATCAAGTTCGGCCTGATTCCCGAGCTGGTGGGCCGTATGCCGGTGGTCGCCACCCTGGCCGAGCTCAGCGAAGATGCGCTGGTGCAGATCCTGACCGAGCCTAAAAACGCCCTGGTCAAGCAGTACAGCAAGCTGCTGGCCATGGAGGGCGTGGACCTGGAAATCCGTCCGTCGGCGCTCAAAGCCATTGCCAAAAAGGCGCTGGCCCGCAAGACCGGCGCGCGCGGCCTGCGCTCGATTCTGGAGCTGTCCCTGATCGACACCATGTTCGATCTACCCACCAACCACAATGTGGATAAAGTGGTGGTGGACGAGTCGACGATTGACGAAAACAAGCCACCGCTGCTGGTGTACCGCGAAGCCGCCAAGAAGGCCTGACAGGAGTCAACCGGCCCCCGCTGCAAAATAGGCAGCCGGGTCGGTTGAAAATTACCGCAAGAAGTCCATATTCAACAGGTTACTCAAAGGATCTTCATGTCCGGACACACTCCACTACCTGCCGAACCCCTCGATCTGCCCCTGCTGCCTCTGCGCGACGTGGTGGTTTTTCCCCATATGGTGATCCCCCTGTTCGTGGGGCGACCCAAGAGCATCAAGGCGCTGGAAGCTGCGATGGAGTCCGACCGCCGCATCATGCTGGTGGCCCAGAAGGCCGCCGCCAAGGACGAGCCCTCGGTGTCCGACATGTTCGATGTCGGCTGTATTTCCACCATCCTGCAGATGCTGAAACTGCCCGACGGCACGGTCAAGGTGCTGGTCGAAGGCCAGCAGCGGGCCCGCGTCAACCATATCGACGACGGCGAATCGCATTTCACGGCCAACACCACGCCGGTGGTCGCCGCTGCGCCGGTGCAAAAAACCACTGAAATCGAAGCCCTGCGCCGCGCCGTGATGCAGCAGTTTGACCAGTACGTCAAACTCAACAAGAAGATTCCGCCCGAGATCCTGACCTCGATCTCCAGCATCGACGATCCGGGTCGCCTGGCCGATACCATCGCCGCCCACCTGCCGCTCAAGCTCGACAGCAAGCAGGTGGTGCTGGACCTGTCCGACGTGCGCGAGCGGCTGGAAAACCTCTATGGCCAGCTCGAACGCGAAGTCGACATCCTGAATGTCGACAAAAAAATCCGTGGCCGCGTCAAGCGCCAGATGGAGAAAAACCAGCGCGACTTCTACCTGAACGAGCAGGTCAAGGCCATCCAGAAAGAACTGGGCGAAGGCGAAGAGGGCGCGGACATCGACGAGATCGAGAAAAAGATCAAGCTCGCCAAGATGTCCAAAGAGGCCCTGAAAAAGGCCGAGGCCGAACTCAAAAAGCTCAAGCTGATGTCGCCCATGTCGGCCGAAGCCACCGTGGTGCGCAACTACATCGACGTGCTCACCGGCTTGCCGTGGAGCAAGAAGACCAAGATCAAGCACGACCTGCGCAATGCCGAAGGCGTGCTCAACGAAGACCATTTCGGGCTGGACAAGGTCAAAGACCGCATCCTGGAATATCTGGCAGTGCAACAGCGCGTGGACAAGGTCAAGGCGCCCATCCTGTGCCTGGTGGGTCCTCCGGGCGTGGGTAAAACCTCGCTGGGCCAATCGATCGCCAAGGCCACTGGGCGCAAGTACGTGCGCATGGCCCTGGGCGGCATGCGCGACGAGGCCGAGATCCGTGGCCACCGCCGGACCTACATCGGCGCGTTGCCGGGCAAGGTGCTGCAAAGCCTGAGCAAGATCGGCACGCGCAATCCGCTGTTTTTGCTGGACGAAATCGACAAACTTGGCACGGATTTCCGTGGCGACCCGTCGAGCGCGCTGCTGGAGGTGCTGGACCCCGAGCAGAACCACACTTTTGGCGACCACTACGTGGAAGTGGACTTTGATTTGAGCGACGTGATGTTTGTCGCCACCTCGAACTCCATGAACATTCCCTCGGCCCTGCTGGACCGCATGGAAGTGATCCGCCTGTCGGGCTACACCGAAGATGAAAAGACCAACATCGCCGTCAAATACCTGCTGCCCAAGCAGCTGAAGAACAACGGCCTGAACGAGTCCGAACTGCTGGTGAGCTTTGAGGCGGTACGCGACATCGTGCGCTACTACACCCGCGAAGCCGGCGTGCGCTCGCTGGAACGCGAACTCTCCAAGATCTGCCGCAAGGTGGTCAAGGGCTTGCTGCTCAAAGAAATGCAGCCGCAGGTCAAGGTCACCGCCGACAACCTGAACGACTACCTGGGCGTGCAAAAGTACAGCTATGGCCGTGCCGAGCAGCAAAACCAGATCGGCCAGGTGGTGGGTTTGGCCTGGACCGAAGTCGGCGGCGATTTGCTCACCATCGAAGCGGCCATCATGCCCGGCAAGGGCGTGATCACCCGTACCGGTTCGCTGGGCGACGTGATGAAAGAGTCGGTGGAAGCGGCCCGTACCGTGGTGCGCAGCCGTTCTAAACGCCTGGGCATCAAGGACGAAGTGTTCGAGAAAAAGGACATCCACATCCACGTGCCCGATGGCGCAACGCCCAAGGACGGCCCCAGCGCGGGCGCGGCCATGACCACCGCCTTTGTGTCGGCCCTGACCGGTATTCCGGTGCGCGGCGATGTGGCCATGACGGGTGAAATCACCCTGCGCGGCGAAGTCACGGCGATTGGTGGCCTGAAAGAAAAGCTGTTGGCCGCTCTGCGCGGTGGCATCAAGACGGTGCTGATCCCCGAAGAAAACGCCAAGGACCTGCAGGACATTCCGGAAAATGTCAAAAACGGTCTGGAAATCATCCCGGTGAAATGGATCGACCAGGTACTGGAAGTGGCCCTGGAGCGCATGCCCCAGGCGCTGCCGGATGAAGAGCCGGTGGCGGTGGCGCCTGCGGCCCTGGAAGCGGCAGTGGTCGCACCAGCGGTCTCAGTCAAGCACTAGGATCTGCAGGCTGCAACAGAAGGCCGATGGGGCGTTGGCTCCATCGGCCTTTCGTCGTTTCAGACCCGGATTTGCAATTTCAGAGATAATGGGGGTTTACCCACGCCACGTGGGTGCAATTTGCTATTGTTTGAATAGCCACAACCCTTCCGGAATTGATGAGCGATACCCCCCTGGATTCTTTCTCGCAGCTGCAGCTTGCAGAACCCCTGTCACGTGCTGTGGCCGACATGGGCTACACCGCCATGACACCCATCCAGGCGCAAGCCATTCCGGTGGTGTTGCAAGGCCGTGACGTGATGGGCGCGGCCCAGACCGGCACCGGCAAGACGGCGGCTTTTTCGCTGCCCTTGCTGCAACGCATGCTCAAGCATGAAAACGCATCCACTTCGCCCGCCCGCCACCCGGTGCGCGCCCTGGTGCTCCTGCCCACGCGTGAGCTGGCCGACCAGGTGGCCCAGGCGGTCAAGTCGTATGCCAAGCACACCAACCTGCGCAGTGCCGTGGTGTTTGGCGGCATGGACATGAAGCCGCAAACGCTGGAGCTTAAAAAAGGCGTGGAAATTCTGGTCGCCACCCCCGGCCGCCTGCTGGACCACATCGAAGCCAAAAACGCAGTGCTGAACCAGGTGGAATACGTGGTGCTGGACGAAGCCGACCGCATGCTCGACATCGGCTTTTTGCCCGATCTGCAACGCATCCTGAGCTACCTGCCCAAGCAGCGCACCACCTTGCTGTTTTCGGCCACGTTCTCGCCCGAAATCAAGCGTCTGGCCAGCAGCTACCTGCAAGACCCGGTCACCATCGAAGTGGCCCGCTCCAACGCCACCGCCTCTACGGTGGAGCAGCATTTCTACAGCGTCAACGCCGACGACAAGCGCCGTGCCCTGCACCAGGTGCTCAAGTCGCGCGGCATGAAGCAGGCCTTTGTGTTTGTGAACAGCAAGCTGGGCTGCGCCCGCCTGGCCCGTTCGCTGGAAAAAGAAGGCCTGAAAACCACCGCTTTGCACGGCGACAAGAGCCAGGACGAGCGCCTGAAAGCCCTGGACGCGTTCAAAAAGGGCGAAGTCGATCTGCTGGTGTGTACCGATGTGGCCGCCCGCGGCCTGGACATCAAGGACGTGCCTGCGGTGTTCAACTTTGACGTGCCTTTCAACGCCGAAGACTATGTGCACCGCATTGGCCGCACGGGCCGCGCAGGCGCATCCGGCCTGGCGGTGAGCTTTGTGGCGGGCAGCGATGCACGCCTGGTGGCCGATATCGAGAAGCTGATCAAGACCAAGATCGAACTCGAACCCATGGAGTTCGAAGAAGACACCCCCAAGATCCGCGAACAAGGCCGTATCAACGACGGTCGCCGCGCCTGGGGTGGTGACGATCCACGCGATGTGATCGACGCGCCGCGCCCCCCACAACACATCGCGCGTCCCCAGCGCCACAGTGCACCGCGCGATCCGTTCTTTGACAAGCCCTACGAGGCCCCTGCAGCCACCGCCGCACCCACCTGGGAAGCCTCGGCCAAGCACGCCACCGTGCGCGGCATCTCGGCCAACATCAAGCCCAAGCGCAAGGTTGCGGCCCTGTTCAAGGCCGTTGCCCAGCCTGTAGCCGCGTAGTTTCGTATCAAGCTCCGGGGCGCTGCGCCTGCTCGCAGCGCACCTGGATGAGCTCGTTGGCCGCCGGGCTGGCCGCTATCTTCAGCGCACTCAGCGACCCGCCCCACACGCAGCCGGTGTCCATCGACAGCACGTCGCTGCGGCCCAACCAGCCCAGCGTGGACCAATGGCCAAAGGCCACGGCCATGGGGGCAGTTTTTCGGCCCGGCACGTCAAACCACGGCAGGTAGCCCTCGGGGCGGATGCCCGCGCCTTCCTTGCTGTCGAATTCCATCACCCCGTCGGCAGTGCAAAAGCGCATCCGGGTGAGCGCGTTCACAATCACCCGCAGGCGGTCGGCCCCCTGCAAGGACTCGCTCCACTGCGCCGGGGTATTGCCGTACATCTGGCCTAAAAATGCTGCCAGGTTGGGGCCGCGCAGCACAGCCTCCACTTCGCCCGCCAGCGCCATGGTCTGGGCCGCGCTCCAGCCGGGCAGCACCCCGGCGTGCACCATCAGGATGTCCTGGCCCTCCAGCGTCTCGCGCATGGCCATGCGCTGGTGGCGTAGCCAGTCGAGCAGCGCGGCGCGGTCTGGGGCCTGCAGGATGCCTTGCAGCGTGTCCTGGCGGTGGGTGGGGCGTATGCCGTGGGCGGCGGCCAGCAAATGCAGGTCGTGGTTGCCCAGCAGGCAGCGGGCGGCATCGCCGTAGCCCCTCAGGCGGCGCAGCACTTCCAAAGACGACGGGCCCCGGTTCACCAGGTCGCCCAGGAAAAAAAGCGTGTCGCGGCTGGGCGAAAAGTCCAGCCGGTCCAAAAGGCGTTGCAGCGGGCTGTCGCAGCCCTGCAAGTCCCCAATCAAGTAAAGTGCCATGTGTTTATTTTCTGTGAAGATCCATGGATTTATTGCTGATTTTGCTGTTGACCTTGCTCAACGGCGTGTTTTCGATGTCGGAGCTGGCGCTGGCTTCCAGCCGCAAGGCGCGGCTGACGGCCATGGCCGAGTCGGGCGACAAAGGGGCCAAGGCGGCGCTGGCGCTGCTGGACAACCCCACGCAGTTTTTGTCGTCGGTGCAGGTGGGCATTACATCGATCGGCATGGTCAACGGCATCTTGGGCGAGGCCGCGTTCAGCGATGGCGTGTCGGCCTGGCTGCAGCGTTGGGGCGTGGCGCTGGGCGCGGCCGATGTGTCGGCCACGGTGATTGTGGTCACGGTCATTACCTTCATCACCATCGTGTTTGGTGAGCTGGTGCCCAAGCGCATTGGCCAGTTGTACCCCGAGCTGGTGGCGCGCCACGTCTCGCGCCCCATGACCTATGTGGCTACCGGGGCCAAACCCTTTGTGCGCCTGCTGTCGGTCAGCACCCACGCGGTGCTGAAGCTGCTGCGCATCGACAACGCGGCGGGCCGGGCCGTCACCGAAGAAGAAATCGTGGCCAGCCTGGAGGAGGGCGTGGACGCGGGCGTGATCGAAGAGCATGAGCACCAGATGGTGCAAAACGTGTTCCGCCTGGACGAGCGCCCCCTGACCTCGCTGATGGTGCCGCGCACCGACGTGGAATGGCTGGAGGCCTCGGACACCGTGGCGCAGTGCCTGCAAAAGGCCAGCAGCAGCGCGGGCCAGGGTTCGCACTCCTGGTACCCGGTGTGCCGGGGCTCGCTGGACGACGTGGTGGGTGTGATCAGCGTGGGCCGCCTGCTGGAGCTGGGGGCCGACCTGCCTGGCCCGGTGGAGCCGCATGTGCTGCCCGCCGCGTTCTTGCCCGAAACCCTGAGCGGCATGGAGCTGCTGGAGCAGTTTCGCGCCAAGTCGGGCCGCATGGTGTTTGTGGTGGACGAATACGGCGTGGTGCAGGGCCTGATGACCCCGCGCGACCTGCTGGAGGCCATCACCGGCGAGCTGCAGCCCGGTGCGCAGGCCGATGCCTGGGCCACCCAGCGCGAAGACGGTTCCTGGCTGCTGGATGGGCTGATGCCCGTCAGCGAGCTGAAATCGCGGCTGGACATCAAAGACCTGCCGGAAGAAGACCGGGGCCGCTACAACACCGTGGCGGGGCTGCTGATGTCGGTGTCGGGCCGCATGCTGGCCACGGCCGAGCGCATCGAGTGCGCGGGCTGGGTGTTTGAGGTGGTGGACCTGGACGGCAAGCGCATCGACAAGGTGCTGGCCACCGCCCTGTCGGTCATCGACTAGGTTTTTGCCTGGCGCAGCCGGGCCAGCTGCTCGTCTTCCAGCTGGCGGCGTTTTTGTTGCTGCTTGAGCAGCTCTTCGGCGCGCAGGGCCTCCACCTCTTCGGCGGTCAGGGCCTTGTCAAACGTCAGCTCCATGCCGCCTGCGGTGGCGGGCTCGCCCCGGGCGCTTTTGAGCTTCATGTTCAGGCGCAGCTCGTTGGTGGAGTCGGCGTTGCGCAGGGCTTCCTCGTAGGAAATCTGGCCGTCGTTGTACAGCTCGAACAGCGCCCAGTCGAAGGTGCGCATGCCCAGCTCGCGCGATTTTTCCATCAGCGCCTTGAGGTCGCCAAACTGGCCCTTGAAGATGCGGTCGGCCACCAACGGCGTGTTGAGCAAGATTTCTACCGCCGCGCGGCGGCCCTTGCCGTCTTCGGTGCGCACCAGCCGCTGCGACACGATGGCGCGCAGATTGGCCGACAAATCCATCAGCAGCTGGTTGCGCCGCTCTTCGGGGAAGAAGTTGATGATGCGGTCCAGCGCCTGGTTGGCACTGTTGGCGTGCAGCGTGGCCAGGCACAAATGGCCGGTTTCGGCAAAGGCAATCGCGTGCTCCATGGTCTGCGGATCGCGGATTTCGCCAATCAGAATCACGTCCGGCGCCTGGCGCAGCGTGTTTTTCAGGGCGTGGTGCCAGGAATGCGTGTCCACCCCCACCTCGCGGTGGCTGACCAGCGACATCTTCGAGGTGTGCACGTACTCCACCGGGTCTTCCACGGTGATGATGTGGCCGCCCGAGCTGCTGTTGCGGTGGTCGATCATGGCCGCCAGGGAGGTGGACTTGCCCGAGCCCGTGCCGCCCACCACCAGCACCAGCCCGCGCTTGTGCATGATGACTTCCTTCAGCACCGGCGGCAGCGACAGGGTGGCAAAGCTGGGAATTTCGGCCGCAATGGTGCGGATCACCATGCTGACGTTTTGCTGCTGCACAAACACATTCACCCGAAACCGCGCCACGCCCGGCAGGGCCATGGCGAAGTTGCATTCCATTTCCTTGGCGAACTCGGCGTTTTGCCGCTCGTTCATCAGCGACTGGGCCAGCATGCGGGTGACATCGCCGCTGAGCTTTTGGGCCGACAGCGGCTTCATCTCGCCATGCGCCTTCATGCTGGGTGCGAAGTCGGCCGCGATGAACAGGTCCGAGCCGCCCGCCTGGTGCATCGCCGCCAGCAGCTTGTGCATGTAACTGCGGGCCTGGTCTTCGGTGAGTGCGGACATGGCTGCTTTCGGTTTGCTACAGTTTAAATAGCTGCTCGTGCTTACGGTATAAGCGCTAGAGGCCTATTTCTTATAAATTTACGCGACGACCACCGCAGCGCCTTCGCCGCGCGCGCCGATCACGCCGATGGGGTACACCGACTCGCCCAGGCCGCGCAGAGTGGCTGCGGTGGCGTCAGCATTCGCCGCGTCCACCACCACCACCATGCCGATGCCGTTGTTGAAGGTGCGGTTCATCTCAAAGTCGTCGATACCGGCGGTGGTTTGCAGCCAGGCAAACAGCTCGGTCTGCGGCCAGCTGCCCTTGACCAAATGCGCTGCCGTGCCTTCGGGCAGCACGCGGGGAATGTTCTCCAGCAGGCCGCCGCCGGTGATGTGGGCCAGGGCTTTGATGGGGTGCTCGGCCAGCGCGGCCAGCACGTTTTTCACGTACAGGCGGGTGGGCTCCATCAGGGCTTGCTTGAAGGGCTTGCCGTCCAGCGTGGCGGGGGCCGCGTCACCGGCGCGCTCGATGCACTTGCGCACCAGGCTGAAGCCATTGGAATGCACGCCGCTACTGGCCAGGCCCAGCACCACGTCGCCGGGCTGGATGTCGCGGCCCGTCAGGATTTTGGATTTTTCGACCGCGCCCACGGCAAAACCGGCCAGGTCGTACTCGCCTGCGGGGTACATGCCGGGCATTTCTGCGGTTTCGCCGCCGATCAGCGCGCAGCCGCTCAGCTCGCAGCCCTTGGCGATGCCGCCGACCACCGCAGCGGCGGTGTCCACGTCCAGCTTGCCGCAGGCAAAGTAGTCCAGAAAAAACAGCGGCTCGGCACCTTGCACCAGCACGTCGTTGACGCTCATGGCCACCAGGTCGATGCCCACGGTGTCGTGCATGTTCCATTCAAACGCCAGGCGCAGCTTGGTGCCCACGCCGTCGGTGCCGCTCACCAGCACCGGCTCTTTGTAGCGCTTGGGCACTTCAAACAGCGCGCCAAAGCCGCCAATGCCCGCCAGCACGCCTTCGCGCATGGTCTTTTTGGCCAGGGGTTTGATGCGCTCGACCAGTGCGTCGCCTGCGTCGATATCGACCCCTGCGTCTTTGTAGGAGAGGGGGGCGGTGTGGGAAGAAGTCATGGTCAGGGCGTTCACACGGGGTGAATGGGGAGATGAATGGAGAGGTGAAGGGCGGCAAAAACAGCCCAGATATCGGGGCCCGCAGGATTCACCCGCGCAGCCCTCTACAATTTGCACGGATTTTAAGGGCAGGCGACATGCCGCCGCATCTGTCCACATCCTGGTTTCTGTTTCACCCTGAGCCCCATACCCTCCACCCGATGCAATTCACCTCTACCCAACGGCGTGCCCTGGCCTGGTTCTCCATCGCTGCCGTGGCCGTGCTGGCCCTGTGGCTGCTGGGGCCGGTGCTGACCCCGTTCGTAGTGGCAGCCGTGCTGGCCTACATGCTCACGCCCCTGGTAGACCGGCTCGACAGCCTGTGCCGGGGCCGCGTGCCGCGCGTGCTGGCCGTGGCCGTGGTGGAGCTGCTGTTCATCGTGGTGATGCTGGCCATCGTGCTGCTGATCGTGCCCATTCTGTTCAAGGAAGCGCCGCTGATGCGCGAGCAATTGCCGCTGCTGCTGGAGGGCCTGACCGGCTGGCTCAAGCCGCTGCTGGCCCAACTGGGCATCAAGGTGGCACTGGACCCGGTGAGCATCAAGGCCTTTGTGTTCAAGTACCTCAACGCCAACGTGGATGTGGCGCTGGGCTCCCTGCTGTCATCGGTCCAGCTGGGGGGCAGCCTGGCCATGGCGGTGCTGGGCAACCTGGTGCTGATCCCGGTGGCGCTGTTTTATTTGCTGATGGACTGGGACCGCTTCATCGCCCAGATGGTGTCCCTGGTGCCCACCCGTGCGCGCCCCGGTTTTGACAGCTTCATGGACGAGGCCGACCAGGTGCTGGGCCAGTACCTGCGCGGCCAGTTGCTGGTGATGCTGATCATGGCGGCCTTCTACGCCATCGGCCTGGCGCTGTTTGGGCTGGACCTGGGCCTGCCCATCGGCCTGTTCACCGGGCTGGCCATGTTTGTGCCCTACCTGGGCTTTGGCGTGGGCCTGGTGCTGGCGGCGCTGGCCGGGCTGCTGCAGTTTGCGTCCATCAAGGCGGTGGTGATGGTGGCCGTGGTGTTCGGCATTGGCCAGTTTGTGGAGAGCCTGTTTCTCACGCCGCGGCTGGTGGGCGAGCGCATCGGCCTGCACCCGCTGGCGGTGATTTTTGCCTTGCTGGCCTTTGGCCAGGTGTTTGGCTTTGTGGGGATTTTGGTGGCGCTGCCCGCCAGCGCCGTGCTGCTGGTGGGCATACGCCGCATCCGCGACGGCTACCTGGCCAGCCGGCTGTACCAAGGCTAGGTATGCAGCAACTGGTACTCGACATCGGCCTGGGCACCAGCCCCTCGTTGGCCAACTTTTTTGGCGGCCCCAACGCGGCTGCGCTGCAGCATGTGCAGCAAGCCGTGGTCGATACCGGTCGCCCGCTGCAAACCTACCTGTGGGGCGGCCCCGCCACCGGCAAAACCCATATGCTGCGCGCCGTGCGCGAGGCCTACCGGGTGCAGGCCGCCCGCGTGGGCTGGATGGACCCCAGCGTCTACGAGCCGCCTGAATTCGACGACACCTGGGCCGCCGTGCTGCTGGACGACGTGCACCTGTACAACCCGGCGCAGCAGCACATGGCCTTCAAATGGTTTGTCAACGCGCAAACCTGCAGCTGCTGGGTGCTGGGCGCGGGCGACGTGCCCCCGGCCGATCTCCAGCTGCGCGAAGACCTGCGCACCCGCCTGGGCGGCGGCAACGTGTTTGCCCTGCAACTGCTCAGCGAGGCCGAGCTGCGCACCGTGCTGGCCCAGGAGGCACAGGCCCGTGGCGTGCATTTGAGCGCCGAGGTGGTGGACTACCTGCTGCGCCGCTTCAGCCGCGACCTGGGCAGCCTCATGCAACTGCTGGAGCACCTGGACCGCTACGCCCTGCAAACCCAGCGCGCCATCACCATTCCTTTGGTTAAATCCATGCTGGAGACAATTTGAAAGCCACCCCCGTGCAATCACCCATGAAGCTGGCCCTGTTCGACCTGGACCACACCCTGCTGCCCCTGGACTCCGACTACGCCTGGGGCGACTACACCGCCACCATCGGCTGGGCCGACCCGGTGGCGTTCAAGCAGCGCAACGACTATTTCTACGCCCACTACAAGGCCGGCACGCTCGACATCAACGAGTACGTGCTGTTTGCCACCGAGGCCGCGCGTCGGCAGGGTGCTGCAAAATCCATAGCTGCTCACGCTGATTTCATGCGCACGGTGATCACTCCGGCCATACAGCCCGTGGCGCGCGATCTGCTCAAACAGCACCAGGATGCAGGCGACCAGATCATCATCGTCACCGCCACCAACGCCTTCGTCACCCGCCCGATTGCCGACGCTTTTGGGGTGGCCGAACTCATCGCGGTAGACCTGGAGCAGGGCGCCGACGGCTGGATGACCGGCCAGATCCAGGGCGTGCCGTCCTTCCGCGAAGGCAAGATCACCCGCGTCGAAGACTGGCTGGCCGCACGCGGTTTGGGCTGGAATGATGTGGAAGCCACCTTCTACTCCGACTCCATCAACGACCTGGCCCTGCTGGAAAAAGTCCAGCACCCCATCGCCACCAATCCCGATGCGCCCCTGCGCGCCATCGCCAGCCAGCGCGGATGGCGCATACTGGACTTGTTTACAAAGCAACCATGATCAAGACATTCATCGACAAAATTCTCGGCAAAAAGCCTGCCGCCAAAACGCCCAAGTTTGGCAAACGCGTCGAAATCCCCGTAACCGAGCACGGCATCAACCCCAACCTGGTGGACGAGCGCGCCCTCAACGTGGTCAGCACCCTGCAGCAAGCGGGTTTTGAGGCCTACATCGTGGGCGGTGCGGTGCGCGACCTGCTGGTCGGCCTGCGGCCCAAAGACTTCGACGTGGCCACCAACGCCACGCCCGAGCAGGTCAAGGGCCTGTTTCGCCGCGCTTTCATCATCGGGCGGCGTTTTCGCATCGTCCACGTGGTCTATGGCCGGGGCCGCGAGAACGAAGTCATCGAAGTCTCCACCTTCCGCGCCTACATGGACAACGCCGCCGCCGAGCAGGTGGCGGGCAACGAACGCACCAGCAAGAGCGAGCTGGCCAACATGAAGCACGCGGTCGATTCCAGTGGCCGCGTCCTGCGCGACAACGTCTGGGGCCCGCAGGAAGAAGACGCGGTCCGCCGCGACTTCACCATCAACGCCATGTACTACGACCCCAAGAGCCAGATCGTGGTCGACTACCACGGCGGCCTGAAGGACAGCAAAAACCACACCATCCGCATGATTGGCGACCCCGCCACCCGCTACCGCGAAGACCCGGTGCGCATCATCCGCGCCGTGCGTTTTGCCGCCAAGCTGGGCCCGCTGGGCTTCACGCTAGAGCCCAAAACCGCCGCCCCGCTGGTCAACTCGCAAAAACTGCTGGCCGACGTGCCGCAAAGCCGCCTGTTTGACGAAATGCTCAAGCTGCTGCAAACCGGCCACGCCGTGGCCACCATCGCCCAGCTGCGCAAGCTCGGCATGGCCACCGGCATCTACCCGCTGCTGGATGTGGTGGTGGAGCGCGCCGACCAGCCCTTTGTGCTGGCCGCCCTGCAAGACACCGACCGCCGCGTGGGCGAGGGCAAACCCGTCGCGCCCAGCTTCCTGCTGGCCTGCGTGCTGTGGGCCGACGTGCGTGACGGCTGGGCCGCCCGCTCGGGCCAGCAGCCCTCGTTTGCCGCGCTGCAAGACGCAGTGGAAGACGTGTTCAACGCCCGCATCGGCGACGTATCGGGCCGGGGCCGCCTGGCCGGGGACATGCGCGAAACCTGGCTGATGCAACCCCGCTTTGAAAAGCGCGTGGGCAGCGGCCCCTACGGCATGATCGACCAGCCGCGCTTCCGCGCCGCCTTTGACTTCATGCGCCTGCGCGCCGATGCCGGTGAGGTAGACCAGCTCATCGCCGACTGGTGGCAAGAGTTCACCACCGGCAGCGACGACCAGCGCGAAGACCTGCTGGCCCAGGCCCGCGAAGAGCAGGCCCGCCGCCAAAAGCCGGTGCGCGTGCCGCGTGTGGTGCCCGTGGCCCATGCCACCAGCGCCGAAGACGCCGCACCCCAGACCGACCCCGATGCCGCCCCCAAAAAACGCCGCCGCCGCCGCAAGCCCAGCGGTGGTGTTGGTAGTGGCGGTGCCGCGCCAGGCTCCGATGCCTGATTTGCAAGCCACCCCCACGGTCACCCCCGTTATCGCCTTCGTCGCCCTGGGTGCCAACCTGGGCGATGCTGCCAGCACGGTGCGCAAAGCCATGGACAGCATCCACGCCCTGCCATGCACCGAGGTGGTGCGTAGGTCGTCGCTGTACCTCACCACGCCTATCGATTCAGACGGGCCCGACTACGTCAACGCGGTTGTAGAAGTTTTAACCACTTTGTGCCCGCCCGATCTGCTGGAGCAGCTACAAAATGTAGAGCGTTCAGCAGGCCGCAAGCGCCCCTACCGCAACGCGCCGCGCACGCTGGATCTGGACATTTTGTTGTTTGGCAGCGGGCAGATCGACAGCCCGGCCCTGGTGGTGCCGCACCCCCGCATGTGGCAGCGGGCCTTTGTGCTGCGCCCCTTGGCCGAGATTGCGCCGCAGCGCGTCAGCCCCAAACAGCTCCGGGCGGTGCGCGACCAGGACGTTGAGAAGTTGTAGATAAAATAGGGGATTGCTAAATAGGTATTGACACATCATCCTTCCAAAGCCTTGGGCAGATGATGGTTGAGACCTGTGAAACAAGTGGGCACTTGATACGGCGCTGAAAGACAAAGAGCAGCGAGTCGCGCAGGTTGCCGACGCTTTTGGAATAGCAATGTGTTTTACGACGCAGTCTGGCAAGGTAGCAGCGCAGTCGGTTATTCATGCTTTCGATGGTGTACGTGTGCGCTTTGCCTTTGAGGTGCTGCTCTGGGTTAAAGATGTGGTTGTAGCACTTGTATTCATCGGTGGCGTAAGTGATTGAAGGGCTGCGAGGAATCTGCGCACCCAGCGCTTGGGCTGCAGGGGTGTCACGATCGCCCAGGACCCAGCCGAGAACTCTTTTGGCAGTGCGATCAACAGCCCACCAGAGCCAAATTGCGCTTTTTTTTCGCCAACGTAGGTCCATAGCTCATCCGCTTCGATGTAGCGGATCTCACTGGTGTCCACTTTGGCCAGTGCTTTTCCCGCAACCTCTTGTTTGACCCAGTTCATCACCGAGTTGTGGCTGACTCCCACCAGTCTTTCAGTCGCTCGCAGCCCCACGCCTTCGGCGTAGTGCTGCAGAGCACTCTCTTTGAGTTCATTTGGCACAAGCCGTCGATCCAGATCGCCAAAGGTCGTGCCGCAACTCTTGCACCGGTAGCGCTGATATCCGTGACGACTGCGTCCGTTCTTGACTAATTGAGTGCTTGAGCAAGCGGTGCATTGATTTGTCATCTGCTGATTTTGGTTGAACAGCCGATTAAAATCAATACCTATTTAGCAATCCCCAAAATAGGCCTCTCGTGCTTATTTCATAAGCGCAAGCAGCTATAAAATCAGTAGCGTACGTGGTCAGTACGCTTTTTTGTCGTTCAAAACCACCAACACGGTTTTCACGATGATCCACAGGTCAAACCCCAACGACCAGTTGCGCAGGTACTCCAGGTCGTATTCGATGCGCTTTTCCATCTTGTCGATGGTGTCGGTCTCGCCCCGGTAGCCGCTTACCTGCGCCCAGCCGGTAATGCCGGGCTTCACCTTGTGCCGCACCATGTAGCCCTTGACCAGCTTGCGGTAGGTTTCGTTGTGCGCCACAGCATGCGGGCGCGGCCCCACGATGCTCATGCGGCCCTGCAGCACGTTGAGGAACTGCGGCAGCTCATCCAGCGAAGTCTTGCGCAAAATCGCCCCCAGGCGGGTAATGCGCCTGTCGTTCTTGGTGGCCTGCTTCACCACCGAGCCGTTGTCTTCGGTGGTCATGGAGCGAAACTTGTAGACCAAAATCTCTTTGCCATCCAGCCCGTAGCGGCGCTGTTTAAAGATCACCGGGCCGGGCGAAGTCAGCTTCACGGCCAGTGCCAGCAGCGCAAAAATAGGCGCACCCAGCAGCAAAACCAGCAGCGAAATCACAATGTCAGAGATCCGCTTCACCAGCCCGCTGGTGCCGTTAAACGGGGTTTCACACACCGCCATCACCGGCATCGGCCCTACATTCGTCAGCCGCCCCTGGATCAGGTCGGTCAAGAAGATGTCGGGCACAAAATAGATCGACGCCGTGGTGTCTTTCAGCTCGTCCAGCAGCGTCAAGATGCGCGGCTGCGAGGCCATGGGCAGCGCCAGGTAAATGGCCTCTACGTCGTGGTCCTTCATGTACTCGGCCAGTTCAGACATGCGCCCCAGCATGGGCACCTCGCCCAGTTCGTTCAGCCGGTCGGAGTTGCGGTCGTCAAAAAAGCCCATCACCTGCGTGTTCAGGTAGGGGTTGGACTCAAACTCACGCAGCAGGCGCAGGCCCACCTCGTTCACCCCGGTAATCACCACCCGGCGCTGCTGCGCGCTTTTCGCCAGCGCCATGGGCATGGCCCAACGCAGCAGCAAATGCGCACTGATTTGGGCAAACGGTGTCAGTACCGCCCAAGCCACCAGCACGGGCCGGGTAAAGGTGCGCGCATAGCCCGTCGCCAAGCCAAAGCCCAGCATGATCACCAAAAAAACCAGCCAGTTGGTAAACAGCTTGCGCAGCATGCGCCGGGGCTTTTCGTAAAACCCCACATTGCCCGGGAACGACAGCGAAAACGCGATCACTCCCAAGATCGTGTAGCGCGCAGACACTGGATGCCCAAACAGGGTCAGGCACGCCAGCAGGCTCAAAATAGTGACCAATGGGTCCAATAAAGCCTCTATTGCGCTGATTAACGTGAAGCCAGGACGTAAAAAATTCTTCTGTCTGTCAAGGGCATTAATCATAGGAAACGGGCGCAATAAACCGTCGTTAGCAAAAATTCACGGTACTGAAACTTCATTGGATAAATTCCCTCCACTGTAGCAAGCCGGTAGTGGCTGAATGTGTCGACTTTTTTTACACCATTTGACCAAACCGTCAATTTCAACAGGATTTACCCCAAGAAATAATCTGTTGCAATCTCATTTCTCTAGAGGGCTCACAGTCTTTTTTCACAGCTAGACTGAGGGTTTTCCATAGTGCTGGCACGCTTGTTGCGTTTTCCTGTCTATGAATCCAATACACAGGAATCCCATGCAAAAACTGTTCCCAATTCTGGCTGGCGTGGTGCTGGGTCTGGCGTTGGCTACAGCCGCCCATGCCGACACCCTGCAAAGCAGCGTCGATGTGCGTGCCGCTGCCAGCCATCCGGCTGATTTGGTAGTGGCTGGGGCCGATGCCGCCCTGCGCAACGGTTTGGTCAAAACCAGCACGGCGGCCAACTCCCGCTCCCGCCCGGGCGACCCACCCCCCAACCGCACTGCGGGGGTGCCCGCCGATGCCGAAGCGGCGGTAGCAGAAGACCCTGCCGACTTGGACCTCTTGGCCCTGTTTGCCGGGTTTGTGCTGGTGGTGGTGATCGCAGTTCGCCGTAGCAACTCGTAGCTAAACCCATTGCTGGCCCCATTTTGCGGTGGTGCACAATGGGCACGTACAACGTACTGGCATATCCCCTTGTAGACCGGCTTGGTATATCTGCCAAATTTTTTGTAAAGATTTATGGCTCCAGGCCCGACAACCCAACACGCTTTATGAAATTATTGAAGACCGATGCGCTTGCATCTGCCCGCATGCGCCGTCCAGCGGCATGGCTTGCTGCGGCGCTGGTAGCGGCCCTGCTGCCGGGTTGCGCAGCCTACAACGCCATCGTTCCCGGTTCTGACGGCCGCAGCATGCGCGAGCAATCTTCGGTCAAGCTGCCGGTCAAGTTCAACGACGAAGTCGTGCCCGCCAACGTGGCCGTCAAGCCCATCACCGCCGAACTCATCATCGCCCTGAACAAGGCCGCCAAAGACGCCGCCACCCCGGCCGACCCCAGCGTCAACCCCCGGGCCGCCCCCATCCCTCTGGGCCAAGACTACCGCGTGGGCCCTGGCGACGTGCTCACCATCACCGTGTGGGACCACCCCGAGCTCACCACCCCTGCCGGCCAATACCGCTCTGCCAACGAAGCCGGCACCCTGGTCAATGAAGACGGCACCATCTTCTACCCCTATGTAGGCGTGCTCAAGATCACCGGCATGCGCCTGGCCGAAATTCGCAACCTCATCACCACCCGCCTGGCCAAGTACATTGAAAAAGTGCAACTGGATGTGCGCGTTAACGCCTTTCGCAGCAAGCGGGTGTATGTGGTGGGCGAGGTCAAAACCCCCGGCCTGCAAGAAATCAACGACATCCCCATGACCATGCTGGAGGCCGTAAACCGCTCTGGCGGTTTTACGCTGGAGTCCGACCCCAGCCGCATCCTGATCACCCGCGGCGGCACCACCTACCGGGTCGACCTGCAGGCCCTGTACGAAGACGGTGCCACCTGGCAAAACATCCGCCTGGAGCCCGGCGACGTGGTCAACGTGCCCGACCGCCAGCAAAACAAAATCTTTGTGCTGGGCGAAGTCACCAAGCCCGGCTCTTACATCATGAACAAGCGCCGGTCTACCCTGGCCGAGGTGCTGTCAGACGCAGGCTGGGTCAACCAGCTCACCAGCAACCCATCGTGGATCTTTGTGATGCGCGGCAATACCGACCAGCCCGAGCTCTTCAACCTCGACGCCCGCTCCCCCGATGCACTGCTGCTGGCCGACCAGTTTCCCTTGCGCCCGCGCGATATCGTCTATGTAGACGTGGCCGACGTAGCCCGCTGGAACCGCGTGATCAGCAATATCCTGCCCACCGCCACCTTGCTCAATACCGTCAGCACCACGCAGTTCCCACTGTTTGGTGGCCGCCAGCCTTAATTTCAGCCGCACGCCAGACATAAGTATCCCCACCCCATGGACCAAGACCAGTTAAAAGACCAGCTCCGCCTGGCCGGTGCCGCACCCGGCGGCGCAGCGCAAATCGACGACCCCGAAGAAGAATTCAACTTTGGCGAAATCATCGCCACGGTGCTGGAATACAAGTGGCTGATCGTCTCCATCACTGCGCTGGCCATTGCCCTGGGAATTGGGGCCGTGTTCGTAACCACCCCAATTTTTCAAGCTGATGCTGTTTTGCAGGTGGATGAAAAAGCTAAAGGCGGGTTGTCAGCACTGAAGGACCTCGAGCCACTGCTAGGCGAGTCCACGTCGGTTAGCGCCGAGCTAGAAATCTTGAATTCCCGCATGATTTTGGGCCGGGCGGTCAGCAAGCTTAACCTTGATATTGTCGCTAAGCCTCGTTATGCACCCCTGGTGGGGCGTGGTGTGGCGCGCCGCTTCAGTGGTGATGGCCTTAACACTCCGCTGCTGGGGCTTGCCCAATACGCCTGGGGTGGTGAAAAAATCAGCGTTACCACTCTCGATGTGTCAGCAGATCGAGAAGATGATCTGCTGAAACTGGTGGCAGGTGTCGATGGTGCTTACCAGTTGTTCGATGAAGACGACGCCCTGATATTGAATGGAAAAGTTGGTACGTTAGCGACGGGTCAAGGTGTGTCCATTCGTGTGGCAGAGCTCAAGGCCCGACCCGGCACACAATTCAGGGTCACTCGATTGGCCGACGAAACATCTATAAAACAGCTTCGTGACCTATTTTCCGCCAAAGAACGCGGAAAAAAGTCAGGTATTTTGGAGGTTACTTTGCTGGGCCCCGATCGGGAGTTTCTACCTGTGGTGCTTGACGAAATAGTGAACACCTACTATCGCCAAAACGTGGAGCGTCGCGCCGCCGAGGCCGAAAACACGCTCAAGTTTCTGGAAGTGCAGCTGCCAGCCTTGAAGGCCCAGCTGGATGCCGCTGAAGCCGCCTATAACAACTACCGCCAAAGCCGTGGCTCAGTGGACTTGACCATTGAAACTGAGAGTGTGTTGCAGTCGGTTGTGCAGGTTGACACCGACATTGCCAAGCTGCGCCAAGAGCGTGAAGAGCTGCGCCAGGCTTTTACCTCCGAGCACCCCCGTGTGATTGCACTGGATGCGAAGCTGGCCTTGCTAAAGCAACGTCGCGCAGGGTTTGATCAAGGCGTGGCTCGCTTGCCTGACACCCAGCAAACCGCGCTGCGCCTTAAGCGCGATGTTGAGGTGTCTACCACTCTGTATATCGGCCTGCTCAGCGCTGCCCAGCAGCTGCGCGTTACCAAGGCGGGCACTGTGGGCGACGTGCGCATCATCGACAAACCCCTGGTCTACCGCCTGCCGGTGGAGCCGCGCACCAAGGTTATTTTGATACTGTCTGCTGTGCTGGGCCTGTTTGCCAGCCTAGCCCTGGTGTGGCTATTGCGCATGCTGCGCGTGGCAGTTGACAACCCCGACATCATCGAAAAGCGCCTGGGCCTGCCCGTGTATGCCAGCATTCCGCATAGCAAGGCCGAAGACGCGCTGGTGCTGCGCGCCAAAAAATCCAAAGAAGGGCAGGGCGAGTTGCTGGCCGTCACCCAGCCAGACGACGACGCCATCGAGAGCCTGCGCAGCCTGCGCACCACGCTGCACTTTGCCCTGCTTAACGCGCCGCGCAACTCGATTCTGGTTACCGGCCCCAGCCAGGGCATTGGCAAAAGCTTTGTGTCCAAAAACCTGGCCGCCGTGTTGGCCCAGTCGGGCAAGCGCGTGGTGGTGGTCGATGCCGACCTGCGCAAAGGCCACCTGCACAAAGAATTTGGCCTGCCCCGCAAGGGGGGCGTGTCGGAATACATTGGCGGCACGCTGGAGCTGGCGGCCACCATCCACCCCAGCAGCGTGCCGGGCCTGAGCGTGGTGACCACCGGCCAGCTGCCGCCCAACCCGTCCGAGCTGCTGATGCACCCCCGGTTTGAACAGCTGTTGATCGACCTGGAAGGCCTGTTTGACATCGTCATCGTCGATGCACCGCCCGTGCTGGCCGTGTCGGACGCGGCCATTGTGGGCCGCATGACCGGTGCCACCCTGCTGGTGGCCCGATCAGGCCGCCACCCCGTGCGCGAGCTGGAGCAAACCGTGAAGCGCCTTAACCAGGCCGGTGTGCAGGTCAAGGGCTTTGTGTTCAACGACCTGGACCTCAACCGCCAGCGCTACCGCTACGGCTACGAAGGCTATGTGTACCGCTATTCGTACACCGAAAAATCTTGACCCACCCAACTCTTTACCCAAGAAACCCACCTCCATGACATCTGGAACCACTGGTAAACGTATTTTTGTAGCAGGCCACCGCGGCATGGTGGGCGGCGCCATTGTGCGCAACCTGCTGGCCCAAGGCGTGCCCGCCAACCACATCATCACCCGCACCCATGCCGAGCTGGACCTGACCGAGCAGGCCCAGGTGCGCGCCTTTTTTGCCACCGAGCGCATCGACCAGGTCTACCTGGCCGCGGCCAAGGTAGGCGGCATACACGCCAACAACACCTACCCCGCAGACTTTATCTACGCCAACCTTATGCTAGAGGCCAATGTGGTGCACGAAGCCTTTAAGGCCGGAGTGCAGCAGCTGCTGTTTTTAGGCTCTAGCTGCATCTACCCCCGCATGGCCCCCCAGCCCATGGCCGAAGACGCGCTGCTCACCGGCAAGCTGGAGCCCACCAACGAGCCCTACGCCATTGCCAAAATTGCCGGCATCAAGCTGTGTGAGAGCTACAACCGCCAGTACGCTGCCAGCCACGGCATCGACTACCGCAGCGTCATGCCCACCAACCTGTATGGCCCCGGCGACAACTACCACCCCCAAAACAGCCACGTACTGCCCGCGCTGATACGCCGCTTCCACGAAGCCCGCGAGGCAGGCGCCCCCAGTGTGCTGATTTGGGGCACCGGCACCCCTAAACGCGAGTTTTTGTATGTAGACGACATGGCCGCCGCCAGCATTTACGTGATGCAACTGGATGCCGCCACCTACCAGGCCCACACCCAGCCCATGCAAAGCCACATCAACGTGGGCAGCGGGCAAGACCTGTCCATCGCCGAGCTGGCCGAGCTGGTGAAAGCCGTGGTGGGCTACCAGGGCCGCATAGACTTTGACACTACCAAGCCCGACGGCCCCCCCCGCAAACTGATGGACGTGTCGCGCCTCACCCAGCTGGGCTGGCAGGCCAGCACCGGGCTGCAAGATGGCGTGCGCCTTGCGTACCAAGACTTTTTAAAGTCCACCGCCCCTGCCGCCGCTTAGCACCCCTGCCTTACCCCCCTCTCCCGCAAGCGGGAGAGGGCCGGGGTGAGGGCCTATAAGGCCACCGCCCCCGCAAATAAATAGCCCTTGAATCCTCTCCCTTCACAGAAAGAAGCCCAAAACATGACCAAACGCGCACTCATCACCGGCATTACCGGCCAAGACGGCTCTTACCTGGCCGAGCTGCTGCTGGAAAAAGGCTACGAAGTGCACGGCATCAAGCGCCGTGCCTCGTCGCTCAACACCGAGCGCATCGACCACCTGTACCAAGACCCCCACACCCAAAACCGCAACCTGCACCTGCACTACGGCGACCTTACCGACACCAGCAACCTGACCCGCATCGTGCAGCAGGTGCAGCCCGACGAGGTGTACAACCTGGGTGCCCAAAGCCACGTGGCCGTGAGCTTTGAAAGCCCCGAGTACACCGCTGACGTAGACGCCATGGGCACCCTGCGCCTGCTGGAAGCCATTCGCCTGCTGGGCCTGGAAAAGAAAACCCGCTTCTACCAGGCCAGCACCTCCGAGCTGTACGGCCTGGTGCAAGAAATTCCCCAGCGCGAAAGCACCCCTTTCTACCCCCGTAGCCCCTACGGCGTGGCCAAGCTCTACGCCTACTGGATCACCAAAAACTACCGCGAAGCGTATGGCATGTACGCCTGCAACGGCGTGCTGTTTAACCACGAAAGCCCACGCCGGGGCGAAACCTTTGTCACCCGCAAAATCACCCGCGGCCTGGCCAACATTGCCCAGGGGCTGGAAAAGTGCCTGTACATGGGCAATATGGATTCGCTGCGCGACTGGGGCCACGCCAAAGACTACGTGCGCATGCAGTGGATGATGTTGCAGCAGCAAGAAGCCAAAGACTACGTCATCGCTACCGGCGTGCAGTACAGCGTGCGCGAGTTCATCAGCAAGGCCGCCACCCAACTGGGCATCACCCTGGAATTCACCGGCACCGGTGTGGACGAAAAGGCTGTTGTGGCTGCCGTGCAGGGCAATAAGGCGCCCGCCGTCAAGGTCGGCGATGTGCTGGTGCAAATCGATCCCCGCTACTTCCGCCCCGCCGAAGTGGAAACCCTGTTGGGCGACCCTGCTTTGGCCAAGGCGGATCTGGGCTGGGTACCGCAGATCACGCTGGACGAGATGGTGGCGGAGATGGTTAGTTCAGATCTAGATATTGCAAAAAAGCACGCACTACTAAAACAACATGGCTTCGCAATGCCAGTTAGTCTCGAACATTAAGCTAGTTGCGTTTTTTGGAAGATAAAAATAAGTATGGGAAAACTTTTTTCAAAAATTAATTTTGAATTTTTCTTAAAAAGTTTTCAAAATACATTATTCCTAAAAATAGCAAAAAACTTCGGATGGTTATTTTTCGACAAAATAAGTCGAATGATCATAAGTGTAATAGTCGGCTCTTGGACTGCGCGTTATTTAGGTCCCGAACGGTATGGGGAGTTAGCATATGCAATATCGTTCGCACTATTTTTTCAAACGGCTGCAAATCTGGGAATTGATGCACTGGTTGTTGGGAAGCTATCTGAGTCCAAAGTGGATAAAGAGAGTATTCTCGGCGTCACACTGAGGCTGCGCATTTTTGCAGCGATTCTATCAATATTTTTGGCATTGGTATTGATAGCGCTTCTGCGTCCCAATGAGCCACGCGCCATGTTCATGGTTTTTATTATTGTTTGCGGCTCATTATTTCAGTCTGCAGAGACGATTGATCTTTGGTTTCAAAGTCAGATACAAAGTAGGAAAACAGTAATTGCAAAATTGAGCGCATATTTAATATCAAGCTTGCTAAGAGTGTTAATGATATTGAATTTTGCCCCGGTTGAAATTTTTGCAGTTGTATATTTGTTTGAGTTTCAATTGACTGCGGCATTTTTATATTTTATATATAAAAAAGAACCAACAGAGAGAAAATGGAAATGGGACGGCAAGGTTGCTACTCTACTACTTAAGGATGGATGGCCTTATTTACTGAGCGCTCTTTCAGTGGTTTTATATATGAGAATAGACCAACTAATGTTAGCAAGACTTGCTTCCGTTAAAGAGTTGGGGATGTATTCAGCAATGCTTCCATTATCTACTGCCTGGAATTTCATACCTGTCATAGTTTGTTCAAGTATTCTTCCAGTATTTGTTGAAACTTATGCAAGATCTACCTCTGAATTCGATTCAAAGCTATTTAAGTTGTTTCTAACTTTGACTTGGTTGGCAATAGGAATTTCTGTTGCAATGTACTTTGCTTCAGAGTATTTGATAAATTTCCTGCTTGGTGAAAAGTATGCCAGTTACAGCTCTATTTTATCAGTTCATGTGCTGACAAATATATTTTTATACCTAGGTGTAGCGCAAAATCAATGGATTATCGCCGCAAAAAAAGGGAAGTTATTAATTATAAGAACAACAGCAGGGGCATTCATATCTATCGCCAGTAATGCTGTCCTAATACCAATTCATGGCGCGTTAGGTGCTGCCTGGGCAGCCGTGTTAACGCAATTATTCTCAGCAGTTATATTAAATCTCCTGGTGGCTAGAAAAATTTTCTATATGCAAATTTCGGCATTATTTCCAGTTATTGTTTTATTTAAAAAATTGAGTGCTAAATGAATTCACCAATCGCCCTGTTTGTATACAATCGCTTTGATCACACAAAAAAAACAATTGAAGCCTTATCTAAAAATTTTTTAGCTGACAAGTCTGATTTATTTATATTTTCGGATGCTGCAAAAAATGATAAAGATAAGAAAACAGTGCAAGAAATTAGGGCCTATCTGAAAGGTATTTCTGGGTTTCAGTCCGTTCATGTTGTTGAAAAACAGAATAATGATGGCCTTGCAAAGTCAATAATTGGGGGGGTAACTTGGCTTTGCGAGAAATATGGAACCGTTATTGTATTAGAGGACGATCTTTTGACTTCACCATATTTCTTGAAATATATGAATGATGGTTTGAATTTTCATCGCAACTCTGAGAATATTATGCATATCTCGGGATACGCTTATCCAGTAGACAGTCAAATCAGCTCGGATACGTATGTTTTGCGATTACCTATGTGCTGGGGTTGGGCAACTTGGTCGCATGCTTGGAATAAATTCGAAAAAAAATTAGATGTCGATAGTAAGTTTAATGAATCAAATATTAATTATATTAATTTTGATGGAACGCACGACTTTTGGCAGCAATTTTTATTAAATAAATCTGGAGCCATAAATACCTGGTTTATATTTTGGTACATGACACTATGCTTACATGAAGGAGTGGCCTTATTTCCTAAGGTGTCAATGGTGAAAAATATTGGCTTAGATGCGTCTGGCACCCATCGTACAAAAACAGACGTATATGATGTTAATCTTTCGGAAAGAGCGATAGCCATAGGAAGTATTTCATTGCGAGAGGAAGTTTCAATAACGAATGCATATAAAAGATACTTTTTGTCGATCAGGCCAAATGTTGTTCGAGTTAAACTAGTTAATTTAAAAAATAAGATAATTAAGTTATTCCGCCATGATAAGTAGACTTAAGTTCTTTTTGAGGAGAATGGGGTTCTCGAAAAAAAATATAATTTGCCATCGTAGTTCATTTGTTGACGAGGATTCAACTCTTGAAGGAGATAATTTTTTAGCAGACAGTGTGACTATGCTTAATTGTTCATTGGGGGCATTCTCATACCTTAATAGTCACTGCTTTGTAAGTAATTCTGTTATTGGGCGGTATACATGTATTGGGCGAGAGGTTCTAGCCGGACTCGGACGACATCCAACAAACCGCAAGGCAGTTCATCGAATGTTTTATTCAAATGAAATTAAAATATGGAAAGATTATTTTTTTGAGAGTGACTTTTCTGAGCACGCACCTATAACTATTGGAAATGATGTTTGGATTGGTGCTAGATCGATAATTATGGATGGCGTGACTATTGGTGATGGCGCAGTAATTGCCGCCGGCTCTATTGTTACTCATGATGTGAAGCCGTACTCAATTGTTGGGGGGTGCCCTGCTAAATTAATAAGATATAGATTTTCTCCTGAAAGTTGTGAGTATTTATTGGAATTAAAATGGTGGAACTTGACTAAAGATGAATTGAAGATGGAAGCTAAAAACGGCATTTTTAATAAAATTACGTTATAAGTATGAAATTATATATATTAATTCGATTTTTTGGAAGAGTAAATGGGTGGATTTCTAGAAATTTATTCTCTAAGATTTTACGATTTATTTATAGTGACTCTGGTGTTTCCATAGATCAGGGGGCTATTTTTTATGGATTTCCGATAATAGAATGCGTTAATGGTGCAATGATATCTATTGGAAAGAATTCAGTTCTCTGCTCTAAGTCGTATTTCACAGCTTTAGGTGTTAGTCATCCTGTTATTATTAGAGCTCAATCAAGAGATGCTTCTATCATAATAGGAAATGATTGTGGCATGAGTGGAACGACAATTTGCTCCATAGCGAGTATTGAGGTCGGTGATGGCGTTTTATTTGGGGCGGACGTACAGATTTTTGATAATGACTTTCATCCGATAATTTCTAAGAGCCGACGGTATGATATGGAGAAAATAAAGAGTAAGCCAGTAAAAATTGGGAGTAACGTATTTATCGGAAGTAGGACTACGGTATTAAAGGGGGTTAATATTGGAGTGAATTCTGTTATTGGTGCTGGCAGTGTTGTCCTGAGCGATATTCCAGACAACTGTATAGCCGCTGGAAATCCTTGTCGGGTGATAAGGTCACTTTAATATCTACGGAAGCGATTAAGTAGATGTATGATTTACTCTTGTTCTTGAATTCGGGCGCGTCTTTTGCGTATGTCATATGGGCATTTTTTAACGCCAAAAAGCATGGAACAATAATCACTGCTTTTGTTTCGTCAATGTATATTTTGACAAACGGGGCTTTTATATTTTCAAATCAAGAAACTTCATCTTTGTATGGATATGATATTTCAGATCAGGCTATAGTGTTGGCTTGTTTGGGAAATTTCCTATTTATATTGATATCTATACTTATAACAAAAATAAAGTTTTTTAAAACAAAAATAATTCTTGGCTATAAAGCCGATAGCTCACCAAGGAAAATCATCTTATTGGTGTTAATATTTTTGGTTGTGATTTTAGAGTCAAGGTATTTGTTCTTGGGTGGGGGAATCCAGCGAGTACTTGAGCTTTCAAACGTTTCAGGACGGGATAGTCTCTACACACTGCGTTACGACGATTCACTCGCAATTTCACAAGGTTCGGGACTGTTCTCTGCCCTTATTGCAATGAGAGTGATTTATCCGCTTTGCGCTTTGGGACTTGCACACAAAATAATAGTTAAGAAGAATTATTATTATATAATACCTGCTGCATTTATATTGACTTCAAACGGATTGACGGCTCTTTCAACACTACAGAGGTCTCCATTTTTTAACTTTACCGTAATTTCATTGTTTTCTGTTGCATGGGCTATTCTTCTAAGTCGTCAATTGAGGGGAGAAAAAATGCCTATTTTTGGATTAAAACAATTTATAATTTTAGCCCTTTGTGTTCTAATGGGTTCTTCTATATACGCTTTTACTGAGGGCGTAAATCTTGCTCTTGGTGCCTACGGTATCGCTGAACGGATTTTCTTTATATCTTCGTTTTCGACTACTTCGTACTACAATTTATTTGGTGAAAAACTGGCTTTTCCTTATGTGGGTATAAGTTATTTGTTGGGATTTCCCGTTGAGGAGGCTGCGGGTGTAATCACTTACAGAAATATCGGCTCTGCCGCTAACGGTTGGCCTCATAACTTAAATGCTAGTTTTGTTGGGACGGCGTATGCGGCACTAGGTTATTTTGGTGTAGTACTCATATCATTTATTGTCTTATATGTAACAAAGTATATAGACTCAAAATTGAAATACATGTCCATCACTGACAAATTTGCAGCTTTGATATTGAATATTTTTGTGGTTTTTGAAGTGTGTAATGGACCGCTGATGAATGGAATATACGCCGGACTTTTAACGAATGTATTATTGTATATTTTTATATTTAAAAGTAAGGTTAAATATGCCTATAGATAGGCTGCTATTATTTTTTATTGTTTTATTTTTCTCTACATTAAGCAGGTCGGAAGTTATTGACAATCCTGCTTTTTGTACATCTGCTACCGTGTGTTTTTTTGTTGCCAAAAATGGGAGTGATGATAATTCTGGATCAATAGATGATCCTTTTTTTTCACTGGATCGCGCACAATATTTCGTTAGATATTCGAGGAGTAATTCGCCAAGTAAAGAAGCCGATATTTATGTAGTTGTTCGAGCAGGAATTTATGAGTTTGATAAGCCTTTATATTTGACTACTCCTGAGGACGGCGGAACCGTTAATGGTGCGCGAACCACATATATCAGTTTTCCGGGTGAAAAAGTTATTTTCAGTGGTGGACGTAGAATAACATCGTGGTCTAAGGAGGGATTAAATTATTATTCAAATAGTAATTATTATTTTAGGCAATTATATGTTGATGGACGACGTGCGGTAAGGGCGAGGTGGCCAAATCAGGGAAACTACTCCAAGTTAAAGGATTGGTTTGGCGACAAGAATATTGATCCAACGTCAATCTCTAAAATCAATCGTTTTATTACTATCGACAGTGAAAATTTATTAAATTTAGAAAACTGGGATGGTGTCGAGCTATTTTTGCAGCGAGAGTTCGGACAAGAAATATTAAGAATTGAGCGTGTTGAGGTGGCTGGCGAAAAAAAAGTTTTTTTTAAAGAGCCTGAGAACTCCAACGCATTTGATAAGAAATTCCCAAGAAAATTTTCTAATCAGTCATTTCACTTGGAAAATTCTAAATATTTTATAGATTCCCCTTATGAGTGGTACTTAGATCCTGTCGGTAAGATTTTAATATCCGGCTTGGGGAATTTTGATCCCAATATGGCGGTAATGACTGCGCCTAAGCTATCTTCTCTAATTTTTATCTCGGGTGATGATGGTGCTCCATTGCATAACTTAACAATCTCTGGATTTGTTTTTTCGTATACCGGATGGATTGATCCTATGAATGGATTTTCGCCCGTGCAGGCTAATATCGAAAAAAGAGTCCTAGTAGAGAAGAATTATATTCCCGGTGCCATTTCCGCATCTAAGGTTTCTGGATTGAAGATTTTAGATAATTACTTTAATAATTTGGGGGGTGTTGGATTTTCCAGTGGTAGCGGTTTGAAAAATTCCACAATAAAATGTAATATTTTTGAGGATATTTCTGCGGGTGCAATCGTGCTCGATGGAGATTTAAAAGCTAATGCGTCTGTTTCGGATTTGACAAAATATATAGATGTAAGTAGTAATCTCGTGTCGCGGATTGGTTTGGATTACTATGGTGCTGCAGCAATTTTCGCAGGATATGTTTCGAATTTAACTGTTGATAATAATATTATTAGTGATGCGCCTTATACAGGCATCAGCGTCGGTTGGGGTTGGACCGAAAAGCAGACACAGATGCAAGAAAATAATATCACAGGAAACTCGATATCTAATGTAATGAATGTTTTATCAGATGGGGCGCCAATTTATTTATTATCAAGCCAGCCATTATCTAATATCAGATATAACGTCATTGATAACGTTAATTTATCTAACTGGGCTACCTTTCGGTTCATGGCTGGAATTTATTTAGATAAGGGGGTGAGCGGTGTTACCGTTGAGGATAATAATATTTCTTCTTTTAATCTGGCTGGGGAGAAGCGAGTTGTCCCGTACTTCGACCAATATGGGAATGTTGGAAATTCTTTTAATAAAGAATCTGATTTCTCGCCTGAGTATAAGAAAATTATTAAGGATCGTTTTTTTAATGGATGCAAAAATAAATGAAAATGTCAATTATTGTTGCAACGTTTAATGCTTCTGAATTTCTTCCGAGGTTATTGGAGAGCATTAAGAGTCAAACGTTGTCCGAAGTTGAGGTAGTTGTTGTAGACGGTGGGTCAAAGGATGAGGTCGGTGAGATTGTTGAAAAGTACCAGTCGAGTATTTCGATTGTATTTATTAGCGAACCGGATAGCGGAATCTATGATGCATGGAATAAAGGGGTCAGTCTCTCTTCTGGAGAGTGGATTTCATTTATGGGGGCTGATGACGAGTTTAGTTATCCTGAAGCATTAAGTGATATCTATTCTATAGCCTATTCTAGAACTGGGATTAATTTGGTTTCTTCATTGGGCAGTTTGGTGAATTGGCGGACTCGCGATGTATTGAAGAGGTTTGGAGGGCGGTTTGATTCTTCTATTAAGTATCGAATGACTCTTTGCCATCCAGGTCTTTTCCATAAAAGAATATTATTTTCGTCGAAGAATTTTGATATAAAGTGGAAAATATGTGCCGATTATGATTTTTTACTTAGAAGTATTGATTTAATATCGCCTATTTTTTTGAATAAAGTGACAGTTAATGTGGGCGATGGTGGGGTGAGTCGGATTTTTGTGAATAAAGTGCTAAGGGAGACTTTTTCAATTCAGGCTTCGGTTCCTTATATTGGTTTTTTGAAGGCATTTTTATATTATATTTTTGCCAAGATTAAATTCAATCTAAAGAAAATTATTTTGTAAAAAAAGTATTTTTGCCATAGTTTATAAAGAAAATTTGTGATTTTTTTTGTAGGTCCTCTACCTCCTCCAGTTCATGGTTTTTCCGTCATTAATGGCCAGATGCTGGATGCCATGCGCGCACGCGGTGCGGCGGTGCAGATATTTGACCTGGCTCCGCGCAACAAGCTTGCTCCTTTGTGGCAGTGGTTCGCCTTTATGGCCGCGCTGCTTCGGTCAGGGCGAAGTGGTGGTGCTTTGTATTTGCCCCTTTCGGGCGGTGTGCGCCAGTTGATTGACTTGGCTTTTGCGTTGCCCGCCAAATGGCTGGGCCTGCGAATTTACGTACACCACCACAGTTTTGCCTATTTGAATCACGGCCCTTGGCATGCGCGTTGGGCGTTTGGTGTGTTGCGTGGTGCGACGCACATTGTTTTGTGCGGCTCCATGGGCGATAAGTTGGCAGCCCGGTATGGCATAGCGTTTAGCCGTATCCGGGTGTTGTCGAATGCAGCATTTATGGCGCTGGCAGCAGAGCCGGGTGTGTTGCCGCATGCGGCCCAACCCCGAATCTCATTGGGCTTTTTATCCAACATCACTGCGGAAAAAGGTATTTTTAAGTTCTTTGACGCAGTGGACGCATTGAACGCAGCTGGTGTGGATTGCCATGCGGTGATAGCCGGGCCCGTAGATACGTCTATCCAGTCGGCGTTTGCCGAGCGGATGGCTTCGTTCACCAATGTTGAGCATATGGGTCCGGTTTATGGCGCAGCCAAAGGCCAGTTTTTTGGCCGTATCGATGTGCTGCTGTTTCCCACCCAATATTCCAACGAGGCCGAGCCCGTCACCCTTTGGGAAGCCATGGCACAGGGCGTGCCGGTGATTGCTTTGCAGCGCGGCTGTATCCAGGGCATGGTTCCGCTAGAGGCGGGTTGCGTGGTGGATAGGCCAGACGACTATGTGGCTGCCGTAGTGCAAGAGATTTCCGCACTGCGTGCCACTCCCGCCTTGCTGCCTGCCCGCCGGGCCGCTGCCAAGAACGCGTTCATTACGGCGCGTGCGGCATATGTGCAAGCCTTGGATGCATTGATTACCGAGATACACCAGCCCTAGAAGAACACATAAATGCAGCAAGACCTCTCTCGCTTCAAGCTCCCCCCCGGTTTCCGGGGCCGGTCTGCCTTGGCCGTGCAACTGTGGTGGCTAGTGCAAGCCACTCTCTTCAGGGGTTCGCCGCAGTTTGCATACGGCTTTCGTAGTGCACTGTTGCGGGCTTTTGGTGCCAAGGTGGGGCAGGGTGTGATCGTGCGGCCCTCGGCCACCATCACCTACCCCTGGAAGGTTTCGATTGGTGACCACGCCTGGGTGGGCGACGACGCTGTGCTGTACAGCCTGGGCGAGATCGAGATTGGTGCGCATGCTGTGGTGTCCCAGCGCAGCTACCTCTGTGCCAGCGACCATGACTATGCGCAGCCCGACTTCCCCATTCGGGCCCGAAAAATCACCGTGGGTGCTCAGGCATGGGTGGCCGCCGATGTGTTCATTGCGCCGGGTGTTTGCATTGGCGAAGGTGCGGTCATTGGTGCGCGCAGTTCGGTGTTCAAAGATATGCCCGCAGGTATGGTGTGCTTCGGTTATCCCTGTGTACCCTTCAAAGTGCGACAGATGGCGGATACGGTGGCCCTATGAATTGCTATCTTAAAAGTAGCTGCTCCTGTAGATGGAATAAGCGCCAGAGGCCGATTTGGCTATGAAAATTCTTCTCTACGGCATCAACTTCGCCCCCGAGCTCACCGGCATCGGCAAGTACACCGGCGAAATGGCCGCGTGGCTGGCTGCGCGCGGGCACCAGGTGCGGGTGATCACCGCGCCGCCGTACTACCCGGCCTGGCAGGTTAGTCCCGGCTACAGCGCCAGCCGCTACACCACCGAGCAGTGGCAGGGCGTAACGGTGATGCGCACGCCGCTGTGGGTGCCTGCGCGACCGGGCGGGGCCAAGCGGTTGCTGCACCTGGCCAGCTTTGCGCTGGGCAGTTTGCCGGTGCTGCTGCGCCAGTGGTTTTGGCGGCCCAATGTGGTGTGGGTGGTCGAGCCGCCTTTGTTTTGCGCCCCGGCGGCGGCGATGCTGGCCCGGTTGGCGGGGGGCAAGGCTTGGCTGCACATCCAGGATTACGAGGTAGATGCGGCGTTTGATTTGGGCCTGCTTAAGGGGGCGGCGCTGCGGCGCTGTGTGGTGGCGGCAGAGGGCTGGTTGATGCGGAGGTTTCACCGCGTGTCTACTATTTCGGGCCGCATGCTGGGCCGGGCGCAAGCCAAAGGGGTGGACGCGGCGCGGCTGGTGTCGTTTCCCAACTGGGTGGATATTTCGGCCATCCAGCCCTTGCGCGGCCCCAGCCCGTACCGGGCCGAGCTGGGCATAGCGGCCGACGCGGTGGTGGCGCTGTACTCGGGCAACATGGGCGGCAAACAGGGGCTGGAGGTTCTGGCCGAGGCGGCCCGCCTGCTCACAGACCAGCCGCAGGTGCAGTTTGTGTTGTGCGGCGGCGGCGCGGGCCGGGCCGACCTGGTGCAGCGTTGCCTGGGCCTGCCCAATGTGCGGTTTCTTGACCTGCAGCCCGTGGAGCGCCTGAGCGACCTGCTGGGCCTGGCCGATATCCATTTGCTGCCCCAGCGCGCCGACGCGGCCGATTTGGTCATGCCCTCCAAGCTCACCGGCATGCTGGCCAGTGGCCGCGCCGTGGTGGCCACCGCCCACCCCCACACCGAGCTGGGCCGGGTGGTGGCGCAGCACTGTGGTGTGGTGGTGCCCCCCGAAGACGCGGCGGCACTGGCCGGGGCCATTCGCACCCTGGCGGCAGACGCGCCACGGCGGGCGCAGCTGGGCAGATCGGCCCGCGCCTACGCCCTGGCCGAGCTAGACCGCGACGCGGTGTTGGCCCGGTTTGAGGCGCAGCTGCTGGCCTGTGTGGGGCAAGGCGCTGGCACGGCTATTGCAGGTTGATGGGCTGGAGGTTGCTGCAATTAGCATAGCTTCTCACGCTGATGGAATAAGCGCTAAAGCCTGATTTTTACCTTAATCTATTGCCTTGTTTCTGCCGCCCTGCATTGACCAGATTGCGGGCTTTTCGTTCGGGGTGTGGGGGTATTAAGGATATGTGTTTGCACTGATGGCGTGCCATGGGCGCTGTGGGCGGCCCACAGGCCCTCACCCCGGCCCTTGCCCTGGGTAGAGAGGGCGTAAGTCAAGTGGGCGGTGCGTGGGGCCGGGTGTGGTGTGTGGCTCCTTCGCCCGCTTGCGGCGGAGGGTTCGGGTGAGGTTGTTTACTCTGTTATTGATAGCTGCTCACGCCGATGGAATAAGCGCAAGAGGCCAATTTAGCTTGTAAAAATGGTGTGCTGCGTAGCCCGCATGGGCTGCGCACACAATGGTGGTTTTTTTGTGGATAAGGAATTGGGTATGCACAGAATGGCGTTAGAGCCCGGTAAGCGCGGTGGCAGGCCGTGTATTCGCGGTTGGCGCACCACCGTGGTTGACGTGCTTTCTATGCTGTCGAGTGGCATGCGCGCGCAAGACATCCAGTACGACTTTGCGGAGCCGGATGCCGAGGAGTTTGCGGCGGTGCGGGCCCATGCGGCAGATCGGGCCCACCCGATTTGTTCGTTAAACGCTTCGGCCACACGGCATTAACTTTCACGTTAGGTGCAGCGGCTTGGGCAGGTTTTTGTTTTTATAAAGTTGACAATATGAAAATCACAGTCATTGGTACGGGGTATGTGGGTTTGGTGTCGGGCGCGTGCCTGGCGGATGTGGGTAACGATGTGCTGTGTCTGGACGTAGACCCGGCCAAGATCAAGACGCTGGAAGACGGCGGCATTCCCATCCACGAGCCGGGCCTGGAGGACGTGGTGCGGCGCAATGTGGCGGCAGGGCGTTTGTCGTTCACCACCGACGTGGTGCGGGCAGCGCAGTTTGGCGACATCCAGTTCATCGCCGTGGGCACGCCACCCGACGAAGATGGTTCGGCCGATTTGCAGTATGTGCTGGCGGCAGCCCGCAACATTGGCAAGCACATGAGCGGCTACCGCGTGGTGGTCGACAAATCCACCGTGCCGGTAGGCACCGCCGACAAGGTGCGTGCGGCTATTGCCGATGAGTTGGCCACGCGCGACAGCAATGCGGGCTTTAGCGTGGTGTCCAACCCCGAGTTTTTGAAAGAAGGCGCGGCCATTGAAGACTTCATGCGGCCCGACCGCATTGTGGTGGGGGCCGACGACGAGCGCGCCATTGGCCTGATGCGCCAGCTGTACGCGCCGTTTCAGCGCAACCACGAGAAGCTGGTGCTGATGGATGTGCGCAGCGCCGAGCTCACCAAGTACGCGGCCAACGCCATGCTGGCTACGCGCATCAGCTTCATGAACGAGCTGGCCAACCTGGCCGAGGTGCTGGGGGCCGACATCGAGCTGGTGCGCATGGGCATTGGCAGCGACCCGCGTATTGGCAGCCACTTTTTGTATTCGGGCTGCGGGTATGGTGGATCTTGCTTCCCCAAAGATGTCAAGGCACTGATCAAAACCGCCAGCCAAAACGGCAACCAGCTGCGGGTGCTGAGCGCGGTAGAAGAGGCCAACGACGCGCAAAAGCATGTGCTGGTGGGCAAGATCACCCAGCGCTTTGGCGAAGACCTGACCGGGCGGCGTTTTGCGATGTGGGGCCTGGCCTTCAAGCCCAACACCGACGACATGCGCGACGCGCCCAGCCGGGTGGTGGTGGCCGAGCTGCTGCGCCGCGGGGCCACGGTTACAGCGTACGACCCGGTGGCCATGCAAGAGGCCGAGCGTATTTTTGGCGACACCCCCGGCATCAATTACGCGGGCCGGCCCAAGAGCGCGCTGGACGGTGCCGATGCGCTGGTGATCGTGACCGAGTGGAAAGAGTTTCGCAGCCCCGACTTCGACGCCATCAAGACGCGCCTGGTGCAGCCCATCATTTTTGATGGCCGCAACCTGTACGACCCGGCGCTGGTGCGCAGCCTGGGGATTGAGTACTTCGGGATCGGCAGAGGCTAATGGAGGTAGGCTCTTTTCCTAGGTAAAGGGAAGGGCATAGGGTTTCTTCTGGCGTGTATTTTGCTATTGAATATATAGTTGTATACGTTTACTGTTCAAGCGTAGGGTGCCCATAGGGCCTACCGTTTTCGGACGCGGATCACGGCAGTAGAATGTGCTGACACTTGTTACAAATTGTCGCAATTTCTACGGTTCTGTGGTCGGTACCTGGAGCTTGTTTTGGGCAGATAGGAGACATCTTTTGCATTTCAACCAGGGTAGGGCCTGATGCCGGTAGTGCGTGCTCGCACGCGGCGCAAGCAGCCCAGTTTATGGCGGCGTTACCGCGGTGTACTTGTGGCCTTTGTGGCTGTGGTGGGGGTGGTAGCGCTGTATGTGCTGCTGCTGGGCCCAGGGAGCAAGCCCAAGCCGCAGGTGGCGGCGTCTGGCACTACGGTAGTGCCTGCCAGCGCCGGTGCATCGCCCCGCGATAGCGCCGCGGCGCTCCCCCCCATACGCCTGCCTGCCGACGATGCGCCCCACGCCACCGGCATGGAGTGGTGGTACTACAACGGCCATTTGCAGGGGGCCGGAAGCGAGCGGTTTGTCTACCACGTCGCCATTTTTTTGCACGACGGGATGGTGCGGCACACGGTGTTCCATGTGGCGCTGACCGACCTGCGCACGGGTAAGCGCTACACCCGGCAGATCCGCACGGCGGGCTTGCCGTCTGATAAAAACGTGCCCGGTTATAGCTTTGACTACCAGGGCTGGCGCGTGTCCGGGGCGGGTGGCAACCATGTAGTGTCGATCCAGGAAAAAGACTTTGCGCTGGATTTGGTGCTCAAAGATGCCAGCCCGCCGGTGCTGCACCAGGCCGCGGGCACGGCCACCCCCGGGGTGCTGGACTTTGGCACTGGCGGGGTGAGCTACTACTATTCGCGTCCGCGCATGCAGGCCAGTGGCACGGTAGTGGTGGGCGGCGCCCGTTTGCCCGTGCAGGGCGATGTGTGGTTTGACCACCAGTGGGGAGACTTTGACGGCGGGGGCCTGGCCTGGAACTGGTTTGCCTTGCAGCTGGACGATGGTGCCGATGTGATGCTGTACCAGCTTTTCAGCGGAAAAGGCGTACCGATCCTGACCATGGGCAGCGTTACCCGCAATCAGGTCACTACGCCCTTGTCATCGGCCGATATGGGCTTGCGCCCGCAGGGTGTGTGGGTAAGCCCCAGAACCGGCATTCGGTTTCCAGCCGAGTGGGAGTTGTCGCTGCCCATGGGGGTGGTGCGGGTGAAGCCGGTGCAGGCCGACAGCGAGTTTGATGCGCGCGAGACGACTTTCAACGTTTACTGGGAGGGCGCTGTGCGGGTCAGTGGCGCGGTGCAGGGCAAGGGCTTTCTGGAGATGAGCGGCTATGACCACGTGCCGTCTTTGCAGCCAGGTGCTGCACGCTAGCCCGGCTGGGTAGGGGCCAAGGTGTGGCCCAGCCTGCTGGCGACACCGTATCAAAGCGCCTTGCGCCAGCTCTCCACGGCTTCGGCAATGGTGGTGTGGGTGCTGCGGTAGGTGCCCTCGTCCATGCGGTAGGGGTCACCAATATCCATTTTGAGCCAGTGGCCGAGCAAAAACGTCTTTCCGCGTGCGGTGGGGTCGGTGCGCAGGATGTACTGCAGGTGGTGCGGCTCCATCACCAAAATCAGATCGGCCCAGCGGGTAAGGGCGGTGGTGACTTGCTGGCCCCGGTGTGCGTCGAGTGCCAGGCCGTGTTCTTGGGCAATGCGCTGCACCGGTTCGTCGGCCGGAGCGCCCTGCAGTGCACCAATACCGGCGGAGCGCACCTCTACGGGCGGTGTTTTACCCAGACAGAGCTGGCGGAGCATTTCTTCGGCCAAGGGGCTGCGGCAGATGTTGCCGGTACAAATCGTCAGAATTTTTTGGAACACAGGGTGGGCGCTGGGTGGTAGAGAGCGCGATTATCGGTTTCAAAATAAAAAATGGGCATCCCCGTGAAGGGATGCCCATGAGAGCGCAGGCGCTAAATGAAGCTTAGGCTTGCTTGGCTTTGCGGCGGCGCATGGCCACCATGCCTGCCAGGCCCAGGCCCAGCAGGGCGATGGAAGTGGGTTCTGGAACGGCCTTGGTCACTTCGTAGTTGCCGGTGAAGGAGTGGGCTGTGTCGTTGTCGGACAGGCCAGACTGGGTAGCGGTAAAGCTGAACAGGTATTCGGCAGGGCCGCCGTTTACGCTGACCTTGACCACTTCGCTGGCTTGGCTGCCTGCGGGAGCGCTGCCAAACAGGCCGGCCAGCACGGGGGTGGCATCGTAGAAGCCAGCCAGACCGATGGACATCAGGCCGTTGGTGTAGTTGACATAAGAAACGTTCGGGTCGCTGACGCGCTTCCAGGACTGCAGGCCCAGAAACGTGCTGACAGCGGTGCTCAGTTGCGTGGAGTTCAGGGTGGTGCCGATCGATGTAGCCGCTGCAGTGATGTAGCGGGTGGCGAGTGCGGTGGTCCAGTCGGCGGAGGTCAGGCTGCTCAGCGTGACGACAGCGGAGCCGAAGCTGCCGGTCAACACGGTGGCGGGGCTGGCGCCGAAGCTGCCGAGTTCCACGTTACCGGTGGGCGATGCTGCGTTTCCTGTGAGCAGGCCGTCCAGAACGGAGCCCGAAGGGTTGGCAATGGGCGTGAAGTCTGTGGTGCCCACAGGCGTGTAGCCAGTTGCTACTCCGCCAGTAATCGTGGCGCCGGTGAGTGGCACGGCAAACGCGCTAGCCGATGCGATCATGGCGGCTGCCACAACGATAGACTTTTTCAGTTTGAGACCGAGTTTCATGGTGTGTCCAATCTGTCTTAAGACAAAGGGGGAGGGTAAAAATGCAGAAGCGCCCGAAGTTGCGAGGCTTCGCGGTGTGTCGCTACGGCCTCTACAACACTTTTAGCAAGTAGCATGCCCAATACAGAAACTGACTACATATCAAGCGACTAGATGCAAATTAGGATATTGGTATTTGCCCTGTGTAAATAAATTCGACACTGGTTGCCGACCGACCGACGGTTAAACTCCGCGCAGTCATCTATCCGTCACATTTCTGACGCAATCCCCCCATTAGGAGTCCGCCATGCTGTTTGGCAAGTTGTTGCCGCGTGAAGGCAATTTTTTCGAAATGTTCAACCAGCACGCGGACCGCATTGTGGAGGCGGCACGGGCTTTTTCGCAGCTGGTGGCGAACTACAACGACCCGATCCTGCGCGAGCAGTACAACCGCGATGTCGACCGCGCCGAAAGTGCGGCCGATCGCGTCACCCGTGAGGTGAACCAGCTGCTGCACAAGACGTTCATCACGCCCCTGGACCGCGAGCAGATCCACACCCTGATCAACACCATGGACGACGTGGCCGACCTGATCCAGGATTCGGCCGAGACCATGGCCTTGTACGACGTGCGCCACATGACGGAAGAAATCACCCGTCTGACCGACCTGAGCGTGAAGTGCTGCGAGCGCCTGAAAGATGCGGTGTACATGCTGGGCAAGATTGCCGAGCCCGCCACGGCCGAAGCGGCTTTGAAGACCTGCGAAGAAATCGACCGCCTGGAGTCGGATGCCGACCGCGTGATGCGCTCGGCCATGAGCAAGCTGTTCCGCGAGGAGCCGGATGTGCGCGAAGTCATCAAGCTCAAGGCGATCTACGAACTGTTGGAAACCATTACCGACAAATGCGAAGACGTGGCCAATGTGATCGAGGGCATCGTCCTCGAAAACTCCTGAGCCGGGGCGTTCCATGGCAACGGTGCAGGTAAGTTTGTGGGTGGTGGTGGTTCTGGTGGTGTTGGCGCTGCTGTTCGATTTTATGAACGGGTTCCACGATGCGGCCAATTCCATTGCCACGGTGGTGTCTACGGGCGTGCTCAAGCCGGGGCAGGCGGTGGTGTTTGCCGCGTGCTTCAATTTTGTGGCGATTTTTATCTTTCACCTGAGCGTGGCTGCCACGGTGGGCAAGGGAATTGCCGATCCGGGCGTGATCGATGTCCACGTGGTGTTTGGCGCCCTGATCGGGGCGATTTTCTGGAATTTCGTGACCTGGTACTACGGCATTCCCAGCAGTTCGTCGCACGCGCTGATTGGCGGCATCGTGGGCGCGGTGATGGGTAAGGCGGGTTCCAGTGCGCTGGTGTCCAGCGGCATTCTCAAGACCGTGGCGTTTATTTTTATCTCTCCGCTGCTGGGCTTTTTGCTGGGCTCGTTGATGATGGTGGCGGTGGCCTGGGTGTGCCGACGTGCCACGCCGTCCAAGGTAGACCGCTGGTTTCGCCGCCTGCAGTTGGTGTCTGCGGGGGCCTACAGCCTGGGCCACGGCGGTAACGATGCGCAAAAGACCATCGGCATTATCTGGATGCTGCTGATTGCCACCGGCTACTCGGCATCCACCGACACCGCACCGCCAACCTGGGCCATCGTGAGCTGCTACACCGCAATTGCGGCGGGCACCATGTTCGGTGGCTGGCGGATTGTGAAGACCATGGGCCAAAAGATCACCAAGCTGAAACCTGTGGGTGGGTTTTGCGCTGAAACAGGGGGCGCGTTGACCTTGTTCCTGGCCACGGCCCTGGGCGTGCCGGTATCCACAACGCACACCATTACGGGTGCCATTGTGGGTGTGGGCTCTACCCAGCGGGCCAGTGCCGTGCGCTGGGGCGTGGCGGGCACGATTGTGTGGGCCTGGATTTTCACCATCCCCGCCAGCGCTTTTGTGGCGGCAGTGGCGTACTGGCTCAGCTTGCAGATCTTCTAAATTATTGGCCCAGCTTTTGGCCTAGTTCGATCTGGTATTCGAAATAGCGCTGGAAGCTGAACGCCAGGCTGGCCATCAAGGTACCGGTGCCGACCAGCAAGGCGCAGACGAGCGCGCCCACCGTGATCCAGTTGGTTTGGCCGGGCAGGGCATCGACGGCGTTGCGCGGGTTGAACTTGGCGTTCCATTTTTCTGGGGTCATCAGGCCATACACGATGGCGGTCAGGGCGCTGGCGGCCATGCTGAAGCCCAGCAACGGAATCAACACCCAGCTCCAGTGGTCGTCCAGTCCGGCGACCTGCACCCGTTGTATGCCGTACAGCCCCAGCGCGGTAGGAATCCAGTACAGCCAGCCCCACAGGTCGCTCAGGCTGTGCAGGTAGAAACGGTGCAGGCCGAGCGGGCCGCCTAAAAATGCCAGCCAGGCGGCCAAAGTTTTGTTTTTCATAGGGGGCGATTATTCAGGCGAATTGCTGTCTGCCGCGCCCAGGGCCTTTTCCATCATCACCACATCCAGCCAGCGGCCAAACTTCCAGCCGCAGGCGCGCAGCACGCCTACATGGGTAAAACCCAGCGATTGGTGCACGCCAATCGAGCCCGCGTTGGCCGAGTCGCCAATCACGGCGATCAGTTTGCGCACGCCCACGCGCTCGGCCTGGGCTGCCAGCTCGGCCAGCAGCAGCCGTCCCCAGCCTTTGCCGCCAATGTCGGGCGCCAGGTACACCGAGTCTTCGGCAGAAAAACGGTAGGCCGGGCGCGGCTTGAACCAGTTGCAGTAGGCGAAGCCCAGCACCTGGTCGGCATCCGTCAGCACCAGGTAGGGCAGGCCTTTGGCCAGCACGTCGGCACGGCGGGCAGCCATGTCTTCGGCGCTGGGCGGGGTGGTCTCGAAAGTGCCGGTGCCATGCAGTACGTGGTGGCTGTAGATGGCGGCAATGGCGGCGATATCTTCGTCGCGGGCAGGGCGGATGGTGGGCATGGGTAAAGAGGCGTTGGGTCGCGGTATAATGGAAGGCTTTTCAGCGTGTCACTGGCTAGGTGGTCAGTTGCGTGTCTCAACGCTGGGATAAACGTCAAGTAAGCGCCGACTGCCTACTTGGTGCACTTGATAAACGGCTGGAATCATTTTCAGCCACCCCGAAGGATAAATCATGGTCGTTATTCGACTCGCCCGTGGCGGTGCAAAAGCACGCCCGTTTTTCAATATCGTTGTGACCGACAAGCGCACCCGCCGCGACGGTCGTTTCATTGAGCGTATCGGTTTTTACAACCCTATCGCTACCGCCAATGAAGAAAGCATCCGCATTGCACAAGACCGCCTGACCCACTGGCGCAGCGTCGGTGCCCAGGCTTCCCCCACCGTGGAACGTCTGATTGCACAAGCTGCCAAAAAAGCAGCCCCTGCCGCCTAAATAGGACCAGCGGGCCCACAGCATCGCGCTGTTTGCCTGCTCCGCACCACCATGATGCCCTTACTCGAAGCCGCTGATTTACCGGCGGATGCCATTGAAGTAGGGCGCATCGGTGATGCCTGGGGGATCAAAGGCTGGTTCAAGGTCGTCTCCCACAGCGCCGCACCCGAGGCGCTTTTTTCTTCCAAACGCTGGTTTTTGCAGCCCACCGAGCGGGGTGCCAAAACCTTTGCCGGTACCAAGCTGCTGCGCGTGATCGAAGCCAAAGAACATTCCGGCGGTGTCGTAGCCCAGGCCCATGAGGTGGTAGGCCGCGACGCTGCCGAGGCATTGCGCGGCTCCCGCATCTTTGTGGCCCGCACCAGTTTCCCCAGCGTGTCTACCGATGAGTACTACTGGGTCGATCTGATCGGCCTGGACGTGGTCAACCGCGAAGGCGTGGCGCTGGGGCAGGTCAAAGAATTGCTGTCTACCGGCGCGCAAACCGTGCTGGTCATCGCCTACCAGGAAGCCGACGAAGCCGGTGTGGTCCAAACCCTGGAACGCATGGTGCCGTTTGTGGCCGTGTACGTAGACAAGGTCGATTTGCCTGCGCGCCTCATTACCGTCGACTGGCAGCCAGACTACTGAACCGGCAGGCGCTGCGCATGCGGTTCGACATCATCAGCCTTTTCCCCGAGTTGTTTACGCCGTTTTTGACCAGCGGCGTGACGCGGCGCGCGTTTGAATCGGGCCTGGTGGAATTGCACCTGTGGAACCCGCGTGATTTTGCCGACGGCAACTACCGCCGCGTGGACGACCGGCCTTTTGGCGGCGGCCCCGGTATGGTGATGCTGGCCGAGCCCTTGGCGCGCTGCCTCGCAGCCATCCAGGCGGCCCGCGCCGATGCCGCACCCGTCGTCTTGTTTTCGCCCTTGGGCCCTGCGCTCACGCACGCCACCGTGGAAGCCTGGTCGGCCAGCACGGGTGCGGTGCTGGTGTGTGGCCGCTACGAAGGCATAGACCAGCGCTTCATCGACCGGTTTGTGACCCACCAGATCAGCCTGGGTGACTTTGTGCTGTCGGGTGGCGAAATTGCAGCCCTGGCCTTGCTGGACGCGGTGGCGCGTTTGCAGCCCGGCGTGTTGAACGACGCGGGCAGCCACCAGTTTGACAGCTTCAATCCCGCGCTCGACGGCCTGCTGGACTGCCCGCACTACACCCGCCCCGAAACCTGGGAGGGCCACGCCGTGCCCGCAGCGCTGCTCTCCGGTCACCACCTGCAGATCGAGCGCTGGCGGCGGGATCAGCGGTTACAGCTCACCGCGCAGCGCCGTCCTGATTTGCTGCAGGCCGCGCGCACCGCGGGCCGCCTGGGCCGCGACGATGAGCGATTCCTGAAGAGCCTGCCGCCGGTTTGAAAAGCCTGTGTAGCCCGAAATGCTATACTCGAGGGCTTTTCGATCCTATACCCGGCCGCTTTCCATTCTGGTAAAGCACTAGCTAATTTTGGCGCGGGCATGATCACTAGAGGAAAACCATGAACTTAATCGAAATCCTGGAACAAGAAGAAATCGCCCGTTTGGCCAAAGTGATCCCGTCGTTCGCCCCTGGCGACACCGTGATCGTCAGCGTCAACGTGGTTGAAGGCGCGCGCAAGCGTGTGCAGGCCTATGAAGGCGTCGTGATTGCCAAGCGCAATCGTGGCCTCAACAGCGGCTTCACCGTGCGCAAGATCTCCAGCGGCGAAGGCGTGGAGCGTACGTTCCAAACCTACAGCCCGTTGATCGCCGGTATCGAAGTCAAGCGCCGTGGTGACGTGCGCCGTGCCAAGCTGTACTACCTGCGTGACCGCAGCGGCAAGTCGGCACGTATCAAGGAAAAGTTGCCTAACCGCATCAAGGTCGCAGCTGCCAAGGCAGCCGCTGCTGCAGCGTAATCTGCACGGTTCCTTGCAAAAGCCGCCACATGCGTCAAGCTGTGGCGGCTTTTTTCATGCGTCTTTAAGTCTTTGAGATGTCGCAACTACCGCTGACCCCTTTATCCAAGCTACCCAACTTTGACCCGCGCCAGGTGCCGGTACTGGGCCATGACGCGCATTTGCCTGCGGTAGACGCTGCGCAGCTGCTGCCCGAGGCCCTGCGCCAGCGCTTTCTGCGCCCGCCGGTGTGGCAGCCCGAGGTACGGGCCGAGCCGCGCTTTACCGACCGCGCCCCCCGCCAGGCCGCCGTGCTGATCCCCATCGTGCTGCACAGTCTGGCGCAAGGCGGGCCTACGATCCTGCTGACCCAGCGCACCGCCCATATGTCGTCCCACGCCGGCCAGATCGCCTTTCCTGGCGGCAAGGTGGATGCCACCGATGCCGATGCCAGTGCTGCCGCGTTGCGCGAGGCCTGGGAGGAGGTGGGTTTGCCGAGCGCCTACGTGCAGGTGATCGGCGAGCTGCCCGCCTACGTGACCGGCACGGCCTTCGTCGTCACGCCCGTGGTGGCGCTGGTGCAGCCGGGCTTTACGCTGGTGCACCAACCCGAAGAAGTGGCCGATGCCTTCGAGGTGCCGCTGGCTTTTCTGATGGACCCGGCGCACCACCGCCGCCACGCGTTCGACTGGGAGGGCGTGCAACGCGAGTGGTTTTCCATGCCCTACACCGACGCGCAGGGCGAGCGTTTCATCTGGGGTGCCACGGCGGGCATGCTGCGCAATTTCTACCGATTCCTCAGCGCCTGAAAACCCGTCACGGCGGGCCGTTATCATCCTGCCATGAGCTTTTTTGCGATCATGTTTGCGCTCTTGCTGGAGCAAGTGCGCCCCGTAGCCCGAGACAACCCCATACACGGCCTGGTGCGTGCCTGGGTGCGGGCATCCAGCCGCAATCTGGACGCGGGCACGCCCCAGCATGGCTGGCTCGCCTGGGCCCTGGCCGTGGTGGTGCCCAGCCTGGCTGCGCTGGGTCTGCACTGGCTGCTGGTGTGGGCCATCGGCTGGCCGGTGGCGGTGCTGTGGAACGTGGCTGTGCTCTACGCCACCCTGGGGTTTCGCCAATTCAGCCACCATTTCACCGATATCCGCGATGCCCTGGAAAGTGGCGACGAGCCGCTGGCGCGTGAGCGGTTGGCGCAGTGGCAGCAGGTGGATGCCAGCGAGCTGCCACGCAGCGAGATCGTGCGCCATGTGATCGAGTATTCGGTGATTGCTGCACACCGCCATGTGTTTGGCGTGCTGGCCTGGTACTCGGTGCTAGCCGCGCTGGGCCTGGGGCCTGCGGGCGCGGTGTTCTACCGCCTGTGCGAATTTGTGTCGCGCTACTGGAAGCACAAGGCCCGCGACCGGCACCAGCCCGCCAGCGTCTCGCTGCAAAAGGCCGCCGCCAGCGCCTGGACCGCCATCGACTGGCTGCCCGCCCGCGCCACGGCCCTGGGTTTTGCGGTGGTGGGTAGCTTTGAAGACGCGATCGACAGCTGGCGCAACTACGCGCAGCGCTTTCCCAACGACAACGACGGCGTGGTGCTGGCCGCCACCTCGGGCGCGCTGAACGTGCGCCTGGGCGGTGAAGCCTTGAAGACGGTGGAAGTCATTGGCTACAGCCAGGCCGCTCCGCTGGAGCAGGGCGTGGACACCGAGTCCACCCCGGGCCGCGACCCCGAGCTGGCCCATCTGCGCAGCGTGGTCGGCCTGGTCTGGCGCGCCGTGGTGTTGTGGATGGGCATGCTGGCTTTGTTGACGCTGGCCAACTTGCTCGGTTGATTTTTAAAGAAAATACGGCTCTCGTGCTGATTTCATCAGCGTGGGAAGCTATGAAAGTAGTAGCATTTTGACTTCTTCCCCTTTCTGGAGCCCGGTGGTCGCCGGCCTCGTGCCCTACGTCCCTGGTGAGCAGCCCAAGCTGGCCAACCTGACCAAGCTCAACACCAACGAAAACCCGTACCCTCCGTCCCCAAAGGTGGTGGCCGCCATCCAGGCCGCTGCCCAGCAGGGCCTGCAGCTGTACCCCGACCCGGAATCCGTGGCCCTGCGCACCGAGATTGCCCGCCAGTACGGCCTGCAGATGGACCAGGTGTTCGTGGGCAACAGCTCGGACGAGGTGCTGGCGCATGCCTTCTTCGCCCTGTTCCAGCAGGGCGCGCCGCTGGTGCTGCCCGACGTGACCTACAGCTTCTACCAGGTGTACTGCGGGCTGTATGGCATCCCCATGCACGTCGTTCCCTTGGCCGACGGTTTGCGCGTCGACGTGGAGGCGCTGACGGCACCCGAACTGGCGGGCGTGGTCATCGCCAACCCGAACGCGCCCACCGGCATCGGCCTGCCGCTGGCGCAGATTGAGCGCTTGCTGCAAATGCACCCGCAGCACGCGGTGCTGGTGGACGAGGCGTATGTGGATTTTGGCGGCACGTCTGCCGTGGGCCTGATAAACCGTTACCCCAATCTGCTGGTCACGCAAACCCTGTCCAAATCACGCTCCCTGGCCGGTTTGCGGGTGGGTCTGGCCTGCGGCCAGCGGCCTTTGATCGAGGCGCTGGAGCGAGTGAAAAACAGCTTCAACTCCTACCCCCTGGGCCGTCTGGCGCAGGCCGGTGCACTGGCCGCTTTTGAAGACCAGGCCTACTTTGCCCAGACCTGTGCCGCTGTGGTCCACAGCCGCGAAGGCCTGGTGCTGCAGCTGGAAGACATGGGCTTCGAGGTGTTGCCGTCACAGGCCAACTTTGTGTTTGCCCGCCATCCGCAGCATGACGCGGCGGAGCTGGCGGCCCAGTTGCGGGCGCGGGCGGTGCTGGTGCGCCACTTCAAGCAGACTCGCATCAATCAGTACCTGCGCATCAGCGTGGGCACGCCTGCGCAGTGCGACACGCTGCTAGAGGCCTTGGCCGCCATCCTGCTGATGTGAGATAACTTCCATGGCTCGGGATGCTCTGCACCCGAGTCCATGAAAGTTAGAACTTCGGCGCGTCCAGTTCGGCAAACAGGTCTTTATAGATTTTGTAGCGCCTGTCGCTGATGGAACCAGCGCTGGCATCACTTTTGACGTGTGCCATCACGCCGCAGCCCGGCTCGTGCAAGTGGGTGCAGTTGTAGAACTTGCACTGCTCCACAAAGGGCTTGATATCCGGCATCAGGCCCGACAAATGCCGGGCATCGATGTGGTGCAGGCCAAATTCCTGGAAGCCGGGCGAGTCGATCAACGCCGTGTTGGCCTCTTTGTCCACCCAGTACCAGGTGGTACTGGTGGTGGTGTGCTTGCCGGTGTTCAGCGCCTGCGAGATCTCGCGCGTGGCGGCCAGTGCGCCGGGCACCAGGTGGTTGGTCAGCGTGCTCTTGCCTGCGCCCGAAGGGCCCAGCACCAGCGTGGTTTTGCCCGCCAGCTCGGCCTTCAGGGCATCCAGGCTGTCGCTGGAGCCTTTGAGCGACAGCGGCAGCATGCGGTAGCCCATGTCGCGGTAGGCGGCCAGCCAACCCCAGGCGCGCTCGAAGGGCACGGTCAAATCCTGCTTGTTCAGCACGATCAGCGGGCGGATGCGCTCGGCCTCGGCGGCGATGAGTGCGCGGGACAGCTGGGTTTCCGAGAACTCGGGTTCGGCGGCGATCAGGATCAGCACCTGGTCCAGGTTGGCGGCAAACGACTTGGTGCGGATTTCGTCCTGGCGGTAGAACAGGTTGCGGCGCGGCTGTAGTTTTTCGATGGTGCCGTCGTCCCCCTGGCCCTCGGCACCGGGCAGCCATTGCACCGTATCGCCCACCACGGCGGTGCTCTTTTTGCCGCGGGGGTGGCAGATCAGGCGGGTGCCGTCGGGGCGCTCCACCATGCAGTGGCGGCCGTAGGTGGCGACCACCAAGCCTGGGAGGAGGGAGGGGCGGCCGCTCAAGCCGCGGCTTTCGTCACCAGCAAGCCATTCAGAAGCGCTGCGCAGTCGAAGTCGCTGACCGACAAACCGCCCACGTCGTGCGTATTGAAGCGCACCACGCAGCGGTTGTAGCTGACCTGCAAATCGGGGTGGTGGTCTTGCGTGTGAGCCACAAAGGCCACGGCGTTCACAAAGGCGATGGTTTCGAAGTAGTTGGCAAAGCGGAAGGTCTTGGTGATGGCCACCGCGGCCCCATCGCCGTCCAGCTGCCAGCCGTCCACGTGGGCCAGCTTTGCTACGATTTGTGTAGCTGTCAACGCAGACCGCTTGAGCACAGACCAGTCTTTTTTCTTGAAGTCGGATGTCATGCAAATACTCCTTGTGCCATACCGGGTTGGGCCATGCGTGCCAGCCGCTCGGAGGCGGGTGGGTGCGAGTAGTAGAACTTCACGAACACCGGGTCGGGCGTGAGGGTGGAGGCGTTGTCTTCGTACAGCTTGAGCAGGGCGGTAGAGAGGTCTTTGCCGCTGGTGTGCTGCACCGCGTAGGCATCGGCCTGGAATTCGTGCTTGCGCGACACCTGGGCCGACAGCGGGGCGATGAAGAAGGTCACCACCGGTGTCACCAGCATGAACAGCAGCAGCGCCAGCGCGTCGTTGGGCGCGCCCGACATATTGGGAATCACGCTCAGGCCGGTGTAGAACCACACCTGGGTAGACAGCCAGCCCAGCAGCGCAAAGCCCAGCAGGCTGAAGGCAAACATGGTGGCGATGCGCTGGATGATGTGCTTGTGCTTGAAATGGCCCAACTCGTGGGCCAGCACGGCATCCACTTCGGCGGGGGCCAGTTTGCTCAGCAGGGTGTCGTAGAACACCACGCGCTTGGCCGCACCGAAGCCGGTGAAGTAGGCGTTGGCGTGGGCGCTGCGCTTGCTGCCGTCCATCACAAACAGGCCCTTGGCCGCAAAGCCGCAGCGCTGCATCAGGGCGGTGACGCGGGCTTTGAGCGTTTCGTCTTCCAGCGGCTGGAACTTGTTGAACAGCGGGGCGATAAAGCTGGGGTAGACCATCAACAGCAACAGGTTGATGCCCATCCAGGCGCACCAGGCCCACAGCCACCACATCGGCCCGGCGCTGCCCATCAGCCACAGAATCAGGGCGGCAATCGGCAGGCCGATCACGGCACCCACCAGGCTGGACTTGAGTAGGTCGCCCAGCCACAGCGCCAGCGTGGTCTTGTTGAAGCCAAAGCGCTCTTCGATCACGAAGGTTTTGTACAGCGCCAGCGGCATATCGATCAGCCCGCTGATCAGCACAAAACCCGCCAGCACGGCGAGCTGTTGCAGCATGCCGCCGCCCAGCCAGGCCAGCAGGCTTTGGTTCAGCAGATTCAGGCCGCCTAGCAGCGTCCAGCCCATCAGCACCGCCGTGCCCAGCGACAGCTCCAGCAGGCCGAAGCGGGCCTTGGTGATGGTGTAGTCAGCCGCCTTTTGGTGGGCTTCCAGGGTGATGCTGCCTGCGAAGGCGGCGGGCACGGCGTGGCGGTGCTGGGCCACATGGCGGATCTGGCGCGAGGCCAGCCACATCTTGACGATGATGCCGACCAACAGCACGGTGGCAAAGCCCAAACTCAGGGCGAGTGAAGGTGAAAAGGGCGAAAAAGGCGGGGTATCTTGCATGCCCGCGAGTTTAGGCCATCGGTGACAATGCGGCCCATGGCTGAAATCAACACCCTATCCCCTGTATTGCTGGCCAAATCGGACCAAAACCTGATCTGGCTGGACTGTGAAATGACCGGCCTGGACCCGGAAGTCGAACGCCTGATCGAAATCGCCGTGGTCGTCACCGGCCCCAACCTGGAACCGCGCATCGAAGGCCCGGTGCTGGTGATCCACCAGTCGGATGCGCTGCTGGACAGCATGGATGCCTGGAACAAGGGCACGCACGGCCGCAGCGGCCTGATCGACAAGGTCAAGGCCGCCACGCTGACCGAAGCCGAAGCCGAGGCGCAAATCATCACCTTTCTGGCGCAGTACATCCCCAAAGGCACCTCGCCGATGTGCGGCAACAGCATTGGCCAGGACCGGCGCTTTCTGGCCAAGTACATGCCCAAGCTGGAAGCTTTTTGCCACTACCGCAACCTGGACGTGAGCACGCTGAAAGAGCTGGCCAAGCGCTGGCGGCCCGAGGTGGCGGCGGCCTTTAAAAAGCAGCAGGCCCACACCGCGCTGGCCGATGTGCACGAATCGATTGAAGAACTTGTGCACTACCGCACACACTTTTTGAAGATGACCGCCGATTAAATTAGGTGGAAACCCGAATCCGGGCTATAATTCAAGGCTGCACTGGAAACGATTGATGCGATCCAGGGCACTTTGCACATCTCCCTTCACACATCTGGCGCACAAAGTTGCGCCAACTGGTACCAGGTCTCTAGACCGTCTCAGGTACCGGCCCCGTTTGATGGTTGATGTTTTTTAACCATTAACGGGCCACATCGCTACCTTGGCGGTGTCTCCGTGTGAGTAATTAAATGAACGACTCTTTTGACGTCGCGGGTGATTTTTCGCCTGCCGCTAACTTTTCTTCCACCAACGACACCTTCGTGACCGAGACTTTGCTGTCCGTCGAAGGCGCTGACGTGGCTGTTGCCGCTGAAGCCGATGCGGCTCCCGCACTGCCCAACGGCTTTGTGACCCTGGGCCTGGCCCCTGAGCTGGTGCAAGCCGTGGCCGATCTGGGCTACACCCAGCCCACCGCCGTGCAAATGCAAACCATCCCCATGGCCATGCAAGGCGAGTCCGCTCGCTTTGTCGACCTGATGGTGTCCAGCCAGACCGGTAGCGGCAAAACCGCTGCTTTCCTGCTGCCCGTGCTGCACACCTTGCTGCGCCAGCAAGCCGAAGCCGAAGCCGCTGAGCGCGCCGAATACGAAGCTGCCGTAGCCGAAGCCGCCGCCAATGGCGAACCCGCTCCCAAGCGTGCCAAGCGCAAGGACCCCACCAATGCACGCAACTTCAAGGCCGCCACCCCCGGTGCCCTGATCCTGTGCCCCACCCGCGAACTGGCCCAGCAAGTGGCCCACGACGCGATTGGCCTGGTGGCCCATTGCCGTGGCCTGCGCGTGGCCAACGTGGTCGGCGGCATGCCTTACCAGTTGCAAATCGCCAAGCTGCAAAACGCCAACCTGGTGGTGGCCACCCCTGGCCGTTTGCTCGACCTGCAGCGTTCGCAGCAAATCAAGCTGGACCAGGTGCAATTCCTGGTGGTGGACGAAGCCGACCGTATGCTCGACCTGGGCTTCTCGGACGACCTCGCCGACGTGAACCAGATGACCATTGGCCGCAAGCAAACCATGATGTTCAGCGCCACCTTCGCGCCGCGCATCCAGCAGCTGGCCCAGCGCGTGATGCGCGAACCCCAGCGCGTGACCATCGACAGCCCGCAAGAAAAACACCAGAACATCAAGCAAATCCTGTTCTGGGCCGACAACGCCCAGCACAAGCGCAAGCTGCTCGACCACTGGCTGCGTGACACCTCGATCGCCCAGGCCATCGTGTTTGCCAGCACCCAGATCGAGTGCGACGGCCTGGCCGCCGACCTGCAACAAGAAGGCTTCAGCGCTGTTGCATTGCACGGTGCCCTGAGCCAGGGTCTGCGTAACCGCCGCCTGATGGCCCTGCGCCAAGGCCAGGTGCAAATCCTGGTGGCGACCGATGTGGCTGCACGCGGTATCGACGTGCCCAGCATCAGCCACGTGTTCAACTTCGGCTTGCCGATGAAGGCCGAAGACTACACCCACCGCATTGGCCGTACCGGCCGTGCTGGCCGCGACGGTATCGCCGTGACCTTCGCTGAAATGCGCGACCGTCGCAAGATTTTCGACATCGAAAGCTACAGCCACCAGCAGTTCAAGGCGGAAGTGATTCCCGGTATGGAGCCACAACAGCGCCAGCCCGATTCGCGTCCTCCCCGCGCCGGTTTCGGTGGTGGCAGCCGTGATGGCGCGCCCCGTGGCCGCAGCTTCGGTCCTTCGCCCCGTGGCAATGACCGTGGTGGTTTCGGTGGTGGCAATGGTGGCGGCTTCGGCGGCGACCGTGGTGGAGATCGTGGCGGCCAGCGCGATGGCGGCAGCTACGGCGGTGCCAGCGGTTTCAACGACCGCAACAGCCGTCCTCCAGCCCGCACCGGCGGTTTCCAAGGTAACGGCGGTGGCTTTGGTGGCGACCGTGGTGCTCCACGCGGTGACTTCGCTCCCCGTGGCGACCGTGCAGACTTCGCCCCGCGTGGTGACTTCGCGCCCCGTCCTGACTTCGCCCCCCGTGGCGACCGTGCCGAGCGTGGTGACTTCAATGCGCCCCGTCCCGCCTTCTCCAAGCCTGCTTTCAGCAAGCCCGGTGTAGGTGCTGGCAACGGCGGCAAGGTGTTTGTGCCCCGCGACACCAAGAAGCGTCTGGCCCCCAAGCCCGCACGTTGATTCTTAAGGTCTTGACCTTGTAGAAAAACCAGGCCCCTACGGCCTGGTTTTTTTTCGTCCAAAGTTTTCGCGTGTTCCAGTTGCGCCTTGGCCAGCCGCCACAATACCGGGCTGGAGGTTTTCAACGTGTCTCTTATTTCATCCCCCGCCGACTACAGCCAGTTGTTCGCGCTGGCACCGGTGTCCCTGTGGCTTGAGGATTTCAGCGCGCTGAAACGCCTGTTCGAACGCTGGCGTGCCGAGGGCATTACCGATCTGCGCGCCCATGTGGCGGTGGTGCCCGAATGCCTGGCTGAATGCGCGGCATCGCTGCAGGTGCTGGAAGTCAACCAGCGCACGCTGGAGCTGTTCGGTGCCAGCAGCCAGGAACATTTGCTGGCCAACTTGCAGCAGGTGTTTCGCGGCGACATGCTGGACCACCTGGCGCAGCAGATGCTGCCGATGTGGGACGGAGAAATGGGCTTTGCGGTGCAAACCGTAAATTACACGCTGGACGGTCGCCGCCTGGATGTGAAAGTGCAGGCCCGCGTGCTGCAAGGCCACGAAGCGCACTGGGACCGCGTGATGGTCTCGCTGCAAGACATCACCCAGGAGCTGCAAAGCTCCACCCTGCTGGCCGCCAGCGAACAGCATGCGCGCAACCTGTTCGACTACTCGCCCGTGTCCCTGTGGGTGGAGGACTTCAGCGCGGTAAAGCGGCTGATCGAAGACGTGCGCATGCGCGGCATCGAAGACTTTCGCACCTTCATCAACGTGCACCCCGAATTTGTGACGCGCTGCATGCAGGAAATCCGCGTCATCGACGTGAACCAGCAAACCCTCACCATGTTTGGTGCGCAGAACAAGGCCGAGCTGCTGGCCCGCCTGGGCGATGTGTTCCAGGGCGAAATGCGCGACTCTTTTGCCGAGCAGCTGATCGAGCTGTGGCAGGGCAAGACCACCCTGATGCGCGAGGTGGTCAACTACCGGCTCAGCGGCGATCTGGTCAACATCCACATGCAGTTTGCCGTGCTGCCCGGCCACCTGGCCGAGTGGGACCTGGTGCTGGTGTCGCTGGTGGACATCACCGCGCGCAAAAAGGCCGAGGCCTACCTCGAATACCTGGGCAAGCACGACTCGCTAACGCAGTTGCGCAACCGCGCCTTTTATATGGACGAGCTCAACCGCCTGTCGCGCAAGGGCCCCTGGCCGGTCAGCGTGCTGGTGATGGACCTGAACGGTCTGAAGCAGATCAACGACGAGCACGGCCACGTGGCGGGCGATGCGTTGCTGCGGCGGGCGGGCGAGGTATTCAGCAAGGTGGCGAGCCCGCAGGCCTGTGCGGCGCGCACCGGCGGCGATGAATTTGCCATGCTGCTGCCAGGCACCGACGAGCGCGGCGCACAGGCCACCATCGACCGCCTGCATTCGATTCTGGAGCTCAACAACCAGTTCTACTCCGGCCACAAGCTCAGCATCGCCATCGGCATGGCGACCTGCACGTCCAGTGACCAACTGGAGGCCGCGCTGATCCGGGCCGACCGCGCCATGTACCTGGAAAAAACCCGCTACTACCAAGAGCAGCACATCGAGCGGCGCGGCCTCAGCGGCTAGGCAACCATGGCCCAGACTGTGGTGGATGCCATCCAGGCGTTTGCGCCCACGCTGCCCTTGACGGTGGCGTTCAGCGGTGGGGCCGATTCCACCGCCTTGCTGCTGGCCTGTGCCGAGCGCTGGCCCGGCCAGGTGCAGGCCGTGCATATCCACCACGGGCTGCAGGCGGCGGCCGACGATTTCGTGCGCCACTGCGAAACTTTTTGTGCGGGCTTGCAGGTACCGCTGCAGGTGGTGCATGTCCAGGCCCGGCCCGCGCCGGGTGAGAGCCCGGAGGATGCGGCCCGCAAAGCACGCTACAAGGCTTTTAAGGCCCTGGCGCTTATTCCATCGGCGCAAGCAGCTATAAAAAATATAGTGTTGGCCCAGCACGCCGACGACCAGGTCGAAACCCTGCTGCTGGCCCTGAGCCGGGGTGCGGGCCTGCCGGGACTGGCCTGCATGCCTGCAAGTTGGGTGCGCGACGGCATCCAGTACCACCGCCCGCTGCTGGGCGTGCGCGCCGACCACATCCGCGACTGGCTGGCCCAGCGCGGTGTGGCGTATGTGACCGACCCGACGAATGCCGATGAGCGCTTCACCCGCAACCGCATCCGTGCCCAGTTGCTGCCGGTGCTGGAGGCCGCGTTTCCGCAGTTTCGCGATACCTTTGCCCGCAGCGCCGCCCATGCCGCTCAGGCGCAAACCGTGCTGGCGGAGGTGGCCGTGCATGACTTGGCCACCGTGGGCAACCCGCCCAAGATCGCCGCGCTACAGGTCTTGTCGTACGCCCGCCAGGCCAACGTGCTGCGCCACTGGCTCACCGGCACGCACAGCACCACGCCCAGCACCGCGCAACTGCAGGAGTTGCAGCACCAGATCGCCGCGTGCACCACGCGCGGCCAAAAAATCCATATCAAAGTAGGCGCGGGCTTTGCCGTGCGCCGGGGCGTGTTACTGGATTGGTACAATCCGAAGGCTTTGCCTACCGCATCCGCGACACCTGCAAAGCCCGGGTAATTTGTGCCTTCAGGCATTCAACTTCTAGCGTCTTCAACATTCCATGGCATTGATCGTTCACAAATACGGCGGCACCTCGATGGGCTCCACCGAGCGCATCCGCCTTGTCGCCAAGCGCGTCGCCAAATGGGCACGCGCCGGCCACCAGATGGTGGTGGTCCCCAGCGCCATGAGCGGCGAAACCAACCGTCTGCTGGGCCTGGCCAAAGAGCTGGCACCCTCCAAACTCACCGACGCCTACCAGCGCGAACTCGACATGCTGGCCTCCACCGGCGAGCAGGTCTCGGTCGCCTTGCTGGCCATTGCACTGCAAGGCGAGGGCATGGAGTCGGTCAGCTACGCCGGTTGGCAAGTGCCAATTTTGACCAACAGCGCCCACACCAAGGCCCGCATCGAGTCGATTGACGACCAGAAGGTGCGCGTCGATCTGGCCGCGGGCAAGGTCGTCATCGTCACCGGCTTCCAGGGCGTGGACGAGGCGGGCAACATCACCACGCTGGGCCGTGGGGGCAGCGACACCTCGGCCGTGGCTGTGGCCGCCGCCATGAAGGCCGCCGAGTGCCTGATCTACACCGACGTGGACGGCATTTACACCACCGACCCCCGCGTCGTGCCCGAAGCGCGCCGCCTGCAGACCGTGGGCTTTGAAGAAATGCTGGAGATGGCCTCCATGGGCTCCAAAGTGCTGCAGATTCGCTCGGTCGAATTTGCAGGCAAATACAAGGTGCCGCTGCGCGTGCTGTCCAGCTTCACCCCGTGGGACATCGACATCGACATTGAAGCCAAATCTGGCACCCTGATTACTTTTGAAGAAGACGAAAATATGGAACAAGCCATTGTCTCGGGCATCGCGTTCAACCGCGACGAAGCCAAAGTCTCCGTGCTGGGCGTGCCCGACACCCCCGGTATCGCCTACCAAATTCTGGGTGCCGTGGCCGATGCCAACATCGAAGTCGATGTGATCATCCAAAACGTCAGCAAAGACGGCAAGACCGACTTTAGCTTCACCGTGCACCGCAACGACTTCGCCAAGACGGTCGATCTGCTGAAAGAAAAAGTGCTGCCCAAGCTGGGTGCTACCGAAATCATTGGCGATGCCAAGATCTGCAAGGTCAGCATCGTCGGCATCGGCATGCGCAGCCATGTGGGCGTGGCTTGCAAGATGTTCCGCTGCCTGTCGGAAGAGGGCATCAACATCCAGATGATTTCCACCAGCGAAATCAAGACCTCGGTGGTGATCGACGAGAAGTACATGGAGCTGGCTGTGCGCGCGCTGCACAAAGCTTTTGAACTCGACCAGCCTGCTGCGTAAAAAACCGCTAAAAGTCGTGCGATAATATTGGTCTTGGAGACGTGACCGAGTGGCCGAAGGTGCTCCCCTGCTAAGGGAGTATGGGACTTAAAATTCCATCGAGGGTTCGAATCCCTCCGTCTCCTCCAAAAACACGAAAGCCCTGCAACTGCAAAGTTGCAGGGCTTTTTTGTTTTTCCTGAAATACCCCAGCGCCAGACCCAAAACCCCAAATCGGTGACAGTCACGCTATGAGCGTTGTTGTCTGGTTGAAAAAAGATCTGCGGTCGGCAGACCATGCGCCGCTGGCGGCGGCTGCGGCCCTGCCGGGCGCGGCCTTGGCGGTGTTTGTCATTGAGCCCGAATGGTTGGCCAGCCCCGAGTGCGATGCCCAGCATGTGGCGCACGCGTTGGCCTGCCTGGCCGAGCTGCGTTTGGCGTTGGCCGCGCGCGGCCTGCCGCTGCTGGTGCGGGTGGGGCCGGTGCTACAGGTGTTTGCCGAGCTGCAGCGCAGCCATGGCTTCCAGCACCTGGTAAGCCATGAAGAAACCGGCTCCGGCTGGACCTACGCCCGTGACTTGGCGGTGGCCGACTGGTGCCGTGCGCAGGGCGTGCAGTGGCAGGAGTTTGCCCACACCGGGGTCATCCGCCGCCTGTGTTCGCGCAACGGCTGGGCGGCCCGCTGGCAGCAGCGCATGGCGGCAGCGCAGGTGGTGATGCCTGCGGGCTGGGCCGGTGCCCGGGTGGCGATGCCGGACTTGCCCACGCTGGCCCAACTGGGTTGCACCCCCCATGGCCGCCAGGTGCAGGCCGCGGGCGAGGCGGCGGCGCACGCCACGCTGCACAGCTTTTTGCACCTGCGCGGCGGCGACTACCGGCAGTCGCTGTCCAGCCCCTTGACGGCCGAAGACGGCTGCAGCCGCCTCAGCCCGCACCTGGCCTTTGGCACGCTGTCGGTGCGGCAGGTGCAACAGGCCACCGAGGCGCGCATTGCGCAGATCAAGGCCGAGGGCGACCCGGATGGGCGGCACTGGGTGGCGGCTTTGCGGGGCTTTTCCGGGCGGCTGCACTGGCACTGCCACTTCATGCAAAAGCTGGAAGACGCGCCGCGCATCGAGTTCCAGAACTTCGCCCGTGTGTGCGACGGCCTGCGCGAAAACGACTTTGACGCGGCCCGTTTTGATGCCTGGTGCGCGGGCCAGACCGGCTACCCCATGGTCGATGCCTGCATGCGCAGCCTGCGCGCCACCGGCTGGCTGAACTTTCGCATGCGCGCCATGCTGGTGTCGTTTGCGTCTTACCACCTGTGGCTGCATTGGCGGGCCACGGGGCTGTTTCTGGCGCGGCAGTTTCTGGACTTCGAGCCCGGCATCCACTGGAGCCAGATGCAGATGCAAAGCGGCACCACCGGCATCAACACCTTGCGCATCTATTCGCCCACCAAGCAGGCGCAAGACCACGACCCGGCCGGCGTGTTCATTCGCCGCTGGGTGCCCGAGCTGGCGCAGGTGCCCCTGGCGCTGCTGGCTACGCCGTGGCGCATGGGGGCGGCGCAGCAGCGTGCCGTGGGCTGCGTGATCGGCCAGGATTACCCCGCGCCCATCGTGGACGACGCCGTGGCGGTCAAGGCGGCCAAAGAGCGGCTGTACGGCCTGCGCGGCACCACGGCATCGCGCGCCGAAGCGGATGCGATCCAGGACCGGCACGGCTCGCGCAAAGCTGGCTTGCCACGCACGGCCATGGCCCGCAGCAAGGTCGCACGCGTGCCACAGGCCTCGCCGCAGAGGGATTTGTTTGCGGATTAAGGGGTCTTTGTCTGCTATTGAATATATAGCTTCTCTCGCTTATTCCATCAGCACGAACGGCCGGTTTTATTTAAATTTCAGTGCTCACCAAGGCCCCAGCGCGGCATCACCTTTCGCACGGTAGGGCGCAAACTGTTCCAGCAAGAAGTCCACCAGCACCCGGGTTTTGGCGGGCAGCCTGGGCTGGGCCTGGAACACCAGAAAGATGTCGGCGGCGGGCGGCTGCCAGTCGGGCAGTACGGCCTGCAACTGGCCCGCGCGCAGCAGGGCTGCAGCCTCCCACTGCGAGCGCACCAGAATGCCGTGCCCGTCCAGCGCCCAGGCCAGCGCCGAGGGGCCGTCGTTGGTGGAGAGCGGGCCGCGCACTTTCACGCTCTCGCTGCGCGCGCCGTTCGACAGGTGCCAGGTGCCAAAGGTCTCGTCGCTCTCGCGGATGAAGATGCAGGCGTGCTGCGCCAGGTCGCGTGGCGTGGCGGGCGTGCCCGCGCGTTGCAGGTAGGCCGGGGCGGCGCACAGCAGGCGGCGGTTGTGCGCCAGCAGCCGGGCGGTCAGGCGGGCATCGGGTAGCTCGCCAAAGCGCACCAGCAGGTCAAAGCCTTGCTCCACCAGGCTCAAGGGCTGGGCCGACAGGTGCAGTTGCACCTCTACCTCGGGGAAGCTGCGGGCAAATTGCGACAGCGCGGGCACCAGGTGCTGGCGGCCAAAGCCCAGGGTGGCCCCCATGCGCACAGTGCCCTGCGGCGTGGCGCGGCTGCCGCTGACATTGCGCTCCAGGGCCCCCAGCGCTTCCAGCACCCGCGTGCCCTCCGTCAGATAGGTTTCGCCCTCGGGCGTGAGGCTGGTGCGCCGCGTGGTGCGGTTCAGCAGGCGCACGCCCAGCCGCCGCTCCAGGCCGGCCAGGCGCTTGCTGACGGCGGGCGGCGTGATGCCCAGCTGCTGCGCCGCCGCCGCCAGGCTGGGCTGCTGGGTCAGCAGCACAAAAAACGCCAGATCGGAAAATCCATCCATGGTGATTGTTAACTTTTAAGACCGTAAGAAGTGAATTTGCAATTATTGTGTTTGATGGGTTCATGGATAGCATAGCCCTAACCCACACAACAACCGGAGACTTTGATGCAACGCCGTCCCATCCTCACCACGCTCGCGCTGTGCGCCCTGGCCCTGGCCATGGCCATGGCCAGCAGCGCCAACGCGCAAACCTACCCCGACCGCCCGATCAAGCTCATAGTGCCCTACGCCCCCGGTGGCAGTGCCGACCTGGTGGCCCGGCAGATCACCGACGAATGGGCCAAGGCCCTGGGCGGCACGGTGATTGTGGACAACCGGGCCGGGGCGGGCGGCAACCTGGGCGTGGATGCGGTGGCCAAATCGGCCCCCGACGGCTACACCATCGGCCTGCAGACCGTGTCGCTGGCGATCAACCCCGCGCTCAGTGCCAAGATGCCCTACGACACACTGAAAGACCTGGCCCCCATCGGCATGGTGGCCAGTTCGCAGCATGTGCTGGTGGTCAATAACAACCTGCCCGCCAAGGACGTGAAGGGCCTGATCGCCCTGCTCAAGGCCGGGCCCGGCAAGCACAGCTACGGCTCGGCAGGGGCGGGCAGCACCTTCCACATGTCGGCCGAGCTGTTCAAGGCGGTGGCGGGGGTGTCCATCCTGCACATTCCCTACCGGGGCGGCGGCCCGGCCCTGGTGGACACCATCGGCGGGCAGGTGGACATGAGCTTTCCGGTGCTGTCGGCCGCGCAGCAGCAGGTACAGGCGGGCAAGCTGCGGGCCCTGGGCGTGACCGGCTCCAAGCGCTCGGCATTGCTGCCGAATGTGCCCACCATTGCCGAGGCGGGGCTGCCCGGCTACAGCTTCGAAACCTGGTTCATCGTGTTTGCGCCCGCCGCCACCCCCAAACCCATCGTGGACAAACTCAACCAGGCGCTGAACCAGGCCCTGGGCGTGGCTGCGCTGAAAGAGCGCATGGCCCGCGACGGTTTCGACCCCATCCCCTCCACCCCCGCCCAGGCCGCCAGCCGCCTGCAGCAGGAAATGCCCCAATGGGCCAAACTCATCAAGGAGCGCGGCATCAAGGCCGATTGAACATGTCCCACGATCCCCTTTTTCCCGGCTTCACCCGCCACGCGGTGCCCACCGACACCGGCATCCACATCCACACCGTGGTGGGCGGTAGCGGCCCGCCGCTGTTGCTGCTGCACGGCCACCCGCAGACCCATGCCATCTGGCACAAGGTGGTGCCGGTGCTGGCGGCGCAGTTCCGCCTGGTGCTGTGCGACCTGCGCGGCTATGGCGATTCGTCCAAGCCTGCGGGCGATGCCGACCACGGCAACTACAGCAAGCGCGTGATGGCGCAGGACATGCTGCGGGTGATGCAGTCGCTGGGCCACGCCCGGTTCGATGTGCTGGCGCACGACCGGGGCGCACGCGTGGCGCACCGGCTGGCTGCCGACCACCCGCAGGCGGTGCAGCGCCTGGTGCTGCTGGACATTGCGCCCACCCTGGCCATGTACGCGCAAACCACCGAGGCCTTTGCCCGCGCCTACTGGCACTGGTTCTTTTTGATCCAGCCCGCGCCGCTGCCCGAGCGCCTGATCCAGGCCGACCCCACCGCCTACATCCGCGACGTGATGGGCAGCCGCAGCGCGGGCCTGGCCCCGTTTGACCCGCGCGCGCTGGCCGAGTACACCCGCGCGCTGGCCCTGCCGGGCACGGCCCATGGCCTGTGCGAAGACTACCGCGCCGCCGCCAGCATCGACCTGGACCACGACCGCGCCGATGTGGCCGCCGGGCACCGCCTGCCCATGCCGCTGCTGGCGCTGTGGGGCGCGCAGGGCGTGGTGCACCGCTGCTTCCAGCCGCTGGCCGAATGGCAGCGCGTGGCCGATGACGTACGCGGCGAGCCGTTGCCCTGTGGCCACTACATCGCCGAAGAAGCGCCCGAGGCCTTGCTGGCCAAGGTGCTGCCCTTCCTGGCCGGAGCCACGGTATGACCGCCCGCACCCTGTACCAAAAGCTAGTCGCCAGCCACACTGTGGCGGTGCTGGACGCGCAGAACGTGCTTCTGTTTTGCGACCTGCACCTGATGAACGAATACACCAGCCCGCAGGCCTTTGCCGGGCTGCAGGAACAAGGCCGTGGCGTGCCCATGCCGGGGCAGAACGTGGCCGTGGTCAGCCATGTCATTCCCACCACCCCCACGCAACCCAGCCAGTTGCGCCGCATCATCGATGCCGCCCCGGCCCTGCAAGCCAGCAACCTGCAGCGCAACTGCGTGCACTACGGCATCCCGCTGTTTGACACCAACGACGCGCTGCAGGGCATCGAGCATGTGATCGCGCCCGAACACGGCATGGTGCGGCCCGGCATGGTGATTTTGTGCGGCGACAGCCACACCACCACCTACGGCGCGCTGGGGGCACTGGGCTTTGGCATCGGCACCTCGGAGGTGGAGCACGTACTGGCCACCCAGACCCTGGTGTACCGGCTGGCGCAAGACATGCGCATTTGCATCGACGGCGCGTTGCCAGCGGGCACCACCGCCAAAGACTTGATCCTGATGGTGATCGGCCAGATCGGGGCCCAGGGCGCGCGCGGCTTTGTGGTGGAGTTTTGCGGCAGCGCCATCGCAGCCTTGTCGGTCGAGGCGCGCTTTACCCTGTGCAATATGGCGGTGGAGGCGGGCGCGCGCGGGGCCCTGATCGCGCCCGATGCCACGGCCATCGACTACGTGCTGGCCCGCGCGCCCGACATCCAGGGTGCGGTGCAAGATGGCGCGCTGGCGCACTGGGCCACGCTGCACAGCGACCCCGGCGCGGTGTTCGATGTGGAACACCACTTCGATGCCCGCAGCGTGGCCCCGCACGTCACCTGGGGCACCAGCCCCGACCAGGTGGTGGCCATCGACGGCACCGTGCCCCGACCCGAGGCCCAACCCGAAGGCCCGGTGCGCCGCAGCACCGAGCAGGCTTTGCGCTACACCGGGCTGGTGGCGGGCGCGGCCATTGCGGGCACGCCGGTGCAGCACGTGTTCATCGGCTCCTGCACCAACGCCCGCATCGAGGACCTGCGCGCCGTGGCCGCCGTGGTGCGCGGGCGGCATGTGGCTGCGGGCGTGCGGGCCATGGTGGTGCCGGGCTCGGGCGCGGTCAAGCAGCAGGCCGAGCGCGAGGGCATTGCCCAGTTGCTGCTGGACGCGGGCTTTGAGTGGCGGCAACCCGGCTGCTCGATGTGCCTGGCGATGAACGGCGACCTGCTGGCACCCGGCGTGCGCTGCGCGTCCACCACCAACCGCAACTTCGAGGGCCGCCAGGGGCGCGGGGCCATCACCCATTTGATGGGCCCGGCCATGGCCGCCGCCGCCGCCGTGACCGGCTGCATTACCGATGTCCGCACCCTGGAGCTGCACCATGGCTGAAAACACTTTGATCGAAGGCCGCATGGCCGCCATCCGCACCGAAAACCTCGACACCGACCAGATCATGCCCAAGCAGTTTCTGCACGGCATCGACAAAGCCGGCCTGGCCCAGGGCCTGTTGTACGACCTGCGCTTTGACGGCCAGGGCCAGCCGCGCCCCGATTGCGTGCTGAACCAGCCCGCCTACGCCCCTACCCGGGTGCTGGTGGCCGGGGCCAATTTCGGCTGCGGCTCCAGCCGCGAGCACGCCGTGTGGGGGCTGCAGCAGTACGGCATCCAGGCGGTGATCGCGCCCAGCTTTGGCGAGATTTTTTACTCCAACGCCATGAACAACCGCCTGCTGCTGGCCATGCTGCCGCAGGCGCAGATCGACGCGCTGGCCCAGGATGCCGACCAGCACGGCACGGTGCAGATCGACGTGCAGGCCATGCGGGTGCGCAGCGCCAGCGTGGAAGCCGCCTTTGCCTTAAGCGACCGGCACCGCCAGATGTTTCTGGAAGGGCTGGATGTGATCGGCCTGTCGCTCACTTACCAGCCGCAGATCCAGGCTTTTGCCGCGCAGCACTGGCAGCAGCACCCGTGGCTGCGCGATGTGGCGGCCCGCACGCGCCAGCGCTTGGGATGAGTTGATATAAAAAGTGCCTCCAGCGCTTATTTGATAAGCGTGAAAAGCTATAAATAATATAGCAAACTCAGCGTTGACCCCATCCCGTTACCATGCTTGGCGCGGCTGCCAGGGGGTGGCCATGCCATAAAGGAACATGGGAATGGGCAAGCTAGAAGGCGCACGCCTGCGCTGGGTGATGTACCTGGTGACCGGCGCGATGTTCATGGAGGTGCTGGACGGCAACATCATCGCCACCGCCTTGCCCGACATGGCGCGTTCTTTCGGCGTGCAGGCGGTGCAGCTCAACCTGGCCATGAGCGCCTACCTGCTGGCGCTGGGCGTGTTCATCCCCGTCAGCGGCTGGATCGCCAACCGCCTGGGCCCGCGCCAGGTATTCGCTTGCGCGATTGCCGGTTTCACGCTCACCTCGGTGGCCTGCGGGCTGGTGACGGACCTGCACGCCTTCATCGCGCTGCGGGTGCTGCAGGGGGCCAGCGGCGCACTGATGGTGCCGGTGGGGCGCTTGCTGGTGCTGCGCCACACGCCGCAGGCCGGGCGCATGGCGGCCATGTCCAACCTGGTGTGGCCCGCGCTGGTGGCCCCGGTGCTGGCGCCGCCGCTGGGCGGCTTTATCGTGGCCCACGCCAGCTGGCACTGGATTTTTTTCCTCAACGTGCCTTTGGGGCTGGTGGCTTTTGGCCTGGCGCTGTGGCTGATCCCGAAGCTGGAGCCCGAAGCCCGCAAGCCCTTCGACTGGACCGGCTTTGTGCTGTGCGGTGCGGGCATGTTTGCCCTGCTGGGCGGGCTGGAGCAACTGGCCAACGCGGTGGATGCGGTCAACCTGTTGACGTGTGTGGGCGGCGTGCTGCTGCTGGTGGCCGCTGTGCGGCATTTCCGCCGGGCAGCCAGCCCGATGCTGGACCTGGCACCGATGCGCATCCCTACCTTCCGCGCGGCCATGGTGGGCGGCTCCATCTCGCGCATGGGCATCAGCAGCCTGCCGTTTTTGCTGCCCTTGATGTTCCAGCTCGGGCTGGGCATGGATGCCCTGCAGTCGGGCCTGTGGCTGCTGGTGATGTTTGCGGGCAACCTGGGGATGAAAACCGTGACCACGCCCATCCTGCGGCGCTTTGGCTACCGCCCGGTGATGCTATGGAACGGGGTGCTGGCGGCGCTGTGTCTGGCCTCGTGGGCGCTGGTGGGGCCCGCCACGCCCGCCGCCGTGTTGGTGCCGATGCTGTTTGTGAGCGGCATGACGCGCTCGATGCAGTTCACCAGCCTGAGCACCATCGCCTTTGCCGATGTGCCCGAGCGGCAGATGGCCGATGCCAACGGGCTGTTCAACGTGGTTTCGCAGGTCAGCATGGCGGCGGGCATCACGCTGGGGGCGATGGCGATACGACTGGGCCAGGGGCTGGTAGGCCACGTGGATGTGGCGGCGGTGGAATACAAGGTGGCTTTTGTGGTGGCTGCTGCGTTTGCCCTGGCGGGGTTGCTGGGCACATTGCGGCTTCCCAAGGGGGCGGGCGACCATTTCATCGCGCGCAAGCGGGGCTGAGAAGTTGCAGGTCTGCCGCAGTGCGCACCGTCAGCAGCGCATGCGGAACTGCTGGTCGCGTGACTGCTTGCGCTCGTTGGCCACCCAGTCCATGTACTGCCCGTTTCCCCCGGCGCGGGCCATTTGGTCCAGGTAGCGGATGCGCGCATCCAGGGCGGTGCACTGCGATGCCTTGCTTGGTGCGGTGGACTCGATGCGGGTTGTTTGTTCGGGTGGAGCTGCCAGAACTGCACTTTTCGCCCGTTGGCCTTGGGCCATTTGCACTTGTTGGTCAAACAGCATCCCCGAAGGCACGGATTCCATGCGCTCGACCAGGGCACTGCGTTGGCTGCAGTGCTCCAGCGCCCAGAACTGTCCACCACCGTAGCTTTGGCACAGGTACAGCGTGGTCGTCCCCGCAGCCCCGCCCTGTGCGCTGAGTGCGGGCGACGAGTCCACCGACCGGCCGCCAGCGCAGGGGGCACTGCTGTAGGTGTTGCCACAGCGGTAGACCTGGGCGTGCAGGCCGCTGGACAGGGCCAGGAAGGCGAGGGTGGCGAAGGTCGCGAAGTGGAGCATGGGCTTTGAATGGTACATGCGGGTTGTGTTTGATCCCAATTTGGGACTAAAATTGCGCCATGCACTTAGTTTCTACGCCACCGTTGCTGGCTTTTTACACAAAGCATCCCCTCGCAAAACAGGCGTTACTCACTTGGTGCAGTGAGGTGAAGCGTGCGGAATGGAAGCAACCGGCAGACATCAAGGTCCAATTTGCAACGGCCAGCATTTTGAAAGATCGCCGGGTTGTGTTCAACATCAAAGGTAATGACTACCGCGTGGTGGTGGCCATTGCCTACAACACGGGATTTGTCTACGTGAAGTTTGTTGGCACGCATGCCGAGTACGACATCATCAATGCAGAAACCATTGAACTGGCTTAAGGGCCACGGAGCTTAACCATGAACATCCATCCCATTCATACAGAAGCTGACTACCAAGAGGCTCTGAAAAAAGTGTCCGCCCTGGTGGACAAAGACCCAGAGCGCGGCACACGCGATGGCGACATGCTGGAAATTCTGGGCATGCTGGTGGCTGCCTATGAGGCCAAGCATTACCCCATGGAGTCGCCCGATCCCGTCGAGGCCATCAAGTTCCGGATGGAGCAGCAGGGGCTCAAGCCCAAAGATTTGGCCCCCATGATTGGCCAGGTCAACCGTGTGTACGAGGTGCTGGCCGGAACGCGCCAGCTCACGCTGCCCATGATTCGGCGACTTCACCAAGGTTTGGGTATTCCGGCAGAGGTGTTGATTGCTGAATCTGATGGGCACTTTGCCTTGGCCGCCTAGCCTTCGTCGGGCCGTACTGTTTGCCCCAATGATTTAAGCGGAAAACGCCCCTACCGCCCATCCCACGGGCGTAAGAAGCTATTTATTCGATAGCAACCTAACCCGCCACCAAATTACTTCACCAGCGGCCGCACGGTCGTAAACCCGCCATCCACCGCAATCACCTGCCCCGTGATGCGCGCTGCACCATCGCTGAGCAGCCAAGCCATGGCATCGGCCACCTGCACCGCCGTCTGCACGCCGCCCAGCGGGTACTGCTTGCCTGCACCTTCGCGCATCGCGTCCATGCGCAGCATGCCTGCGGTCATGGGGGTGTCGGTCATGCCGGGGGCTACCACGTTGATGCGCAGGCCCTGGGGGGCGTAGGTGGCGGCGGCGCTGCGGGCCAGGGCTTCGATGCCGCCTTTGGCAGCGGCAATGGCCTCGTGGTTGGCCACGCCGATGCGCGAGACCACGCTGGAGGCCAGCACCGCCGCACCGGGCAACTTGGCCACGCGCAGGGCTTCCACCCAGGCTTGCAGCATGAAGAAGGCACTGTCCAGATTGATGCGCATGACTTCGCGGTACTGGGCTGCGGTGCTGCGGTGCAGGGGTGTGATCAAGGTGCTGCCGACGCAATGGGCCAGCAACGTGGGTGCGGCGCCCAGATGGGCTACGCACGCGGCGATCGCCTCGGCGGCACCTTCGGGCGTGGTGGTGTCGGCGGCAATACAGGCGTCGGCTTCTACGTCGGCCAGCGTGGCGGCATCGCGGCCTACCGCGGCGACGCGGTGGCCTGCCAGGCGCAACTGGGCGACGACTTCACGGCCTATGCCACCGCGTGCGCCGGTCACCAGTGCGATCTGGGGAGATGTGGTTGTCATGGGGAGTGCTTTCGGAAGGGTGGTCAAACAAGGGGCCTGCCGACAGACTGGCCAGTCCGGGGAGGTCGTGCAGCTGGGAGATCCCACGGGTGGTGCGCGTCCACCACTGCGAGAACGAGGTGCAGGGGCGGGCGACTTCGGCAAACAACGCTGGCGCGGGCTGGACCTGGGCGACGGTGCTGAGGTCGATGTGCGGGTCGGCCACGGTGCGCACCGAGCGGGCACCGCGCAGGGCCTGTTGCAGCGTGGCGGTGTCGGCGTGCCAGCGGGCCGTGGTCAGCGCGGCCATGCGGGTGTCTACAAAGCGCCAGCGCTGATCGCTCCAGGGCCAGGCGCTATGAAAATCGGAGTGGTAGATGCCGATGCACAGCGTGTGGGCGGGCTGGTCCGGCGGCAGGCGCAGCGCCCAGGGGTGGACCAGCCAGACATCGCGGCCTGCGACCAGCGCGGCATCGGGGGCTGTGGCATTCGGCGGGGTGGGGGACACAGCGGGCTCGTCTACGCCCAGCGCACCGGGTAGACCGGCCAAGGCGCGCGGGCTGCGGGCGATGGCATCCAACGCGGCGTAGCTGGTGTCGATCACGCTGCCGGGGCTGTGCCAGTCGGGCGGGGCGTATTTGGCTACGTTTTCGGCGTTGAACAGGTACGGCTTGGTGCTGCCGGTGCCCGCCACCCATTGCCAGCTGAGGTGGTTGCTGGCCAGGTCGCCGTCGAGCAGGTGGGCCAGCATCCAGTCGGCCCCGGCCCGCCAATGCACTTTGCGGATGTGCACCACGTAGCTGGCCAGCCACATGCGGGCGTGGTTGTGCAGGTAGCCGGTGGCGTAGAGCGTGCGCACGGCGGTGTCGATGGCAGGGATGCCGGTGCGGGCCTGGCGGATGTCGGCGGGCAACGTAGGTGCGTAGGCCGCCTTGGGTAGCAGTCCTTCGTGCAGCGACTGCAGGATGCCAGTACCCAGGTGCTGCCACACGTGGCGGAAGTATTCGCGCCAGCCCAGCTCGAAGACGAACTTGTGCCCCACGTCCAGCCGGTGCTGCGCCGCCACGCCCGCCAGCACCTCTGGCAGGGTGACGAAGCCATGGGTGATGTAGGGGGACAGGCCGGTAACGGCCCCTTCGATGGCGTTGCGGCTGCGGGCGTAGTCGGCCGGGCGCACGGCTTGGAGGCGGGCCTGGGCGGCGGCCAGGGTGGGCTCGAAACTCATGTGCTGGCCCCCACCGCACCGCTGCGGATGGCGGCGGCGCGCTCGGCCACGGCCTGCTTTTGTGCGTCGCTCAAACGGGCCAGGTTGCGGACTTGCAAGGACATGCGCGGGTTGGCAGTGAGCATCTTTTCATGCCGGGCCAGAAAGTCCCAGTACAGCGTGGTGAAGGGGCAGGCGCGCTCGCCTTCGCGCTGCGCCGGGTCGTAGCGGCAGCCCGCGCAGTGCTGTTTGCTGCCCATGCGGGCGATGTATTGGCCGGTGGCGATGTAGGGCTTGCTGGCCATCAGCCCACCGTCGGCGTACATGGCCATGCCGAGGGTGTTGGGCAGCTCCACCCATTCCACGGCATCGACGTAGACCGACAAGTACCAGGCGTGCACCTGCTGCGGCTGCACGCCCAGCAGCAGCGCGAACAGGCCGGTGACCATGAGGCGCTGGATGTGGTGGCTGTAGCCGTGGGCCAGGGTTTGCCCGATCGCGTCGCGCAGGCAGGCCATGTCGGTCTGGCCGGTCCAGTACCAGGCGGGCAGGGGCTCCTGGGCATCCAGCGCATTGCGCTCGGCGTAGGCGGGCATCTGCGTCCAGTAGATGCCGCGCACGTATTCGCGCCAGCCCAGAATTTGGCGGATGAAGCCCTCCACGCAGGCCAGGGGGGCGGTGCCTGCTTGGTAGGCGGCCTCGGCAGCGGCCACCACTTCGCGCGGGTTGAGCAGCTTGAGGTTGAGCGCCGCCGCCAGGTGCGAGTGGTACAGCCAGGCCTCGCCCGGCCACAGGGCATCCTGGTAGCGGCCAAACAGGGGTAGGCGCTCGGCGATGAACGCATCCAATGATTGCAGCGCCTGCGCGCGGGTGACGGGCCAGGCAAAGCTGTGCAGCGTGCCGGGGTGGCTGGCGAAGCGGGTGTTGACCAGGTCGATCACCTCTTGCGTGGTGGCATCGGGCGCAAACGTGGTTCGGGCGGGCACGCTGCCGGGGCCGGTTTTGCCAAAGGCTTCGCGGTTGTCTGCATCGAAGTTCCACTGGCCGCCGGTGGGCTGGTCGCCGTCCATCAGCACGCTGTGGCGGCGGCGCATCTCGCGGTAGAAATATTCCATGCGCAGCGACTTGCGGCCTTGGGCGTGCTCGGCAAACTGGCGCACGGTAGCAAAAAAGTGGCGGTCTTCGCGCACGTCCAGTGGCACACCGGCTTCTCTGGCCACGGCCTGGATGGATTTATACACACGAAAATCGCCTGCACCGCCGATCACTAGAGCGTGAGTAGCTAGATTTTTAATAGCAAATTGCAATTCGGCAGCCAAGCTGCCCCGGTTGTCGGCATCGTCCAGCCGGGTGTAGTGCAATGGCAGACCTGCATCGCGCAGGCCTTTGGCAAAGTGGCGCATGGCCGCCAGAAACAGGGCGATGCGCTGCTTGCTGGACCAGACGTGGGTGGACTCCTCGGCCACCTCGGCCATCCACACGGCATCCTGCGCGGGGTCGAAGCCATCGAAGGCGCTGGAGGCCATGTCCAGCTGGTCGCCCAACACAATGACCAGGTTTCTAAGCATTTTTGGCTTTGCGACAGGCATCCGAGCAGTACTTCACCTCGGCCCAGGTCTTGGCCCAGCGCTTGCGCCAGGTCATAGCCCTGCCGCAGGCCGCGCAAGGCTTGCTGGGCAGGGACTGCTTGTTACCCTTGAACGGGGCAGGGGGCATCAGCCCTTCTTGGCCCAGGCGCTGCACCAGCCTTTGGCGGCAACCACTTTGCCTGCAAACAGGGGGCAGGCACCAGCGGCATCGGCGGGCTTACCTTGGTACAGCGCGCAGTTGCCGCACATCTGGGCGGCGGCGTGGTTGGGGTACTTTTTGGCATCCACCTTGGTGGTGTCGGCGGCGTAGCCCAGGGCGGCAGCCTGGGGGTCTTTTTCATCGACCTTGGCCTGGGCTTGCACGCTGGTGCTGAGGGCGGTAAGGGCTGTACCGGTGGCTGCGATGGCCATGAGAAAAACGCGTCGTGGGTGGGTCATTTGGGTATCTCCTGCCGATGTTCCCCAGGGGGAATAGCAGCGGACTGCCTCCGTCAAAAGCAACGGTGGCCGGAGCATACGCAACACTGGCGCGCGCCGCTTTGATCAAAATCAATACGCAGCGGTTTAGTCTGATACTAGCCAGTCACCCTTCTTGGTCACCCTGCTCAGTCACCTTGCGATCCCCGGTGTGCCCAGCCGGTGGTGTGCTTCTCGATAAAGCTGAACAGTTCGTACATCACCATGGCCATCGCGCCCACCACCATCAGCCCGGCAAAGGCCAGGCCCATTTGCATGCTGGAGCCCGCCGAGATCAGCAGGTAGCCAATGCCTTCGTTGGCGGCGGTCATCTCCGACACCGTAGTACCCACAAAGGCCAGGGTGATGGCCACCTTGAGCGAGCCAAAAAAGTAGGGCATGGCGCGCGGCAGGCCGACCTTGGTGAGTACGTCCCAGCGCTTGGCCCCCAGCACGCGCAGCACATCTTCCAGCTCGGGCTCCAGCGTGGCCAGGCCGGTGGCGATGTTGACCATGATGGGGAAGAAGCTGATCAAGAAAGCCGTGAGGATGGCCGGGCCGGTGCCGATGCCAAACCACACCACCAGAATCGGCACAAACGCGGCCTTGGGCAGGGCGTTGAAGGCCGTCATCAGCGGGTAGATGGCGGCGTACGCCAGGCGCGAGCTGCCCACCACAAAGCCCAGCAGCACACCCACCACAATCGCCAGGCCAAAGCCCGCCATGGTGACCCAGTAGGTGCGCCAGGCGTGGGCGGCGATGGTGCCTTTGAACTCCACCAGCTGCGTCCAGATGCGCCAGGGGCTGGGGAAGATGAATTCCGACACGTTGAATGTGGTGCAAATGCCCTGCCACAGCAGCAGGATGGCCAGCAGCAGCACCCAGGGCGACCAGCGTTCCAGGGCTTTGGGGTTCATGGCGTGGCCTTTCGGAAGTTGCCGATGTGGCCGCGCAGGGCGTGCACGATGTCGGTGAATTCTGGGGTGTAGGTCAGCTCCAGGTCGCGCGGGCGGGGCAGGTTGATGTGCTGTTTATGCATGAAACGGCCCGGGCTTTTGCCCATCACGTACACCGTGTCGGCGAGGAACACGCTCTCGCGCAGGTCGTGGGTGACCAGAATCACGTTGAAGCGCTGCTCGGTCCACAGGTCGCGCAAGATGCACCACAGCTCCTCGCGGGTAAAGGCATCCAGCGCGCCAAAAGGCTCGTCGAGCAGCAGCATCTTGGGTTCGTGGATCAGGGCGCGGCAAATGCTGGCGCGCTGCTGCATGCCGCCCGAGAGCTGCCAGGGGAATTTGTCTTCATAGCCGCCCAGCCCCACCTTTTGCAGCAACTGCCGGGCGCGCTCCACGTATTCTTTGCGCTTAGCCTTGAAGTGGGAGCGGTAGGGCTCCACGATCTCCAGCGGCAGCAGCACGTTGTCCACCGTGGTGCGCCAGGGCAGCAGCGACGGCGCCTGGAAGGCCATGCCCGAGATCTTCAGCGGCCCGGTGACCGGCTGGCCGTCGATGCGGATGCTGCCCCGTGACGGCATCTTCAGCCCGGTGGCCAGCTTCATGAAGGTGGACTTGCCGCAGCCCGACGGCCCGACGATGGCGATGAACTCGCCCTGCTGCACCTGCAGGTCGATAGCCTCCACCGCAAACTGGTTTTGCGCCCGCAGCGTGTCGTTGTAGGCCAGCCAGACATCGGAGAAATCTACAAAAGGTGGTGTGTTCACAAATTTATAAGAAATAGGCCGCTAGCGCTTATTTGATAAGCGTGAGCAGCTATGGAAAAGATAGTAATAGGATTTACGCAGCGCCCCTGTATCGCCCTTCGGGCTTACAGGGGGAACTTGCGTAAGTCCTGGGTAAATCACTCAGTTGCTCCACAGCGCATGCATGGGCACGGCCCACAGATTCGGGCCAAAGTGCAGCACCTGCTCACCGGTATACAGCACCAGCCCCACAAATACCTGGCCGGGCGGCACCATGCGGTCCTGGAACCAGCGCAGGTGTTTGAAGCTGTCGGCGCTGACGGCCGAACCGGCCTTGACCTCGATGCCCACGGTGCTGCCGTCGGGCGTGGTCACCACAAAGTCGATCTCGCGCTGTTCGCGGTCACGGTAGTGGGCGAGCTGGTGCGGCTCGTCCTGGGCATCGAGCTGGGCCGCCAGTTGGGCGTAGACAAAGCCCTCCACCAGTTTGCCACTCTGGTCGGCATCCAGGCGGGCGCTGTCAAACTGCCAGCGCAGCAGGCTGGCGACCAGGCCGGTGTCGGTCATGACCAGCTTGTCTTGCTTGCCCACGCGGGCGTAGTCGGTGCTTATCCAGGGCCGCAGCCGCTCGACCAGAAACAGCGACTCCAGCGCGTTGATGTACGACTCCAGCGTGGGCCGGGCCAGTGCCAGCTGTGCGCCGATGGCGCTGGTGTCCATCAGCTTGCACGACCAGGCGGCCAGCACCTCCAGCAACTGCGCCATGCTGTCTTTGCGGCGGATCTGGGCAATGTCCTGCAGGTCGCGCGCCATCAGGGCGGCCAGGTAGTCGGTGTGCCAGCGGCGCACGCTTTTGGCAGGCAAGGCCTGCACCTCGAGGTAGCCGCCGCGCAGGGCTTTTTGCAGCACTGCGTCTTTGCTGGGGCCTGGGCCCAGGCCGTCCCAGTCCTGGCGCAGGGCGCGGGCAATGAAGTGCGGGGCGGTACCGGCCATTTCCCCCTCACTAAATGGCCGCAGTCGCAGAGTGCTGACGCGCCCGGCCAGCGATTCGGTCACGCTGGGCAGGCTCTGGATGTTGGCCGAGCCGGTAAGCAAAAAGCGCCCGGGCCGGGGGTGCTCATCGGCTTCTTTTTTGATGGCCATCAGCAGGGCCGGGGCGCGCTGGATTTCATCAATCACCATCAGTCCATCGCCATGCGCCACAAAGCCGTGCGGGTCGGCCTGCGCTGCTGCCAGCAGACCCGGGTCGTCCAGGGGGCGGTAGAGCACGCCCTCGGGTGCGGCCACGGCTTTGGCCAGCGTGGTCTTGCCGCACTGCCGCGCCCCGGCCAGCACCACCACCCGGCGCGTCTGCAAGGCATCAAAGACGGCGGGGGCCAGCCAGCGCTGGATGCCTGGAGTGGAAGGCGATGGCATGTCCGCTATTTTTATAGTAGAGGTTCCGCTATTTTATAGTTAACTGGTCCGCTATCTGCTTGCTAGAAAATAAGCGTGATGCCATTTTTAGCAACCAAATAGGCCGTCTACGCCATTCGTACGGGCACAAGCAGCTATGAAAACTGTAGTACCTACTTCTTGCCCGGCAGTACGTTCAATTCGGCGGCGCTGGGCAGGAAACTGCCGTTCCACACCGCGTCGGGGTTGACCCGCGTTTTGGTGGCGAACGCGTCGGACACCTGCGAGGCCATCAGCGACAGGCGCGGCGGGGTGGTCTGGCCGAAGCCTTCGGCGCGGGCGTTGGGGGTGTTGATGGCGGTGTCGATGGCCATGTTCAGGCGGCGCAGCTCCAGCGGGCCGTTGATGATGCCGTCGCGGGCTTTCACGTCTTCGATGGCCACGGCGGGGCGGGCGATGACTTCGCGCATGCCCTTGGCAAAGGCCTGCAGGAAGGCTTTGACGGCGGCCGGGTTCTCCTTGATCAGCCTGGGCGAGGCGATGATGGCGTTGCCGTACAGCTTCACGCCAAACTGCGGGTAGGGCATGACCAGCACGTCAGCGGCCTGGGTGCCGCGGGCTTCCAGGTTCAGCAGCGAGGTGAAGGTAAAGCCGGTGATGGCATCCACGTCACCGCGCACCAGCATGGTTTCGCGCAGCGGCGGGTCCATGCTGGTCCACTGCACGCCAGTGATGCCGTTGGCCTTGGCAAAGATGGGGAAGGCGCGGCGGCCTGCGTCGAACACCGGGGCACCGAGCTTTTTGCCGTTTAAATCGGCGGGGGTTTTGATGCCGGACTTCTTCAGCACCATCACCGAGGCGGGGGTGTCGGCGTAGACCATCATCACCGCCACCGGCTTGTTGGGCGCGTCGGGGTTGTTGGCGTGGAACTCCATCAGCGCGGCCATGTCGGCAAAGCCCATGTCGTAGGCACCCGAGGCCACCCGCGTCACGGTGCCGCCCGAGCCGTTGCCTACGTCGATGGTGACGTCGAGCTTGGCATCCTTGAAATAGCCCTTGGCCGCCGGCGTGAGGAACAGCGCCGCCGGGCCTTCAAAGCGCCAGTCGAGCTGGAATTTGATGGGCGTTGTCTGGGCGAAGGCGGGGGCGGCCAGCAGCAAGGCGGCGCTGGCCAGGGCGGTGTGCAAAAAGGCGCGTTTTTTCATCAGGGCTCCAAAGGGGTATCCAGACGTTACAGCAATAAAGGTGCCATCCAATAAAAAAGCGCACTATAAAAGTGCGCTTTTGGGGGAGGGCGGGTTGGCTTACTTGCGGAACGTGACGGCGTTGGCTACCGCCAGGGCCGTCATGTTGACCACGCGGCGCACGGTGGCGGACGGGGTCAGGATGTGCGCCGAAGCGGCTGCGCCCAGCAGGATGGGGCCGACCGTCACGCCGTTGCCGCCGGTGACCTTGAGCACGTTGAACAGGATGTTGGCCGCGTCCAGGTTGGGGCAGACCAGCAGGTTGGCTTCACCGTGCAGGTTGGTTTCGGCATCCAGCAGCGCGGCTTCGCGCATGGGCTGCGACAGGGCGGCATCGCCTTGCAGTTCGCCGTCGGATTCGATGTCGGGGGCCATGGCCTTGAACAGTTCGTGGGCGGTGCGCATCTTGCGCGCCGAGGGGCGGTCCGACGAGCCATAGTTGGAGTGCGACAAGAAGGCTACCTTGGGTGGCAGGCCGAAGCGGGCCACTTCGTCGGCGGCCATTACCGCAATGCTGGCCAGTTGCTCGGCGCTCGGGTCTTCGTTGACGAACGCGTCGGTGATGAACAGGGTGTGTTTTTCCAGCATCAGCGCGTTGAGCGCGGCAAAGCCTGAGGCCCCCTTCTTCAGGCCGATGATGTCGTTGATGTGCTGCAAATGCCCTTCGTAGCGGCCCAGCAGGCCGCACAGCAGGGCATCGGCATCGCCCAGGCGCACCATCAGTGCGGCGATGGTGGTGTTGGAGCGGCGCACCGCGGCCTTGGCCACGTCTTGCGACACGCCGCGGCGGCCCATCAGGCGGTGGTAGGTTTCCCAGTACTGGCGAAAGCGTGAGTCGTCTTCGGGGTTGACCACTTCCACGTCGGTGCCCACGCGGATGCGCAGACCGGCCTTGAGGATGCGGGCCTCGATGACGGCCGGGCGGCCAATCAGGATCGGGTGGGCCAGGTGCTCGTCCACCGCGAGCTGGGCGGCGCGCAGCACGCGTTCGTCTTCACCCTCGGCATAGGCCACGCGCTTGGCGCTGGCGGGCACGGCCTTGGCGGCGCTGAACACCGGGCGCATGAACATGCCGGTTTGGTAGACGAAGCGGGTCAGGCTCTGGCGGTAGGCCTCGTAGTCCTGGATGGGGCGGGTGGCCACGCCGGATTCTTCGGCGGCCTTGGCCACGGCGGGGGCGATGCGCAGAATCAGGCGCGAGTCGAACGGCGTGGGGATCAGGTATTCGCTGCCAAACACCAGCTCTTTGCCCGAGTAGGCGGCGGCCACTTCTTCGCTGATGTCGGCCTTGGCCAGGTCGGCAATCTGGCGCACGCAGGCCAGCTTCATGGCTTCGGTGATCTTGGTCGCGCCGCAGTCGAGTGCGCCGCGGAAGATGTACGGGAAGCACAGTACGTTGTTGACCTGGTTCGGGTAGTCCGAGCGGCCGGTGGCGATGATGCAATCGGGGCGCACGGCCTTGGCCAGCTCGGGGCGGATTTCGGGCTCGGGGTTGGCCAGCGCCAGGATGATGGGCTTGGCGGCCATGGTCTTGACCATCTCGGCCGTCAGCACACCGGCGGCGGAGCAACCCAGGAATACATCGGCGTTGTTCACCGCGTCGGCCAGCGTGCGGGCCGAGGTGTCCTGGGCGTAGCGCTCTTTGGATGCGTCAAAACCGCCGGGGCGGCCCTGGTAGATGATGCCTTTGGAGTCACAGGCGTAGATGTTCTTGCGCTGCACGCCCAGGCCCACCATCACGTCCAGGCAGGCGATAGCTGCGGCACCGGCACCGGATACCGCCACCTTCACGTCTTCGATCTTCTTGCCCACCAGCTCCAGGCCGTTGAGCAGCGCGGCCGACGAGATGATGGCAGTGCCGTGCTGGTCGTCGTGGAACACCGGGATGTTCATGCGCTCGCGCAGCTTTTGCTCGATGTAGAAGCACTCGGGGGCTTTGATGTCTTCCAGGTTCACACCGCCCAGGGTGGGTTCCATGGCTGCAATGATGTCGACCAGCTTGTCGGGGTCGTTTTCGGCCAGTTCGATGTCGAACACGTCGATACCGGCGAATTTCTTGAACAGGCAGCCCTTGCCTTCCATCACCGGCTTGGAAGCCAGCGGGCCGATATTGCCCAGGCCCAGCACCGCCGTGCCGTTGGTGATCACGCCGACCAGGTTGCCGCGCGAGGTGTATTCGGCCGCCAGCGACGGATCGCGCTGGATGTCCAGGCAGGGGTAGGCCACGCCGGGCGAGTAGGCCAGCGACAGATCGCGCTGGTTGGACAGCGGCTTGGTCGCGTTGACCGAGATTTTCCCTTTGGTGGGGGTGCAGTGGTATTCGCGGGCTGCGTCGCGCAGCGCCATTTCTGCGGGGGAAATGTCTTTGGCCATTTTGCTGTGTGTCCTCATTGGGTTTTTTGACCGTGTAAGCCTACCGCAAGCAATACCCGGTAGTCCCGGTGGAGACTACCTATTTGGATGCAAAAAATGTATCCATTTATGCCAGCAGATCGGCCAGCGTACGCGCGATCACCTTGGTGGCGCGGCGCAGGTCTTCCAGGCTCAGGCGCTCGTCGGCGCGCTTGGCGTGGGACTCCAGCACGGTGCGGGGGCCTGCGCCGTAGATCACGCCGGGGATGCCTGCGGCGGCGTACAGCCGCACGTCGGTGTACAGGGGTGTGCCCATGGCCGGAATGGCCTCGCCAAACACCGCCAGGCCGTGCTTCTGGATGGCATCGACCAATGGCTGGTTGCCCGGCAGGGGCTGCATGGAATGGGCCAGCAGCAGGCGTTTGATGTCTACCGTGATGCCGGGCTGGCGGGCTGCGGCATCGGCAATGACCTGGCGGATGTTGGCTTCGACTTCTACCGGGTTCTCCTCGGGGATCATGCGGCGGTCGAGCTTGAACGTGACTTTGCCGGGCACCACGTTGGTGTTGGTGCCACCGGTGATCGTGCCCACGTTCAGGTAGGGGTGGGTGATGCCTTCCACACCCGAGGTGACTTGCTGGTACAGCGTGTTTTGCGCGTACAGGGCGTTCAGGATCTGCACCGCGCCGTGCAGCGCGTCTACACCGCTCTCGGGTATGGCGGCATGGGCCATCTTGCCGTGCACGGTGACTTCCATCTGCAGGCAGCCGTTGTGCGCGGTGACCACCTGGTAGGAAAAGCCCGCGGCGATCATCAGGTCGGGCTGCACGATCTTGTTTTTGAGCAGCCAGCCGGGGCCGAGTTCGCCGCCGAACTCTTCGTCGTAGGTGAAGTGCAGCTCGACCGCGCCTTTGAGCGGCAAGCCCAGGGATTCGAGTGCCCGCACGGCGAAGGTGAAGCTGGCGAAGTCGCCCTTGCTCACCGCGGTGGCCCGGCCAAAGATGTGGCCGTCGGCAATCTCGCCGCCGTAGGGCGCGTGGGTCCAGCCGTCGCCGGGCGGGACCACGTCACCGTGGGCGTTCAGGGCGATGGTTTTGCCTGGGCCGTATGGGCGGCGCACCACCAGGTTGGTGATGGATTCCATGCCGGCGGCGCTGACTTCGGCGGCGGGCACGGGGTGTTTTTCGACGGCCAGGCCCATGGCTTCCAGCAGCACCGCAGTGCGGTCGGCGTGGGGGGCGTTGTTGCCGGGCGGGGTGTCGGTGGGGACGCGGATGAGCTCTTGCAAAAAGGCGACTTCTTCGTCGAAATGCTGGTCGATCCAGGCATCGAGCGGGGCGTAATCTGTCATGGGGTGATCAAGTTATTCAAAAGATGGGAAAAAGCATCCACGGCCAGTTGCATGTCGTCTGCGGTGCTGCTCTCCAGCGGGTTGTGGCTGATGCCGGCATTTTGGCCGCGCACAAACAGCATGGCCTGGGGCATCACCTCGTGCAGCTTCATGGCATCGTGGCCTGCGCCGCTGGGCATGCGGTGCAGGGGCACGCCCAGGGCCTCGACGGCGGCTTCCCAGCGCTGCTGCCACTCGGGCGCGCTGGGCGCGGCGGCGGCACGCATGGTTTCTTCCAGGGTGTAGCGCAGGCCGCGGCGCTCGCAAATGGATTGCAGCTGGGCGACCACATCGTTGGCCAGGGCATCGCGCTGGGCGTTGTTCGGGGCGCGCAGGTCCAGGCTGAAGTTGCATTGGCCGGGCACTACGTTAATGGAGCCGTTGGGCACCTGCAGCATGCCCACGGTGCCCACCGAGTCGCCGTCTTGCCCGGCGCGCTGCTCCACATACAGCGCCAGCTCGGCCACGGCGGTGGCCGCATCGCGGCGGCGGTTCATGGGCGTGGTGCCCGCATGGCAGGCCACGCCCAGCACCTCGCCGGTGTAGCGCACGCTGCCGTTGATGGAAGTGACGATACCCAAGGGGATATCCAGCTCGTTGAGCACCGGGCCCTGCTCGATGTGGACTTCGACAAAGCCCAGGTAGTCGGCTGGGTTGCGCTGCAGGGCGGGAATGTCGCTGGTGTTCAAACCCGCATGGGCCATGGCTTCACGCATGCGGATGCCGTCCACATCGGTCTGGTCCAGCCAGTCGGGGTTGAAGTGGCCGATCAACGCGCCGGAGCCGAGGAAGGTGGCCTTGTAGCGCTGGCCTTCTTCTTCGGCAAAACCCACCACTTCGAAGTGGAAAGGCAGGCGCTTGCCTTGGCTTGACAGGGCCTGCACGCAGGCCATGGGCACAAAAATGCCCAGGCGGCCATCGTATTTGCCGCCGTTGCGCACGGTGTCATAGTGGCTGCCGGTGAGCAGGGTTTGGGCATCTGCGGTGGATGCCAGGTAGCGGCCCACCACATTGCCCACGGCATCGATGTGCACGGTGTCAAAGCCGCAGTCGCGCATGCCCTGGGCGATCTGGGCGGCGCAGGCACGGTGCGCGTCGGTCAGGTAGGTGACGGTGAGCTGATCCAGTTCGGCATAGCCGGGGTCGGTGTGCACGCTCAATGCTTCTTGCCAGTCCCACACTGCATTGCCTTGCGCGGGGTGCGTGTCGAACGCATCGTTGAGGCGGATTTCCACGATGCGGTGGATGTTGCGCAGCGCTTCGGCATGCTCAAAGTCGGCCGGGTTGCGCAGGCGGCGCACAAAGGTGTCGATGATCTCCTGCTTGCGCAAGCCCGTGCCGCGTGGCCCGCGCACGGCCAGGATGAACGGGAAGCCGAACTTCTGGCCGTAGTCGGCATTGAGCTGCTGCAACTGGGTCAGCTCTTGCGGCGTGCAGCGTGTCAGGCCGGCCTGGTTTTGCTCATGGCTGGACTCGGTGGTGAGCGGTTCGGCGGCTTTGCCTGCGAGCTCGGGGTGGGCGCGGATCAGGTCTAGCTGGGCCTGCACACCCGCTTCGGCCAGTACCTGCACCATGGCGTACTTGAAAGCCGCCAGCGAGGCGAAGGGCCGCGCGGCGAGGGCTTTTTCTGCGATCCAGGGAGAGTGTTCGTACAGGCCGGGTAGCTGCTGCAGTACCTCGTGCTGGGGAGCGGTGTTGAGGAAAGCGAGCGTCAGGGGCATACATTTAACCAGGGCGGTAAGGGTGGACTTTTTGCCAGTGTTCGGCGATGTCGATACGGCGGCAAATCCACACCCGCTCATGGCTTTGCACGTAGTCCAGAAATTTTTGCAGCGCGCCAAACCGGCCTGGCCTACCCAGCACCCGGCAGTGCATGCCGATGCTCATCATTTTGGGAGCGTCTTCGCCTTCTGCGTACAGCACGTCAAAGCTGTCCTTGAGGTACTGCAGGAAGTGGTCGCCGGTGTTGAAGCCCTGCACCTGCACGCAGCGCATGTCGTTGGTGTCCAGCGAGTAAGGAATCACTAGGCGCGGCTCTACCGTGCCGTCGGTTTTGGTGGTGGGCATCCAGAACGGCAGGTCGTCGCCGTAGTAGTCGCTGTCGTAGCTGAAGCCACCCTGGTCGGCCAGCAGGCGGCGGGTGTTGGGGCTGTCGCGGCCGGTGTACCAGCCCTGGGGCCACTGGCCGCCGGTCATCTTGCGGATGATTTCGGCACCCAGCGCCATGTGCTCGCGCTCGGTGGCTTCGGGCAGGTTTTGGTAGTGGATCCAGCGCCAGCCGTGGCAGGCGATTTCATGGCCCAGATCGACGAAGGCCTGGGTCAGCTCAGGATGGCGCTCCAGGGCCATGGACACGCCGAAGATGGTCAGCGGCAGGCCGCGCTTTTCGAACTCGCGCAGTATGCGCCAGGAGCCCGCCCGCGAGCCGTATTCGTACATCGACTCGATGGTCATGTGCCGGTCGGGGAAGGGCTGGGCGGTGATCAGCTCGGATAAAAAGGTTTCCGAGGCCGCGTCGCCGTGCAGCACATTGTTTTCGCCGCCTTCTTCGTAGTTGAGTACGAACTGCACCGCAATCTTGGCCTGGTTAGGCCACTGGGCGTGGGGGACGTTGCGGCCATAGCCGACCAGGTCACGGGGGTAGGGTGGGGCGTTGGGTGCGGATGTCTCGGTCATGGAGTCCCCTCAAGCACAACTCAGGCCAGCGCCATGGCGATGTCGTTGCTGGGGATTTTGCGGTCGAACGTGAGGTTGGATTCGAGGTTATGCAAATGCTCGTCGATCAGGCGCACAGCCAGGGCTTCGTCTTTGGCGGCCAGGGCTTTGATGAGCTCGTCGTGGTCGTCACAGGTGTGGTCGGTGGGGTTGTCGGTCTGGTACATCAGGGTGATGAGCGAGCAGCGCGACAGCAGCTCCACCATCATTTGCACCAGCACATCGTTGTCCAGCAACTCGGCCATGCGGATGTGGAAATTGCCCAACACTTCGGTGCGGTTGGTCAGGTCTTTGTCTTTGAGTGCCGCCTTCTCCACCACGGCCTGCTCCTTCAAGGCCTTGATTTTGCTTGGAGTGATGTCGCGCACCAGGGCGCGCACCAGTTCAGCCTCCAGCATGCGGCGCACGGAAAACACCTGGCGCGCTTCGGCCACCGACGGCGCGGCCACAAAGGCTCCGCGCGCGGGCTCCAGCCGGATCAGGCGGTTTTGGGATAGCTGGAACAGGGCCTGCCGGACCAGGGTGCGGGAGACACCAAAATGGTCGGCCAGCTTTTGTTCAGCCAGTTTGGTGCCGGGGTGGAGCCGGTGCTCAACAATCGCCTTGGTCAGGGCTTCGACGATCGTATTGGTATTGGTCGTGGTGGATTCCATACCACCATAATAACGCAATTTTTGTACTGTATACAAGTTTGTTTGGTTACAACGTATTTGATTAAGTGAGGACACGTATGGGATTAAGCACACACGTTTTGGATACTATGCACGGCAGCCCGGCTGCTGGTATGGCGGTGGAACTTTACGCTACGCAGGGGGAGAACAGCACGCTGATCAAGCGTTTTGTGACCAACGCGGATGGCCGCAGTGAGGGCCTTTTGCTCGACTCCGAGGCTCTGCAGGTTGGTACCTACAGGCTCACGTTTGACGTAAAAGGCTACTTTAAGGCCCAAGGCGTGGCCCTGCCCGAGCCGAATTTCCTCCACCGCGTGAGCCTGGACTTTGGTATTGCTGATCCCCGCCAGCACTACCATGTGCCGCTGCTGGTCAGCCCCTGGAGTTACTCCACGTACCGCGGCAGCTAGATTTATAAGAAATAGGTTGTTTGTGCTTATCTGATAAGCACAGGCAGCTACGTTTTTTATAGTGTTGCCGGGTTTGCCTACAGTTGGCCTTCGGTCAGCGTGTCGAGCTGGAACTGCCCAGTCTTGTCCCACAGCCAGGTGTCGGTGTAGGTGACGCGACCCATGCGTGATGGCGGGGGGAAAGGGGCCGCAGCGCGCACCGTCCGCTCGATTTCGGTGATCACCTCGGGCGCGTGCCTGGGTGCGCGCATCCAATGCAGGCCGGTCACCAGGCCCTGGCGGTCCAGGTGCACTTCCAGCACTCCGATGGCGTACAGATTGGGCTGCAGCTTGCCTTGGTAGATGCGCTCGGCATTGCGGTCGTACAGGTGTCGGGCGGCATCGCGGCGGTAGTCGCGCGGCGTGCTGGCGGTAGAGATTTTGGGCGGTGCCGCAGGCGTGGCGCTGGGGGCTGCCGGCTTGCTGCTGGCAGCGGGAGCGCCGGGTGATGCCGACGGGCTGGCTCCGGGGGGGGAGGGTGGGGGCGAGGAGCCACAGCCGCCCAGCAAGGCAGCGATGGCGGTGGAGAAGCTGGCCAGGGCCCAGCGCAGGTAAGGGCGAGGTGTTGTCATGGTGTGTTGGGGGCTGGTGGCCGCCCATGCATACTTGGAATGTGAAAAATTCAGACGTTTTACTCCAGCTTCTACAGCATGCACCCGCCGTGCTGGTCACGGTGCAGTCTACCCAAGGCTCGGTGCCGCGCGGGCCGGGTACGTGGATGGCGGTGCTGGCCGATAGCCTGGTGGGCACCATCGGCGGTGGCAACCTGGAGTTCCAGGCGATGGCCGAGGCGCGTGCCCGCTTAAAAGGTGCGCCCGGTGCTGCGGTGCTGCGTTACCCGCTAGGCCCCAGTTTGGGGCAGTGCTGCGGGGGCGTGGTGCATCTGCGGTTTGAACTGCTGGGCGTGGCCGATGTCGATCGCCTGCGTACCGACCTGGCCCAGGTGCACCCGCCCGTAGCCTTGTTTGGCGGCGGCCACGTGGGTCATGCGCTGGTGCAGGTGCTGGCCCGCCTGCCGTTTGCCCTGACCTGGATCGACAGCCGCGACGGCATCTTTCCCGCCGATCTGCCAGACGCTGTGCGTTGTGAGCATTCCGACCCGGTACAGCAAGCGGTGCAAGACCTCGCGCCGGGCAGCCAGGTGCTGATCATGAGCTTCAGCCACGCCGAAGACCTGGACATCGTGGCCGCCTGCCTGCAGCGCCAGCGCAGCCGGGGCGATCTGCCCTTTATCGGCCTGATTGGCAGCCAGACCAAATGGGCCAGCTTCCGCCACCGGCTGGCGGCCCGCGGCTTCCAGGAGGCCGAGCTAGCGCAGGTCACTTGCCCGATTGGCGTGCCTGGCATCTCGGGCAAAGAGCCCGAGGTGATTGCGGTCGCGGTGGCGGCACAGTTGTTGCAAAGGCTTACTCCATAAAATGAAGCAGTCGCAGCGGTGCAGAGCCAACTCCCCGGGCTTTTGTGCGTGACTTTTTTTATGCCTACAGCGCCCGCAGTGGTGGGCATCGCAATACCGTCAAGGGTGAGTGACACATGGAAAGCTATTACCTCGACTGGGCCAACCTGCTGCTGCGCTGGGTCCACGTCATTACTGCCATCGCCTGGATTGGCTCGTCGTTTTACTTCGTCTTTCTGGACAGCAGCCTGACACCGCCGGTCGATGACGATCTCAAGAAGCAGGGCGTGAGCGGCGAGCTGTGGGCCGTGCACGGCGGCGGCTTCTACCACCCGGTCAAGTTCGCCGGTGCACCGCCGCAGCTGCCCAAGCACCTGCACTGGTTTTATTGGGAAAGCTACTCCACCTGGCTGACTGGCTTTTCGCTGTTCACCGTGTCTTATCTGTGGAACGCCAGCACCTACCTGGTGGACAAATCGCTGATGAACTGGTCCAGTGGCGCAGCCGTGAGCGTGGCGCTAGCGTTCTTTGTGGTGTTCTGGATGGCCTACGACGGCATCTGCCAGATTTTTGGCAAGCGCAAGGGCGGCGATGCCATCGTGGGTGCGTTGGTGGCGGTGCTGGTGGCCGCGGCGGCGTGGCTGGCCTGCCACTGGTTTGCCGGGCGCGCGGCCTTTTTGCTGGTGGGCGCGATGATCGCCACCACCATGAGCGCCAACGTGTTCTTCTGGATCATTCCGGGTCAGCGCACCGTGGTGGCCGACATCCAGGCCGGCCGGCCCATCGACCCCATCCACGGCCAGCGCGGCAAACAGCGCAGCGTGCACAACACCTATTTCACGCTGCCGGTGCTGTTTGCCATGCTCAGCAACCACTACAGCTTCACTTACACGCACCCGCAGAACTGGCTGGTGCTGGTGCTGATGATGCTGGCGGGCGCGGCGATCCGGCAGTTTTTTGTGCTGCGCCACGGCTACCTGCTGGGCCGCAACCGCCATCCCGTCGGCTACGCGCTGGCAGGCCTGGCGGTGATCGCGTGCGTGATCGTCTGGATGAAACCCCTGCCTGCTACAACTTCAGTAGCTGCTCACGCTGATGGAATAAGCGCAAAGCCGGTAATTTCTTATGAAAAAGTGCAGGCGGTGATTGCCCAGCGCTGCTACCAATGCCACGGCGCGCAGGTGCAGATGAAGAACGTGCGGCTGGATTCACCCGCCGACTTGAAGCTGCACGCGCAAATGGTCTACCAGCAGGCGGTGGTCACCAAGATCATGCCCATGAACAACGCCACCGGCATCACCGATGCCGAGCGCGCGCTGATTGGGCAGTGGTTCGAGGGCGGCGCGCCAGTGGAGTAGGGCCTCAGGCCGCTTCGGGCACGGGCGTGAAGTGCAGGTGCATGAGCTGCCAGTCGCCAGGCGTTTTGCGCCACAGCTCGCTGAAGAACACGCTGCTGTGCGGCGTATCGTCGATCAGGGTCTGGCTTTGGCCGGAGACCACGGCAAATTCACCGTGGTATTGCAGGGACAGGCTGGCATCCTGCTTGTAGGCCGTGTCGGGGAACCACAGATCGGCCTGCACGGCGCGCGAGATGCCGTGCAGTTGCTCCCATTTGGATTGCACGCCGCTGGCATGCACCACGCAAAACGAGTCGGCCTGTACGCTGGCCATGAAGTCGGTATCACCGGCGAAAAATGCGGCATACCAGTCTTCGCGGGTGTTGAGTAGATTGAGGTTGTCCATAGCTTCTTTTGGGGTAGTGCCAGATGGGCAGAAAAGGGCACGATGCAAGTTCGTGAATGGATTGATTATCCCGTGCTCTGCAAGCGCTTTGGAGATGGCGTACGCAAAGCCGGTGAAAGGTCTTTGCACCATCCCCGTGCAGCCAGTGCGCCTGCCCTGCTACCATTCTTGGATGTTAATGAAAACACCCGACGCTATAAACGCTGTTGCGCTGGCCGATGCCCGCGACGGTGAAGGCACGCCTGTGTCTGTCAAGATCCGCGAGCGGCTGCTGGCCGCGCGCAAACGGTTCAACGCCAACGACAACATTGCCGAGTTCATCCAGCCCGGCGAGCTCGATCTCTTGCTCGACGAAGTGACCGACAAAATGCAGGGCGTGCTCAGCAGCATGGTGATCGACACCGACCGCGACCACAACACCAACAACACCGCGCGCCGCGTGGCCAAGATGTACCTCAAGGAGGTGTTCCAGGGCCGCTACGTGGCGGCACCCAACATCACCGAATTCCCCAACGCCGAGCACTTGAACGAGCTGATGATTGTCGGCCCCATCACTGTGCGCAGCGCCTGTTCACACCACCTGTGCCCGGTGATCGGCATGATCTGGATCGGCGTGCTGCCCAACGAGCACACCAACGTGATTGGTCTGTCCAAGTACGCGCGCCTGGCCGAATGGATCATGGGCCGCCCGCAAATCCAGGAAGAAGCCGTGGTGCAACTGGCCGACCTGATCCAGGAAAAAACCCAGCCAGATGGTCTGGCCATCGTCATGGAAGCCAGCCACTACTGCATGGGCTGGCGCGGTGTGAAAGACATGGACAGCAAGATGATCAACTCGGTGATGCGCGGTGCATTCCTGAAGGATTCGAACCTGCGCCGCGAATTTTTGTCCCTCATTCCCAGAAAGAGCTAACCCCATGCTTGTACGCTTGCTCTACGCCAGCCGCGCCCTGGACACCAGCCCTGGCGCCATCGAAGCCATCCTGGCCCAGTCGCGCCAGTACAACCCGGCCTGCGGCATCACCGGCATCCTGTGCTACGGCGGTGGCATCTTTTTGCAGGCCATCGAAGGCGGGCGCATGCCGGTCAACGAGCTCTACGGCCACATCCAGCGCGATGCGCGGCACAAAGACGTGGCCTTGCTGCACTTTGAAGAAATCTCCGAGCGCCGCTTTGGCGGCTGGACCATGGGCCAGGTCAACATCTTGAAGCTCAACCAGTCGATTCTGCTGAAATACGCCGAAAAGCCCGAGCTTGACCCCTACGCCGTATCGGGCAAGGTGTCGCTGGCCTTGCTGGAAGAGCTGATGGCTACGGCCTCCATCGTCGGACGCGTCTAACCGTCGCTCCCCACCCATCCAACCCGCAAGCCTTGACCGACTTGCGGGTTTTTGTTTTTTTGCATGTCCCTTTTTGCCCTGTGTCTGGTGCTGTTGGCGGGCCTGGTCCACGCCAGTTGGAATATCGCCGCCAAAAAAGCCGGTGGTGATGCGCGCTTTGCCGTGTTCTCGGGGATGGTGGGTGTCATCGTGTGGGCCCCGGTGGCACTCTGGCTGGGGGTGGACCAAGTACCGCGCTGGAACGTGACCCAGTGGGGCATGCTGGCCCTTAGCGCCTGCGTGCACGCCCTGTATTTTGTGGTGCTGCTGCGCGGCTACCGCAAGGCCGACCTCACCGTGGTGTACCCGTTGGCACGCGGGCTGGGGCCGCTGATCTCGTCCCTGGCGGCTGTGCTGCTGCTGGGCGAACGCCTGAGTCTCTGGGGGGGCCTGGGCTTGGTGGGCGTGGTGACGGGGGTGTTTTTGATTGCTGGGGGCCCCGGCCTGTGGCGAGGCCCGCGCGACCCCGTCAACGCAGCCCGCCTGCGTGCAGGGCTGCGCTACGGCGCGCTCACCGGCATGTGCATCGCCTGCTACACCGTGGCCGACGGCTATGCGGTCAAAGTGCTGCTGATTTCGCCCATCATGTTCGACTACGCCAGCAACGTACTGCGCATGGGCCTGATGGGCACCACCGTGCTGCGCGATCTGCCCGCGGCCCGGCTGCTGTGGCGGGCGCAGTGGCGCTATGCGCTGGTGGTGGGCATCCTCAGCCCCGTCTCCTACGTGCTGGTGCTGTATGCGGTGCAAACCGCGCCCCTGTCCCACGTGGCCCCGGCGCGCGAGGTGTCGATGCTGTTTGCCGCGCTGCTGGGTGGGCATTTGCTGGGGGAGGGGCAGCGTGGCACCCGGCTGCTGGGGGCGGGCTGCATTGCGCTGGGCGTTGTGGCGTTGGCGCTGGGCTGATGGTGGCTTCCACCGAACTTCTGGGCTGCGACTTTTCCAGCAGCCCCACCGCCCGCAAAAACATCGTGCTGGCCTGGGGCCGGATGGCCGGGGGGCAAGTAGTCTTGCAGCGCCTGGAGCGCCTGTCTTCGCTGGCGGCATTCGCCGCCGTGCTGGCCCAGCCACGGTCTTGGGTGGGCGGTTTCGATCTGCCGTTTGGCCTGCCGCGCGAATTGGTGGTGAGCCTGGGCTGGCCGCTGGAGTGGGCCGCCTGCATTCGCCACTTCGCCAGCCTGGAGCGGGCGCAGATCCGCAGCCTGTTTGCCGCGTTCTGCGATGCCCGGCCCGTGGGCGGCAAATTCGCCCACCGCGCTTGCGACGCTTTGGCGGGCTCCAGCCCGTCGATGAAGTGGGTGAATCCACCCGTGGCCTACATGCTGCACGCGGGTGTGCCCCTGTTGCTGGAAGCCGGGGTGGATTTCCCCGGCCTGCACCCAGGTGACCCGCAGCGCGTGGCCCTGGAGGCCTACCCCGGCCTGCTGGCGCGCGAGGTGCTGGACGGCTGGACTCCGGGTGCCCAGGGCACCGGGCGGCGCAGCTATAAAAGCGACGACAAGGCCAAGCAAACCCCGCAGCGGCTGGCGGCGCGGACCGACCTGGTCAACGCGCTGGAGGCGGGGCAGGGCGTGCACGGGCCATTGCGCTTGGGCTCGCCTTTGCAGCTCACGGCAGCCCAGCGCAGCCTTTTGCTGGCCGACGCCAGTGGCGATGCCCTGGATGCTGTGCTGTGCATGCTGCAAGCGGCCTGGGCCGCACAACAGCATGCCGCCGGTCTGCCGCGCTACGGGCTGCCCGGTCATTGCGACCCATTGGAAGGCTGGATCACGACCGTGTGAAAGCGCCTGTTTATGGCGGGGCTGTGCCGCTGTATAGTTGTCTGCGAATACTTACGATTTATTTCAGTGTTTTAAATATTGCGTACGATTTATGTATTCTTTTGTTGGCAAATGTGGGTACTTTCTGCTGGGGCTGCTCATGTGCCATGCCGCGGGGGCGGCAGACGAGCGGCCAGACTGCGGCAGACCGTTGACGCTGGCCTTGCATGTGCATGGTCTGTTGTACTCGGCCGACCTGGATGCTGGCATTGACAAGGACTTTGCCGATGCCCTGGCCCAGCGCAGTGGCTGCAACATCCAGGTCAGCGTATTGCCTCGTGCACGCATTTGGCAATTGATCGAGTCCGGGGCGCTCGACTTCAGCCTGTCGGGCATTGCCACCGAGGAGCGCAATACCTATGCGGCCTTTGCCTGGTATTTTTCCAACAAGTACTACCTGCTGGTCAACAAAAGCACCAATGTGCAAAAGCTGTCTGACTTCGAGGACCAGCCCGCGATGAAGCTGGGGGCCATCCGGGGCTTTCGTTACAGCGCCACGGCCAACCGCATGGTCGACAAATTGGCCCAGGCCGGCCGAATCAGCTATGCCTCGGGCCTGGAGCCGCTGTACCAGGTGCTGGCGCTAGGGCGCATCCAGGGCATGGTGATCGAGCCCTTCGATATTGGCGATGTCGAGTCCAAGCGGATCCATGACACGACCCAGATCATCGAGTTCAACGATCCCCCCGTGCCGCACGGGCTCATCATGTCCAGGAAATCCATACCTCCTGCCGAAATCACCAAGTGGATGGCAGTCGTACAGTCCTTGCGCGGTGACGGCTCGGTGCTGCGGATCTTTGAAAAGTATTTTCCGCCCGCGCTGGCCCGCGAGATGGTGGTGTTTTGAGACTGAAACGCCCCGACAACTGGCTGCACCATCTCAGCGGAGCCGTGCTGGTGCTGGCTTTGTCGCTGGGTACCACCTGGTGGTTGTGGCAGTTTGAAACCCACAACGCCGAACTCGACCAGCGTGCCCGCGAGGATGCCAACGTGCAAGCCTTTGCCAGCCGGGTGGAGCAGCGCATGCGCGCCCAGGAGCAGGTGCTGCGTGGCGTTCAGGGCCTGTTTGCCGTGGGCGCTCCGGTGGGGCGCGTGGCGTTTAGCCGTTATGTCGAGGCCTTGCAGCTTGGAGCCGATGTGTCCGGGGTGGTCGCGCTGGGCTGGGTGCCGCTCGTGGGTGCTGCGGAACTACCCACCCACTTGGCGAAGATGCGTACCCTGGGTGATGGAGGCTACGCCCTCATCCCCGAGGGCGCGCGTCCCCAGTACGCCCCGCTGGTACAGCTGGAGCCGCCGTTGGACTCCCCCATGCGCCCGCTGGGCCAAGATCTTTTGGTGGATGCCGTATTCCGGCCAACCATGGAGCGGGCCCGCGATTCCGGGTCTGCCGCCATCACCGGCAGACTCAGCCGCAGCTTGCAAAACAGCTCCGACATCCGGGTGGGGTTTGCCATGTTCATGCCGGTCTACCGCCCTGGAGCGCCTACCGATACGGTGGATAGTCGGCGCGCCAGCCTGATCGGCTGGGTGGTGGCGCCGTGCCGCATGGATGTGTGGATGGCGGGCCTGCCCGGTATGGATACCGGCGGTATGAGCGTGCGCATTTTTGACGGTATTGAAATCAGCAGCCAGTCACTGCTGTTTGATTCCAACCCCAGCCCTTTACCCAAAGCGCAGGTCTCGGCCGCCACCCTGGAGTATTTGCAGGTGGCGGGCCGTACCTGGACTCTGGCCATAGTGGAGCAAGCCGATGCGACCGAATCACCGGGCCACAACAAGGCGCAGATGATTGCCCGCAACGGTGTGGTGTTGAGCGGCGTACTGGCTTTGCTGGCCTGGGTGCTGCTGAGTGACCGCGCGCGCACCGTCATCATGGCCACCCAGATGACCACCGAACTGCGCGAAAGCAAAGAACACTTCGAGCTGATCTTTGACAGCAGTCCTGACGGGATGGTGATCACCCAGCAAGCCGATGGCCTGGTGGTGGACATCAACCGGGGCTTTACGGCCATGACGGGCTATGAGCGCAGCGACGTGGTCAGCATCTCGATTACCGCTTTGCCGATCTGGAAGTCTGCTGAAGACCGCCGCCGTTACCGCAAGGAACTGGCCGAGCAGCAGTTTTGCGAGAACCTGGAGGTGGCCTTGGTCACCAAGACCGGCCAGACCATCGTGGGGATCTTGTCGGCGCAGCCCGCTACCTTCAAGGGTGTGGCCTGTTTTGTCGGGGTGGTGCGCGACATCACCGGACGCAAGGCGATTGAAGACCGCATGGCCCACATGGCCCAGCACGACACCCTGACCGGACTGCCCAACCGGGCACTGTTTGACGACCGGCTCAAGCAGGCCATCGTGCAGGCCAACCGCAACCGGGGGCGGCTGGCCCTGCTGTACGTCGATCTGGACCATTTCAAGCCGGTGAACGACACCCTGGGCCACGCGGTGGGCGACGTGCTGCTCAAAGCGGTGGCCCAGCGCATGCACGATAGCGTGCGTGCCTCGGACACCGTGGCCCGTATCGGGGGCGACGAGTTTGTGGTGCTGCTGCCTGCTGTGCACGATGGCAACGATGCTTTGGCGGTGGCCGAAAAAATCCGCCAGTCACTGAACCAGAGTTTCGAGGTGGTGGCGGGCAAGATGGTGCACATCTCGTCCAGCACCGGTGTGGCCATCTACCCCGACCACGGCAAGGACGAAATTGAACTGTCCAAAAATGCCGACATGGCGATGTACCGCGCCAAACAGGAAGGTCGCGACCAGGTGGTGTTGTTTGCGCCGCTGGTGCCCGTGGATCCTACCGCTGCGGCTGTTTAGCGTGCTTCTGGTGGCGAGACCACGGTTTCGTCCAGCTTGCGGGCCAGCTCCGACACCGCCAGGGCGGCCGGGCAGCCAGGGGTGTGGACCATCAGCAGTTGGCGGCGCATCACGGCTTCACGCACCGACGGGTCGGCAGGGATGTCGCCGACGTGGATCAGGCGGATCGAACGCCCGGTGCCGTTGGTGACAAAACGGTCCAGCACCTGCTGTAACTGGGTGGTGATGGCACGACCGTCGCCAGGGCGGGCAGTCTGGTTGATCACCATGCGCACGTGCTGGCGCTTTTGCTGGGTGGCCAGCACCTTGATGGCGGCATAGGCATCGGTCAGCGAGGTGGGCTCGGGCGTGGCCACCACCAGCACTTCGGAGGCCAGCGACACGGAAAACAGCACCACGTCCGAAATGCCTGCGCCGGTGTCCAGCAACAGCACATCGAAGCGCGGCATCAGGGTGCGCACCACTTGCAGAAATTCGTCACGCACCTCGGGGGTCAGGCGCGAATACTCGACCATGCCCGAACCGGCCAACAGCACCGAGAAGCCGCCCGGGGCTTTGACGATCGCCTCGTCCAGCATGGCTTTACCGGTAAACACATCGTGCAGGGTGATCTTGGGGTGCAGGTTCAGCACCACGTCCAGGTTGGCCAGGCCCAGATCGGCATCCAGCACCAGTACGCGGTGGCCACGTTTGGCCAGGGCTGCAGCCAGATTGGCCGACACAAAGGTTTTACCTACACCGCCTTTGCCGCTGGTGATGGCGATCACTTTGGCTCCGGAGCCGCTGAGGGGGGAGGGGGAATTCAGAATGTTGTTCATCACGGCTTACCTTTGTCCAGTACTGCCAAGGACAGCACCAGACGACATATCAATCCAAGCCGGTTCTGCGGCAGACAAATGACCAAACAACAAATTTTTCTCTTCGGCGCTGACATGGCTCTCAGGTTGCGGCTCCAGACACAGGCGGTTGCGCCCGGTGGTCTTGGCCCGATACAGCTGTTGGTCGGCCCGGTCGGTCCACAGCTCGGTGGTGGAGCGGATCCACTGCAGGGCAAATGCGCCGCCGATGCTGATGGTGACCTGCAGTTCAACACCGGGGGCCACCGGAATCCGGGTGTTCTCAATGCTGCGGCGGATGCGTTCTGCCACCGCGTGGCCAAAAGAAGGCTGGCAAGCCGGCAGCACCACCACAAACTCTTCGCCCCCATAGCGCGCCAGCGTGTCCATGGGGCGCACACAGGCTTGCAGTGCCTTGGCCACCACGCGCAACACCTGGTCGCCCGCCGGGTGGCCATGGGTGTCGTTGACGCTTTTGAAGTGGTCGATGTCGATCAGCAGCAGCAGGGCCGCCTCGCCCGAACGGGCTACGCGGTCTACCTCGGACTCCAGCACCATATTGAAGTGGCGGCGGTTTGACAGGCCGGTGAGCGGGTCCTTGAGCGACAAATCGCACAGGCCATCGATCACATTCTGCACATAGGTTAACGGGTCGAGCATGTCCATGGCGGGCATCTCTTGCTGCAAAAGAGCGCAGGCCGACTCCAGGCGCAAACTGCGTAGATCCATGGAGGAGTGGGGTACCGTTGAGGACACGTTTATGGACCAAAAAGTTACAGAAAGTTTAACAGTATCTGGTCGTTGACCAAGCCTGGATATGACCGGTTCTGCAGGGTCAATAAGCCGCTTTCACAGAGGCGTTCTTAGATCGCAAAATCTTCCGGTCCGTGCTGCAGGGCCAGCAGCGCATCGTGGTCGGTGCGGTGCAGGCGTACCCCGTCAGGTGGGAGCTCTCCGGCGCGGCGCAGCACGTTTTCGACCGGTAGCTTCATGCCACTGAGGTGCAAGGTGATGTGGTTGTGCGCCAGAGCATGGCGCAGTTTGCCAAAGGTGTCCACCCCGGTGGCATCGATGCGGTTGATGGGCTGGGCAAACAGGCAGACCTGGCGCACGCCGGGGTGCATCGCCAGGTGCTCCATCACAGCACGTTCCAGGCTGCTGGCCGAGGCAAAGTCCAGCTCGGCATCCATGCGCAGCGCGTACAGGTGCGGAGCCAGCGGCGGCAGGTTCCACAGGTGGCGGTCGCGCAGGCTGCCGTCGGGGTGCAGACCTATCTCGATGATGCGCGGGTGCAGCCGGTGGTACAAAAAGTGCGACAAGGCCATCAGCAAACCGGCCAGCACGCCCCAGTACAGCCGGGGCGCGGTGGCCAGGGTCAGTACAAAGGTGGTGGCGCAGGTCACCGCCTCCACCGGGGCGGCGCGCCAGATGCGGCGCAGCTCGGCCGGTTGCACCAGGCTGGACACGGCGGCCACCACCACCGCCGCCAATACCGACTGCGGCACGTGGTACAGCGCCGGGGTCAGCCATAGCAGCACCAGCAGCACCAGGATGACCGAGAAAATCGTCGCCCAACCGGTTTTGGCTCCGGCATACAGGTTGATGGCCGATCGCGAGAACGACGAGCTGGTGGGAAAGGCCCCGCACAGGCCCGAAGCCACCTTGGCCATGCCCTGGCCGATCAAATCCTGGTTCTCGTTCCAGCGGGTGCCGCCGCGCTGGTTGTCCACCTTGGCGCTCGACGCGGTTTCCAGAAAACTGATCAGCGTGAGCACCAGCACCGGCATGGCCAGGTCACCCAGTTGCGCCAGCGTGATGGTGCCAGGCAGTTGCAGCGCGGGCAGACCGGCGGGCAGAGCCCCCACCACCGCGCCGCCACCGCTGGCAAAGCCCAGCCCGGCACTCAGCAGCGCACTGGCCACCACCAGCACCATCAGCACCGGAAATTTGGGAAACCAGCGTTTGCCCAGCACCAGCACGGCCAGTGCGCCCAGCCCAAACAACGCCGCCTGCCAGTCGATCTGCGGCTGGTGCAGCAAGTTGGACAGGGGCCCTTTGAGGCCGATCAATGCGGGCAGTTGCGACAGCAAAATCAGAATCGCCGCCGCCTGGGTAAAGCCGGTCAGCACCGGCGCGCTGACCAGGTTCAGCAGCCAGCCAAAGCGCCCCAACCCCAGCACGATCTGCAGCAGACCCGACAACAGCGCCAGCCACACCGCCAGCGTCACCCACTGCGCGCTGCCCGGTTCTGCCAGCCCCAAAAAGGCGCTACCCACCAGCAGGGCGCTTAAAGCCGTGGGCCCTACCGACAGACGGGTGGACGAGCTCCACAGCACCGCCACCAGCGCGGGCAGCAGCGAGGCGTAAATGCCAGTCACCAGTGGCATGCCCGCCAGCGCGGCGTAGGCCACGCCCTGGGGAATCACCATCATGCCCACCGTCATTCCGGCCCAGAGTTCGCCGACCATGGTGCTGCGGCTGGGGCGCGGCCAGCTGAGGAAGGGAAACCAGCGCTGGAACCGAACCAGGTTTACAAGGTTTTTAGGCATCTAGCGCTTATTCCATCAGCGTGAGCAGCTATAAAAATAGGAGTTATGACTTTTGCGCACACACTGTGCATTCCGGGTCGCGGGGGATGCGGATGTCATTCCAGGCCATGCTGCGCGCATCCAGCATCTGCAGCCGCCCGGCCAGCGAGGTGCCTGCGCCGCTGAGCAGCTTGATGGCCTCGGCCGCCTGCATGGCCCCGATGATGCCCACCAGCGGCGCCAGCACGCCCATCACGGCGCAGCGGGTTTCCTCGAAGTCGTCGCTGGGCGGGAACACGCAGGCGTAGCAGGGCGAAGCCGTGTCGCGCGCATCAAACACACTGATCTGCCCGTCCATGCGGATGGCCGCGCCCGACACCAGCGGCTTGCGGTGGCGCACGCAGGCGGCGTTGACGGCATGGCGGGTGGCGAAGTTGTCGCAGCAGTCCAGCACCACGTCGGCCTGGGCCACCAGCGTGTCCAGCAGCGCGGCATCGGCCCGGGCGTGGACGGCGGTGATCTGCACCTCGGGGTTGATGGCCTGCATGGCGGCGCGTGCCGAATCCACCTTGGGCTGGCCCACGCGCTCCAGGCTGTGGGCGATTTGCCGCTGCAGGTTGGTCAGGTCCACGGTGTCGTGGTCTACCAGGGTGATGTGGCCTATGCCCGCCGTGGCCAGGTACAGCGCCACCGGCGAGCCCAGCCCGCCCGCACCGATGACCAGCGCGTGCGCAGCCAGCAGCCGCTCTTGCCCCTCGATACCGATGTCGTCCAGCAGGATGTGGCGCGAGTAGCGCAGCAGTTGGTCGTCGTTCATCTTGGCATTGTGGCAATGAAAAGCCCCGCAGTGGCGGGGCTTGGGGGTTGGGGCAGGGGGTGGCTTACTGCTCTTTCTTTTCTTCTTTGCGCTCGACCATGGTCTTGCTGACGATGACGGGCTTGCCCTTGAGTTGGTTGAGCGCCTGGATCAACTGGAAGTCTTTGTCGCTGCCAAATTCAGGCGGTGGCTTGCGGTCGGCGACTGGTTTCAGTGCTTCGGCTTCCAGCAGTTTGCGGGCTTCGTCGCGGGCCTTTTCACGGGCTTCGTCCTTCTTCTCTTCGCCCTGGCCGCTGGCCAGGTGCTTTTCCAGGTCGGCTTCGCGCATGCGCAGGGCACCAAAGGGGTTGCCGTCGGCGGTGTCATCGACCATCACGTCGGGCACGATGCCCTTGGCCTGGATGGATTTGCCGCTGGGCGTGTAGTAGCGCGCGGTGGTCAGCTTCAGGCCGGTATCGGGGCCTAGCGGACGCACGGTTTGCACCGAGCCCTTGCCAAAGGTCTGGCTGCCCATGATGGTGCCGCGCTTGTAGTCTTGCAGGGCACCGGCCACGATCTCGCTGGCCGAGGCCGAGCCTTCGTTGACCAGCACGATCAGCGGCACGGTCTTCAGGGCGGCGGGCAGTTTGGCCAGGGCATCGGCGCCGCGGCGCTGGTAGAACTCGGGCGAGGCCTTGTAGGTGAACTTGCTGTCGGCCAACTGGCCGTTGGTGGACACCACGGTCACGTTTTCAGGCAAGAAGGCGGCAGACACGGCCACGGCGGCATCCAGCAGGCCACCCGGGTCGTTGCGCAGGTCCAGCACCAGGCCTTTGAGCTTGGGTTCCTGCTTGTAGATGTCGGTGACCTTGGTGGCAAAGTCTTCTACCGTGCGGTCCTGGAACTGGCTCAGGCGGACCCAGGCGTAGCCCGGCTCCACCACCTTGGCGCGCACCGACTGGGTGCGGATTTCTTCGCGGGTGATGGTGACCGGGAAGCTGCGGTTTTCGTCCTTGCGGAAGATCGTCAGGTTGACCTTGGTGTTGGGTTCGCCGCGCATCTTCTTCACCGCGTCGTTCAGCGCCAGGCCTTTGACGGCGGTGTCGTCGATCTTGGTGATCAGGTCGTTGGGCTTGAGGCCTGCGCGGAAGGCGGGCGAGCCCTCGATGGGCGAGACCACCTTGACCAGCCCGTCTTCCTGGGTGATCTCGATGCCCACGCCCACAAAGCGGCCGGTCGTGCCTTCGCGGAATTCCTTGAACGACTTTTTATCGAAGTACTGGGAATGCGGATCCAGGCTGGCCACCATGCCCGCAATCGCGTCGCTGATGAGCTTTTTCTCGTCTACCGGCTCGACGTAGTCGGTTTTGACCATACCAAACACCGCCGCAAGCTGTTGCAGTTCTTCCAGCGGCAGCGGTGCCATGGCCCCACGGGCCACGGTTTGCAGGGACACCGTCGTGAGGGCCCCGGCAATGGCACCGGCGGCAATCCAACCGGTAATTTTGAGTTTCTGGCCCATAAGCGTCTTTCAGTTCTCTGTCAATATACACGTTGGTATCCACTTGCATGGATACGTTCCGTGTAAACCTTTTTATAGGCTTATTTCTTCTGGCCTTGGGCGGCGACAGCGGCGGCCGCTGCGGCAGCGGCTTCGGCATCGCCCAGGTAGTAGTGGCGGATAGGGCGGAGGTTTTCGTCCAGCTCGTACACCAGCGGAATGCCGTTGGGGATGTTCAGGCCGACGATGTCGTCGTCGGAGATGTTGTCCAGGTACTTGCACAACGCACGGATCGAGTTGCCGTGGGCGGCCAGCACGATGCGTTTACCGGCCTTGATGGCCGGGGCCATGGCTTCGTTCCAGAACGGCAGCACGCGGTCCACGGTGTCTTTCAGGCATTCGGTCAGCGGGATCTGGTCGGCGGTTTGCTTGGCGTAGCGCGGGTCGCTGCGCTCGCAACGCGGGTCAGTGGCTTCCAGCGCAGGCGGCGGCGTGTCGTAGCTGCGGCGCCACACCAGCACCTGGTCGTCGCCGTACTGTTTGGCGGTTTCGGCCTTGTTCAGGCCTTGCAGCGCGCCGTAGTGGCGCTCGTTCAGGCGCCAGCTGTGCACCACAGGCAGGTAGGTGCGGTCCATCTGGTCCAGGCAGTGCCACAGGGTGTGGGTGGCGCGCTTGAGTACGCTGGTGTAGGCCACGTCGAATTCATAGTTGTCGGCTTTGAGCAGGCGGCCCGCGTTTTGCGCCTGGGCTATGCCGGTGTCGGTCAGCGGCACATCGGTCCAGCCGGTGAAGCGGTTTTCAAGATTCCAGGTGGATTCGCCGTGGCGGATCAGAACGATTTTGTACATAGGGCGGCTTGTCTCGGTAAATGAAAGGGGCCAAAAACGGGGCTTCCCGCAAGGGGCAGCACGCCATTCTAAAATCGCTGGTTCGGGGTAGTCCCGCTAAACCATAAATAAAAGGTGCAAAGTGAAGTTTTTACTAGACAACTGGATGCTGATTGCGATTGCGTTGGCGGCGGGCGCTGGCTTGCTGTGGCCCGTCATATCCAACAGCGCGGGCGCGGGTGCCCTTACGGCCAACGGTGCGGTGATGCGCATCAACCGCGAAAAGGCCGTGGTGCTGGACGTGCGCGAGGCCGATGAATTCGCCGCGGGCCATATTGCCGCCGCCAAAAACCTGCCGGTCGGCCAGTTGGAGGACAAGCTGGCCTCCACGGTGAAAAACAAGACGCTGCCCCTGATTTTGGTCTGCGCCACCGGTGCGCGTGCCAATAAAGCCTTGGCCACGGCCAAGAAGCTGGGCTACGAGCAGGCCGAAGTGCTCAGCGGCGGCCTGAAGGCCTGGAGCGAAGCCAACCTGCCGCTTGAAAAATCCTGAGCTACCACCAGATACCGACCATGCAAACCGTCAAGATGTACACCACCGCCGTATGCCCTTACTGCATCCGTGCCAAGCAAATCCTGAAAAGCAAGGGCGTTGACCAGATCGACGAGATACGCGTAGACCAGCTCCCCGAGGCCCGCGCGGCCATGATGGAACTCACCGGTCGCCGCACCGTGCCGCAAATCTTCATTGGCGATACCCATGTAGGCGGCTGCGATGATCTGGTGGCTTTGGACGGGCGGGGCGGTTTGCTGCCCTTGCTCAATGCGGCTTGAAGTGCCGCTTCAATTGCCTTCCTGATCGGCAATAATCCGTTTGCTTTTTGCCCGCCGTGGCTTCTCCGGCGGGCTTTGTTTTGAATTGAAAGAACACCATGTCCGAGCAACAAGATCCCGTATTCCAGATCCAGCGCGTCTACCTGAAAGAGGCTTCGCTGGAGCAGCCCAATTCCCCCGGCATCCTGCTGGACCCCACCCAGCCTTCGGTGGAAATCCAGCTGGGTGTGGAAGCCAACCCGGTGGCCGATGGCATTTTCGAAGTCGCGGTGACCGCCACTGTGCAAACCAAGATTGGCGAAAAGACCGTGTTTCTGGTGGAAGCCAAGCAAGCCGGCATTTTTGAAATCCGCAACATGTCGCAAGAGCAGATGGGCCCGATCATCGGCATTGCCTGCCCGCAAATCGTCTACCCCTACCTGCGCAGCAACGTGGCAGACATGGTCCAGCGCGCTGGTTTCCCGCAAGTGCACCTGGCCGAAATCAACTTCCAGGCCATGTACGAGCAGCAGCAAGCCAACGCCGCTGCGGCCGCTGCCGAAGCGCCCACTGCAACCCTGCAGTAAGCCATGAAAATCGCGGTTCTGGGCGCGGGGGCCTGGGGCACCGCGCTGGCCATCAGCGCCAGCCTTCACTCGCAAGGCGGCCACAGCGTCACGCTGTGGGCGCGCAATGCCGAGCAGGCCGCTGCCATGCAGGCCCAGCGCTGCAACCAGCGCTACCTGCCCGGCATTCCTTTTCCCGAAGCCCTTACCGTCTGCTCCGTGGCACCCGCGGCCCTGGCCGCGCTGGTGGCGGGGCACGACCTCGTGATTTTGGGCACACCCATGTCGGGCCTGCGCAGCATGCTGCAGGACATTGCAGGCTGTGCCGCCCCGGTGGCCTGGCTGTGCAAGGGGTTTGAATCTCCTGGTTCCAAGCCTTTTGGGCTGCTGGCGCACGAGGTATATGCACAAGTAGCTACGGAATCCATAGCAAATGAGGTTGCCGATGGGGCTGCCCGTTATGGCGTGCTCAGCGGCCCCAGTTTTGCCCAGGAAGTCGCCCGTGGCCAGCCCACTGCCCTGGTAGCGGCCAGCAGCCACGCCGAGGTGCGCGATGCCCTGGTCGAGGCCTTCCACAGCCCGGCGCTGCGGGTCTATGCCAGCGACGACGTGGTGGGCGTGGAGGTGGGCGGCGCGGTCAAGAACGTGCTGGCCATCGCCACCGGCCTGTGCGATGGCTTGGGCCTGGGCCTGAACGCGCGGGCGGCACTGGTGACCCGTGGGCTGGCCGAGATGACGCGCCTGGGCGTCGCCCTGGGTGCCAAGGCCGAGACCTTCATGGGCTTGTCGGGTCTGGGCGATCTGGTGCTGACCTGCACCGGCGATCTGAGCCGCAACCGGCAGGTGGGCTTGTTACTGGCGCAGGGCCAGACGTTGGACCAGGCGGTGGCCTCTTTGGGCCATGTGGCCGAGGGCGTGTACAGCGCCCGCACTGTGGCGCAGCGCGCGCACAGCCTGGGCGTGGACATGCCCATCACCCACAGCGTAGTGGCTTTGCTGGACGGGCGCATCCGCCCGGCTGACGCTGTTGCGTCTCTGATGGGGCGGTCCCCGGTGCCCGAGCTCGTGTAAGGTTTTGTGTCTTGTGTGTAAGGAAACTTCTTACACGGCCCGGTAAAAAAGGGACCTGCGGTATGGGTGCCCCCCGACTTAATTTTTGATTGGGGGGTATTCACAATCCATTTCAACGGATCGGGAAACAGCAGATTGCGACAAGCGCAATGCAGCCTGAACCGGGCAGACCAAAGGACACACCATGAACACCGAACAGATCATTGCCGAAATCCGCGAGGCCAATCTGACGTACCTCATGCTGGCGCAAAGCCTGATCCGCCAGGACAAGGCCGAAGCCCTGTTCCGCCTCGGCATCAACGAAGAAGCCGCCGACATCCTGGGTGCCCTGTCCGCTGCGCAAATTCTGAAACTGGCCTCGGGCAATATGCTGCTGTGCCACTTCCGCGTGGAAGACAGCCTGGTCTGGAGCCTCTTGACCAACCACGACATCAAGAAGGTCGGCAACCCTGCCACCAACACCTTGCACGCCAACATCCTGATGGCTGGCCGCGTGGCCGAAGTCCTGTAAGGAGCCCAGCATGACTTCCACCTCGACAGCTACCGCCACCAAAGCCGCCAAACCTGCCAAAAGCGTGTTGCAAGACTCGCAGCAAATTGAACGCGCCGCCGCACTCATCCGCATGGGCGCCCGTATGCAGGTACTGGAATCGGAAACCGATCTGTCCTACGAGCGACTGCTGCGCCTGTACAAAGAGGTGTCGGGCAAGTCGCCCAGCAAGGGCCAACTGCCGTTTTCGACCGACTGGTTTTTGTCGTGGCAAGAGAACATCCACTCTTCGCTGTTTCTGAACATCTACGAATACCTGTCCAAAAGCATGGACATGGACTCCATCGACATCCTGACCAAGGCCTACCGCCTGTACACCGAGCAGATCGTGGCCGCCGAGGTAGACCCGCTGCTGTCGTTTACCCGCGCCTGGCGGTTGGTGAAGTTTGTCGATGCCAACATGCTCAACATGACCCAGTGCAGCAGTTGTGGCGGCAAATTTGTCACCGAACTCTACGAAAACCCCCGCCAATACGTCTGCGGCCTGTGCAGCCCACCGGCCCGCGCGGGCAAATGCAAGGGCGAGCGCACCTTGATGTTGCACTAATCGCGCTAATACGGAAATTGATTACATGGGTATCCTGCAACCGGAGAGAAGCGGCTCCAAACCAGTCGTGTAAAACCCACGAAAGTGCCCACCACCGCCTCATTTTTGGGGCCTATCGCCTTACCATAACGCTTTGAATCGGAAGATTTCGATCCCATCGAAACGCAACCGAACCGGCAATAAGTCCGGTTTTAAGGCATTGGATAGGTAGCAAGATGTTTCGACGTGGGAATCCAGGGCTGGTGCGCCCGCGCAGCCTGCGTTTTTACCTGATGGCTTTGGTCCTGGTAGCGTTGCTACCCATGGCCGGGGCGGCTGCGTTCGCCATGTGGCAAGTGGCCCAGGTGTACCGCGAGGCCTCCACCCACCAGCTACAGGAAAACACCCGGACCCTGGCCCAGGTGGTGGACACCGAGATGGCTTCCCGCACCACCATGCTGGAGGCCTTGGCCACGTTGGCCGCCACCGATCTGGGTAACCCGCTGGACGGCGACGGCAATGGCCGTCTGGAAGCGGGCATCATCCTGGCGCAAGCGGGCAGCGATGCCAAACCCTCGCCGATTTCCAGCCTGGAAGCCAAGGGCCTGCCACCCGAGGTCTTGGCCCAGGCCCTGGCAGCCCAGGAACGCACCGTCTCCAATGTGTTCATGGCCGGTCCCCACCAAGACCTCCCGCGGGTGGCCCTCAGCGTGCCCTACCGTACCCCTGGCGGAATCCGCAAGGTACTGGCGCTGATGGTGTCGCCGCTGGAGCTGGTGCGTTCGCTGCAGCAGCGCAGCATCCCTTCGAACAATCTGGTGGCGGTGGTGGACGGCAACGGGCGCTTGGTTGCCCGCTCGTGGGATTCCGAGCGGTTTGTGGGCAGCGTCGTGCCCGACTGGGCACGGCTCAAGGTGATGCAGACCGATGCCGGGGTGTTTGAAGCCCGTTCGCTCGAAGGGCGGCCGGTGGTCATCAGCTTCCAGCGCCTGGCGCACACCCCGGGCTGGGTGGTGGTGGTCGGGGAGCCGCTGGAGCGCTTTAACGCCCGCTGGCACCAGCCCCTGGGAACGCTGTTGGCCGGGGCTTTGCTGGCCGTCTGTGCAGCCCTGCTCCTGGTGCTGTGGATGGCGCGGATGCTGCTGCGACCCGTGCAGGCGTTGGCGCAGAACGCCGAACAGGTGGCGACGGATACCGTAGGTCCCGCGGGCGTGGGCCCGGCCACCGCCCTGTTTCCGGTGGCCGAGTTTGAAGGCCTGCGCCAAAGCCTGGAACGCGCCGACACCGTGCTGCGCGACCGCGCCGAAGCTGAACGTGTCACGGCCGAAGCCCTGCGCGCCAGTGAAGCCCGTTACCGCCAGCTCAGCCAGGCACTGTCGCAGGAAAAAGAGCGTCTGCTGTTGGCCACGCAGGCCGGGGGCGTTGGCATTGTGGAGCTGGACGTGGCCGCCAACCGCTACCTCTGGGACGACCAGACCTATGCCGTGTTTGGCTTGCCACGCGATGGGTTCGACGGCAGCGAAAAGCAACTGCTGGCGCGCATCCATCCTGACGACGTGGGGGCTACGGTCCGACAATGGCAGACCGCGCTGCGCACGACCTCGGTGCTCGATACCGAGGTGCGCATTGTCCAGCCATCGGGGGCGGTGCGCACGGTACAGATACACGGGCAGGTACATCGCCATGCCGACGGCAGCCCGGCCCGCGCCATCGGCACGGTGTGGGACGTGACCGCGGCCCGGGAGGCCGCCGACGCACTCACCGCCGCCAAAGAAGCGGCCGAGGTGGCCGAGCGCGGCAAAAGTGCGTTTCTGGCCTTCATGGGCCATGAAATCCGCACCCCCATGAACACCGTGCTGGGCATGACCCGTCTGGTGCAGCAAACCGAGCTGTCGGGCAAGCAGCGCAATTACCTGGACAAGATTGACGTGTCGGCCCAGCTGCTGCTGGGCATCGTCAACGACCTGCTGGACCTGTCCAAGATCGAAGCCGGCAAGATGGCCTTGGTGGAGGCCGAGTTCACCCTGGAGTCGCTGCTCGAATCGGTGTCGGTGGCCCACGCCCTGAAGGCCGAAGAAAAGGGCCTGGAGATCGCCTACGCCGTCGGGCCCGACGTGCCCGCACGCCTGGTGGGCGACGCACTGCGACTCAACCAGGTACTGGGCAATCTGGTGGGCAATGCTGTCAAGTTCACCTCCCGGGGTGAGGTGGTGGTGTCGGTGGTGCTGGAGTCCGACAGCCAGGCGGACGGCTACCTGGTGCGGTTTTCGGTGCACGACACCGGCGTGGGGCTGGACGCGGCGCAAATGGCCCGTATGTTTTTACCGTTTTCGCAGGCCGACGACCAAGTCAGCCGCGACTACGGTGGCACGGGGCTGGGCCTGTCGATCTGCAAGCAACTGGTGGTGCGCATGGGCGGGCGCGTGGGTGTCACCAGTACCCGCGGCCTGGGCAGCACTTTCAGCTTCACGGTGCCCTTGCGCCGCCCCGGTGCGCTGGCCGTGCCGGAGCTGCAGCGCAATGCGGCGGTGCTGCAGCGGCGCCGCTTGCTGGTGGTGGACGACAACGCCAGCGCAGCCAGCATCCTGGCCCAGCTGGCGCATGGTTTTGGCATGGTGGTGCACGTGGTGGACTCGGGCCTGGCCGCTCTGGAGCATCTGCGCGCAGCCCACAACGAAGGCCGTCCGTTCGAACTGGTGCTGATGGACTGGCGCATGCCCGGCATGGACGGCATGCAGGCGGCCCGGCAGATCAAGACCGACGTGGCGCTGTCCGCCGTGCCCTTGGTGCTGATGGTGACCGCCTACGCCCGCGACGAACTCCTCACCGAAGCCCGCAATATGGGACTGGCCGGGGTGCTGCTCAAGCCCGTCACCGAGGCGTTGGTGTTCAACACCCTGGCCGACGCGCTGGGCCACACCTGGACCGGCCCGCCTGGCGAAGACGGTGACACCCCGCTGGACCTGGGCCGCCTGCAGCACCGGCGGGTGCTGCTGCTGGTCGAGCGGCCGCAGGAGCACCAGTCCATGGTCGACTTCTTGCGCCAGGCCGGTATGGAGGTGGACACCGTACGCAGCAGTATCCAGGCGCTGGCCCGGTTGCAGGCCGCGCCTTGCGACGTGGTGCTGGTTACGCACCAGTTGCCCGACCTGGACGGCCTGGCTGCCACCCGGGCATTGCGCAGTGACCCGCGTTGGGCCCACCTGCCAGTCATCGGCTTGCTGCACACCACCGGTGGCGTGGCGGCTGCCGAGCCGCAGGCCTGCCAGGAGGCGGGCATGGACGACTATCTGCCCGAACCAGTGGACACCGGGCAACTGGCCCGGCTGCTGGTGCAGTGGCTGCCCAAAGACGCAGCACTGGCCGCACTGGCGGGCCTGCGCGTGCTGGTGGTGGATGACAACGCCCTCAACCGCGAAGTGGCCAGTGAATTCCTGCAGGCGGTGCGCATGCAGGTGGTACTGGCCGCCGACGGTGCGCAGGCCCTGGAATGCCTCGAACAGGAGCGTTTCGACATGGTGCTGATGGACCTGCAAATGCCGGTGATGGACGGCCTGACCGCCAGCCGAGAGATTCGCAAACAGGCGCGCTGGGCCCAGCTGCCCCTGATTGCCCTGACGGCGCACGACTCCCAGGTGGGCCACCCCGCCGCCGTCGCCGCGGGCATGGATGCCTACCTGCGCAAGCCGATCGATGAGACGGCGCTGTACCAGACACTGTTGCAATGCCTGCCCCAGCCGCGCGCCATGGCCCACCTGGCTGCCGAAGCCCCCGCCGAGGCCCCGGTCGACCTGCCTGACGGCTTACCGGGGGTAGACCTGCGGTTAGCGCTGGTCCGCCTGGGTGGGCGCCAGGCCAGCCTGCAGCGCGTGCTGCGCGGCTTTGTGCGCGACTTTGCCAGTCTGTCGGCCCAGTGGCGACCGCCCCGGCCCGCACCATCGCGCAATACCGTTTCGGCCCAGGCCCATACGCTGAAATCCACCGCCCGCTATCTGGGGGCCGATGCACTGGCCGATGCCGCCGTGCACCTGGAACAATTGGCGCCGCACGCTACCCCCGAGTTGCTGGCCGAAGGCGTGGCGGTTTTCTGCCACCACCTGGACACCGTGATCGGCAGCGCCATCGGCCTGCTCGCCGACAACCGCTACATCGCCGTGGCCGAGGTAGCCACCGAAGCGGTGGATGTGGCGACCCTGCTGTCACGCATCGGCAAGGCCCGGCCCATGGTGGCGCAGGGCAACTACGCCGCCGCCGAGCTACTGCTGGACATCCGGTCCGGGTTGGCCCGTACCGCGTTGGTACGGCTGGCAGATGCCGCGCTGGTCCAGTTTGAAGACTTGAACCTGTCTGCTGCCAGCGGCTCCCTGGACGCGCTGGCCGAGGCCCTGGCAGACAACCATGGAGCGGCCTGACACGATGGATATGCTGTCTTTGCCCACCGTGCTGATCGTCGATGACGACCGCACCAGCCGCACCGTGCTGGCCGACCTGTTGCACGGCGAATGCCGCGTGCTATTGGCCAAAGACGGCCCCTCGGCCCTGCAAAGGGTGCGCGAAGAACCCGAAATTTGCCTGTTGCTGCTCGACATCGCCATGCCCGGCATGGACGGCTACGAAGTGCTGCAGGCCCTGCACGCCAACCCCCGTACCGCCCACGTTGCGGTGATCTTCATCAGCGGCCTCAACGATGCCCGCAGCGAAGAGCAAGGCCTGCTGTTGGGCGCGGTGGACTACGTGGTCAAGCCCATCCGCCCGGCGATTGCGCGCATCCGCATCCGCAACCACCTGCGGCTGATCGCCCAGCGCAAGGAGCTGGAGCGCCTGGCCAGCCGCGATGGCCTGACCGGCATTGCCAACCGCCGCTCGTTCGACGAGTCGCTGCAGGTGGTCTGCCAACTGGCGGCGCGGCGCAAGGAGTCGCTGGGGCTGTCGATGATCGACGTGGATTTTTTCAAGCAATACAACGACCTGTACGGCCACCCGGCGGGCGACGACGCGCTGCGCCGCATCGCCCAGGTGGTGGCCAGCTTTGCCCGGCGGCCCTACGACCTGGCGGCCCGCTACGGTGGCGAAGAATTCGTGCTGCTGCTGCCCGGCGTGCCCGACCTGGACCACCTGCTGGAGCGCCTGCGCACCGACGTGATGGCCCTGGGCCTGCCGAATGCCGGCTCGGATGTGGCCAACGTGGTCACCATCAGCATTGGTGCGGTCCACATCGGCGCCGGTGGCCGCCACGACCCCGCTTTGCTGCTGGAGCAGGCCGATGCCATGCTCTACCAGGCCAAACACCAGGGCCGCAACCGCGTGGTGTCGGGCGCGTATGCCTCGACCAGCCGGTTTTAGAGCGCGGCCAGCTTGCGCAGGCTGGCCACAGTGGCCAGGCAGGCCTGTGCCACTTCCGCACCCTTGTGCACGAAATGGTTGCCAAAAAACTGCTGGTGCTCCGTGTGGCTGTGGAAGTGGTGGGGCGTGAGCACCGCAGAGAACACTGGCACGCCGGTATCCAGCTGCACCGTCATCAGCCCCTGGATGACGGCGTTGGCCACGAATTCATGGCGGTAGATGCCGCCGTCTACCACCAGCGCGCAGGCCACGATGGCATCAAACCGACCGCTTTGGGCCAGCTTCTTGGCATGCAGCGGAATCTCGAAGGCACCGGGCAATTCCAGGATGTCGATAGCGTCGCGCGGCACGCCCTGGCGCGCCATCTCGGCCAAAAAGCCGTCGCGGGCCTGGTTGACAATGTCGGCATGCCAGGTGGCCTGGACGAAGGCGATGCGGAGCGGAGTAGTAACGGTCGTGGTCATAAAAGGTGTTGGCAAAAAATGTTCCCAACCCAGGACGCACGCGCGCAGGTACAAGCCGCCGGTGGCGGGGTGTACGTGGCGCGTTCTCTTGCATCCGGACTTTGAGGCTCGTTAAAACCTGAACCGTCGGCTCCGGAATCGCACCGGAATCTGCTGACCCTCTGGTTGGCAAACCATCCAAAGGCGCTCGCGGGCTTGTGCATCGCTGCCATCACCGCCGGTGGGGAATTCCACCCCGCCCTGAGAACGCTGTTCTGCGCGCTGGTGCGCAGAGACCCAGAGTGTAAGGGCCGGCTTACAACCTATGCTTATAAGATAAATAAGGGTCTTGTGCTTATGGCTCTGGCACAAGCAGCTATCAAAAGCATAGTATTTCTACGCCACCACCGCCAGGCAGTTCTCCAGCCACTGTGCGTGGTACTCCAGCAGCCCGTCGAGCCGGTAGGCCGGTGCGGCCAGCAGGTGCTGGGAGGCCGTGGGTTGGCTCCAGCGGCCCAGCATCCAGGCACCTCGGGCGGTGCCTTCCATGGCGTCGATGCTGGCGTAGCAGGTGTGGCCGGGTAGCAGGGCTTGTAGCAGGCCCAGGAAAAGCCGGTTGTGGGCCAGGGGGCCTTCGACCACTACGGTGGTGTCGGTGGCACCGGGGCGCAGTTGCTGCACCAGCCAGGCGGTAACCTGGGCGCAGTACAGGGCGGCCAGGGCCGAGCGTTCGGCGGGATGTAAGTCTTGCAGCGCTACTGTTTGGCCTGCGCGCAGTACCTCGCCTGTGCGGTGCATGAAGGGGCCGCCTTGCGGGGCGAAGCTGGGTCCGGCGCTGGTGTGGCTGCGCAGCAGGGCTTCGGCATCTTCCAGTGTGCCCAGATCGGCGGGGGCACCGTCGAGCAACGCGGCGAATTCGCGGCCGCCCATGAAGCGGGCCGTGGGGGTGGCCTGGCCGCGCACGTTGACGTTGCACAGCATGTCGCGCTGCGCGTCTAGCGTGGCGGTAGGCGCGTCGGGGGCCATCAGCACCGTCCAGGTGCCAGAGGACACAACCGTCAACTCCGCTGTGCTCGACAGGTAGCGGGCCAGGCAGGCGTTGCTGTCGTGCACGCCCACCAGCACTTCGCATTGGCGAGGCAGGCCCAGCGCGTCGGCCAGGGCAGGGCGCACGCAGCCCAATACCTGCCAGGCCGGGGCCAGGGGCGCGAACTTCTCGGCCCAGCCCTGGTTTTTGGCCAGGGGCGAGAAATCCTGTTGGTCCGGTGCCCAGAGCTGGGTGTGGCAGCCCAGCGACGACACCTCGCTGGCCGCCACGCCGCTGAGCCACCAGGCCCAGTACTGCGGGTAGGGCAGCAGGGTCTGGGTGCGCTCCCATGCGGCCGGGTGGGTGTGTTGCAGCCAGTAGAGCTGGCGGGCGGCGTTCAGGCCTACCGGCAGGTCCGGCGAATAGGTGATCTCAAACCCGTCGCGCTGGCGCTGGTAGGCGTGGTGCAGGGCGCTGGTCTGGTCGGCATAGGTGTCGCACTCGTAGTCCAGCGGCGGCCAGGCCAGGCCGTCGGCGGTGATGCCCACAAAGGCGGCACCGTGGGTGCTGGTGACCACGCGGGCGCAGCGCCGGGTGAGGGCGCTGGCCGCCAGCGTGCTGCAGATCCAGTCGGTCAGGCCGCCAATGTCCAACGCGTTGTAGCCCAGCGGAGCGGCCACGGGCGCGTTCTTGCGGCCATGCTGCTCCAGCACGCTGCCGTGGTCGTCTACCAGCAGCAGTTTGGCGTGGCTTTTGCCGATGTCGATGACAAGGGTCAGGTCCAACATGGTTAATCCAGGTGAAACAGGCAGGGCAACGTTTCCGCCACGGGCGAGCCGTCGGGGTTCGTGCGCATCAGATCGCCCATATGCGCCCACCAGCGCTGCATCACCGGGTGCTGGGGCAGGCTGTGCATGCTGTGGCTGGACTTGCGGCGCAGCACGGCGAATAAAACAAGGTGCTCTTCGTCCAGGTAGATGCTGTAGTCGCTAACCCCTGCCGACTTCAGCAGCGCCACCAGCTCGGGCCAAATCTCGTCGTGCCGCTTTTTGTATTCGGCTACGCAGCCGGGGTGCAGGAACATGCGAAAGGCGATTTTTTCCATCTTAGGCCTTTGCAGCTGCCAGCCGCCCACGCAGCTTGAACTTGGGCAGCACCATGGACACGATGAGCAGGCCGCCCACGATCATCGACATCACGATGCCCGACACATTGGCCATGCCCAGCGCAAAGGTGAACAGGCCCAGCAGCAGCACCGCCAGCATGGTGCCCACGATACTGCCGCGCCCGCCCTCGATGGCCACGCCGCCCAGAATCACCATGGTGATGGCATCCAGCTCCCAGCCCATGGCGATGTTGGGGCGGGTACTGCCGATACGGCCGGTCAGCAAAATGGCGGCCAGCGCAGCCATCAGCCCGGCAAACACAAACAGGCGCAGGCGGTAGCGGTCTACCTCGATGCCCGAGAAGCGCGATGTCACCGGGTTGGCACCGATGGCGTACAGGCGGCGGCCCAGCACCGTGCGGTGCAGCACCACACCCACGGCCACCGCGCACACCAGCAAAATGGCAAATTCAATCGGTACGATCAGCCAGGGCAGGTTGACCAGGTCGCCCAGGTAGCCGTTGCCCAGCACCGAAAACACCTCCGGATAGCCCGACATCGCCTGGTCGCCCAGGGCCACCATGGCCAGGCCCCGGTACAGCGACAGCGTGCCGATGGTCACCACGATGGACGGCAGCCGGTAGTGCGTGACCAGCCAGCCGTTCAAGAACCCGGCCAGGCCACCGGTGGCCAAGGCTGCCATTGCCATACCGGCAGGCCCGGCCCCGGCACGCATGGCAAAGCCCATGGCCAGCGAGCACAGCGCCAGAATGGCCGCAATCGACAGGTCGATCTCGCCGGTGACGATCAGCAGCGCCAGGGCCAGCGCCAGAATGCCTTTTTCGCTGAAGTTGAAGGTGCTGTCGGCAATGGCGTAGGGCGATAAAAACCCCGGCTGGGTGGTGCCAAACACCACCACCAGCAAGACCAGCAGCCCCAATAAAACGCGTTCCCAGGTGTTCCAGGCTTTCATGCTGCCGCTCCCTTCAGTTCTGTTCTTTCTAAAATCAAGCGTCCGCCCCGGTGCTCGGCCCGCGCATTCAGCGTCACAGACACCAGAATCACCGCCCCCGCAATCGCCTGCTGCCAGAACGGCGACACCTGGATCACCGGCAGCGCCGCGTTGACCACGCCAATAAACAGCACGCCCAGTGCCGCCCCCAGCACGCTGCCCACGCCGCCGCCAATGCTCACCCCGCCAATCAGGCAGGCGGCTATCACTGTGAGCTCATAGCCCGCCGCCAGCTCGGTGTAGGCCACCGAATAGCGCCCCACCCACAGCAAACCCGACAAACCAGCCAGCATGCCCGACAGGGTGTAGACCAGCATCAGCCGCGACTTCACCGGAATGCCCACGTACTGCGCCGCATGCGGGTCGCCGCCCAGCGCATACAGCTCGCGCCCTTCGCGGCGCAGCTTGAAAAATACGGCGGCCAGGGCCAGCACCAGCAGCGCAAACCACACCAGCGCAGGCAGCCCCAGCCATTGCGCACGCGGCAGGCCCTTGATGGCGGCGTGGATCTGGTGGTCGGAAATCCAGGCCCCTTTGCTGGCCACAAAAATCGCCCCGCGAAACGCCGACAAAGTGCCCAGCGTGACCACAATCGGCGGCAGGTCAAACCGGGTGATCAACCAGCCGTTCAAACTGCCCAGCAGGGCACCAACGGCCATGGCCAGCAGCAGCAGCACGCCAATTGGCACGCCGGGCATGGCCCGCCCCACCAGCGCGCAGACCATGCCGGTCAGGGCCAGGTTGGAGGCGACCGACAGGTCAATGCCCCGGGTCAGCAGCACGCCCATTTGCCCCACCACCAGAATGGCCAGAATCGCCGAGTCGTTGGCAATGTCCATGCCGTTGCGCCAGCTCAGAAAAACCGGCGCGCGGGCGGCTACCGCCAGCGCAATCGCCCCAATGATGGCCAGCAGCAGCCATTCGCGCCGGGCCAGGAAAAGCTGTTTCATGTTGCCAATGCCTCGTTGACGTGCGGGGTTCGGGCGGCAGATACGTCTGCGGCCGGGAGGGGTTTGGGGGCGTGTGGCTGCGCGGTCAGGCCGGATGCCGCCGCCACGATGGCCTCGGCATCGACCGTGCCGCGTGCAAATTCGGCCACCTGCAGGCCCCGGCGCATCACCACCACCCGGTGGGCCAGGTTCATGACCTCGGGCAACTCGCTGGACACCAAAATTACCGCCAGGCCTTGCTCTACCATCTCGGCGATCAACTGGTACACGGCCTGCTTGGCCCCCACGTCGATGCCCTTGGTGGGTTCGTCCAGAATCACGATGCGCGGGTTCAGCCCCAGCCATTTGGCAATCACCACCTTTTGCTGGTTGCCACCCGACAGGCCCGACAGCGGCAGATCGTGCGAACTGGTCTTGATGCGCAAACGCTCCACCATGCTGGTGCACAAGGCCGACTCCTTGGCCTGCGACAGCCAGGGGCCGCGCGCAAACTTGGCCAGCCCGGCCAGGCTGATGTTTTGCAGCACCGAAAAGCTCAAAATGCCGCCCTGGCGCTGGCGCTCTTCGGGCACGTAGGCAAGGCCTGCGGTGATGGAATCGGCCGGGCGGCGCGGCTGCAGTGGCTTGCCTTCTACCGTAAAGCTGCCCGTGGCATCCAGGTTCAGGCCCATCAGCGCCAGCATGGCTTCGCTGCGCCCCGAGCCCACCAGGCCGTAAAAGCCCAGAATCTCGCCGCGCCGCAGGGTGAAAGACAGGTTGTTGAATTCGGTGGGGTGCGACAGGTTTTGCACCTCCATCACCACCTTGCCCGGCACCGAGTGCACCGGCGGGTAGATCTGGTCAATGGCGCGCCCGGCCATCAGCTTGACCAGGCTTTGTTCGGTGGCATCGGCAATATTGCCCGTGCCCACGGCGGAGCCGTCGCGCAGCACCAGGTAGCGGTCGGCCACGGCAAAAATTTCGTCAAACTTGTGGGTGATAAAGATCACCCCCACGCCCTGGTCGCGCAGTTGGCGCACGATGCCATAGAAGTCGCGGATTTCGGCCTGCGACAGAGCGGCGGTGGGCTCGTCCAGAATCACCACCGAGGCCTTTTGCGACAGCGCCCGCGCAATTTCCACCAGATGGCGCTCGGCCAGGCTCAGGGTTTTGACCTGCGCCGTAGCCACAAAGCGTGCGCCGATGTGGGTCAGCACCTGCTGGGCCTGGGCGTTCATCGCGGCCCAGTCCACCAGGCCTGCGCGCTGCAGGTGGCGGCCCATGAAAATGTTCTCGGCCACGCTGAGCTCTTCAAACATCACCGTTTCCTGGTGCACCGCCAGAATGCCCGCCGCCTGCGAGGCCCGTGCGTTGGCAAACTTTTGCGGCTGGCCGTTGAGCAGGATGGACCCCGCCTCAAACGGCACCACGCCGGTCAGCAGCTTGACCATGGTGGATTTGCCCGCGCCGTTTTCACCTATCAGGGCCAGCACCTCGCCCGCCCGCAGGTCCAGGTCCACGTCTTTGAGGACGGTGACGGCACCATAGCGCTTTTGAATGCCGCGCAGTTGCAGCAAAAAATCAGTCATCGCAGATCCCGATGTTCCAACAAAAAAGGGCAGCCCCACCGGGGCAGGGCTGCCCGCCTTTCCTTAGCCTCAAGCCAACTTAAAAGAACTTCGAGAATTTCTCGGTGTTGGACTTGTCGTAGGTGAACGGCTCGGACATGGCCGCTTCGTTGTTTTCATCCAGTGTGACCGTGCCCACGCGGCCCAGCTGGATTTTTTCGCCCGGCTTGCCGGTGGCTTTGCCGCTGATGAACTGGCTGGCGGCCATGACCGAGGCATAGCCCAGGTCAATCGGGTTCCACAGCGCAAACGACTTGGACGCGCCGCTGTTCACGTGGCCCAGCATTTCGGACGGCAGCGCCAGCCCGGTCACAAACACCTTGCCGACCAGTTTTTCGTCTGTCACGGCCTTGGCGGCAGCGGGTGCGCCGACCGAGGTGGGGGCGATGATGACCTTCAGGTTGGGGTAGCCCTTGAACAGGCCTTGGGCTTCGCGGTAGCTTTTGTCGGTCTGGTCGTCGCCGTACACGGTGCTGACCAGTTTCAGGCCGCTGTTCTCCGGCTTGGCCAACACCTTCTTCATTTCCTCGATCCAGACGTTCTGGTTGGTGGCCTGGGCGGTGGCCGACAGAATGGCGATTTCGCCGGTGTTGCCAATGGCTTCACGGGTCATGTCCACCAGTTTTTTGCCGATCAGCGGGCTGGCCGAGGGGTTGAGCTGCATCAGGCGGCCGTCTTTGCGCACGCCGGAGTCAAACGACACCACCTTGATGCCGCGCTGCATGGCTTTCTTCATCACCGGCACCAGGGCATCGGGGTCGTTGGCCGAGATCACGATGGCCTTGACGTTCTGGGCGATCAGCGAATTAATCACCTCGATCTGCCCTTCGGCGGTGGCCTTGGCCGGGCCGGTGTAGATGATTTCCACGTCTTTGAGTTCTTTGGCCGCTTCCTGAGCGCCCTGGTTCACCGCATCAAAAAAGCCGATGCCCATGGCCTTGACGACCACGGCAATCTTGTCCGCTGCCATGGCCGGGCTGGCCAAAGCTGCGGTCAAAGCCACTGCCAGCAAAGTTTTCAGTTGTTTCTTCATGCTTGTCTCCTGGAATTAAAGTTATAAAAACACTCTACGGGAACACGATGCCGTCGCAGGGGGCGGCGGCTCCGATGGGGTACACGGCTTACACAATGCCGCTGCTGGGGCCGCTGGCCGGGCGAATCGCCGCCATGTCCGTGCGGTAGCCGCTGGCGCGGTAGGTGGCCACCGGGTCCACTGCGCCACCGGCCTCCATGCGGATTTTTTGCAGCAGCGGGGTTACGTCGGTGTGGAAGGCGGCTTTCAGGGTCTGCGCGGCCATCAGCACGTCGTTGCTGTCCTGGTAGGCGGTCAGGGCCACGCGGTCCACCAGCAAGGCCTGGGCGTAGCAGCGCTGCACGGTGATGGCGCTGGTCATCAGGCTCTCGATGGGGTCGGTCACGTTGTGCGACTGGTCCAGCATGTAGGCGGGGTCGAAGTTGGGGACCTTGCTTTGCGCTGCGTCCACCAGTTCGTTGAACACCAGGAACAGCTGGAAGGGGTTGATGCTGCCGCTGTCCAGATCGTCGTCGCCGTATTTGCTGTCGTTGAAGTGGAACCCGGCCAGCTTTTGCGCATGCACCAGGCGGGCCACGATCATCTCGATGTTGGTGTTGGGCGCGTGGTGGCCCAGGTCCACCAGGCAGCGGGCTTTCTCGCCCAGGGTTTGTGCGGCCAGCAGGCTGGAGCCCCAGTCCTGGATCACGGTGGCGTAGAAGGCGGGCTCGAACATCTTGTGCTCTAAAAACATCTGCCAGCCGTCGGGCAGGGCGGCGTAGATCTGGCGGTTGCTGTCCAGGTAGCGGTCGAACTGGCGGCGGAAGTGGCTTTGGCCGGGGAAGTTGGCTCCGTCGCCAATCCACACCGTCAGCGCCTTGCTGCCGATTTGCTTGCCGATCTCGATGCACTCGATGTTGTGCGCCACGGCCTGGGCGCGCACACCTGCGTCGGCATGGGTCAGGCTGCCAAACTTGTACGACAGGGGCTGGTTCTTCTGGTCGGAGAAGGTGTTGGAGTTGACCGCGTCAAACCCCAGGCCGAAGGACTCGGCATGCTGGCGCAGTTCTTTGTAGTCGCTGACCTTGTCCCAGGGGAAGTGCGGCGACACGGTGGGCGTGCAGCGCACCAGCTGGTGGATCACGCCGCAGTCTTGCAGCTTGTCGAACACATTGCGCGGCTCGCCCTTGCCAGGGAAGCGGGCGAAGCGTGTGCCGCCGGTGCCCACGCCCCAGCTGGGCACGGCCACGGCAAACTTCGCCACGTCGGCTTTCAGGGTGTCGATGTGGACACCGCGGCGCGACAGCTGTTCACCCAGAGTTTGGTAGTCTAAATCGACTCTTGTGCTGGCTGAATGGACGTGATCAGCTATTAATTCGGGAGCAATTTTGGTGGTGGTCATGTCTGTCTCTTTAGTTTTGTTTGATCGCCGAATTAACGCGGGAAGGCCGCAAGATTACCCGCATCCACGTTGATGATGTTGCCGGTCGATTTGGCGGCCAGGTCGCTGGCCAGGAAGTAGGTGGCCTCGGCAATGTCCTCGGGGAACACGCTGCGTTTGAGCATGGAGCGGTCGCGGTAGAAGGCTTCCAGCTCTTCCTCGCTGATCTTGTTGGCGGCGGCGCGCTCCTGGCTCCAGGCACCCGTCCAGATCTTGCTGCCGCGGATCACCGCGTCGGGGTTCACCACGTTGGAGCGGATCCCTAACGGCGCGCCTTCCAGTGCAAAGCTGCGCGATAACTGGATTTCTGCCGCCTTGGCCGCGCAGTAGGCGCTGGCCTGGGCGCTGGCCACCATGCCGTTCTTGCTGGCGATGTACACCATGGCACCGCCGATGGCTTGGGCCTTCATCAGGCGGAAGCATTCGCGGCCCACCAAAAAGTAGCCGGTGGCCAGGATGTTCTGGTTACGCATCCACAGCGCCAGGCTGGTGTCTTCAATGGGGGCGGCGGAGGCAATACCGGCGTTGGACACCAGAATGTCCACCCCGCCAAATTCCAGCGTGGCCTGCACATAGGCGTTGATGACCGAGTCTTCAGAAGTCACGTCGCAGACCATGCTGCGCACCACGTCTTTGCCATAGCGTTTGGCCAGCGCGGCGCGGGTGCTTTCCAGCGCTTCCACGTCGATGTCCAGCAGCGCCACGCAGGCACCCTCGTTCAAGAAGCGCTCGACGATGGCGCGGCCGATGCCGCCTGCGCCACCGGTCACCAGCGCCACCTTGCCGACCAGGGGCTTGGCCTTGGGCATGCGCTGCAGCTTGGCTTCTTCGAGCAGCCAGTATTCGATGTCAAACGCCTCCTGCTCGGGCAGGCCTACGTAGGTGTCGATGGCATTGGCATCGCGCATCACGTTGATGGCGTTGACGTAGAACTCACCCGCAATGCGCGCCGTGGCCTTGTCCTTGGCAATCGACACCATGCCGATGCCGGGCAGCAAGATGATCACCGGGTTGGCATCGCGCAGGGCCGGGCTGTCGGGGCGCTTGCAGCGCTCGTAGTAGGCGGCGTAGTCGGCGCGGTACGCCACCAGCTTTTCTTCCAGCGCGGCGGCCAGGGCGGCACCTTCGAGCTGGTAGACCGATGCTTCCAGGATCAGCGGGCGGATCTTGGTGCGCAAAAAGTGGTCGGGGCAGGAGGTGCCCATGGCTGCCAGCGGGGCCAGTTGCACGCTGTTCACAAATTCCATCACCGCTGGCTGGCGGTCTACGTGCATCAGCTTGTGGCCGCTTTGGGAGGCCAGGCCGCGCAGCACGGGCAGCACACGGGCTAGGGTGGCATCCTGCTCGGCGGTCGCCAGAGACTCTTGCGCTACACCGCCAAAAGCCACCGCCTTGCGGGCCACACTCTCGCGGCCCAGCCAGTTTTGCGCATGGGCGATCACGCCCACGGTGTTTTCATAGCAGCTCTTGGCCGTGTCGCCCCAGGTGAACAGGCCGTGGCCCGCCAGCACCAGGCCGCGTTGGCTAGGGTGGGCGGCCTGGTAGCGCTGCAGCATCAGGCCCAGCTCGAAGCCGGGCTTGCGCCAGGGCAGCCAGCCCACGGTGCCTTCAAAAATCTTGGCGGTCAGCGCTTCGCTGTTGGCCATGGCGGCAATCGCAATCACCGCGTCGGGGTGCATGTGGTCCACATGGGCGAAGGGCAGGTAGGCGTGCAGCGGCGTGTCGATGCTGGCGGCGCGCGGGTTCAGGTTGAAGGTGCAGTGCGGCAGGTAGGCCACCATCTCGTCTTCAAACTGCGGGCCGCGGTACAGCTTTTGCAGCGCATTGAGCTTGTCCATGTACAGGGTGCTGAAGCCGTCGAGCTTCATCGAACCCACATCGCCGCCCGAGCCCTTGACCCACAGCACGGTGGCATCCTGGCCGGTCAGCAGGTCTTTTTGCACCAGCTTTGCCGACGTGTTGCCGCCGCCGTAGTTGGTGATGCGCAGGTCGGAACCCAGCAGGTTGGAGCGGTACAGCAGCAGGCCGGACGCATCCAGCGTGGCCGCATGGGCGTCGTTCCAGGTGGGGAAGGGGGCGGTAGTAGGTGTGGACATGAAAGCGGATGGGGAGTGGGCGGGTTTGCGTTGGAGGCAAGTCTAGAAACAGCCGTGCATATCCACAACCAATGCTTATTGATGGTTTGGCAAAGTTTTTCTTATACTTGGGGCTTGTAACGGCATGGGGTCGCCCCACGGGTGTTTAGGGCCGGAAATGCTGCGTTGCAGCTTAGGGAAACTCCCTGCAAACCCTGCGTCCCCGAGCCGATTTCGCCCTCTGTCCCAGGCCCGTATTCCCGGTCAAACCCTGCCATGAAAAACACCACCCTGCGCCAGCTCCGCATCTTCGAGGCCGTGGCCACCAGCCTGAGCTATTCGCGGGCCGCCGAGCAGCTGCACCTCACGCAGCCCGCGGTGTCCATGCAGATCAGCCAGTTGCAGGAAGACGCGGGCCAGCCCCTGTTCAGCAAAACCGGCAAGCGCCTGGTGCTGACCCCGCCCGGCGAAGCCCTGCTGCGCCACACCCGCCGCATCCTTGACCAGGTGCGCATCGCAGACGAAGCCATGGCCGCCAGCCGCAGCGGCGAGGGCGGGCTGCTGCACCTGGGCGTGGTGCCCACGGCTCACTACTTCGCGCCCGCGCTGCTCATGGCCTTCAAGGCACGGCATCCCGGCATCCGCTTCAAGCTCACGGTGGAGCGCCGCGACAAAATCCTGGCCATGCTGCAAGACCACCAGCTGGACGTGGCCATCGGCGGCTACCCGCCCAGCGAGGCCGACGTGGAAGCCGAAACCTTCGCCCGCAACCCCCACTGCATCGTCGCCCCGCCCAGCCACCCCCTGGCTGCGCGCCGCAAGCTCACCTGGGCCGATTTGCGCACCGAGGACTTCATCTTCCGCGAGCCCGGCTCGGCCACGCGGCAGTTTCTGGAGCACCTGCTGCAATCCCAGTCGCTGCAGGTGAACGTGTCAATGGAGCTGTCCGGCAACGAAACCATCAAACAGGCCGTGATGGTCGGCATGGGCATCAGCTTCTTATCTGCCCACGTGTTCCAGGTCGAGCTGGCCGCCGGCATGCTGGCGGTGCTGGATTTGCAGGATATGCCGAAGATGCTGGACTGGTGTTTGCTGCACCGAAGAGACGCCGTGCCGTCGGATCTGGGCGCGGCGTTTCGGGACTTTGTGCTGGGGGATGGGGCGGGGTTTGCGGAGTGTCGGCTCAGCGGGCGGGTTTGATGTTTATAAGAAATCGGGCTCTAGTGCTGGTTCTACCTGCGCAGGCAGCTATGGATTTTGTAGTATGAGCGAATTTAAATTGGTGTGAATCGATTGATTTAATTCAAAGTATCCGCTCAATATTCGCTCAAAATAGCATAATTGGCTCTCAATTTGAGCCAATAATGAGCGGATTGTGAGCCGATACATGCCAATACTCCCTAAACCCAGCGACCAAGCCCTGGTACAAGCCCTGCAACAGTTCGCCCTGCAAGGCCACGCTTTGGTGGCCACCACGCAGTTGGTGCAAGCACTGCAAACCAGCCCCGCCACCGTCAAGCGCATGCTGGAGCGCTTGCTCGTTGCCCAGCAGGTGGTGAAAGCAGGCAAAGCCCGCGCCACCCGATACAGCTTGCCCGCGCCCACGCAAAGCGCCGTACCCGCCGGACCGCTGTGGTCCGCAGACAGCCTGCAATTGCAGCAGCGGCTGGCCGTGCCCCTGGGCGCACGCGAACCCGTAACCTACCAGCGCAGCTTTGTCGAAGCCTACCGGCCCAACGAGTCCGCGCTGCTACCCCCCAGCCTGTCCGCAGAACTGGCCCAGCTTGGCCGCATGCAGGGCCAGCAGCCCGCAGGCACCTACGCCCGCAAAGTGCTGGAGCCGCTGTTGATCGACTTGTCGTGGGCATCGTCCCGGCTGGAGGGCAACCGTTACAGCCTGCTGGCCACCGAAGAGCTGTTCAAAACCGGCGTGGCCGGTGGCGATATGGATGCCGTGATGCTGCTCAACCACAAAAGCGCCATTGAATTCCTGGTAGATGCGGTGCCGAGTTACGGCCTCTCCATGGGCCTGGTCCGTAACCTGCATTCGGTGCTGATGCGCGACCTGCTGCCTGACACCGATGCCCTGGGCACCATCCGCAGCAAGGTGGTCAACATCTCCGATACCGTCTACGTGCCGTCTCAAGTACCCACGGTGCTGCAAGAGATGCTGGAGGCCATCATCCACAAGGCCCAGCAGGTCAAGAATCCTATCGAAGCCGCCTTTTTCCTGTGGCTGAACCTGGCGTACCTGCAGCCCTTTGACGACGGCAACAAACGCGTCAGCCGCCTGGCCGCCAACATCCCGCTCATGCTCTACAACCAGGCCCCCTTGTCCTTTCTGGACGTGGCCTCGCAAGACTACGCCAGCGCGGTGCTTGGTGTATACGAGTTCCGAAACGTGGCCATGGCCGTGGACTTGTTCGACTGGACCTACCGCCGCTCCATCAAGAAATACACGGTGGTGCTGGAGTCCATGGGCGGCCCTGATCCTGTGCGCCTGCGCTACCGCGAAATGCTGAACGAGGCGATAGGGCTGGTGGTGCGGGACAAACACACCCTGCAAGCGGCTTTGGAGCAACTGCAAGCCACGGAGGAAACTGCGCCGGGGTTTCGGGATTTGTTGGTGGGGGAGCTGGGCAGTTTGGAGGTGTTCAATTGCGCGCGGTATCGGCTGGGGATGGCGCAGACGGAGGCTTGGATTGCGGCGGGGCGGTTGGGGTGAGTGGGCTTCCGGCCGCCTTTATGTTGATGTGCTAAAGCGGCCAAGGTCGGGCTGGATTTACAGGACATGCCGAAGATGATGGACTGGTGCCTGCTGCACCGAAGGGATGCCGTGCCGTCGGATCTGGGGGCGGCGTTTCGGGACTTTGTGCTGGCGGATGGGGCGGGGTTTGCGGCTTGCAGGATGTAGGAGGCGGGTTCCGTACCCCTGTGTCCCCGGTAGATGCAATTCGTAACAAACGATTGTCCGGCGTAGGGGGCTGTAGTCCCATAGGCTGCATGTACCATCCGTGCGACCTTTATTTAGTCCTTACTTATGAACCGATCTGCTCCCGCGCTTATCGCCGCCACAGTGGCCGTGGCCTTGCTTGCCGCTTGCAAGCCTTCAGGTATTGAAACCGGCAATGCCGGTGGCTTGGTGACAGGCGCCGCTGGGCAAAAGCAGTCCATGGGCGAAACCCGCAAGATTGAAAAGTGCGATGCGCCGCTGGCCACCCTGGGCGTGATCGAAAACCCGAACGGCTACACCTACACCAGCAGCGCCGGCGGGCTGCCCAACTCGCCCGTGCCCCTGGTGCGGCTGATGCTGCAGCAAAGCGGCTGCTTCCGTGTGGTGGACCGCAATTTGGGGCTTAAGGGCACCAAGCAGGAAATGGACTTGCAGGAGTCGGGTCTGACCCGTAAAGACAGTACCGTGAACCCGCGGGGCCATGTGCTGGAAGCCCAATACGTGCTGACGCCTACGCTGGTGTTTTCGGAGCATAACGCTGGTGGCGGGCTGGAAGGCATCCTGGCGCGTATTCCCTACATCGGGCAGTTTGCGGGTCTGGCGGAGAAGGTGAAGTTCAAGGAGGCCCAAGTGGTGCTGACTCTGACCGACACGCAAACGACCGAGCAATTGGTGAGCGCCGAGGGCTCCGCGCGCGCCACCGACTTGGGGACAGCGGGTCTCATGATCGGCGCTGCGGGCGGCGGCGGCGCGGCCGGTTGGACCAATACCAACGAAGGCAAGGTGATTTCGGCCGCTTTCCTGGATTCAGTCAACAAGATGATTCCTCACGTGCGGGAGCTTGCTGCCAAGTCCATGCCCGACCGCGTGGCGACAAAGAAATAATGTGCCTGAGCTAGTGTCGGCGGAAGACTGGGGTGCAAGCGCTATGGGCTTCAGATCCTAAAGCAATGTTTCTGAATGCATGCTGCTGAACCCACATCGGCGCGCCTGTGCATTGACGCGGCAAGCAGGCGCGGCCACCATGGCGAATGTTCGACAGTCCCGAGCATTCCAGGAGGTCCCATGGCTGAAAGCGACAAGGTGTTCACGGGCTCTATCCCGCATTTCTACGACACGCTGATGGTGCCCCTGATCTTCGGGGGCTATGCCACCGACACAGCGGAGCTTGTTGCCAGCTTCTCGCCCGGCGCGGTGCTGGAGACGGCAGCGGGCAGCGGTGTGGTCACGCGGGCGCTGGCACCCCAGCTGCGTGCCGACGCGCGCTACGTGGTGACCGACCTCAACCAGCCCATGCTCGACTACGCCGCTGCCCGGCAGGGAGTGGATAGCTGCATCGCGTGGCAGCAGGCGGATGCACTGGCCCTGCCGTTCGAAGATGCCACGTTCGACGTGGTGTGCTGCCAGTTTGGTGCCATGTTTTTCCCCAACCGGGTGCTGGGCTACACCGAGGCGCGCCGCGTGCTGAGGCCAGGCGGGCGTTTTGTCTTCAGTGTCTGGGACCGCATTGAGGAGAACGCTTTTGCCGATGCCGTCACCCAGGCCGTTGCCATGCTGTTTCCGCAGGACCCGCCGCGCTTCCTGGCCCGCACACCGCACGGCTACCACGATGTGGCGGTGATCCGCGAGGACTTGGGCCAGGCGGGGTTCACCGACATCCAGATCCAGACCTGCGAGAAACTGAGCCACGCAGCTTCGGCACGCGATGTCGCCACCGCCTATTGCCAGGGCACGCCGCTGCGCAACGAAATCGAGGCGCGCGATGCCAGCTTGCTGCAGCCCGCCACGGACCGCGCAACGCAGGCGATTGCCAGCCGCCATGGCGCAGGCCCGGTGGCCGGAAAAATCCAGGCGCATGTGATCGTGGCGGCGGGATAGCGACGTCGCCCAAAACCCTAAAGCCCCGGGGTCATCGCACTGCGGCTACCCTGCTGTCCATTGCGTTCTCGACCCATACTCCGCCAAGGAAGCCCCCATGACCGACACCACCGCCTACACGCCCCCGAAAGTCTGGACCTGGGACCAGGAAAACGGCGGTCAGTTCGCCAATATCAACCGCCCCGTCGCCGGTGCCACGCATGACAAGCCGCTGCCGGTCGGCAAGCACCCTTTGCAGTTGTATTCCCTGGCCACGCCCAATGGCCAGAAGGTCACGATCCTGCTGGAGGAGCTGCTGGCGCTGGGCCACACGGGGGCCGAATACGACGCCTGGCTGATCCGCATCAACGAAGGCCACCAGTTTGGCAGCGGCTTTGTGGAGGTGAACCCCAACTCCAAGATTCCGGCCCTGATGGACCGCAGCGGGGCCGAGCCGGTGCGGGTGTTTGAGTCGGGCGCGATCCTGCAGCACCTGGCGGAGAAGTTTGGCGCGTTTTTGCCCGCGGGCGGGGCGGCGCGGGCTGAATGCCTGTCGTGGCTGTTCTGGCAGATGGGCAGTGCGCCGTTTCTGGGCGGTGGTTTTGGCCATTTTTATGCCTACGCACCGGCCAAGTTCGAGTACCCGATCAACCGCTACGCCATGGAAGTCAAGCGCCAGCTGGACGTGCTGGACCGCCGCCTGTCCGAGCACGCTTACCTGGCCGGTGCGGACTACACCATTGCCGACATGGCCGTATGGCCCTGGTACGGCGGCCTGGTGCTGGGACAGCTCTACGGCGCGGCCGAGTTTTTGAGCGTGCACGAGTACAGCCATGTGCTGCGCTGGGCCGAGCAGATTGCCGCGCGCCCGGCAGTCCAGCGCGGGCGCATGGTCAACCGCGCCTGGGGCGAGCCGTCCGAGCAGTTGCACGAGCGGCATGCGGCCAGCGATTTCGATACGCACACGCAGGACAAGCTGGCAGCCAAGGCTTGAGTAAATTGCTATTGATTCAGTAGCTACTCACGCTGATGGAATAAGCGCTAGAGGCATTAAATGGCCTTAAATAGCTCGCGCAGCCTATGATGGGCCAGCCATGCCATCCCCCCGCCCCGTCCCCAAACCCGTGATCGACACCAGCCGCTGCACCGGCTGTGGCTGGTGCGTGCCCACCTGCCACCTGCATTTGCTGTCGCTGGAGCCGCAGGGCTGGAAGAAGTTTTCGGTGCTCAGCGACATCGATGCCTGCACCGGCTGCCGCAAGTGCGCGGTGCGCTGCCCGTTCGATGCCATTGCGATGGTGCAAGCCGAGGGCTGAAAACCGCCTCCGTGGGCTTGCAGCCCATTACCGCTGCAAGGCCGCTTCCAGTTCTGCCTTGTTCATTTTGGACCGGCCTTTCAGACCCCGCTGGCGGGCTTCGTTGCGCAGTTGCAGCAGGGTGCGGCCGCCTGGCCCCTTGTGCGAGCGCAGGCCGCCGCGTCGGCTGGCGGACATGTCGTTGAGCGAGGAGGCGCTGGCCTCCACCGATTCGCCATGTTGTGCCCGCTCCTTGTTGACCACGCGCGCCGCGATCTCCTCGGCCAGGGGCTCGGGTTTGCCGCTTTCGAGCAGGCTGGCCTTGATGTGCGCGTACTGGCGCTCGCGCTTGGCGCTCCAGGCTTTGGTGGGCATGGCGGCTCCTTCAGGAGGGAACAAAGAACACCCGGGCTGCCCGGCCTTACAGGGCCGCGCGCACCGCCTCGGTCAGCTTCTCGATGCCCAGCGACACATCGACCACCGCGTCGTTGAGGAAAAACGTTGGCGTGGTGTGCACGCCGCTGCGGTCGCCAGCGCGCCGGTGTTCCTGCACGCGCTGGGTGTAGATGCGGTCGTTCATTTCACCGTGGTAGCGCAGCATGTCCAGACCGATGGCTTCGGCGTGGCCCACCAGCGCGGCGGCATCCAGGTGCTGCTTTTGGGCAAACAACAGGTGGTGCATGGGCCAGAACTTGCCCTGTGCGGCAGCGGCTTCAGCGGCTTCAGCGGCCAGTTCGGCATGGGGATGCATCTCGACCAGCGGGTAGTGCCTGAAGACAAAGCGCAGGCGATGGCCCTGGGTTTCCAGCAGCTGCCGCACCCACGGTTCGGCCTGGATGCAGGCGGGGCATTGGTAGTCGCCGTACTCCACCAGCGTCAGGCGGGCACCGGGGTCGCCCTGCGTGTGGTCGGCGGCGGACAGGCCCGCTTCGGGGGTGTCGCGGGGGCCCGTGCGGGTCATGCGGGCGCTTTCAGGGTGGCCTGCAGGGTGATCTCGGGCACGCTGGCCAAGGCTTTGGACAAGGGGCAGTCGCGCTTGGCGGCCTGCGCCAGTGCCTGGAACTGGGCTTCATCGAGTCCGGGCACGCTGGCTTGCAACGTCAGGGCGATGCGGTCAATGCCAAACCCCTCGCCCTGTGGCACCAGGCGCACCTGGGCCCGGGTGTCGACGGTGGTGGTGGCAAAGCCCGCCTTGTCGCAGGCAAACGAGAACGCCATGGCGAAGCAGGCTGCGTGGGCCGCCCCTAATATTTCCTCGGGGTTGCTGCCCTTGCGGTCGTCTTCAAAACGGCTGGCAAAGCCATAGGGATAGGCCTTGAGCGCGCCGGTTTCGGTGCTGATCTGCCCCTGGCCTTTTTTGCCGGGGCCTTCCCAATGGACGGTGGCGGTTTTTTCGATCATGGTGCAGCCTTTCATGGTGTGTTGCCCCCATGGTGGCCGTCCCCTCCCTCGGGGTCTGTGCGGCAGCGCACAAAACATTCCACCACCTTATTGGCCCTCGAACAGACCCCCCACGTCCAGGATGTCGTAGGCGATTTCGGGGCGCTGCTCCAGGCTGCGTTTGATGGCGGCGGGGATGGACTGGCGGGTTTTGCGGCACAGGCCGGGCTGTTCGTGCACCAGAATGACGATACCGCGCAGGCTGCGGACTTCATTGGGGCTGGTGCCGATGCTCAGTCGGATGCCAAGCTGCTGCTCCATGCGTTCCTCCAGGCGGCGCAGATCGCCCAGGCTGTGCAGATTTTCCAGCCGCTGCAACAAGCGCAGCTCGTCTTCGCGGGTCAGGCGCAGCACACGCAGGTCGCCCACCGGGTTTTCCAGCAGCGCGTCGCGCCCGCAGTTGCAGGCACCGGGCGGGCATTGGGTACGGATGGGAACAGGGGGCACAGCTGCGGTCAGACCTTTGCAAGCAGATATATGAAAAATAAGGCTCCTGTGCTTATCCCGTCAGCACAAGCAGCTATCGAATAAGTAGCGCGCACGTTGCCAGTCGATGGGAGCATCTTTCGGGTGGGGACCCGCATGTTAGTACGCTGCGCACTGATCACAATCGGGCAGTGCAATTTCAGGAGACGCCATGGATTCGGTGGTGTGGGTGGTGGCGCTGGGCGCGGTGGTGGCGGGCTTTGTGCAGGGCCTGTCGGGCTTTGCCTATGGGCTGGTGGCGATGTCGTTCTGGGCCTGGACCCTGGAGCCGCGGCTGGCGGCTGCGCTGGCGGTGTTTGGCTCGCTGACCGGCCAGGTGCTGGCGGCGCTGACGGTACGCCGGGGTTTTGACAGGAAGGCCTTGCTGCCTTTTGTGCTGGGCGGCCTGCTGGGCATTCCGCTGGGCGTGGCCTTGCTGCCGCGGCTGGACATGGACTGGTTTCGCCTGGCGCTGGGCAGCCTGCTGGTGGTGTGGTGCCCGGCGATGCTGATGGCCCGGCACCTGCCCCGCGTCACCGCCGGGGGCCGCTGGGCCGACGGCGTGGTGGGCCTGGCCGGCGGCGTGATGGGCGGGCTGGGCGGCTTTACCGGCGCACTGCCCACGCTGTGGTGCACGCTGCGCGGGCTGGAAAAGGATGCCCAGCGTGCCATCGTGCAGAACTTCAATCTGTCGATGCTGCTGGTCACCATGGGCACCTACCTGGCCCGCGGCATCGTTACGCGCAGCATGCTGCCGATGTTTGGCGTGGTGGCCGTGGCCATGCTGGTGCCCACGCTGCTAGGCGCACGGCTGTACATCGGCATCAGCGAAGCCGCATTCCGCAAGATCGTGCTGGGGCTGTTGACCGCATCCGGCGTGGCCATGCTGGTGGCCTCGGTGCCCAAGCTGCTGGCACGGTTTGCCTGGTAGCGATGTCGGTTCAAGCGGCCGTGCGGGCAAAGCTACGGGACCGGTGCTTTCCATGCCGCAAGTTGGCTTTCCAGCACCTCGATCGGAACGGGGCGACCCAGCAGATAACCTTGGAAGTAGTGGCAGCCGTGCTGCTCCAGAAAGGCCAGTTGCTCTTCGGTTTCTACACCTTCGGCAATGGTTTCCAGATTCAGCGTGTGCGCCATGGCGATGATGGTTTGCACGATGACTGCGTCGCTGGGCCGGATGCCGATGTTGCGCACAAAAGACTGGTCGATCTTGAGCTGGGTGAGCGGCAACTGGCTCAGGGTGGACAGCGATGAATAGCCAGTGCCAAAGTCGTCCATCGCAAAGCACACACCGATCGCCCGCAGCGCTTCCATCTTGGTGATGGCGTCAGCAATATTGAGCATCACGCTTTCGGTCACTTCCAGCTTGACCAGCGCCGGATTGGCCCCGCTGCGCCGGATGGCCTGCTGCACCGTCGCAACAAAGTCGGACTGGTGGAATTGTTTGGCGCTGACGTTGACGGCCAGACGCAAATGGCGGGTCAACGGGTTGGTCTCCCAGGCTTTGAGTTGGGTGCAGGCAGTTTCCAACACCCACAGGCCTATGATAAGAATGAGCTCGGTTTCTTCGGCCAAGGGGATGAACTCTGCGGGCGAGACCATGCCCCGGTCGGGGTGTTGCCAGCGCACCAAGGCCTCCGCGCCGATGGTGCGGCGCTGGGAGTCTATTTGGGGTTGAAAATACAGTTGCAGATCGTGGTGCTTGACGGCATGCCGCAGTTCGTTTTCCATGGCGACATGCTGGTTCACCGCAGTTTGCATCGTGGGGTCAAAAAACCGCAGGGTATTGCGCCCGGCTTTTTTAGACTGGTACATGGCCAGGTCGGCATGCTGCAGCAGGTCGGTGGCAGTTTCGGTCTGGACGTACAGGTCGATGCCGATACTGGCCGTGCACCGGAAGTGGTGGTCGCCCAAGACGTAGGGTTGGGCTAGTCGCGCCAGTATTTTTTCAGCCAAATGCAGCGCCTTGGCGGCAGCTTCCAGGCGTTCTGGGCCCAGGTCCTCTAGCAAGATGGCAAATTCGTCTCCGCCCATACGGGCCACGCTGTCGCCCTCGCGCACGGCCTGGCGCAACCGATGGGCCGTTTCCACCAGCACCTGGTCACCTGCTTCGTGGCCACAGGTGTCGTTGATGTGCTTGAAATTGTCCAGGTCAATGAACAACACCGCGCCGTGCAAACCGCTGCGTCGGGCGGTTGCCACGGCCTGGTTCAGCCGGTCCAGCAACAACCGGCGGTTGGGCAGCTGCGTGAGCGCATCGTGGTAGGCCATGTAGGCGATTTGGTCCTGGGCGCGCTTGCTGGCGGTGATGTCGATAAAGCTGCCCACATAGTGGGTAACCTGACCGCAGGCATCGGTCACGGTGGACACACTCAACCACTCGACGAATATCTCGCCGTTTTTGCGCCGGTTCCATATCTCACCGCTCCAATGGCCGTGTTCGGCCAACGATGCCCACATGGCCTGGTAGAAACTCTTGGAGTGCCGCCCCGAACTCAGCATGCGCGGTGTCTGGCCTTTGGCCTCTTCCGCGGTGTAGCCGGTCAACTCGGTGAACGAGCGGTTGACCTGCTGGATACGCTGGAGGTGGTCGGTGATGAAAAGACCCGACAGCGATTCAAAAGCAGCAGCGGACACCTGCTGTTGGACCTGGAGTGCCCGGCTTTCGGTCATGTCGAACACCAGTGCGCGCAACGCTGTGGGCCCGCAGCCACTGGTGTCTGTGCCGCTCAAGGCAATTGGCATGCAAGTACCGTCTCGCCGCACCAGCTCCAGTTCCAGCGCCTGGTCTTTTCCGACGGTGTTCGCCGTGTGCATGCGGAATTTTTCCTGGCTGGCCGGTGTCAGGAAGTCGGTGAGCTTTTTTTTGCCGATGACCTCGTCGCTGGAATAGCCCAGCCATGCCAGTTCCAGTGCATTGATGGACTGGAAGGTACCCGCGGTGTCCAGCGTGTGGCAGCCGAATGGAACGCGCCCAAACAGGTGGTTGATTTCCATCTCGATAGCCCGCACCCTTTCGGCTACACCGGCTTCTTTCTGGCTTGCCGGTGCCAAAGGGCTGGAGAGTGCCGCCATGGGTTCTACCACGTGGACTGGAGCGCACCGCGTTTGAATGGTCGGCAAGGTAAAGGAGGCGGCCTCGCCACCCTCACCATGCAGTCAACCGGGGGCTTCATGACCCGCCTACTTTCTGACCGATTTTGCAATCGCCGCGGCCTCACTTGCCATTTTGGCGGCCGTGGCTGCCGCGGCTGTGGCCCGGGAGGTCGCGATAGCGGCTTCTGCCGAAGCTTGCAGTGCGGTTTCTTCGGCCTGGAAAGCCGCCGCCGAGGCCGATGCAGATGCCGCTGCGGAGGCCGCGGCGGCGGCCTCGGATGCGGCCACAGCGGCCAGCATGGCGGCATCGGCCGCAGATTCTGTGGCCTGCATGACCGGGACCACAGATGCTTCCTTGGCGGCCTGCTTGGCACTTTGGCTTGCCAAGGCCGATTTTTCTGCCGCCATTGCGGCCCGTCTAGCCGCTTCCAGGGCGCTTGCCGTCAAGGCTTTCATCGAGTTCAACGCCACGGTGTAGCGATGGTTAACCACCAGATAGCCTTCGCGCAAAACCTGTATATCGGTTTCGAGTTCTGCCAGCTTATCGAATATCTTTTTTTCAGACTCAGGGTCCATCGTGCTCTCCAGCTATGCCGAGTTTGAATTAACTGTATTTATTTGTTACTTTACGCCATCTTCCCTTGAAATTCAGGTGATTTGGCAAAAACCCAGGCCGTGATTTCCCGCATCGGGGAGTAGATGGGGCAAACCAGGGCGGGTGTTTTCAATGCTATTAATTAAATAGCTCCTTGCGCTCATGGAGTAAGCACAGGAGGCCTATTTTTCTTAAGAAACCAGTTCAAGCTGCGTTGATGGTCTCCGCGTGGTGGCAGGCCACCTCCCGGCCCAGCAGGGGGCGCAGCAGCGGCTCCTCAGCCGAACACAGAGCCGTGGCGTGCGGGCAGCGCTTGTGGAAGGCGCAGCCGCTGGGTGGGTTCAACGGGCTGGGCAGCTCGCCGGTGATCTTGATCTTCACGCGGCGCTGGCTGCGGTCGATGGACGGGGTGGCCGACAGCAGGGCCTGCGTGTACGGGTGCAGCGGGCGCTCGAAGATCAGGCCCTTGGCACCCACCTCGACCGCGCGGCCCAGGTACATCACCATCAGGTCGTTGGCCACGTGCTCCACCACCGCCAGGTTGTGCGACACAAACACATAGGCAGTGTTGAACTCTTCCTGCAGGTCCATGAACAGGTTCAGCACCTGGGCCTGGATGGACACGTCGAGCGCCGAGGTGGGCTCGTCGGCCACCAGGATCTTGGGCTGCAGAATCATGGCCCGGGCAATGGCGATGCGCTGGCGCTGGCCGCCCGAGAACATGTGCGGGTAGCGCTGCGCGAACTCGGGGCGCAGGCCGACGCGGCGCATGGTGTCATGGACCTTGGCGGTGCGCTCGGCAGCGGTCAGCTTCGTATTCAGCAGCAGCGGCTCGGCCAGCTGGTCGGCGATCTTCTGGCGCGGATTCAGCGAGGCGTAGGGGTTCTGGAACACCATTTGCACCTTGCTGCGCATGGCTTTGCGCTGGGCGCTGCTGGCGCTGTCGAGCGCCTGGCCGTCCATCACCAGCGTGCCGGAGGTAGGGGCTTCGATCAGCGTCAACTGGCGTGCCAGCGTGCTTTTGCCGCAGCCAGATTCGCCCACCACGGCCAGGGTTTTACCGGCCTGCAATTGGAACGAAATGCCGTTGAGCGCCTTGACCTGCAGCTTGGGCTTGAAGGCTCCCTGGGCCACGCCGTAGTAGCGGGTGAGGTTTTGGGCTTCTAAAACAACCGTGCTCATGCGGCCACCTCTTCGGTCAAAGGAAAGAAGCAGCGCACGCCAAAGCCGTTGTGTTGCGTCAGCGCGGGCCGCTCGGTGGTGCAGCGGTCTTGCACGCGGGGGCAGCGCGGCGACAGCAAACAGCCCTTGGGGCGGTCGTACTGGCCGGGCACCATGCCTTTGAGGGTGCTCAGGCGGCGCGCGCCGTGGCTGCGCTCGGGCACGGCCTGGAGCAGCGCGTCGGTGTAGGGGTGGGCGGGGTGCTCGAACAAATGGGCTACGCTGCCGGTTTCCACCACCTGGCCGGCGTACATCACGGCCACGCGGTGGGCCACCTCGGCTACCACGGCCAGGTCGTGGGTGATCATCACCAGGGCCATGTTGTGGGCTTTTTGCAGGTTCACCAGCAAGTCCATGATCTGCGCCTGGATGGTCACGTCCAGCGCGGTGGTGGGCTCGTCGGCAATCAGCAGGCGCGGCTTGCAGGCGATGGCGATGGCAATCATCACCCGCTGGCTCATGCCACCCGAGAGCTGGTGCGGGTACACATCCAGGCGGCTTTTGGCGGCGGGGATTTCCACCATCTCCATCAGCTCCACGGCGCGCGCCGTGGCGGCCGCACCGCGCAGGCCCATGTGCTGCTTGAGCACTTCGATGATCTGGTAGCCCACGGTGAAGCTGGGGTTGAGCGAGGTCATCGGGTCCTGGAAGATCATCGCCATGTCTTTGCCCAGCAGCTTGCGGCGCTGGGCGGGGGCGATTTTCAGCAGGTCCTGGCCGTCGAAGTTCAGGGTGTCGGCGGTGATGCGGCCCTGGCCGTCGAGCAGGCCCATCAAGGCCATCATGGTGACCGATTTGCCGGAGCCGGACTCGCCGACGATGCCGACGATTTCGCCTTGCGAGACGGTCAAATCCAGCCCGTCCACGGCCCGGAACGCCCGGCCCTGAGGGCCGAACTCGACCGAGAGATTTTTAATAGTAAGCAGTGCCATCGTGGTTCTTTGTAGTTTTATGCGGCGGTCTTGAGTTTGGGGTCCAGCGCGTCGCGCAGACCGTCGCCCATCAGGTTGATGGCCAGCACCGAGAACAGAATCGTCAGGCCGGGCAGGGTGACGACCCACCAGGCGCGCTCAATATAGTCGCGGGCGGAGGCCAGCATGGTGCCCCACTCGGGTGCAGGCGGTTGCACGCCCATGCCCAGAAAGCCCAGGGCCGAGATTTCCAGAATCGCCGCCGAAAAGCCCATGGTGGCATGCACGATCAGCGGGGCCATGCAGTTGGGCAGCACGGTGACAAACATGATGCGCAGCGTGCCGGCACCCGAGAGCCTGGCAGCGGTGACGTAGTCGCGGTTGAGCTCGGTCATGGCCGATGCGCGGGTGAGCCGCACGTAGGCGGGCAGCGACACCACGGCAATCGCCACCAGCGCATTGCCCAGGCCGGGGCCGAGGATAGCCACAATCGCCACCGCCAGCAGCAGGGCGGGCAGGGCCATCATGATGTCCATGATGCGCATGACGACGGAGTCCAGTGCCTTGCCAAAGGTGGCGGCTACCAGACCCAGCACCACGCCGGGGATCAGCGCCAGCAGCACCGAGCAAAAGCCGACGAACAGCGACAGCCGTGCGCCATGGATCAGGCGCGAGAGGATGTCGCGGCCCACTTCGTCGGTGCCCAGCAGAAACTGCGACGAGCCGCCGGCCACCCAGGCGGGCGGGGTGAGGAAGTGGTCGCGGAACTGCTCGATCGGGTTGTAGGGTGCGACCCAGGGCGCAAACAGCGCGGCCAGGCAGACGATGGCCATGAATACCAGGCCGACGACCGCGCCCTTGTTCTTGGTGAAGCCGCGCCAGAACTCCTGCCAGGAGGAGGGCGGCGCACCGGGGGCGAGCTCCAGCTCGTCGCTCACTGGGCCGGCAGTGGAAGGGGTGGGAAAAGAGGTTTGCATGTTGTTTTACTTGTTGTGCCGGATGCGCGGGTTGGCCACGCCATACAAAATATCGACCACAAAGTTGGTCACGATGACCAGGGTGGCCACCAGCAAAATGCCGCTTTGCACCACGGGGTAGTCGCGCCGGCCAATCGCATCGATCAGCCATTTGCCGATGCCGGGCCAGGAGAAGATGGTCTCGGTCAGCACCGCGCCGCCCATCAGCGTGCCCACCTGCAGGCCAATCACCGTCAGCACCGGAATCAGCGCGTTGCGCAAGGTGTGGATGAACACCACGCGGGCGGGCGACAGGCCCTTGGCGCGGGCGGTGCGCACATAGTCTTCGCGCAGTACTTCCAGCATGCTGGAGCGCGTCATGCGGGCAATCACCGCCAGCGGAATGGTGCCCAGCACAATGGTCGGCAGAATCAGGTGTTTGGCCGCATCCCACAGCGCCCCGGCGTTCAGGCTGGGATCAGCCCGCTCTGCGCGCCAGGCATCGATCAGCATGAAGCCGGTGTCGGGCGGAATGTCGAACATCAGGTCGATGCGGCCCGATACCGGGGTCCAGCCCAGGCCGCTGGAGAACAGCATGATCAGCATCAAACCCCACCAGAAGATGGGCATGGAGTAGCCGGTCAGCGCCAGGGTCATCACGCCGTGGTCCAGAAACGAGCCGCGTTTGACCGCCGCCGTTACCCCGGCCACCACGCCCACCACCAGCGCAAACAGCAGCGCCATGGTGGCCAGCTCCAGCGTGGCGGGGAAGAGGATTTTGAATTCGGTCCACACCGGGTTCTGGGTCTTGAGCGAAGCGCCCAGGTCGCCGTGCAGCAACTGGCCCAGGTAGTGGAAGTACTGCACCGGCAGCGGCTGGTCCAGGCCCAGCTGCTTGAGGGCGGCAGCGTGCATCACCGGGTCGATCGAGCGCTCGCCCATCATCACTTCGATGGGGTCGCCGGGGATCATGCGGATCAGCGAAAAGGTCAGCAGGGTGATGCCGAAGAAGGTCGGCACCAGCACGGCGAGGCGTTTGAAGATGTAGAAGAACATAGTGGGCGCTTAAAACAAAACGAGGTGGCGAAACATGTTCGCCACCTCGGTTTTAGTTCGACATAAAAGGCTTACTTATTGCTCACACCGGCAAAGTCAAACACGGCAAACGGGCTGATTTTCAGGCCGTCCACCCCCTTGGCCATGGGCAGGCTGACGGTGGAGTGGGCGATGGTGGACCAGGGCATGTCGCGCTTGAAGACTTCTTGCGCCTTCATGTACAGCGTGGTGCGCTCTTTGGGGTCCAGGCTGTTGCGGGCCTTCAGCACCAGACCATCAAACTCCTTGCTGCAGTAGCGTGAGTAGTTGGAGCCACCTACGGCTTCGCAGGTCAGCAACACGCCCAGGAAGTTGTCGGGGCTGGCGTAGTCGCCGCTCCAGCCGACCAGGCCTGCGTCGTGCTCACCGGCCTTCATGCGCTTGAGGTACTCGCCCCATTCGTAGCTGACGATCTTGGCTTTGACACCGATCTTGGCCCAATCGGCCTGGATCATTTCGGCCATCAGCTTGGCGTTGGGGTTGTAGGGGCGCTGCACGGGCATGCTCCACAGCGTGATCTCGAAGCCGTCGGGGTAGCCCGCCTTTTTCAGCAGCGCCTTGGCTTTTTCGATATCCATGGGCGGGTTCTTCAGCGCCGGGTTATACGACCACAGCGACGAGGGGAAGGGGTTGCTGGCTTCCTGGCCCTGGCCCTGGTAGACCGCGTCGATGATGGCCTTGCGGTTGATGGCCATGTCGAGTGCCTGGCGCACTTCGAGCTTGCCAGTGGTGGCTTTTTCGGTGTTGTACGACAGGTAGCCGATGTTGAAACCGGGGGCGGTGATGACCTTCAGCTTGGGGTCGGCCTTCAGGGCGGCCAGGTCTTGGGGCTTGGGGTAGGACATGGCCTGGCATTCACCGGCCTTGATCTTTTGCGCACGCACGGCACCGTCGGTGGTGATGGCAAAAATCAGGTTGTCCAGCTTCACGTCCTTGGGGTTCCAGTACTGCTTGTTACCCGCGTAGCGGATTTGCGAGTCTTTCTGGTAGCGCTTGAGGATGTACGGGCCGGTGCCCACGGGCTGCTGGTTGATCAGCGCGGGGGTACCTGCGGCCAGCAGCTTGTCGGCATGCTCGGCAGACAGGATGGAGAACACCGGCATGGCGATCTTGGCCAGCAGGTCGGGGTCGGGCTTTTTCAGCAGGAAGACGACGGTGTTGTCGTCGGTTTTGCGCACCGAGGCCACATTGCTGTCCAGACCGGTGTCGCCAGCGTAGGGGTACTGCGCGGGGTAGGCCTTGGCGAATGCGTTGCCCTTGTCGAACATGCGCATGAAGGTGAACACCACGTCGTCGGCATTGAAGTTGCGGCTGGGTGTGAAGAATTCGGTGGTGTGGAATTTCACACCCTTGCGCAGGTGGAAGGTGTAGGTCAGGCCGTCGGGCGCGGTGTCATACGACTCGGCCAGGGCCGGGACCACTTTGGTGCTGCCGCGTTCAAATTCGACCAGGCGGTTGAACAAAGCCATGCCTGCGGCATCGAAGGTTTGGCCGCCGGTGTACTGCGCAGTGTCAAAACCCTCAGGGCTGGCCTCGGAACAGTAGACCATGGTGCCTGCGGCGTGGGTTGCCAAGGCTGCGACGGTCAGGCCCAGGGCCAGAACCAGTTTGCTCAAATTTTTCATGTTGCTCCAAATAGATCAAAACGCAAAGGCAGACGTGCACCTCGATGGTGCTCGAATCGTGCGGCACGGGGATTGGTAGATACCCCAGCGTCTGCCAGCGGGATTATCTGCAGGTTTTGTGCCACGGATCGGGCCAGCGTCGCCTGCGCGTCAGGGCCTTTTTGCCGCAACCGTTTTGCCCCTTGGTTTTGGTTCGGCATAAACGGCTCACTCCATGCCCACACCGGCAAAATCAAACACCGCAAACGGGCTGATCTTCAGGCCGTCCACCTCCTTGGCCATGGGCAGGCTGATGGTGGAGTGGGCGATGGTGGACCAGGGCAGGTCACGCTTGAAGACTTCTTGCGCCTTCATGTACAGCGTGGTGCGCTCTTGGGGGTCCAGGCTGTTGCGGGCCTTTAGCACCAAAGCGTCAAATTCCTCGCTGCAGTAACGCGCGAAGTTGGAGCTGCCGACGGCTTCGCAGGTCAGCAACACGCCCAGAAAGTTGTCGGGGCTGGCGTAGGCACCGCTCCAGCCGATCAGGCCCGCGTCAAACTCACCGGCCTTCATGCGCTTCAAGTACTCGCCCCATTCGTAGCTGACGATCCTGGCTTTGACACCGATCTTGGCCCAGTCGGCCTGGATCATTTCGGCCATCAGCTTGGCGTTGGGGTTGTAGGGGCGCTGCACGGGCATGCTCCACAGCGTGATCTCAAAGCCGTCGGGGTAACCGGCCTTTTTCAGCAGCGCCTTGGCTTTTTCGATGTCCATGGGCGGGTTCTTCAGCGCCGGGTTATACGACCACAGCGACGAGGGGAAGGGGTTGCTGGCTTCCTGGCCCTGGCCCTGGTAGACCGCGTCGATGATGGCCTTGCGGTCGATCGCCATGTCGAGTGCCTGGCGCACTGCGAGCTTGGCCGTAGTGGGCTTTTCGGTGTTGTACGCCAGATAGCCGATGTTGGAGCCGGGGGCGGTGATGACATTGAGTGTGGGGTCGGCCTTCAGGCTGGCCAGGTCTTGGGGCTTGGGGTAGGACATGGCCTGGCATTCACCGGCCTTGATCTTTTGCGCACGCACGGCACCGTCGGTGGTGATGGCAAAAATCAGGTTGTCCAGCTTCACGTCCTTGGGGTTCCAGTACTGCGGGTTGCCCGCATAGCGGATTTGCGCGTCTTTCTGGTAGCGCTTGAGGATGTACGGGCCGGTGCCCACGGGCTGCTGGTTGATCAGCGCGGGCGTGCCTGCGGCCAGCAGCTTGTCGGCATGCTCGGCAGACAGGATAGAGAACACCGGCAGGGCAATCTTGGCCAGCAGGTCGGGGTCTGGCTTTTTCAATACAAAGACGACGGTGTTTTCGTCGGTTTTGCGCACCGCGGCCACGTTACTGTCCAGGCCGGTGTCGCTGGCAAAGGGATATCGGGTGGGGTAGGCCCTGGCGAATGCGTTGCCCTTGTCGAACATGCGCATGAAGGTGAACACCACGTCGTCGGCATTGAAGTTGCGGCTGGGGGTGAAGAATTCGGTGGTGTGGAACTGCACCCCCTTGCGCAGGTGGAAGGTGGTGGTCAGCCCGTCGGGCGCGGTGTCAACCGACTCGGCCAGGGCGGGGACCAGCTTGCTGGTGCCGCGCTCAAATTCCACCAGGCGGTTAAACAAGGCCATGCCTGCGGCATCAAAGGTCTGGCCAGAGCTGTATTGCGCAGTGTCAAAACCTTCGGGGCTGGCTTCGGAGCAGTAGACCAAAGTGCCCGCGGCGTGGGAAGCCACGGCGGCGACGGTCAGGCCCAGGGCCAGAACCAGTGTGCTTAGATTTTTCATGGCGCTCACATTGATCAAAACGCAAAGCCAGGGGTTCGCTCCGATGCTGCTTGCATCCTGCGGCACGGTGGGTGGAGACACCCCAGCATCGCCTGCACAGGGGGACATTTTTGCCGATTTAGTTGTATAAATTTGTAAGAATTATGAATTTTGCATACAGTTGATTTTTTAAAAATTATCATCTGTGGCATCGCGTCCCACTGCAGGAAACTGAACCTCCCGATGCTTGATGTATGGCTGCCCTTGACGCAGGAACAGTTTCGCAATTACCCCGTGCTGATGCTGCAGGCAGCGGCCCTGGTGGGTATTTTGAGTACCGTGCTGAGCCTGCGCCGCAAGACCACGCCCTTGCTGGGCTCGGAGGGGCTGGCCTATGGCTGGGTGCTGGGCATTTCCGGTTTTCTGCTGCTGGGGCTGGCGTTTGAGTTTCTGGCCCAGCCGTCCAAGCCCTATCTGAATACCGACGTGCTCTTCCTGGGCGGGCTGTTTGGCGGCTGGCTGGGAGGGGCCATCTGCTGGGCGTGCATGGTCAGTGCCCGGCTGCTGTTCGGGGGGCTGCACAACGGGGTTGCCGCCGCCGCAGACATGGCCATGTTGACCTTGGGCGGCATCCTGGTGCACCGGTGGGTGGTGCGCAAAAATCTGGTGGATCTTTCGGTGCGCGACATCTGGCGGGTTTGGCTGGCGAAGATGGTTTTCAGCCTGGGATCGATGGCGGCCCTGGGTGCTGCAGGTCTGGTTTCCACCAGGGTCAGCCAGAACCTGCTGGTTCTGCGCCTGCTGGGGGCCGCGCTGTCCTGGGTGATTCTGGGGGGCCTGCTGGTGCTGCTGCGCCGCGAGGCGCGCGACCGCGATGCGGCAGACCGGGCCCTGGTCCAGGAGCGGACCGATCCGCTCACCGGCCTGCCCAACCGCCGGGCCTTGCGCGAGTACCTGGACAGCCTGGCCACCCGCCCGGAAGAGGTGCACAGCACGGTGCTGACCCTGGAGCTGTCGAACCTGGGCGAGATGGTGCGCCTGCACGGGCATGGCTGGTCAGACCCGTTCTGGCACCAGCTGGTACAGGCCGTGCGAGACCATGCGCTGACCTGCCCCCTGCAGCCTTACGCGCCGCAGTATTTCATGCTGTCCGACCTGACCCTGGCCATCGTGCTGCGCGGGGTCACGCTGGAGAAGCTGCAGCACACCGGCATGGCCGACCACTTCTACGCCGAGCTGTCCGACTACCTGCTGCGTACCCGCGCAGGCGAGGCCGCACCCCGCCTGCGCATGGGCGTGGCTTTGGGCAATGACGGCACGCACAAATCTGCCGATGCCATTCTGCGCAACCTCAGCCTGGCGCTGCAAAGCGATACCCGGCCCCTGCGCTACTTTCACCGCTCGTTCGAAGAAAAAGCCCTGCTGGACGAGAAGCTGCGCGCGCTGTTGATCGACTGGATCAGTGCGGGCCGCGCACCGCTGGCCTACCAGCCCAAATGCGATTTGCGCAGCGGCGAAGTGCTGGGGGCCGAAGCCCTGCTGCGCGCCAAAGATGCCAGCGGCCACCCGATTCCGCCGCCCCTGGTGCTGGAGGTGGCGGCGCGCAACCAGCTGCTGATCGAGTTTGAGTGGTGCACCGTGGAAACCGTGGTGCACGCCATCGGCCTGGCGCTGCAGGCCCAGCGGCCCTTGCCCCTGGCCGTCAACGTGTCGGCGGCATCACTCACCGTGCCAGGCTTCGGCATGCGGGTGGTGGCGCTGCTGCGCATGGCGCGCATCCCCTGCGAGCTGCTGACGGTGGAGGTCACCGAGAACAGCCCCGTGCCCGATATCGACACCGTGGGCGAGAGCATGGCCGCCCTGGTCAGCGCCGGTGTGGGGCTGTCGCTGGACGACTTTGGCACCGGCTATTCCGGTCTGTCCATGCTGGCCAAGTTTGCCTTCACCGAGATCAAGATCGACCAAACCATGGTGGCCCGCCTGGAGCAGCCCCGCATGCAGGCCGCCGTGTCGCTGGCCCAGGAAAGCGCCTTGCGCTACCACGCCAGCCTGGTCGCCGAAGGCGTGGAAACCCCGCAGCAGATTGAGCGCCTGGTCGGCCTGGGGGTTCGCTGCGGCCAGGGCTACCACTTCGCCCGCGCCATGGACCTGGACAGCCTGCTGGCCTGCGGTCGCCTGCCCCAGGCCGTGCCCGTGCTGGCGGAACCCGCCTCCCAGTGGTGAGATGAATGCTATTGAATAAATAGCTGCTTGTGCTTACGGAATAAGCACGGAAGGCACTTTTTTCTTAAAATTTTTAGTTGGCCGCAGGCAGGCCCGCCATGAGGTTGCGGTTTTCAAACGCCTTGCGGGCCATCGCCACCAACTGGTTTTCGGTCGGGTGGTCCACCACTTCATAACCCACAATCTGCGGGACGAGGAGGGGGCGGTGCTTTTCGGCGTAATGCCGAAAGTCGGCGGTGGCGGTGTGCGAGCCGGTCACCAGCACTTGCTGGATGCCGTCCAGCGCGTCGCAAACTTCGCCGAAGAATTCGTGCTCGGTGCGGACCGCGCTGTTGTGCTGCCCGGTGGGGTGCTTGTGGGCCTGGATGCGTTGCGGCAGCACCTGGTCGGCATCGAATTGCACTACCAGGGCGGAATGGTGGTCGGTCAGTACGACGGCATGGAACAGCGGCATATCAAAGTTTCCTTTCAAAAATAGAGGCACAGGCCACGCAACGCAGCGACTGGGGCTCCAGGCACAGGCGTTCAAAAGGGATGGGCTGCGCGCAGTCCACGCAGGTACCAAAGTGGATGTCTTGCAGGTGTTGCTCGGCCCGGGTGATGGCCGCCAGCTCCTGTACGTCCATGTCGGTCAAGGCCATGTCCACCTCGCGTTCGCCCGCGTTCTGTGCAAAGTCGTCACTGCCCTGGGCCAGGGCTTCCTGGGCGTGGTCCACCCGGGACAGGCCGTGGTGGTGTTGCGCCAAATCGCTTTGCAGCGCGAGTCGGCGCGCCTGCAAGGCCATACCAATCGTGTGGCGCTGCTCGGGGCTGAGGGGGTTGTGCATAGTGTTCTCCTGTGGCTCCATCATGGGCGTGGCGCAGCCGCGGGGTACTGATGCAGATCAATGGCCGGCCAGTGACCGTCTGCCGAGAGTGCCGCAGCCTGGGCGGACAAAGCTTTTTATTGCTATATAAATAGTAGCTTCTTGCGCTTTAAGCATAAGCACGGGAGGCTGTTTTTGTCTGTATTGTTGAGGCGATGCACTAAATCACCAGCGGTGCGATACTGGCCAACCCCCATTACAAAGAGACACCCCCCATGCAATACCGCCCCCTTGGCCGCACCGGCTGGAACATCTCAACCGTCAGCTTCGGCGCCTGGGCCATTGGTGGCACCTGGGGCGAGGTCAGCGACGCCGAATCCATGGGTGCGCTGCACCGCGCGCTCGACCTGGGCGTGAACTTCTTTGACAGCGCCGACGTGTATGGCGATGGCCGCAGCGAGCGCCTGCTGGCCCAGCTCAAGCGCGAACGCAGCGAGCCCTTTTTTATTGCCACCAAGGCCGGCCGCCGCCTGAACCCGCACGTGGCGGGCGGCTACAACCGCGAGAACCTCACCGCCTTTGTGGAACGCAGCCTGGTGAACCTGAACACCGACGCGCTGGATCTGCTGCAACTGCACTGCCCGCCCACCGACGTCTACTACATGCCCGAAGTGTTTGGCGTGCTGGACGACCTGCAAAAGGCCGGCAAGCTGCGCCATTACGGCGTGAGCGTGGAGAAGGTGGAAGAGGCGCTGAAAGCCATCGCCTTCCCCGGTGTGCAGACGGTGCAGATCATCTACAACCTGTTCCGCCAGCGCCCGGCCGATTTGCTGTTTGAAGAGACCCAGAAGCGCGGCGTGGGCATTCTGGCGCGGCTGCCGCTGTCCAGCGGCCTGCTCAGCGGCAAGATGACCGCCGACAGCCATTTCGAAGCCGACGACCACCGCCTGTTCAACCGCGACGGCGCGGCCTTCGACAAGGGCGAAACCTTCTCCGGCCTGGACTACGCCGTGGGCCTGCAGGCCGTGGAAGCCATGCGCCCCCTGGTGCCCGAGGGCATGAGCATGGCGCAGATGGCGCTGCGCTGGATCCAGATGCACCCGGCCGTCACCTGCAGCATCCCCGGCGGCAAGCGTGCCACCCAGGTGGCCGACAACGTGGCCGCCGCCGACCTGCCCGCCCTGAGCGACAGCACCATGCAGGCCCTGGCCGCGGTGTACGAGCGCTTCGCCAAGCCGCTGGTGCACCAGCGCTGGTAAGGACGGGCCCCATGACCACCGAAAGCACCACAGAAACTATCGGCTTCATCGGCCTGGGCCTGATGGGCCACGGCATGGCCAAGAACATCGTGGACAAGGGCTACCCGCTCACGGTCTACGCCCGCAGCGATTCCGAGGCGGTGAGCGACCTGCTGCAGCGCGGTGCCACCCGGGCCGACACGCCCCAGGCCCTGGCCGCGCAGGCCAGCGTGGTGTTTTTGTGCGTCACCGGCTCCAAGGACGTGGAGGCACTGGTCCGCGGCCCCCACGGCCTGGCCAGCGGCCTGCGGCCCGGCGCGGTGCTGGTCGATTGCTCCACCGCCGACCCCACCTCTACCGTGGCCCTGGCGGCAGAGCTGGCCGCCATCGGCGTGACCCTGGTGGACGCGCCGCTGAGCCGCACGCCCAAGGAAGCCTGGGCGGGCACGCTGGACACCATGGTGGGCGCCGACCAGGCCACCTTCGACCGCATCCAGCCCATCCTGGCCACCTGGGCGGGCAAGGTGGTGCACATCGGCGGCCCGGGCGACGGCCACCGCATGAAGCTGGTGAACAATTTCATCTCGCTGGGCTACGCGGCGCTGTACGCCGAAGCCCTGGCCGTCGCGCAGGCGGTGGGCATCACGCCGCAGCGCGTGGACGCAGTGATCCGCGGTGGCCGCATGGACTGCGGCTTCTACCAGACCTTCATGGGCTACACGCTGGACGGCAACAAGGACGCGCACAAGTTCACCCTGCAAAACGCCTTCAAGGACCTGCGCTACCTGGAGTCCATGGCCGACGCTGCGGGCGTGGCCAATCCGCTGGGCAATGCGGTGAAGAATTCGTTCGCTCTGGCCGTGGGCGGTGGTGCGGGCCAGAAGTACGTACCGATGCTGCCCGAGATCATCGGCCAGCTCAGCGGTGTGGATCTGGCTCCGAAAGTCGGCCCAGCGGCGGCGGATAAGGCCTGAAGCATTTGCTATTGAATAAATAGCTTCTCGTGCTGATTGAATAAGCGCTGGCGGCCATTTTTCTATAAATATTGCGGGTCTGCCGCCCTGCGCAGATCGTCCAGCCAGGCGGCAAACGCGGCGTCGAAGTCGCGGCTGTCCATGCGCAGCAAGGCGGCGGGGTGCAGGGTGACCAGCACGCGCAGGCCGTCGGCGCGCTGCAGCCATTGGCCGCGCTCGCTGGCCACGGCCACCGGTCGGCCCAGCAGGGCGCGGGCGGCGGTGCTGCCCAGCGCCACGGCGGCCCCAGGGCGCACCAAGGCAATCTCGTGCTCCAGCCAGTCCAGGCAGGCGGCGGCCTCTTGCTGCGCGGCGGTTTTGTGGATGCGCCGTTGGCCACGCGGCTCGAACTTGAAATGCTTTACCGCGTTGGTCAGGTACAGCGCCGCCCGCGGCAGGCCCAGTTGCGCCAGCGCCCGGTCCAGCAGCTGGCCCGCGGGGCCGACGAAGGGGCGGCCACGCAGGTCTTCCTGGTCGCCGGGCTGCTCGCCCACCAGCATCAGGGGCGCGTTGACCGGGCCTTCGCCATGCACCGCTTGCGTCGCGAACTGGCCGATGGGGCAGGCACGGCAGCGTTCGGTGGCCTGGCGCAACGCGGCCAGCGTGCCGGGGGCTTCCACTACCTCAGGACGCTGGTCCAGCCGCAGGGCGATGGACGCAGCGGGTCGGCGGTGGGCGGGTTCGGTGGCCGCCTGTTCCAGCATCTGGCCGCTGCGCTGGGCCGACAGGGCCGTGAGCGGCTGGATCAGCACCGCCTCGGGCAGGTTCTTCCAGTAGCGGCGCGGCATTTCCTTGTGCATCATGGCCAGCTTGAGCCGGGCGGGGTTGAAGATGTTGGCGTAGTAGGTGAGCCACAGCCGCTCGTTGGCATCGGCCGGGGGCGCATCGGATTTCTGCGCGCCGGGGCCGAAGGCCAACTGCTGGCCGTTCCAGCGGGCACTGCGCTCGGGTGTGAGGATGGCCCAGGGCATTTGCGCAAAGCGCCGGGCGAAGAAGGGCGCGGTGGCCTCGACGATGTGGTGGCCGGGCTCGAACCAGGCCACGTGGGTGATGCCCCAGCCGTCGTCGGTGGGCGCGGCCAGGGGCCGAAAACGCACAAACGCGGTCATCTTGTGCATGTCGCGCCGCACCACGCGGGCCATTTGCTCGGCCTGCATCCTGTCGGGGTCCAGCAGGTCGTGTCGCAAGCCGGGCTCGCGCAGCAGCCGCCAGGCCAGCCGGTACAGCAGGCCAAAGCGGGCCGGGTCGGCATGCAGCGCGGTGCGGTTGCAGAGTGACACGAAGAACGCGGGCAACTTCAGCACCGCGCCGAGCTCAGTTGGGGCCTCGGGTGCGGGTGCTTCTGTCGCAAACAAGTCCCCCTCGGCCGCGCCCGCCACATGCCAGCCGATGCGGCCCGGCGCAATGCCTTGGGCCAGCAAGCGCCGCGCCGCAGCCCGAAAGCCCGGCACGTCGTCTTCCCCTGCCAGATGCACCACTTGCGGGGCTATGTCAGCCATGGCCCACCGGCAGGTCGAACAGCGACAGCTGCCGGGGCTGTGGCCGCAGCCGCGCTGCCAGGTTGGCATCGTCCAGCCCGTTGCGGGCGGCACCCGGCACGGTGATGAAGGGCAGCACGTTCTTCAGCGGCACTTTCAGGCGCGACAAGTCGTCCACCCGCAGCGTGCGGATGCGGCGGGTGTCGAGCAGGCGCTTGACCGAGGTCACGCCCAGGCCGGGCACGCGCAGCAGCATTTCGCGCGGGGCGCGGTTCAGGTCCACCGGAAATTTTTCGCGGTGGGCCAGCGCCCAGGCCAGCTTGGGGTCGATGTCGAGCGCCAGCATGCCGTCGCTGGCACCCACGATCTCGTCGTGCGCAAAGCCGTAGAAGCGCATCAGCCAGTCGGCCTGGTAGAGGCGGTGCTCGCGCACCAGCGGCGGCGCGGCCAGCGGCAGGCCGCGCGCGGCATCGGGGATGGGGCTGAAGGCCGAGTAGTACACCCGTTTGAGCCGGTACGCGCCGTACAGCGTGGCGCTGGTGGTCAGGATGCTGCGGTCGTCCGAGGCATCGGCGCCGACGATCATTTGCGTGCTTTGCCCCGCCGGTGCAAAGCGCGGCGCGCGGGCCCGTTTGGGGGCCACGCGCGGCTGCGAGGTGGCCACTGTGGGCGTGGCGGCGGCCTTGGCATCGTCGATGTGGATGCGCAGGCGCGCCATCGAGCGGCGGATGGCCTGGCCGTCTTTCTCGGGCGCCAGCACCCGCAGGCTTTCGCTGGTGGGCAGCTCGACGTTGATGCTCAGCCTGTCGGCGTAGCGGCCGGCGCGGGCCAACAGTTCCTCGCTGGCTTCGGGGATGGTTTTGAGGTGGATGTAGCCGCGAAAGTCGTGCTCCTCGCGCAGCACGCGGGCCACTTCGACCACGCGCTCCATGGTGTAGTCGGGGCTGCGGATGATGCCGGAGCTGAGGAACAGGCCCTCGATGCAGTTGCGGCGGTAGAAGTCCAGCGTGAGTTGCACCACCTCGTCGATGCGAAAGCGCGCCCGGTCCACATTGCTGCTGACGCGGTTGATGCAGTACAGGCAGTCGTAGACGCAGTAGTTGGTGAGCAAAATCTTCAGCAGCGAGATGCAGCGGCCATCGGGCGCGTAGCTGTGGCAGATGCCCGCGCCTTCGGTGGAGCCGATGCCGCGCCCGCCCACCGAGTCGCGCTTGTGCGTGCCGCTGGACGCGCAGGAGGCATCGTATTTGGCGGCATCGGCCAGGATGGCGAGTTTGCGGTTGAGGTCCATGGGGGTGTGCTGAATTAACTGTATTAATATACAGTAAAACCCGTTGCGCCACCCGCATAACCTGGCCTGACGCGGTGGCAATCCGCCGACTAAATGCTATTGAATAAATAGCTGCTAGTGCTTTTACTACAAGCGCTGCAAACACTTTTTGTGTATAAACACAGAATTCGAAAATGCGGCCTGTGCAGCGCGTTGTGGAGCCGTCCGCGCGCCAGATTCGGCTACATTTTGGGGTCGGTTCGGTCCTGCACACCGTGCCGTTCGAACCAGTCCGTTACCGTCGGTTAACGCCAAAGAGAATCTGTGATGAAGCAGTTAGCGACCCTTTCCCAGCCAGGACGCCACCATGGGTGAGGGCCAGCCGTTGCTGCGTGTGGTGGCCGACACCCTGGACAGTTTGGGCATTGCCGTGTGCGTGTTCGACGATGCCGACTGCACCCTGCTGTGGAACCGCAGCTTCCTCAAGTTTTTCCCCGAGCACGCCGGGCAGGTCCACGCCGGAGAACCGTACCGCGCCAACCTGCGCCGCTTCTACCAGGGGCGGCTGGCAGCCGACGAATTGGCGAAGATCGACAAGTACATCGACAGCGGCATTGCCCGCCACCGCACCCAGCAGCGCCCCTTTGCCTTTGAGCACCTGGGCGTGCGGCTGTGGGTGGCTTCGCTGCCCTTGCCCGGCGTGGGCCGCATCCGCATCTGGCAAGCCCACACCTCGGCCACCGACCCGCAGGGGCCGACCATTCTGGCCACCACGGCCATCGATGGCGCAGCCCTGTTTGACCACGTGGCCGACGGTGTGATGGTTACCGGGGCCGACGACCGCATCCTCTGGGCCAATTCGCCGTTTGTGCACCTCTACGGCCTGCCCAGCCGCGACGCTGCCGTGGGCGCGCACCTGGAATGGGTCTACCGCACGGCCTGGCAGGGCCAGGAGGCGCAGCACCAGGCGCTGTTTGACGCGGGCCTGCTGACCCTGTCGGAGCACACCCGCTTTACCGGTGCGCCGTTTGAGTTGCCGCTGCCCGGTGCCCGCTGGAGCCGGGTGATCGGGCAGCGCAGCCCGGACGGCAAAGGCTTCTGGGCGCATGTGGACATCACCGTGCTCAAGGCACAGCAGCAGCAACTGCTGGTGGCCGAGCTGCGGGCCCGCGAGAGCGAGGCCATCCTGCGAGAAAAGTCGGCCCTGCTGGAGGCCACACTTGCCACCATGGAGCAGGGCGTGATGATGGTCAACGCCGAGCGCGTGGTGGTGGTGTGCAACCGGCGCGCCCGCGAGCTGCTGAACCTGCCCCAGAGCCTGGTGGACAGCCGCCCCACGCTGGACGCTTTGGCCGAATACCAGCTGGCCTCGGGCGAACTGGTCCAGGTGCCGGACGAGGTGCTGGCCACCGTGCGCACCGGCGACATCTTCGACCAGCCCTACGCCTACGACCGCACCCGGCGCGATGGCCGGGTGGTGGAAATCCACAACATCCCGATCGCGGGCGGCGGCGTGCTGCGCACCTTCACCGACATCACCGAGCGCCGCCGTGCCGAAGCACGCATCCGCCACCTGGCCCGCCATGACGGCCTGACGGCCCTGGTCAACCGCGAGGTGTTTCTGGAGAGCCTGGCGGGCGCTGCTGCCGCGGCAGTCCCCGGCACGGCCGGGTTTGCCGTGCATTTCATCGACATCGACCGCTTCAAACCCATCAACGACCACTACGGCCACGCCATCGGCGACAAGGTGCTGGCGCTGATCGCCGAGCGCATGCGCACCGTGGCCCGCGACGGCGATGTGGTGGCCCGCATGGGCGGCGACGAATTTGCCGTGCTGCAGTGCCGGGTGGAGCAGGCCGATCAGGCAAGGGGGCTGGCCTACCGCCTGCTCGAAGGCATAGGCCGCGACATGGAGATCGAGTCGCACCGCCTGCAGGTGGGCGCGTCGATAGGTGTAGCCCTGTACCCCAGCGCGGGCCTGGATGCCGACACCCTGCTGCGCAACGCCGATACCGCCATGTACGCCGCCAAGGCCCAGGGGCGCGACTGCGTGCGGGTGTATGGGGACCACGACAACCCGGCGTCGGTGTACTAGTTTTCTCGCCAATACTCCTGTTTTGATAGCTGCTCAGGCTTATTCGACTGGCGGAGAGGGCACTTTTTGATCGAAATCAGGCCGTGTGCGGCGTGCTTCAGGCCATCATCTCGGCCAACTGCGCCCGCAGCGCGGCGTTCTCTGCCGTCAACTCGGCCACGGTTTGCTTCAGACGGGCGATGATGCCCTCGGGCGAATCGGGCTCGGTGCGTTCCACCGCCTTGGCGGCGCGCACCTGGCGGGCGGCCTGTTGCAGCTCTTTCTTGCCCCCGGCGGCGGCCGCCATTTGGACCTCGGCGGGCAGGGTCGCCACGGTGGCGGCGGTGCTGATGGAGATGGTGCCGGCTTTCACGGCGGCCACCAGCTCGGGCGCAGCCGACTTCTGGATCTTCTCGATCTGTGTGAAGGTGCTGTTGCTGATGCGCGCCGACTTGGCCAGCGCCTCGCGGGTCAGCACGGGCTCGGCAGCGGGAGCGGCTGCGGCGGGCGTGGCCGATTCTTCCCACGGCGCGGTAGTGGGGGCCGGGGCTTCGGTTTTGGCGGGCTGCTCGCGCCCGGCCAGGATGTCTTTCTTGCGCAAGGCCAGCACGCCGCGCTGGAAGTCCGACACGCTGCGCCGCCCCAGGTGCTGGTCGATCATCCACAGATGCACATCGTCCAGCGTCTGGAAGGCGGTGTTTTGCACCGTGTTGAACGGGATGTTGTGCGCGCTGCAAATACCGTAGCGGTTGTGCCCGTCCACCAGCACATCGCCCCACAGCACCAGCGCATCGCGGCAGCCCTCGGCCAGGATGCTGCGTTCCAGCGCAGCGTGCTCGTCGGGGGTGAGCGGGTCGATATAGGCCAGCAAGTCGTCGTTAACCGTGATGTTCATTTTTTAGCGGAGTCTGCAATCAAAGGGGCGCGATTGTAGAAGCCGCCAGAACGTGACATTTGCCCAGGGTATTCGTAACTTTTGTGAAACAATTGCGCTGCAACCGAATAAGCACCCGTGCCATTTGGCTGCCGCAGTCAGCGAGGCGGCTTCTTTGAAGCGAATCTGACAAGGGCAAACCTGGTGAAAGCCGGGGACGCAAAGCCACCGGGCTTCGGTGCTGCACAACAGCACCATGCTAGCGGGGCTACCGGACAGGGTTACGTCAAACTCCATTCTGTCCGCTGCCGCCCTTTATGTTTTTTACATTGAAAGGTGACGACATGTCGGTATCTCCCCCTTTTTTACGTTCCGCTGCACGCACCGCCACAGGCAGCCTTTCGGTGCTGGCCTTGCTGGCATTGAGCGCTTGTGGCGGCGGTTCTTCTGATCTTGCCGCAACGTCTTCCGCAGAAGCGGTGGCCAGCGTGGACAACGTGGATGTAGTGGCCCTGCTGGCCGATGTGCCCACCGAAGCCGTGCCCACGTTCCACATGGCGCCGGTGGACATCAGCGACCCGTCGCTGGTGCCCAGCGATACCGACGCGGTGCGCACCGAAACCGTTCTGCCCGCCATGGAAGGCATGGCGACCGCCCGCCTGCTGCCCCAGACGGTGGCAACCGAGGCGATGGAAGCCCGGCGGCTGCTGGCGACCACCCCCGCATCGCAAATGGGTGCGCGTGCCGCTGCGGTGGTCACCGTGTACACCCCGGCCCAGATCCGTGCCGCCTACAAGCTGCCCGCCGTATCGGCGGCAGGCGTGGTCTCTACCGCTGCCGCCCGTGCGGCCCTGGGTGCCGGCCAGACCATTTACCTGGTGGACGCGTACCACAACCCCAACGCCTTTGCCGACCTGAACAACTACAGCGCCCGCCTGAACCTGCCGACCTGCACCAACGTGGCGATCCCGGCCACCGCGGCATTGCCCCTGGCCGCTGCCAACCCCGCATCGGGCTGCACTTTCAGCGTGGTGTACGCCGGGGCGACCGCCGGCCGAACCTCGGTCGCACCGGCCTATAACGCCGGCTGGGCCGCCGAAATCGCGATGGATGTGGAGTCGGCCCATGCCATCGCGCCGCTGGCCCGCATCATCCTGGTCGAGGCCACGTCGGCTTCGCTGTCCGCGCTGGCCAATGCCATCACCGTGGCCAACAACATGGGCCCGGGCGTGGTCAGCATGAGTTTTGGTGCCGGAGAAGGCAATTGGACCGCCTCGGTAGACAGCCTGTTCCAGGGCAAGGGCATGCAGTACACCGCCTCCACCGGCGACTCGGGTGCCGCAGTCAACTGGCCCGCGGTATCCACCAAGGTGCTGGCCACCGGCGGCACCTCGCTGAACTTCAACGGCAGCACCCGCACCGAAACCGTGTGGTCGGGCACCGGTGGCGGCACCAGCAGCTACACCGCCGTACCCGCCTACCAGTCGGCATTGTCCAAAACCATCACCAAGCGCCGGGTGGCCGACGTGTCGTCCGACTCCGACCCCTACACTGGCCAGTACGTAGGCATCACAGTGCCCGGCGGCGCGTTTGGCTTTATGTCTGGTGGCGGCACCAGCATTGCTGCACCCGAGTGGGCCGCCTTGCTGGCCATCGCCAGCGCCCAGCGCGCTGTGGTCAACCTGCCCGTGCTGACCAGCGTGCACAAGGCCCTGTACCAGAGCGTGCTGCCGAACGCCAGTTCCTATGCCCAGGCCTTCCTGGACGTGACCAAGGGTGCCAACGGCACTTGCCTCACCTGCGCCGCCGCCATGGGCTATGACGCCAGCACCGGTTTGGGAACCCCGAATGGCGGCGCTTTGCTGGCAGCGCTCAGTACCATCCAACAGTAGTCTTTGGTCTGGAAAAGGCCCGCAGCACCTGCAGTGCTGCGGGCCTTTGTGCGTCTGGCGGCTAAAAAACCTCGTCCCCCCGCGGCTCAAAGTGCGGCACCGCGTTCATCTGGTGGCGTAGTTTGGAGAGTTCGTAGTACATGCGTTTGCGGGCCCGGCTCTGGTTGCCCAGGGGGCGGTGTTCTGCGATGCTGTGCCAGGGGTTGTAGGACAGGCGTTTGGCAAATTCCATTTGCGCCGGGGAGTCAAAGCGCTGCTGCGGGATGCGCAGGGTGGCGGCGGAGATACGGGGCGACAGGCGCTCGGGCCACAACACACCGGCGTTTTCGATGGGCATGAGGTGCGGGTCGGTTTGCACCTGCAGGCGCACATCCAGCTCCACGTCGCCTGCGGCTAACGATGCCACCATGGCGTTGCGCAGGTAGTCGTCGGGCGGGCGCAGGGGCAGGCGAGGGATGGGGGTGCGGTGTTTCGTCTTGGGCCAGAACGAGTACTGCATGGCCTGGCCCTCGCCCAGCAGGTAGGGCACGCAGCTGAAGTAGGGGGCTTCCAGGGGGCTGCTCTGGGTTTTGGTCCACAGGCCTTGCATGATGGCATCCAGCACATGCGGGCGGTGCAGGTTGAAGAAGTAGAAGATCTGCGCGTTCTTGAGGCTCTCTTTTTGCAGCTGGGCGTTGGCGATCACGTCGGGGGTGACGAAGGTGGGCGGCGACACGCCAAACATGTCCTGGGTGAAGCGTTCTTCTTCCATCAGCTTGGGGCCGGGCACATCCATCAGCTTGACACTGATGCTCATGAAGCCCACGTCGTCGATGTCGGGTGTGACATAGGGGCCGGGGCCGGAGAAGCGCACCCAGGCCGGGTAGCTGCGCGGGGTGGCGTAAATGCCGTGGCGCAGGTGGGCGGGCAGATCGGGGTGGACGATGAACTCGGCCCGCACGATGCCCTGGGTTTTGGTGTTGCCGCCGCGCTCGAAGCCGCCGGGTTTCCACAGCGCGCGCATCTGTTCCTGGAAGCTTTGGATGATGGAATCCACGCAGGCTTCTTCCCCGGGCAGGATGCGCTCTTCGGCCAGTTGCAGGTGCTCATTGGGGCGCTGGGCGTTGATGAGTGCTGTCGTCAGGCGCGTCAGCGGCTCCAGCAGCAGGGCCTCGAAGGCTGGGCGCAGAAACGGGTCGAAGCGGCGCTGAAGCTGGATCAGCGCCAGCGAGGTGTCCGACAGCCAATTGCGCACGGCGGAGCCGGTGTTGGCGCGGGGCACCGGGCGGCTGGTGTTGGAGTTCATGCTGTTCCTAAGTACCGCAGGGCGCGGATGCCGGGCAGGAAAAAATAGGCCCCGCCGCGCACGGTCACGAACTGCGGCAGGCCGCTGATGCGCTGGTCGGGCCCGGTGGGCTGGGGGATGGAAAAGCCGTCTTGCGCGGGTTCGCGGGTGCCCACCAGCGGGTCGGTTTCGTCGTGCAGACCGGCAAACTGGGGCGCGTTGAGCCAGGCGGCTTGCACAAATTCAAACTGGCGGGCTATGTTGGCACCCAGGCAGATGAAGTACAGACCGGATTCAGTGGTGCGGTACTCGCGGCCCCGGCGCAGCAGGCGGTGGAAGCGGGTGGAGGCCACGCGGTCCTGGGCCAGGGCCGGGGCATCGAAGCCCAGGGTGCGGGTCAGCCAGCCAATGAACCCTGGCTCGCCCGGTGGCAGGTCGGCGGTGCGCGGGTTGGCGCGGCGCACGTGGGCGCCCAGCGGGCAGCGGGTGCCGCGTGGGTCTGCCGCGTAGGTGAAGGCGTTGGGGTCGCCAGGGGGCGCATCGGCCAGCGGTCGGCCGTCCATCTTGCGGCCCACCAGGGCGGCGGCCAGGGTTTCGCGTGTGGCCGTGTGGTGTTCTGCCACGCCGTCCAGCCAGTGCCAGAAGCCCTGCACGTCTTGCTGCAACTGGCGCAGTACCAGGTAGCTGCCGTTGCGGCCCAGGTCGGCGCGGTCGGGGGCCTCTTCGGCACGGGGCAAAGCGGGCTGGGGCGGCAGCAAGGGACGGTCGGTGTAGCCGCCGTACTCGTTGGGGTAGCCCAGCAGGGTTTCGCCCAGGCAGCTGAGGTTGCTGTAGGTGGTGTGCTCGGCATCCACGGCGGGGCGGGTGCGGTCCCAGTCGAGGGTGGGCTGGGAGATGCCGTCCTTGAAGCCAAAGGGCTCCACCTCGCCCAGGTCGGCGCAGGGCAGGCGGGCCAGCAGGGTAAAGCCTGGCGCAATGTCGGCTTCGATGTGCGCTTGCCACGCCGCCAAGTGGCCGGGCAGGGCGTACAGCATCAGCAGCACATGCGGCACGCGTGCGCCCGTGCCCCACTGCCACTGGCTGGGCGCGTTGGCCCCTGTATCGCCCAGGCGGCGGGCGCGGCTGGGGTCGGTGCCCATGCCGACGATGAATTCGCTGGAGAAGGCGGCCACGGTGTCCTCGGGCACGCCCAGGGCACGCAGGCCTTCGCTGGTCAGGGCCAGTTGCAGCACGGTGGCGGGCGGTGGCTCGGCGGTGGCGGCGCTGGCCACGGGGGCGGTGGCCAGCCAAGCGCGGGCGGCGGTGGCATCTTGCACCTGCAGCAGCACAAAGCAGGCCTCGGTGTGGCGCTTGTAGCCAAAGCGGACGATGCCCTGGATGTCGTCGAATTCGTTCATAGCAGCCTCAGCCAGTCTTGCAGCTCTGCATCGGTGGGCGCGGGGTTTTCCAGCCCGGCGCGGATGCGCTGGTTGCGCTGCAGGTCGGCCAGCGTCAGGCCAGGGTAGGCCTTGTACCAAACCTGGGTGGGGATCTGGTGGCGGCGCTGGAAGTATTTGAACGGCTGCTCGTGCCGCGCGCCGCCCAGGATCAGCCAGTCGGTGCGCGGCCAGCCGATGCCGTTGCCAAACACCAGGTTCAGGCCCCAGGCCACCTTGTTGATGAAGTCGTCCATGTAGCCCTGGTGGCTGCCGTCGTAGTTGCTGGTGAAGACCACGCGGCTTTTGTCGTCCAGAAAGGCCCAGCGGGCGAAGTGGATGGTCTGCACCCGCGCCAGGTGGCCGCGGATGAACACATGGCGGCAGGCGTAGTCGATCAGCACCAGGAGCACCGTGACCAGCCCACGCCGGAACCGCCCGGGCTTGACCGGGCCGATCGCGGTGTACTGGTTGCTCACGTCAAAATCTTCGATGTCCTGCAGTTCCTGCAAGGCTACCGGGTCGGGACGCGGGCAGAGTACAGGGTCGGTGGTTTCGCGCTGTCGCAGCGCGTAGATGAGCCAGGGCAGCAGCAGGATGAACAAGGGCAGCAGTACCAGGCCCACCAGCGGCACACCCACCAGGTGGACGAGGTTGGCCACTTGCCAGCCCAGCGGGGTGGGGGCGGGCGGGGTCAGGTGCAGGTGGCCGGCGAGGACTTCGGCGTCCACAAAGCTGCGCAGGTACTGGTGGGTGCGCTGGGCATCGGCGTCAATGCTGCGCGGCACCCGCTGGGACAGGGCCTGCTGCAGGGCGGCTTCTTCGCGGATCTGCTGCACGCTGCGGCCCCGCCAGTGCACGTAGGTGGCGGCCAGGGGCCGGTCGTGGGCCCGCATCCAGGTGGTGAGGTCGGTTCCCTGGGTGAAGCCCTCACAGTGGGCAAAGATGCGGCCCAGCCCGGCCCCGGCACGCTGGGCCATCGCCTCCAGGCAGGCGCGCGCCGGGCCGTCGCAGTCGCCCATGAAGGCCAGGTAGGTGGGCAGGCGTGGGCGCGGCAGGCCCAGGGTGGTGAGGTCGGCTTGCAGCGCGTCGTCGAGCAGTACAAAACGCGCAAAGTGCAACTGCGTGAACTGGGCAAACGGCAGCAGCGAGTGGTGCGGGTCGGCCAGGCCGGGCTGGGTGTTCATGCTGGCCAGCAGCGCGCGCAGGTCTGCCTCGCGGCCTGCAGCCAGCGGCGCAACCACCATGAAATGCGACTGCGGGGTCATAGTGTGGGTTTTTAGGCCGTTTTTTAACCACTAAAAAGGCTTCACATGCTTATTCAATAAGCGTAAGAAGCTATCAAAATATTTATCAAAATATGTAGCAATCCTAAAACTGCAGGCAGAAGTCGATCAGGCGCTCTTTGCCCCAATACACCTTGCCCAGGTAGAAGCCGGGGCCGATCAGGCGGATTTCGTCGCGGATGTAGTGGGCCAGCACCGAGGTGTCGGAGTAGTCCAGCACGATGCATTCCTTGCCGTCCAGCCAGCTCGCGTCCTTGTACACGCGGGCCACCACGGCCTCGATGCCGAAGGCCAGCACCTTGTTTTTGAGAAAGCCCTTTTGCGCATCGAAGACTTTGCCCTGCCAGCCGAAGTGGTTGATGATGGACGCGATGCTGTGGGTGTATTTGGTGCCGGGCGCGATGATGGCCGTGCCCTCGGCCCCGCCGTCGGGGATGTCGCCTGCCGGGCTGGCGCGGAACAGGTCGTCCAGCTCGGTCTGGCTCATTGCCAGCAGTTGGTGTACGTCGTAGGCCATGGTTTTCTCCTGTGAAAGGGTTAAGGTTTGAGGATTGCATCGGCGGCCTTCTCGCCCACCATGTAGACGGCGGCGGCGATGAAGAAGCCGGGGATGCGCGGGAACACCGATGCGTCCACCACCCGCAGGCCGCGCGTGCCGTGGACGCGAAAGTCGCTGCTCAGCACGCCGCCACTGGCCACCGGGCCGATGGGGCAGGAGCACGAGGCGTGGTGGCCCCAGGCGGTGCTGCGCACAAAGTCGGCCAGCTCGGCATCGGTTTGCACCTCGGCTCCGGGTGTGCATTCCTCGGCGATCAGGCCGCTGGCCAGAAATGGGGCGGTGAGGCGGCGTACCGCGCGGATGGCCTGCACTACGGCCTGCAGGTCGGTGCCTGCTGCGTCGCTGCCTTCTTCAAAGTAGCGGAAGTTGACCAGCGGTGTGTCCAGCGGATTGGCCGAGCGCAGCGTGACCGTGCCCGCGCGGTTTAGCGTATGGGCCTTCAGGATGGCCCAGGTGAGGCGGTCGGCGTGCTGGCGGATCCGCTGCGAAAAGCCGGGTTCGTAGCCTTCGAACCGGGCCGGCAGGGCCATGCAGAAGATGTCGGGCTCGGGCTGGTCCGGGCTGGATTTTGCTATCAGGCCCAGCATCGCCCCGCTGGCGGCGTACATGCCGGAGCGGTCGTTTTTCCAGCGCTCCCACACCGGGTCGCCACGCGTAAACCGGGCTTCTTGCAACCCCTGCCAGGGCTGGCGCATGCGGTGGGTGAGGGCGACTTCGTAGCGGTCTTGCAGGTTGCGGCCCACGCCGGGCAGGTCCACCCGCACCGGGATGTTGTGGGCCTGCAGCGCAGCCAAGGGGCCGATGCCGGACAGCATCAGCAACTGCGGGGTGTTGAAGGCACCGCCGCACAGAACGACTTCGCCGCTGGCGCGGACCTGCCGCACGGGCCCTGCCGCTGCGTTGGGCGCGGGATGGGCGCGGTACAGACGCTGGCCTTTGCGGTACTCGACCCCGCAGGCCGCGCCCTCGGCGTTGAACAGTACCCGGGTGGCCAGGGCATGCAGCTCGATGTGCAGGCGGTCGGGGTGCTTGTCGCGCACCTGCAGCAGGCGTTCGCGTGCGCCCACGCGGCTGTGCCCCGCAGTGGACATCGGCGTGTAGCACAGGCCTTCAAAGCTGCCGCCGCCCCAGGGCCGGGCGTTGGGGTCGCCGCGCACGCGCAACCAGCGCAACAGGCTGCGCAGCGGGGTGGGCAGGCTGTGGGTGAAGTTGCGGGCGGTGCGGGCCAGCAGGTCCACCAGCTGGGCGTCCTCCAGGGCCTCGGGCGGCACCGAGCGCTCGGTGTGCAGCCAGCCGTGCCAGCCGTGGCCGCTGGGGTCCAGGCCCAGGCGCTGCAGCGCGCGCCAGAGGGGGCGGTGCTGGCAGGACTCCAGCCGGGCGAAGTAGCGCTGCATGTGGGGGGCGCGCCAGCTGGCGTCGCCGGTGAGGTCGGCGATGTGGTTCCAGTCGGAGTCGTGCGGGCGCATGAAGATCATGGCGTTGTGGGCCGTGCAGCCGCCCAGCCCGGCGGCGCGCGGGTACAGCACGCCCTGGCGGGCGGCGCTGTATTTGGGGTCGCGCGCCTGCCGCGCCTCGTCGGCGTAGTGGCGCACTTGGAAGTTCCAGGCCATGGCTTCGTTCTCACAGGCAAAGGCGTGGAAGCCGGGCACGTCGTAGTCGTCGGGCAGGCGCAGATCGCGTTCCAGCCGGGGGTCGCCGCCGGCTTCCAGCACACACACGCGCTGGCCGGCCTCCACCAGCCGCGCCGCCAGGGTGCCACCGCCTGCGCCCGTTCCCACAATGATGGTGTCCCATGGTTGGCCTTGGGTGATGGGCATGGAGCTAAAAGGTTTTGAGGAAGGCGATCAGCGCGCGCTTGTCGTCGTCGCTCAGCACCGGCTCGGTGCCAAAGGCCTTTTCGTCGGCACTCAGGCCTTCTTGCTGGTTGAACTCTGCCGTGCCGAAGTAGTGGCCGCGGTTGACCACGAAGTCGGGGCATTTGCTCAGGCGCATCAGCGGGGCACGCAGGTTGGCAAACTTTTCGCGCAGATCCGCGTCGGGGGCGTTGCGGGCTTTGAACAGGTCTACCGGCAGCTTGAGCAGCACCTCGGCCAGGTCGCGCTTGTGGGCCAGCGCGTTGCCGTCTTCCGCCTGCAGCTTGAGGTTGGCAATCAGGCTGACCGGCATGCCCTTGGGGATGGGGCCCAGGGTGATGTCGCCGCCCAGAGACGGCACCAGGCTGTGCAGCGCTTTGCGCAGGGGCTGCAGCACGCTGGGCACAAAACCGGCGGGCACAATGATTTCGCTGCGCTGGTCGGTGCGGTCGATGGTGCCGGGCACTCTGCTGCCCAGCACGCTGTCGCGCACCCGTTGCTCGGGCCACAGCATCTGGGTGATGGACGCGTCAAACACGGCCATGCGCCCGGCCACCGAGGGGTCGCCGTTGAACGGCCCCACGGTGTTGTTCAGCAGGTACGGCGCGGTGGACCACAGGCTGACCAGGGACGGCACCCGGGTGTAGCCGCGCCCGCCCGCCGGCATGGCGTAGGGTACGTTGGCCCCGGTGAACGGGTCGCTCAGGGTGACGGTGCCCACGCTGGGCAGCTGCTTGTAGGCGGTGGACGAGAAGTTGTCCCAGATATTGCCGCCCAGCGCGTTGCTGGCCAGCGGGCTGCAGACGTTGGTGCGCAACAGGGTGGCGGGGATGCGCGCCTCGGTGGACAAATAGTTGCCCTTTAAAAAGTCCGGGGCCTGCACGATCTGGCGCATCAGTTTTTTGTAGCCATCGGTCTGGGTCCAGCCCCAGTAGGCCTTGAAGCAGCCCATGTAGCCGCCGCCTGCGCACTTTTGCGGCTCCAGGCCCAGATCCGGCGGGGGCGGGGGGGCTTTGCTGGAGTGGCAGCGGGCGCAGGTGTCGGCAAACACCTGCTTGCCGTGGTCCAGCGTGGCGGTATCGGCCTGCAGGTAGGCGGCACCGCCGGGGGCGGCTTGCAGGTAGTCGGGCTGGGCGGCCTTGAGGAAGAACAGGGCGGTGTTGGGCGTGCCCGCTTCGGTGGCCTGCCAGTAGCCGGAGTTCTTTTGCGCCGTGGCAATCGGGATGGGCGAGATGGGTTTGCCGCCCACCACGGGGTTGAAGTGCAGCATCCATTCTTCGCTGAACAGGCCGATGTTCAGGTACACCCGGTTCAGCGCGCCCAGCAGGCCCACCGAGTCGGAGCCGTCTTTGAGCACATGGGGCACACGGGCGATGTGGGTGGCGGGGTCATAAAACTCGGTAAGCGGGCCGCTGGTGACGAAGTTGTTGAACTGCTTGTTGTCGCGCTCGCCGCCGTTCAGGGGCTCGTGCCAGAGCTGTTTGCCCTGGGCCATGCGCTCGGCAAAGCTGTACACCGCGTTCATGGTGCGCGGGTTGTTGATGCTGTCGGTGGAGATCAGCGAGGTGTCCATGGCCCCGGGCCGGAAGCTGTGCGCCAGCTGGTACATGTAGTTCTTTTGGCCCGCGGGTTGGTTGGCGTTGTGGATGAACAGCCGGTCTACCCACATGTACTGTGCGCCCACCGAGGAGCTGAGGTTGGCAAAGGCGGGGGCGTTGGGGTCTTGGGGCGGGTTCACCGGGCTGGGGCCCACGTGGCAGAAGCCACACGACATGCCCACGCGGTAGGGGCGCACCAGGTCTTTCTTGTTGTAGTAGCTGGGGTCGGTGTAGTACTTGTCGGCATCCCACACTTTGGCGGCCTGGGCATCGAAGGCCGGGTTGGGGAACAGGCGCAGGCCCATGATGCCGGTGGCCTCACCGTAGTACGAGCCGGTGGGCAGGGTGGTGCCGCGGGCTCCTGCTGCCACGCCGGGGTATTTGACGGCGTTTTCAAACGGGTCGGGGGCGCAGCCTGCGGCGCGTTGGTCCAGCCACAGGCCCTTGTGGGCCGGGTCGGGGCCGGTGGCGTTGCCGAAGCAGGGTTCGTTGACCAGGCCCAGGTAGGCCCAGCGGTTGGCCCGCGAATAGCCCTGGCTGGGGTGGGAGCTGATGATTTTCAGCAGGTCGAACGCGCCAAAGGTGTCGCGGGTCAGCTTGTCCCACATGCGGTCGTTGCCGCCGCTCCACACCAGCCACATATTGCGCCCGGCCACCTCTTGCGGGGTCAGGGCCAGTGCGCCGTCCATGTCGTGGAAATAGTCCTCGGTGGCATGGGTGAAGCTGCTGCCGTCGCGCCCGGCCTGTTTGGCTTCGTCCAGCACCTTGCCGGCCACCGGTGCCTGGGCGCTGGCGGGCAGGCCCGTCAGCAGCAGGCTGGCCAGTGCGAGCAAGGCCCCGCGCGCTGTGTGCTGGATGGTCCCACCTGGTGTGGTGTGCCTACGCATGTGTGCCATAGCGATCCCCCGGTTGCAGGTCAACAGTGCGCCTTTGGCGGCCCGTTGTAAAGGACGGCGGCAGGCAATTCAGTCTAGGCCTGTCGCTGGTTGCGGGCATCCCTCAAAGGGGGGATAAATACGGGCCGGGGTGCTGGTGTGGTCTGCTATTTAAGTTATAGCTGCTAGTGCTTATGGGATGAGCGCAGACTGCCAATTTCATCTATATTTTGCGGCGAGACTGGCGCGCTTACTGCTTAGGCATAGAGTTCGCTGCGCAATGCATAAAGTAGACTCGCAGACAGTCGTGCCAAGTTGCCACACCCATTTATCCAATCCCTGAGAGGTTCATCCATGGCTGCCGGAAAATCCAAAATCATCTACACACTCACGGACGAAGCGCCCATGCTGGCGACCCATTCGCTGCTGCCCATCGTCAAGGCCTTCACCAGCCAGGCAGGTATCGATGTGGTCAGCGCCGACATTTCGGTCGCCGCCCGCGTGCTGGCCGAGTTTCCTGAATTTTTGAGCGATGCGCAAAAAGTGCCCGCCACCCTGGTCGAGCTGGGCCGCCTGACCCTGCTGCCCGACACCAACATCATCAAGCTGCCCAACATCAGCGCCTCGGTGGGCCAGCTGATCAACTGCATCAAGGAACTGCAATCCAAGGGCTACGCCCTGCCAGACTTCCCTGAAGACCCGAAAACCGACGAAGACAAGGCCATCCGCGCCCGTTACAGCAAGTGCACCGGCAGCGCCGTCAACCCCGTGCTGCGCGAAGGCAATTCTGACCGCCGCGCGCCCAAGGCCGTCAAGGAATACGCCCGCAAGAACCCGCACAGCATGGCACCGTGGAGCCAGGCATCGCGCTCGCACGTCTCGCACATGCACAGTGGCGACTTCTACCACGGCGAAAAGTCCCTCACCCTGGACCGCGCCCGCGACGTGAAGATGGAGCTGGTCACCAAGAGCGGCAAGACCATCATCCTCAAGCCCAAGGTGTCGCTGCTGGACCGCGAAGTCATCGACAGCATGTTCATGAGCAAGAAGGCGCTGGTCGAGTTCTACGAGAAAGAAATCGAAGACGCGCACCAGACCGGCGTGATGTTCTCGCTGCACGTCAAGGCCACCATGATGAAGGTGTCGCACCCCATCGTCTTCGGCCACTGCGTGAAGATTTTCTACAAGGACGCGTTCGCCAAGCACGGCAAGCTGTTCGAGGAGCTGGGTGTCAACGTCAACAACGGCATGGCCAACCTGTACGAGAAAGTTGCCACGCTGCCCCAGTCCAAGCGCGAAGAAGTGCTCAAAGACCTGCACGCCTGCCACGCCAACCGCCCCGAGCTGGCCATGGTCGACTCGGCCAAGGGCATTACCAACTTCCACTCGCCCAACGACGTGATCGTGGATGCCTCCATGCCCGCCATGATCCGCAGCGGCGGCAAGATGTGGGGGGCCGATGGCCGCCTGAAGGACGTGAAGGCCGTGATGCCCGAGTCCACCTTCGCCCGCATCTACCAGGAAATCATCAACTTCTGCAAATGGCACGGCGCGTTCGACCCCAAGACCATGGGCACGGTGCCCAACGTGGGCCTGATGGCCCAGCAGGCCGAAGAATACGGCTCGCACGACAAGACCTTTGAAATCACCGAAGACGGCGTGGCCAACATCACCGACCTCGCCACTGGCGAAGTGCTGCTGAGCCAGAACGTCGAAGCCGGTGACATCTGGCGCATGTGCCAGGTGAAAGACGCCGCCATCCGCGACTGGGTCAAGCTGGCCGTGAGCCGTGCTCGCAACTCCGGCATGCCGGTGGTGTTCTGGCTGGATGCCTACCGCCCGCACGAAGCGCAGCTGATCACCAAGGTCAAGATGTACATGCACGAGCACGACACCACCGGCCTGGACATCCAGATCATGAGCCAGGTGCGCGCCATGCGCTACACGCTGGAGCGCGTCATCCGCGGCCAGGACACCATCAGCGCCACCGGCAACATCCTGCGCGACTACCTGACCGACCTGTTCCCCATCATGGAACTCGGCACCAGCGCCAAGATGCTGTCCATCGTGCCGCTGATGGCCGGTGGCGGCATGTACGAAACCGGTGCCGGTGGCTCCGCGCCCAAGCACGTGCAGCAACTGGTAGAAGAAAACCACCTGCGCTGGGACTCGCTGGGCGAGTTCCTGGCCCTGGCCGTGAGCCTGGAAGACCTGGGTATCAAGACCGGCAACGCCAAAGCCAAGCTGCTGGCCAAAACCCTGGATGCCGCCACCGGCCAGCTGCTGGACACCAACAAAGGCCCGTCCAGCCGCACCGGCGAGCTCGACAACCGTGGCAGCCACTTCTACCTAGCCCTGTACTGGGCCCAGGCCCTGGCTGCCCAGACCGAAGACACCGAGCTGCAAGCCCACTTCGCCCCCCTGGCCAAAGCCCTGGCCGCAGGCGAAGCGCAAATCGTCGCCGAACTCAAGGCCGTGCAAGGCCAGCCCGCCGACATCGGCGGCTACTACCTGCCCGACGCCGCCAAGACCGAAGCCGTGATGCGCCCCAGCGCCACGTTGAACGCTGCTTTGCAGACGCTCAGCGCGTGATGTCCGTACGTAAGTTGCTATGTAAAAAGTAGCTGCTTACGCTGATGGGATAAGCACAAGAGGCTTGTTTTATTCCTCCATTGAAAAGGCTGCTTCCTGCAAGGGAGGCGGCCTTTTTTGTGGTTTGGCTGGCGCGAAAGTCTTGCTGTGGGTTGGGCCTACAGTTTCCCGTACTGCGTGCCACCCGTCTTGCCCCCGCCCTCCAGCGGCATCAGGTCCGACTTGTATTCCTGCTCGCCCACGTGCACCAGCGGCGGCGTCTTGCCGCGCTCCAGGGCGGCCATGAAAGCGGCGCGGTCTTCGGCCGACACGGCAGGGTAGCGCTGGCGCGCCAGCGGGGTGGTGGCCGCAGCGCTGTTCTGGGCCAGGGTGGCGCGTGCACGCAAGGCTGCCGTCTCGGTGCCGCCGCCCCGCACCGGGTCGCTGGCCCGGGCGCGGCGCTCCAACGGCTCATCGGACTCAAGAACCCGCCAGTAAATGCCGTCGATCACCACCCCATAACGCTGGTAGGCGGCGGTGCGCATGCTCTGCTCCATGGCGTAAAAGCTCTTGCTCCGCCCCTGGCCACCCGCCACAAACGACTTGGCCACGTCCACCATGGCAATGAACCGGTGGTGCCGCTCGTCCACCGGCATCACCTTGAACCGGTACATCTGCGACACCACCTCCATCGACAAAAACGTCTCGCGGATCGACTGGTACAGGCACTCCTTGCGGTAGGCCTTGCGCTCTTCCAGGTCCATGCGTCGGCTGGCCTCGGCCGTTGGCGTGGTGCCGGGCGCCGGCGTGGTGCGGAAGAGTTTTTTGAGGAAGGCGAACATGGGGTGGGTGGGGGATGGAAATTGCGGCCTATTTTGCGCCGTCCAGGGTGTGGAATGGCTTGGTTATTGGGATTGCTATTGGACTTCTTGCCAGGCGGCAAATTCCAGGGGCCGGATGCCGAAACGGATGGCATTGCCGGCGTGCAATGTCTTGAATTCACCCAGCACCAGCGCCACAAAGTGGTCGGCATCGCCATCGGCCACCGTGGCGGGCAGCTTGGCGCGAACGGCTGCATCGGTGGGGCGTTCGCCACTGCGGACCAGGCCTGCCACCACCTCGCCCAAGGCCTGGCGGTAGCGCAGCCGAAATATGTCGGGCGGCACCAGGCTTTGCTGGACGGCGACGTATTGCTGGCAAGAGCGGGCATAGGCCCACACGAATACATCGCGCAGCAGCTCGATGCGGTTCAGCTCGTACACGCCCAGCATGGCATCCACATAGGCCTGCTGCGGCACGTCGATAAACGACAGGGGGCAGAGGTTGTGCCGGATGAACGGGATATTGGCGGCCAAGCGCGATACCCGTTTATTCACGTCCTCGAACGGCTGCAGGTAAGGCAGGTGCACCATCAGGAAAAAGGCCTGTTCGAACGGATCATTGATCTCTGTGGCGATCTGCACCACGATCCCCAACAGCTCCTCCAGCCGCTGCGGCAAGGCCACGGGCAGGTACACGCTGCCGCCAATCTCCACGGCACGGTGGCGGATGCGGCCACACGCCATGGGGTCGGCCATCAATCCATCCGACAGCAAGGCATGCAGGGCGATGATGGTGTCTGTGCGCAGGCTGGCCTGCGCGGGGTTGCGCACCAGGTACTCAATGGCATCCTTGTGGTTCAGGATCATCTGGGTTTCCAGCGCGCCCTTACCCTCCGCGGCCTGGCCGAATTCGATCAGGCGCTCGGTATCGAGGCGGCTGTAGGTGTTGCCTTCCAACTGCGAGGATGCCCAAGACAGGTCGATCAACAAGCGGTTCAAAATGTCGCGCGCGAAGGTGCCCGCAGGTGTTTGTTCGGCGGGCGATCGGCCCAGGGCGTGCAGCTGGTCGCGCAGGCTTTGTGGCAGGTAGGCCGATACATTGGGGTGGTACTGGGCCAGAAATGCGGGCTGGTAGCCGATGGGCTGGCGCAATGCACGGGGTTGCCGCACATGGGCTTTGATGGCTTCGCCCTCCGGCGAGGTGGGCACGTACACCTCCGTCCCATTTTCAATGCCTGTCGCAGCATCGTTGCCAACCGGCGTGGCCACATAGCGCACCGCGCGCGCCTCGCCCACCGTTTGGAGGCGCTTTTGCGCCACCAGTACCGCCAACCGGCGCTGCAAGCTCCGACGCTGCAAGCTATTGTCCAAGGCAGCCAGCAGGGCATCCACGCCTATCCCGTCAGAGTGCTCTGCGACCCGTGCAAGCAAGTGCTCAAACTCTTGGGGTGGTGTTACTTTGGGCATGCGCGGTAGACTTTTTGTGACGGCAACACCAGTATCACGCCATTTAAAGTGACGCGATACTATTTTTTGTGGCGCAAAGTGTCGCTATTGGGCTTTTTTTGGCAGTATCGCGACACATCCCTCACAACGCCAACACAAACCCCTCCACCACCGCCCCCGGCGCACTCACGCTCTGCAACTGCCGGGCCCCGTACGTCCCCTCCGCAGGCACCAGCTCGGCGTGGTTGGTCAGTGCCACCAGCCCCGGGCCGAACATGCGCAGGAAGGAGTCGTCGAAGCGCATGACCGCGATCGGGGCGACGATCTGGCCGTCTTCCACCCAGAAACAGGCGAAGCGGGTCATGCCAGTCATGCGGCAGGCCTGGCGGTCGCTGTAGTTGAGGTAGTGCAGGTTGCTGATGAAGACACCCGTACCCAGGGTTTGGAGCACCTCGGCCTCGGGCAGGGTGCCGGGGGCCATGGACAGGGATTCGGGGCTTTCGCCGTCGCCGCTGCCGTTGGTGGGCACGCCGTATTCCACCGCGCTGCGCGGGGCGGTCAAGGACGCGGCGACCTGGCCTGCGTGCACCAGGGGCACGGCGTCGGGCTTGGTGAAGCCGTCGGGCTGGAAGCGCGGGGCGATGCCGTCGGCGGTGGCTTCCGTCAGGGTGACCAGCGGGCTCAGGGTGGCCTTGCCTTGGTGGGCTAGCAGCAGGGTGGAGGTGCCGGTTTTCAAATCCTTCAGGCCAAAGCCGCCCCAGGCCAGGGTGCCCAGCAGTTCGGCCACGGCCACGGGGCTGAAGTAGGCACGGTAGGCACCGGGGGCCAGGGTTTTGGGCGGTAGCGCCAGCAGGGCCAGGCGGGTGCGGGCCTCAGCCACGCGGCGGGCGAATTCTGGCGTGTGCCAGTCGGTGCCGGCGTAGCTGCATTTCACGGCCTGGTCCCGTTCGCGGTACAGGCACCAGTCGAAGTGGAAACTTTCCACGCTGTGCCAGTTGCGCTGGCCGCGGCTGTTGGCAAAGGCGCGCACCATGCTGCCACCGGCGTAGAAACCCACCAGGTCGCTGCCTGCGGCGTGTGCGGCCACGGCGGCGATCAGCTGCTCGGGCGTGGGCAGGGTGCCGGTGGCGCTGCGTGCGGTGTCTACCACCGCGTCGGGCAGCAGCAGGTAGGCATCGTCGGGCACCAGGGGCAACTGCTCCAGCAAAGCGGCGCGCTCGGCCAGCAGGGCGGATGTGTCGGCGGCCAGGTCGCCGCCCAGGCTGATGTTGCTGGAGGCGCGCTTGCGGCCTGCCACCACGCTGACCGTGCCGTAGCGCTGCTCCACATGGGTGGCCTGGCGCACCTGGGCGTGGTTGAAGCGGATGAAGTCCGAGGCTTCGGCACTGAAGTACAGGGTGACGCGCTCGGCCCCGGGCAGGGGCGTGCAGACGGCGGCGGCAAGGTCTGAAAAGTAGCTGTGCATCATGCGGCTCCGCCAAATACCGACACGTTTTTGAACAGGCAGGCGGGCGAGGCATGGCCCACGCGGATCACCTGGTTGGGCTCGCCCTTGCCGCAGTAGGGTGTGCCCATGACCTGGAAGGTGCTGGCATCGCCCACCATGGCCAGCGAGCGCCAGAACCCCGCGGAGATGCCCCGGTAGTTGGGCCGCTTGACGATTTCGGCCAGCTGGCCGTGGCGCACCATCTGGCCCCATTCGCAGCCAAACTGGAACTTGTTGCGCGAGTCGTCAATGCTCCAGGAGGCGTTGGTGCGCATGACGATGCCGTAGTCCATGCTGGCGATCATTTGCTCCAGGCTGCTGTCGCCGGGGGCGATGTTGAGGTTGCCCATGCGGTCGATGGGCGCGCGGTTCCAGCTGCAGGCGCGGGTGGTGGCCACGCCGCCCATGCCCGGTGCCAGGGCTTGTACCCGGGCTTGCGACAGGCTGCCGCCCAGCGGGCGCTGCAGGATGCCGTGGCGGATGATCCAGGCCTGCTGGGCCGCGGTGCCGTCGTCGTCGAACGCAAAACCGGCGAACTCGTGGGCTTCTTCGGGTGCGAAGCTGACGTTGAGCAGCGGGCTGCCGTAGGCGTGGTGGCCAAACATGTCCAGCGTCACAAAGCTGGTGCCCGCGAAGTTGCGCTCGTCGCCCAGGATGCGGTCCAGCTCCAGCGGGTGGCCAATGCTTTCGTGGATTTGCAGCATCATCTGGTCGGGCATCAGCAGCACGTCCATCACGCCGGTGGGGCAGTTGGCGGCGCGCACCAGGTCCAACGCTTCGCGGGCGACGCGCGGGCCGTCCTGGGCGAAGCCTGCGCGGTCCAGCACCTCCAGGCCGCCTTGTTGGCAAAAACCGTTGTACTGGCCGGCCGAGGTGCGGGTTTGCGTGTCGCCATTTCCGTGCTTATCGCTGGCCACGGCAGTGATGTTGGGCACCACAAAGTCCCAGCTCTGCGCCATGTGGCCGCCGTCGCTGGTCACCAGGGTTTGCTCGGTGTGGGTGGTCCACAGGGCGGCGCTGCGGTCCACAATCTCTTTGCCGATGTTGGCGCTGGCGCAGACTTCCTTGAGCAGCTCGAAGCGCTCGGCCAGGGTGGTCTGGGCCACCGGGCGCTGGTTGGCCGAGGCAAAGCTGCCAGTCGCGCCGGGCCGGGGTGCGTTTCGGAAGTCGAACACGCTGTGCGCGGCGCTGGCGGCGGCCAAAGACCGGGCCTGGTCAAAGGCCTGGCGCAGGCCTCGATCCGACACATCGCTGGTGGCGGCAAAACCCTGGCCACCGCCGTGCTGCACGCACACCATCACCCCGGCATCGCGCTCGCGGCTGGGGGCTTCGGCCACGTCGTTGCGCACCACCAGGCGCTCGGCAGATTCGGTCACAAAACGGGCGGACCAGAAGTCCAGGCCGCTGGGGGCGGCAGACTGTGCAAGCGAGGCAAGAGATGGCATGGTGCTATGGAATAAGTAGCTGCTCACGCTGGTCAAATAAGCGCAGGCAGGCGATTTTTCATAAATTTTTGGTAACAGACTGTCCATGCTACAGCCAGAACCGGGCTCTGCGGTGCCGCCGCGCCTGCCCAGTGCGGGCCCGGTTACGCGATGAGACCGAAGCCCGGGCACAAAAATCGCATAATCCCCGGGGTTGCTGAAACGGCGCACGCTAGCGTGCGCGGGCAAGCTTGGCGCAGCGGGTATGAACCGGACACTTTTCGATGAACTCTTTTGTAGAACTTTTTCAACTTTATTTGCTGCCGTTTGCCATCGGTCTGGCCATGGTGGGTCTGTACATGCTGCTGCGCGGCCTGGGCAAGCAGGACGATGCGCCGCTGGGCCCGGTGGCCAGTTTTGTCCCCGCCCCGCCCCGCCCTGCGGTGGCCCCGGTGCCGGTGGCCGTGCAGCCCCCGGTGCTGCTGACCGTGCCCTCGGGCCTGCCGCACCAGGACCTGCTGGTGGTAGACGACTCGGCCGTGGCCCGCGCCAAGCTGCGCAAACTGCTGGAAGGCGCGGGCTACAGCGTGGCCGTGGCCAATGACGGTGCCCAGGCGCTGGAGGCGCTGGCCACCGGCAGCTTCTCGGTGCTGATCACCGACCTGGAAATGCCCAACATGAATGGCTTCGAGCTGATTGCCGCCGTGCAGGGCAATATGGACACCGAGGACATGCCCATCGTCGCCATCACCGGCCACGATGAAATGCAGGCCCGCGTGCACGACTGCCAGGGCCTGTACGGCATCTTCAAGAAACCCTGGAACGACCGCGAACTCCTCAAGCGCGTGGCCACCCTGGTGCAGATGCGGAACAAATCGGCCGTCTAAGCCGGTTACCCAGCCCCCCCAAAAGCCGCAGCGATGCGGCTTTTTTGTAGGCGGTTTGCTATTTTTTTAGAAGCTGCTCGTGCCCATTCCATCAGCACTGGAAGCCGATTTTGCAAAAATTTAGCACGCGAACGATTCGACAAATTTAGGGTCGCCCTTGAACCGGCACTCCAGCGTGGCGGCGCTGATCGCCAGGCGGGTGCCGTTGGAAAATTGCAGCTCGATGCGCACCGGGCCGGGGGCTGCGTAGGGAAAAGGCAGGGCGGGTAGCACCCGGCCACAGACCCATAGTTTGCCGTTGGAGAGGCGGCCCACACCGTCAGCCAGCGGGCCGACCACCGTGGCCCTGGTACAGGTAATTTCCAGCGACTGCACGTAGCCCGCACCAATGCCCTCGGCCTGCACAAAGGCGGCGGAGAAGGCGAGGGTGAGCGTGTCGGTCTGCAGCGCGATGCTGCGGACTTCGGAGTCGTGGAATTCCAGCTGGCCTTGCATGGGGTCGTCCTTTCAGAGCCGGTACACCGTGGCCTGCCACGGGGCCAGCAGCACCTGGCTGGCCCCGGCGGGGGCGGTGTCGCCTGCGCCGTTGTCCAGCACGGCATCCAGCACGCGCAGGCCGCCGGGCAGGGGGTAGGGCACGGCTTCGGTACCGAAGTTGAGCAGCACCAGATAGGCATCCGCATCCAGCGTGCGGGTGTAGGCAAACACCTGCGGGTGCGCGGGGTCGATGTCCTGGTAGGCACCGTGCACCAGGGCGGGCGTGCTGCGGCGCAGGGCCAGCAGGCGGCGGTGGTGGTGGTAGATGGACTGCGGGTCGGCGGTTTGCGCGGCGGCGTTCCAGTCGGGGTAGTCGGGGTTCACGGCCAGCCAGGGGGTGCCGGTGGTGAAGCCCGCGTGGGCATCGGCGCTCCACTGCATGGGGGTGCGGGCGTGGTCGCGGCTGGTATCAAACAGGTGCGCCAGGTACTCGGCGGCGGGGACCTGGCCGGTTTCGACCAGCATGCGCCAGTTGCCTTTGACCTCCACGTCGTCGTACTGTTCGATGCGCTCGAACGGGTAGTTGGCCATGCCCAGCTCGTCGCCCTGGTACAAAAATGGCGTGGCGCGCTGGGTCAGCGTGAGGGTGGCCAGGGCTTTGGCCGACAGGGCACGCCAGGCCGGGCGGTCGTCGCCAAAGTGGGATACGGCGCGCGGGTTGTCGTGGTTGCCCAGAAAGGCGGCGTTCCAGCCGTGGCTGCCACCGGTCTGGTCGATGCGGGTGTACACGGCCTTGAGCTGGGGCAGGGTCCAGGGAATCTTGCGCCAGTTGTCGCGGTCGATGCGCACGATGTCGAAGTGGAACACCATGCTCAGCTCGCCCCGGCGCGCGTCGGTGAACAGCGGGGCGGCGGCAAAGTCCACGCCAAAGGCCTCGCCCACCGCCACCGCGCCATAGGGGGCCAGCACTTCGCGGTGCATGTCCTGCAGGTACTGGTGCACGCGCGGACCGCTGGCATAGACGGCCTCGGGGTGGGCCAGGTGCTCGGGCGGCAGGTTAGGCAGGCCGTCTTGCTTGGAGATGAAGGGAATCACGTCCATGCGGAACCCGGCCACACCCTTGTCGAGCCAGAAGCGCATCACCTCATAGACCTCGTGGCGCACGGCGGGGTTTTCCCAGTTCAGGTCGGGCTGCTTGGTGGCGAAGTAGTGCAGGTAGTACTGGCCGGTGTGCGCGTCCCATTGCCAGGCCGAGCCGCCGAAGAACGAGGGGTAGTTGTTGGGTGGGCCGCCGTCTACGGGGTCGCGCCAGATGTAGAAGTTGCGGTAGGGGTTGTCACGGGATTGCCGACTTTGCTGGAACCAGGCGTGCTCGTCGCTGCTGTGGTTGACCACCAGGTCGATGATGAGCTGGATGCCGCGCGCCTGCATGCCGGCCATCAGCTGGTCGAAGTCGGCCATGCTGCCGAACTCGGCCATCACTTTGCGGTAGTCGCGGATGTCGTAGCCGTTGTCGGCGTTGGGGCTGTCAAAGTGCGGGCTGAGCCACACCACGTCTACGCCCAGCTCTTGGAGGTAATCCAGTTTGGCGCTGATGCCGCCCAGGTCACCAATGCCGTCGCCGTTGCTGTCCATGAAGGAGCGCGGGTAGATCTGGTAGACCACGGCATCTTTCCACCAGGCCGGGTTGGGGAGTGGGTGTTTTTCCATGGCGTTGTCTCCGATTTTTGGGCAGTTTAGCGCAGACTACAAGGCTTTTGTTTTATGCATAAAATAGACGGTTGGTGCTTTCTGTGTAAAGACTTTTAGCTATATTTTTAGTAGTAAATACCGTGGCATTTTCCTTATGACATTTTTTCCTTTGACCGCTGTGGGGCGGCGCAGCGTGGCCGTGGGTCTGCTGGCCACCTTGCTGGCGGGCTGCGTGACGGCCCCGGTCGAGCAAAACCCCCCGCCTGCCACCAACCCACCCGCCGTCAAACGCCTGCCGCGCATCGGTCTGGCGCTGGGCGGCGGTGCGGCGCGCGGCTTTGCGCATGTGGGCGTGGTGCAGGTGCTGGAAGAGGCGGGCATCCGCCCGGACCTGGTGGTGGGCACCTCGGCGGGCAGCCTGGTGGCCTCGCTGTACGCCAGCGGCAAGAGCGGCGCGCAGATGCAGCAGGTAGCAGAGACCATGGAAGAGGCCGCATTCACCGACTGGACCCTGCCCATTTTCAGCCGCGGCGTGCTGCGCGGCGACGCGCTGGCCCGCTACGTCAACGCCCAGGTGGCCAACCGCCCCATCGAGCGCATGCCACTGCCCCTGGGCGTGGTGGCCACCGACCTGAACAGCGGCGAGGCGGTGCTGTTCCAGCGCGGCGATACCGGCACGGCGGTGCGGGCCTCCAGCGCCGTGCCCGCCGTGTTCCAGCCGGTGAAGATTGGCGGGCACGAGTACGTGGACGGTGGCCTGGTCGCCCCGGTGCCGGTGGGCTTTGCCCGGCAAATGGGGGCCGAGCTGGTGATTGCCGTGGACATCTCCAGCGCCCCCGAGGGCAACCCGGCCGACGGCACGCTGCAAATCCTGCTGCAAACCTTTGCCATCATGGGCAAAAGCATCAACACCTACGCGCTGCGCGACGCCGACGTGGTGGTGCGCCCCGTGCTGCTGGGTATGACCAGCGCCGACTTCGGCAGCCGCCGCCGGGCCATAGAGGCGGGCCGGGCGGCGATGTTGCAGGCGCTACCGGCGCTGCGTGCAGCCATGCTGGCCAAGAGCCATGTTTGAATGAAATGGACTGCTCGTGCTTATTCCATCAGCACGAGCAGCTACTATTTACATTGCGTGCAGACGAAAAAAAGCCCCGTCTTGCGGACGGGGCCTTGAAGGATTCCTGAGCCTGATGGCGTCGAAAGAACCCGAGGAGACAACTGGCGGGAAGCGGGCTTCCCTGAAATTGTCTTGCGGGTCTGCGGACAGACCCGGCGAAATTAACGCTTCTTGGTGGCAGCAGCGGCGGTGGTGCCGGCAGCGGTCACGGCCTGGGCAGCCACAGCCTTGAAGTTGGCTTCGGCAGCGTCAGAAGCTTGCTTCACAGCCTTTTGAACGGATTCAAAAGCGTTGTTGGCAGCGGTCACGGTGCTCTTCAGAACAGCCACAGCGGATTCGGAACCGGCAGGTGCGTTCTTGGTAGCGGACTCGATCAGGCCGGCAATCTTCTTTTGCGCTTCAGCGGATTGGCCTTCAACAGCCTTGGTGAACTCAGAGCTGGTGCCCTGGGCGATGTCATACAGGTGACGGCTGTAAGCAGCGGTCTTTTCAGCCAAAGGCTGCAGCAGGCTGGCTTGCAGAGCCAACAGTTCTTGTGCGTCTTTCACGCTCAGAACGGCTTGCGAGTGGCTCGAAGCTTCGGACAGAGCAGCCTTGGAGGCGGTCAGGTTCAGTTCAACCAGCTTTTCCACGCCTTCGAAAGCCTTGGTGGTCAGACCAAACAGGGTTTCAACGGTAGCTTTGTGCGAAGCCAGGATTTGTTCAGCAGTCATCATGTCAATATCTCCAGTTTAAAAAAAGAAAAGTTTGCTATCTGCGCTGACTTCGTCCCGTTGCCGGTTATGTTGCAGTGCAGCATGGATTAAATTATAGGCCGTCCATTCCAGCTTGCAATAGGCGTTTGTTGCACTGCACCATTCTAGGGATTCGACTCTATCGCCGGGCTAATTCACAACTGAGACATGTATTTGATGCGCGCATATTACTCAGACCACTTTGTCCTGCCCCTGCCCGAGGGCCACCGTTTTCCGATGGCCAAGTACCAAATGTTGCGCGACCGGGTGGCGGTGGAACTGCCCGGTGTGCAGATGCAACCGGCTCCACGGGCCAGCGATGGTGAGCTGGCACTGGCCCACCATCCGGCCTACATCCGGGCCATTGCCGATGGCAGCATCCAGCGGCACCAGCCAGCAGCCATGCGGGAAATCGGCTTTCCGTGGAGTGAGGCCATGGTGGAGCGCTCGCGCCGCTCCGCCGGGGCTACGGTGGCCGCCGTGCGCGATGCGCTGGCCGGGCACGGCATCGCTGCCAACATGGCGGGCGGCACCCACCACGCCACCGCAGACAAGGGCGGCGGCTTCTGTGTTTTCAACGATGCGGCGGTGGCCGCAAGGGTCGCGCAGGCCGAGTGGGGACGCAGCCATCGACAGCCTTTGCAGGTCGCGGTGGTCGATTTAGATGTGCATCAAGGTAACGGAACGGCACATATTTTTCAAAAAGATACAAGCGTTTTCACCCTCTCGGTGCACGGCGAGAAGAACTTTCCGTTCCGCAAGGAGGCCAGTGACCTGGACGTGGCCCTGCCCGACGGCTGCGGTGACGATGCCTACATGGAAGCGCTGGAAACGGCGCTGGACCACCTGGCGCAGCGCTTTGCGCCCGGGTTGGTGATCTACCTGGCCGGGGCCGACCCCTTCGAGGGCGACCGGCTGGGCCGCCTCAAGCTCACGTTTGACGGCCTGCAGGCTCGCGACCGCCGTGTCTTCGACTGGGCCTGGCAGCGCCGCGTGCCGCTAGCCTTTGCCATGGCCGGGGGCTACGGCGTGCGCATCGAAGAGACGGTGCAGGTGCAGATCAACACCTACACCGTGGCCCTGGAGTACGCGAAACGGTACGCACCGCTAAAACTTCAAGCCTTTTAGGCCCTTCGCGCTTATTCGATAAGCTTGAGCAGCTCTTTATTTTGTAGCAGCCGGTTTTAAGCCGCCAGCGCTTCAATCTCTTTGGAGGCCGAGGCCAGTGCAGCGGCTTTGGCATCCGGGCCCATGGCTACACCCTCGGCGCGCACAAAGCGCACGTCGGTCACGCCCAGGAAGCCGAACACCACGCGCAGGTAGCTCTCTTGGTGTTCCATGGCGCGGCCGCCTTCGGAAGCCGAGTACACCCCACCGCGGCCCAGGGCCACGATGACGGTCTTGCCACCGGCCAGGCCGACGGGCCCGGTTTCGGTGTACTTGAAGGTGCGGCCTGCCTGGCAGATGCGGTCGATCCAGGCCTTGAGCTGGGTGGGGATGGTGAAGTTGTACAGCGGTGCGCCGATCACGACGACATCCGCAGCCAGGAATTGCACCACCAGTTGCTCGGAGATGGCGTTTTCAGCGCGCTGCGCCGGGCTCAGGGTGGCATCTGTGGGGGGCATGCGGAAACCCAGGGATTCGGCCGACAGGTGGCTGGGCGTGGCCACGGCCAGGTCCAGGTGCTCCACGGTGGTGCCGGGGTGGCTGGCTTGCCACTGGGCTGTGATCTGGGCGGTGAGGGTGCGGGTGACAGAGTTGGCGCCCAGGATGCTGGAGTCGATGTGCAAGAGTTTCATGGTGTATTGCTTGGTAGAACCACAGAAGTGGCGATGGATAGAGTTTCTCACCACTCCAATGCTGCGATAAGTGGGTGAAAATGCACTACATCGTCCTACCAATGGAACAGTGAAGGCAAAAATGCAGGATTTGAACGACATGGCCTACTTTGCCGAGGTGGTGGAGCGCGGAGGTTTTGCCGCCGCTGGCCGGGCGCTGGGCCTGCCCAAATCGCGGCTGTCGCGCCGGGTGGCCGAGCTGGAGGCGCGGCTGGGCGTGCGCCTGCTGCAGCGCACCACCCGCAAGCTGTCGCTCACCGAGGTGGGCGAGGTCTACCACCGCCACTGCATGGCCATACGCGACCAGGCCGATGCGGCCGCAGATGCCGTGGCCCAGGCGCAAACCGAGCCACGCGGCACCATTCGCATCGCCTGCCCGGTCACGCTGGCGCAAACCACGCTGGGCGAGGTGATGCCGCTGTTTCTGGCCCGCTACCCGCTGGTCAAGGTGGACATGCGGGTCAGCAACCGGGTGGTGGACCTGGTGGAAGAGGGCGTGGACGTGGCCCTGCGGGTGCGGCTGACGCTGGACGACAGCGGCACCCTGGTGGTGAAAAGCTTTGGTATGACCCACTCGCTGCTGGTGGCCAGCCCGCAGCAGTTGGCGCGCCAGGGCCAGCCCGCCACGGTGGAAGACCTGGCCCGGCTGGACTCGGTCAGCATGTCGGCGGTTGATGCGCGGGCCGTGTGGCATCTGCAGGGGCCCGACGGCGAGGTCCGCACCGTGCAGCACCAGCCGCGCTACGTGGCCGACGATTTGCTGACCCTGAAGCTGGCGGTGCTGGGCGGTACCGGCATCTGCGTACTGCCCGCCTACATGTGTGCCGACGAGGTGCGCCAGGGGCAGTTGGTGCCGGTGTTGCCCGGCTGGGCCCCGCATCCCGGCGTGTTCCACGCGGTGTTTCCGTCGCGCCGGGGCATGGTGCCTGCGGTACGGCGGTTTCTGGATTTTCTGGAGGAACACCACCTCAACGATGGCTTGCGGGCCTAGGTTTTAAGGAATAAATCCCGGTCCGGTGCAAAGTTGGCGTGCAGCGGCAGCAGCGCGCCGCCCAGGGCCCGGGCGTCCGAACCGATGCTGCCCGCGACCAGCTCCGTGCGCCACAGGCCTTCCCAGTTGAAGTCAGCCAGCGCCAGGCGGGTGCGTTCCAGCAGCAACTCCAGCAGCGGACGGCACAGCGAGCCGTCGATGACCACGGCTTCCAGGTCCAGAAACGCGGTGCCGCTGACGACGCAGTGCGCCAGCGCCGCAGCGGCCTGCGCGACCCAAGCCTGGGTTTCGGCTACAAATGGGGGCATCAGCGCCCGGTCGTCGTAGGCGGCGGTCGGGTCCAGGCCGACGGCCAGCAGCCGCTGCTCCAGCTCCCACAGCGAGGCATGGGCCACCAGCTGGTCTGGCACGGTGCCCGGCGTGGTGGCCAGCTGCATGGGCAGCGAGGCCACCGCCCCCGCGTTGCCGTGCAGGCCGCCGTGCAGGTGCGAGTTGACCACCAGGCCTCCACCGACAAAGGTGTCGATAAATACGTACAAAAAAGTTTTCAGGTCGCGGCCCCGGCCGGCCACCAGCTCGGCCACGCAGGCCGCCGCGGTGTCTTTGGCAAAGCTCACCGGCAGGTCGGTCATGGCCTGTACCGCGGCGCCTAGGTCCAGGGCGTTCCAGTCGCTGGCCTGCGCATCCGACAGGCCCAGCATCCTGTGCCAGCCGCCCATCTGAAAGGGCGCGGCCACGCCGATGCCGACCAGCCGCGACTGCAGCGGCCCCAGGCTGTCGCGCAGGGTGTGCATGTGCTCGGCCAGCGCGGGCAGCAGCACCGTGGTGTCGGGGAATACATAGGGCAAGGTGACGCGTTGGCGCACTTTGCCGGTGAAGTCCACCAGCAGCCAGTCGGTGTTGCGGCGGCCCACCTTGATGCCGATGGAGAAGGCCCCGTCGGGGTTCAGCGCCAGCGGCACCGAGGGCTGGCCGATGCGCCCACGCACCGGTTGGTGGCGCAGCAGCAGGTCGTCTTCCTCCAGCCGGTTGGTGATCAGGCCGATGGTTTGGGCGGTGAGGTGGGTGAGGCGGGCCAGGTCGGCCTTGGGTAGGCTGCCGTGTTGCCGGATGGCCTGCAGCACCACCCGTTCATTGAACTGCCGCATCCCGACGTGGTTGGAGCCACGCGGTCGCAGCAGGGGCGGGGCGAGTTGGGCGTTCATGTCCGCAGATTTTCGCCGATGACTCCTTTGCGCAGAATGAAATTGCCAAACGGTTGTAACTCGCCCGTCAGCACGATGGCGTAAACGTTCGCCACGCGTTCATAAAACGCAAAGCGTTCAATCGGTTCGGCCTGCTGGCCCGGCAACAGGCTGGGCTGGAGCATGTCCAGCACCTCGCGCTGCAGGGCCGAGCGGTAGGGCGCGGTGGTGCCAGAGACCTGCATGAAGGCCACGGGGGACTCCACGTCGACCGCCAGCGGCAGCACCGATTCCACCGCCTGCACGGCGCGCTGCATGCCCACGCCCGGCAGGTACAGCACCGGTTTGCCCGCGGCCAGGCGCAGGGCCGTGAAGTTGGCATCGGCCAGCAGCACGGCATCGTCGTGCCCCATCTCGGCCAGCACTTTCAGCAGTTCTGGCGTGAGCAGAGGATCGATTCCTTTGAGCATGTCGTTGACCTTAGTGCGCCAGCGATTCGGCAGGCAGTTCGTCCGGTCGGATGGCCCCGGTCATCACCGCCACGGTGTCGGCCATGCTGATCTTGTGCGGATTGAGCACGCAGCCGCGCTTGCCCAGGCGGGCCACGTGGATGCGGTCGGCAATCTCGAACACGTGCGGCATGTTGTGCGAGATCAAGATGACCGACAGGCCCTTGTCGCGCACCCGGCGGATCAGGTCCAGCACCATGTTGCCTTCTTTGACACCTAGCGCAGCCGTGGGCTCGTCCATGATGACCACGTGCTGGGCAAAGGCCGCAGCGCGCGATACCGCCACGCACTGGCGCTGGCCGCCCGACAGTGTTTCCACCGCCTGCGTCATGGAGCGGATACCAACCTTCAGGTCTTTCATGCGGGAGATGCTTTCTTCCAGCATGCGCTTTTTGTCCAGCATGCGCAGCACGTTGCCGGCAAAGCCGGGTCGGCGCACTTCGCGGCCCAGAAACAGGTTTTCCGAGATGCTCATGGCCGCGGCCACCGCCAGATCCTGGTACACCGTCTCAATCCCGGCCTGGCGGGCATCCATGGGGCTTTTGAAGTGGATCTTTTTTCCGTCCAGCAGGATCTCGCCTTCGTCGGGGATGGTGGCACCGGACAGGCATTTGATCAGCGAGGACTTGCCTGCGCCGTTGTCGCCAATCACCGCCAGGATCTCGCCTTCGCGCAGCTCCAGGTCGGCACCGTCCAGGGCCGTCACCTGGCCGTAGCGCTTGATCAGGCCGGTGGCCTTCATCACGATTTTGTGTTGGGGAGCAGACATTAACGGCCTCCTTTGCGGGACAACTGGTCGATAGCGACCGCCAAAATCACCAGGATGCCGGTGATCAGCACCTGGTACACAGATTGCACGCCCATCAGCGTCAGGCCGTTGCGCAGCACGCCGACGATGATCGCGCCCACCAAGGTGCCCAGGATCACGCCACGGCCACCAAACAGGCTGGTACCGCCCAGCACCACGGCGGTGATGGCATCCAGGTTTTCGGTCTGCCCGGCGTTCGGATCACCGGCACCGGTACGCGCCACCGACAGCAGCGAGGCCACACCGTACAAGATACCGGCCAGCACATATACGCCCAGCAGGACGCGCTCGGTGGGGATACCGGTCAGGCGCGTGGCTTCGGGGTTGTTACCCACGGCGTACACGTGGCGACCGGCAGCGGTTTCGCGCAGGTAAAACCACACACCGGCGTACAAGGCCAGCATCAGCACCGTGCTGTAGGCGAAGGCCGTACCACCAATCTGAAAGGTGTTGCCCAGGGCCGTCATCAGCGGGGGCACATCGGTGATGGTTTGCGAGTTGGAGTACAGCTGGGTGATGGCGAAGGCAATGTTCAATGTGCCCAGCGTGACGATGAACGGCGGCAGCTTGATGCGCGTGACCAGCAGGCCGTTGAGCAGGCCAAACGCAGCCGTGGCGGCGATGCCGCACAGGATGGCCAGCGCCGGTGGCAGGCCCAGGTCAGACGACAGTTTGGTCATGACAATGCCGCCCAGGGCCATCACCATGCCGCACGACAGGTCGATACCGGCCGTCAAAATAATCAGGGTCTGGCCAATGGCGATGACGCCGACCACGGTGACCTGTTGCAGGATCAGCGAGAAATTGGTTGCCGACAAAAAGCGGTCGCTCTGGGTGGCGAAGACGACGCAGGCGATCAACAGGGCAATAAACGGCCCGAGCGTGCCAATCGGCGGTAGTTTTTCTTTGAGTGTGCTCACGGTAAGCCTTGGGAAAATGGGTTGAAAAACGGGGCAGCCGCTGTGTGTGTGGCTGCCCCGACGATGGCTAGCAGGTGCTAGTCAGGCCAAGAAATTACTTGTTGCCCCAGCACAGGTCCATGCCGACCTTGGTGTCCTTGCTTTCCACGCCAGCCTGGGGCTTGTCGGTGATCAGGGTCACGCCGGTGTCGGTGTAGCCGGCAGCCTTCTTGCCGTCTTTGGCGAATGCCACGCCTGCGGCCACGCCCATGCTGGCCATCTTCAGTGGGTACTGCTGCGAGGTGGCGGCGATCATGCCGGCCTTGACGTTCTTGACACCGGCGCAGCCGCCGTCCACAGACACGATCAGCACGCCTTTTTCCTTGCCTGCAGCCTTCAGAGCCTGGTAGGCACCGGCGGCAGCGGGCTCGTTGATGGTGTAGAGCACGTTGATGTCGGGGTTCTTTTGCAGGCAGTTTTCCATGGCGGTCTGGCCCTTGGCCTGGTCGCCAAAGCTGTCGGCCATGCAGACGATTTCAGCCGTCTTGGACAGTTCGTTGCTCTTGGCATCGGCGGCAGCCAGGCCGAAACCGTTCATGAAACCGTTGTGGCGCTGTGCGCCCACGGGGTGGCCGGGGAACAGGTCGAGCGTGGCGATCTTGGCGGGCTTGCCAGCCATCACGGCCTTGGCGTACTGGCCGATCAGGATGCCGGCCTTGTAGTTGTCGGTGGCAAACAGGGCATCGGTGCCTTCCACGGGGTCGGTGGGGCTGTCCAGGGCAATGAACATCACGCCTTGGGCTTGGGCCTTCTTGATGGCGGGGATGATGGCCTTGGAGTCGTTGGGCGTGATCATGATGGTCTTGGCACCGGCGGCGATCATGTTCTCGATGGCGGTGATCTGGCCTGCGTTGTCGCCGTCTGCCTTGCCAGCGGCGCTGAGCAGCTTGGCACCGAGTTTCTTGGCCTCGGCTTGCGCACCTTCCTTCATCTTCACAAAAAACGGGTTCGTTTCGGTCTTGGTGATCAGGCCGATCACGGGTTCTGCAGCACACGCCGTGGTGGCGGCAAAAGCCAGAGCGGACAGCACCAGGGTGGCGGTAGATTTTTTCATGTTGTCTCCTAGAGAGGGGTGAACGCAAGGGTTCGGTTGGGGGAACAGGTTCCAGCGGGGGTGTGATCTATTTCACGCTGGTGGTGGACTATAAAACGCAGCGACTAACTAAATCAAGTTGCTTTAATTATCGGAAACCCTAGGTTTCTGAACTAATTTGTTACGGGGGACCCATCCCCTACACTTTGCGCGGTTCGGCATTTATTCTTGTACGTAGTTGCCCTGTAGGGCCCACTTTTATGATCATCACCAGCCTGCTTGATACCGATCTCTACAAGTTCACGATGATGCAGGTGGTGTTGCACCATTTCCCTGCTTCCCAGGTGCAGTACCGCTTCAAATGCCGCAACCCGGGCGTGCAACTGGCCCCTCTGGTGGCCGAGATCCAGGCCGAAATCCGCGGGCTGTGCCGCCTGGGCTTTAGCGAGGCCGAGCTGGGCTATCTGCGCTCCATGCGCTTCATCAAAAGCGACTTTGTGGACTTTCTGGGGCTGTTTCGCCTCAACGAGAAGTACATCGCCGTGACCCCACTGCCCAATGGCGAGATCGACATCTCCATCCAGGGCCCGTGGCTGCACGTGATCCTGTTCGAGATTCCGGTGCTGGCCATCGTCAACGAGGTGTACTTTCGCCACGCCACCACCACGCCCAACTTCACCCAGGCCCGCCAGCGGCTGCAGGACAAGATCAGCCAGTTGCGCGGCGACGGCCTGGATGAGCTCAAGATTGCCGACTACGGCACCCGCCGCCGCTACAGCAAGGCCTGGCACGAAGAGGTGCTGCGCACCCTGGTGGCGCAGCTGGGTTCCGGGCCCCAGGGGCAATTCGCGGGCACCAGCAATGTCTTGTTTGCCATGCAGTTGGGTCTGACCCCGCTGGGCACCATGGCCCACGAGTACCTGCAGGCCTGCCAGGCGCTGGGGCCGCGCCTGCGCGACAGCCAGGTGTTTGGCTTCGAGATGTGGGCCAAGGAGTACCGCGGCGACTTAGGGATAGCTCTGAGCGACGTATACGGCATGGATGCCTTTCTGCGCGACTTCGACATGTACTTCTGCAAACTGTTTGACGGCGCGCGCCACGACAGCGGCGACCCGTTCCAGTGGGGCGAGCGCCTGCTGGCGCACTACAAAAAGAACCGCGTGGACCCGCTGACCAAGGTGCTGATCTTCAGCGACGGCCTCACCGTGCCGCGCACCATCGCGCTGTACCAGCAGTTCCGGGGTCGCTGCCTGCTGGCCTTTGGCATCGGCACCAACCTGACCAACGACATGGGCGACCCGCCACTGCACGTGCCGCTGCAAATCGTCATCAAGATGATCCGCTGCAACGGCCAGCCGGTGGCCAAGCTGTCGGACTCGCCCGGCAAGAACATGTGCGAGGACGAGAAGTACGTGGGCTACCTGCGCCAGGTGTTCGAGATCGAAGCGCCTACCGAGACAGCGCAATGAGCGGCGCAGGCATGTCGGCCCTGTGGGGCATCCCGTTCGCGGGCATTTTGCTGTCGATTGCACTGTGCCCGCTGTGGGCACCGAGCTTCTGGCACCACCATTTCGGCAAGCTGTCGGCGGCCTGGTCGCTGGCCTTTTTGCTGCCGTTTGCCATTGGGTTCGGGTGGGATGCCGCCGCCCACAGCCTGGTGCACGCCCTGCTGGCCGAGTACCTGCCGTTCATCATTTTGCTCACTGCGCTGTACACCGTGGCCGGCGGCATCTTCATCCGTGGCAACCTGCACGGCAGCCCGCGCCTGAACGTGGCGCTGCTGGCCATTGGCGCGGCGCTGGCCAGCGTGATGGGCACCACCGGTGCGTCCATGCTGATGCTGCGCCCGCTGCTGCGCGCCAACGACAACCGCATCCACAAGGTGCACGTGGTGGTGTTCTTCATCTTCATCGTCTCCAACGCCGGGGGTGCGCTCACGCCGCTGGGCGACCCGCCGCTGTTCTTGGGCTTCTTGCAGGGTGTGGACTTCTTCTGGACCCTGGGCCACCTGTGGCAGCCCACGCTGTTTCTGGTGGGCATGCTGCTGGTCCTGTGCTTCGCCATCGACAGCTACTACTACGCCAAGGAGGGCGTGCTGCCGGTAGACCCCACGCCCGACACACGGCGCATCGGCTTTGACGGCGGGGTCAACTTTGCGCTGCTGGGCGCAGTGGTGGGGCTGGTGCTGCTCAGCGGCTTCTGGAAGTCGCCGGTGGTGTTCCATGTGGCCGGGGCCGAGGTGGGCCTGCCGGGCCTGGTGCGCGACGCGGGTCTGGTGCTGGTGACCCTGCTGTCGCTGCGCTGCACGCCCGCCCAGGTGCATGCCGACAACCAATTTTCATGGGGCCCGATGCTGGAAGTAGCCAAGCTGTTTGCAGGCATCTTTTTGACCATCATCCCGGTAATTGCGCTGCTGCGCGAGGGCTTGCACGGCCCGTTTGGCGCGGTGGTGGCCGCGGTCACCCGGCCCGACGGCACGCCCAACCCGGCCATGTACTTTTGGGCCAGCGGCCTGCTCAGCTCGTTTCTGGACAACGCGCCGACCTACCTGGTGTTCTTCAACACCGCGGGCGGCGATGCGCAGACGCTGATGACCACCCTGGCCCCCACGCTGATGGCCGTCTCCGCCGGGTCGGTATTTATGGGGGCCAACAGCTATATCGGCAATGCGCCCAATATGATGGTCAAAGCCATCGCCGAACAGCGCGGTGTGGCCATGCCCAGCTTCTTTGGCTACATGGCCTGGTCGTGTTCCATTCTGCTCCCCTTGTTTTTTGTGATCACCCTCATCTGGTTCAAATAAATGTCCAAACCCGCCATCCTGGTCGCCCGCAAAATCTTCCCCGCCACCATTGCTGCCCTCGAGCAGCACTTCGAAGTGGAGTCCAACCAGGAGGATGCGTCCTGGAGCAAGGCCGAGCTGATCGCCCGCTTGCAGGGCAAGGTGGGGGCCTTCACCACCGGCAGCGAGCGCATCGATGCCGAGCTGCTGGCCGCCTGCCCGCAATTGCGCATCTGCGCCAACATGGCCGTGGGCTACAACAACTTTGACATTGACGCGATGAGCGCCGCCGGGGTGCTGGCCACCAACGCGCCCGACGTACTCACCGAGACCACCGCCGATTTCGGCTTCGCCCTGCTGATGGCCACCGCCCGCCGCATCAGCGAGAGCGAGCATTTTCTGCGCGCCGGGCTGTGGAAGAAATGGAGCTTTGACATGTTCGCCGGGGCCGAAATCCACGGCAGCACGCTGGGCATCATCGGCATGGGCCGCATCGGCCAGGGCATCGCCAAGCGCGGGGCCCATGGCTTTGGTATGAACGTGATTTACCACAACCGCAGCCAGCTCGATGCCGCCACCGAGGCCGACTGCAAGGCCCGTTTTGTGTCCAAAGAAGAGCTGCTGAAAACCGCCGACCACGTGGTGCTGGTGGTGCCGTATTCCGCCTCCTCGCACCACACTATAGGCGCAGCCGAGCTGGCGCTGATGCAACCCACCGCCACCCTGGTCAATATCGCGCGCGGCGGCATCGTGGACGACGCGGCCCTGGCCGTGGCCCTGCGCGAGGGCCGCATTGCCGCCGCCGGGCTGGACGTGTTCGAGGGCGAGCCCAGCGTCCACCCCGACCTGCTCACCGTGCCCAACGTGGTACTGACCCCGCACATCGCCAGCGCCACCGTGGCCACCCGCATGGCCATGGCCCAACTAGCCGCCGACAATCTGATTGGGTTTCTTATACAAAATAAGCCGCTCACGCCCATCAATGCAGCGCAAGTAGCTAGCAAATAAATAGCATTGATGACTCTGACCGAATGGGGGCTGCTGGCGCTGGCCGTACTCAACCTGGTGCTGGTGCTCGTGCTGCTGCTGCGCAAACCGCCCGAGGCGGACAACTCCGCCACCAACGCCGGGTTTGACCGCCTGGAGCGCGGGCTGCGTGAATCGTCGCGGGCCGACCGCCAAGAGCTGGGCACCAGCTTCGCCAACTTCCAGCGCACGCTGGTGCAGCAAAGCGCGGAAGCCACGCGCACGCAAAACACCCAGATCGACGCGCTGGCCCAACAGCTCGCTCTGCTGCAGCGCTCGGTCAGCGACACCCTGAGCACCCAGCTCCTGGCCCTGGGCGAGTCCAATGCCCGCCGCATGGGCGAGGTGCGCGCCACGCTGGAGGCGCAGCTGCAGCAGCTCCAGCAAAGCAACGCCGCCAAGCTGGACGAGATGCGCCAGACCGTCGACGAAAAGCTGCAAACCACGCTGGAAACCCGCCTGGGCGAAAGCTTCAAGCAGGTGGCCGACCGGCTGGAGCAGGTGCACAAAGGCCTGGGCGAAATGCAGTCGCTGGCGCAAGGCGTGGGCGACCTGCAGCGCGTGCTCACCAACGTCAAGACCCGCGGCATGTTTGGCGAGGTGCAGCTGGAGAATCTGCTGGAGCAGGTGCTCACGCCTGAGCAGTACGGCAAGCAGATCGAAACCAAACCGCGCAGCAACCAGCGCGTAGATTTCGCAATACGTTTCCCCGGTCGCAGTGCCGACGGCGCGCCGGTCTGGCTGCCCATCGACGCCAAGTTCCCCCGCGACGACTACGAGCGCCTGCTCGAGGCCCACGAGCGCGCCGATGCCGTGGCCGCCGAAGCCTCCGCCAAAGCCCTGGAAGCCCGCATCCGCGCCGAGGCCAAGTCCATCGCCGAGAGCTACCTGGCCCCGCCCCACACCACCGACTTCGCCATCCTGTTCCTGCCCATCGAGAGCCTGTACGCCGAAGTGCTGCGCCGCCCCGGCCTGATGGACAGCCTGCAGCGCGACTACCGCGTCACCCTGGCAGGCCCCACCACCTTGCTGGCCATGCTCAACAGCCTGCACATGGGCTTCCGCACCTTGGCGCTGGAGCAGCAGGCCAGCGAGGTGTGGAAGGTGCTGGGCGCGGTGAAAACCGAGTTCGACCGCTACGGCGAATGGGTCGCCCGCATCCGCGAGCAGGTGCAGAAGGCCTCGGATACCTTGGATAAGGCGGATACCCGGACACGGCAGATGCGCAGGGCGCTGAAGGTGGTGGAGGCGTTGCCGGATGCGGAGGCGCAGGCGATGTTGCCTGTGGGGGGGGATTGGGATTAGGGGGTGAGGTAAGTGGTTGCCGAATGCGATCCGTGGTTTTTGAAGATTTTGGTGGGGGTTTGTGGTGTCTTGCAGAGCGCTGGTAGCCACAGTCGTCGCTGGCCGGGAGTTGCGCCCGGCGGCGCAGTAACTTTTCTTTTGCGCAAAAGAAAAGTCACCAAAAGAAAGGCGCCCCAACTGTCTGCGCCCTGCGCTGGCGCTACGGGAACCTGCGGTGCGCGCTTTGGGCGGGGTCTGGCTAAACTCGCTGCGCTCAAACAACGCCAGCCCTGATCCGCCCAAAGCTGTGCTCCTCGGCGCACACAGATGGGGACCCCAATGCGGGATCGGGGGCGCATAGCGCCCCATCGTGCCTAGGGCACGAAACTGGGGCCGGCACGCCTGCCGATAGCCAAACAGATTTCACAACCGCCAACGGTTCCCCCAGCTCGCGACCGGCGCGATGCCCGGCACCGCCGGGCCGCTCCCCGGGGTCCCCCTCTAGATGCGCCGAGGAGCGCAGTCCAACGGGGATCAGCAGGACGCGTGTTTGAGCGCAGCGAGTTTGCGTCATGCCCCCGTGGGGCGAGCACCGCAGGTTCCCGTAGCGCCAGCGGAGGGCGCAGGTAGTGGGGGTTGCCTTTTCTTTGGTGCCTTTCTTTTGGCCACGCAAAAGAAAGGTACTGCGCCGCCGGGCGCAACTCCCGGCCAGAGATGCTGACGGATGCCCACAAATCGTCAACCCGCCAATAGGGGTCGGAGCCCAAATGCGGGCCACACAGTGCTTGATCCGCCAGCAGCCTGCGCGCAATTGGGATCCGACCCCCATTGGCTACTGCCCGCGCAGTCGAACCAGTTTGCTTCTCTTTTAATAGTAAAAAACAGGAGCACGTCACGCAGATTTGATGGGCACTAGCAGCCATTTTGGCATCTGAAAATAAGCTCAAATTTCAAATGTAACAACCCCACCAGGCGGCCCGCATCCTTGCGGTCGCAGAGCGGGTAAGCTCAGCAGCATCTGCACGCACCGTGGCTACGAACGCGTGTGCTTCCCCAGCGCCTTTATCCATTCCCCACCACCCCTATGACCCCCGCATTGGCCCGCCTCATCGCCGCCCAGATCTGCCTGCACGCCTGCATGACCGGCATCCGCCTGGCGGCACCCTTGCTGGCCTTGCGCGAGGGCTTTAGCGGGCTGGCAGTGGGCTTTTTGCTGGCCTTGTTTGCCTTGACCCAGGTGTTTCTGGCCCTGCCCGCCGGGCGCTATGCGGACCGCCACGGCCTGCGCAAACCGGTGACCGGCAGCGTGGCCATGGCGGTGCTGGGCGCCGGGCTGGCGGCGGCTTTTCCGGTCTATCCGGTGCTGTGCGTCAGCGCGCTGCTGACCGGCGGGGCCACGGGCATTGCGGTGATTGCCCTGCAGCGCCATGTGGGCCGTGCGGCCGAAGGCGCGACCCAGCTGAAAACCGTGTTCAGCTGGCTGGCGCTGGGGCCTGCGTTGTCCAACTTCATCGGCCCGTTTGCAGCCGGGCTGCTGATCGACCACGCGGGCCGCGTGCCCGCCGACATCACGGGTTTCCAGGCGGCGTTTGCGCTGATGGCGCTGCTGCCTTTGGCCACCTGGGCGCTGGTGCAGGGCGTGCAGGAGCTGCCCGCCATCCACGCGCCCACCGGTGCCGCCAAGCCGCGCGTGCTGGACCTGCTGCAAGACCCCATGCTGCGCCGCCTGCTGCTGGTGAACTGGTTTTTGTCGTCCTGCTGGGACGTGCATACCTTTGTGGTGCCCATCCTGGGCCACGAGCGGGGCCTGAGTGCGTCCACCATCGGCACCATCCTGGGCGGCTTTGCGATTGCGGCGGCGGTGGTGCGCATGGCCATGCCGCTGGTGGCGGCGCGGCTGCGCGAGTGGGCGGTGATCGTGGGGGCCATGTGGACCACGGCGGCGCTGTTTGCGCTGTACCCGCTGCTGCCCGGCGCGGCGGCCATGGGCGTGTGTTCGGTGTTTCTGGGCCTGGCGCTGGGCTCGGTGCAGCCCATGATCATGAGCACCCTGCACCAGATCACCCCCGAGCACCGCCACGGCGAGGCGCTGGGCCTGCGGCTGATGAGCATCAACGCGTCCAGCGTGGCCATGCCGCTGCTGTTTGGCGTGGCCAGCGCCTATGTGGGCGTGGCCGGGCTGTTTTGGGTGGTGGGGGCGGTGGTGGGCGGCGGCTCACGTACCGCCTGGGGGCTCAAGGCGACGTTGAATAAGTCCCCGTGAGGCGGTGCGCCCGGGGGGGCGTTGCCTATATCTTGTAAAACGCCTGGATAGCGGCCCATGCATCCTCGGGGGTGTCGACGTAGGTGAACAGTTCCACGTCGCCGGGGGAGATGGCACCTTCTTCAATCAGCAGATCCAGGTTGAACAGCTTTTTCCAGTAGTCGATGCCAAACAGGATGATGGGCACGGCCTTGGCTTTGCCGGTTTGCACCAGGGTCACCACTTCGAACAGTTCGTCCAGCGTGCCAAAGCCG